>NZ_JBGSHG010000014.1:0-29501 GCF_041752335.1 Acetobacterium sp. | reverse complement strand
ATTCTCATCCGGAGAAATTTTTGTTCCGGAAATGCTGATCGCTGCCAAAGCCATGTCAAAAGGCGTAGAAGTTTTAAAACCACTGATGGCCGGTGACGGTTCCGCCTCATTGGGAACCTGCGTCATTGGTACGGTGGCGGGCGATCTTCACGACATCGGAAAAAACCTGGTTTCGATGATGATCGAAAGCGCCGGCTTTGAGATGGTTGACCTGGGCGTGGATGTTCCCGCCGATACCTTTGTCCAGGCAGTTAAAGATAATAAAAACGTTAAACTGGTAGCCTGTTCCGGTCTGCTGACTACCACCATGCCAGCTATGAAAGAAGCGGTTCGGACCATTAAGGCCGCTTACCCGGGTTTGAAAGTTATGGTTGGCGGGGCTCCGGTAACGCCGGAATATGCCGCTGAAGTTGGTGCCGACGGATACGCCCCGGATGCCGGCAGTGCGGCAGTTAAAGCTAAAGAACTGATAACAGCTTAATAAAGGAGAGAAAAATGTTAACAAAAAGACAAAACTTAATGGAAGTGATGAAGGGTGGAAACCCGGATCGCTTTGTCAAACAATATGAAGCGTTTGCGTTAATGATGAAAACTCCGATTAGCCGTTTAAAACCACCAGTGGGCGGCACGATCGTCAATGAATGGGGGGTTACCCTGAGCTGGCCGGAAGGTCAGTTGGGTTCATTCCCGGTCCATGACGAGGAACACATTGTCATCAAAGATATTACCAAATGGCGGGATTACGTTAAAGCCCCCAAGCTTGACTATCCCGATGAAGCTTGGGCGACAGCCATTGCCGACGCCAATGCCGTTGATCGGAATGATAAGTATGTCACCGTTTTTGTTGCTCCGGGACTGTTTGAACATGTTCATTATCTGATGAGCATGGAAGAAGCCTTAATGGCCTATTATGAAGAGCCGGAAGCGATGCATGAACTGATTGACTACCTGGTCGATTTTGAACTCCGGCTGGCCGAAGAGTTTGTTAAGCATCTTCATCCCGACGCGGTTTTTCATCATGATGACTGGGGCAGCCAGATCAACTCCTTTGTTTCACCGGCGATGTTTAAAGAATTCTTTGAACCGGCGTACAAGAAAATCTATGGCTACTATAAAGAAAACGGCGTTGAACTGATCGTCCATCACAGTGACAGTTATGCCGCTAATCTGGTGCCATCGATGATTGAAATGGGTATCGATATCTGGCAGGGCGTGATGAATACCAATAATATTTCTGAATTGATCAAGCAATACGGCGATAAAATTACCTTTATGGGCGGTATTCACAGCGGTTTAGTCGATTTCCCAACCTGGACCCCGGAAATCGTGGCTGAGTATGTTGAAAAAACTTGTCAGGAAAATGGCAAACTGCATTTTATTCCATCGCAGACCTCGGGTTTACCAATTGACTCATTCCCGGGTGTATATGAAACCATTAATAAAGAAATCGACAAGATGTCTGAGAAAATGTTTTAAGACAGGAAAAAAACCTGTACCCACCGGAAATGAATATCAGGCGGGCTCAGGGTTTAGGTTAAAAGGGAGGAAGTCTTTTCGAAACTGAATCGGCTTCCTATTCTTTTATCATGATGATAAAAACTTGAGGTGGATTATGAACAAAAAGCAGTTGTTTGGAATGATCATAAGTGTCGGAGTGCTTGTTGCCGTTTTCCTGCTGCCAATTCCCGAGGGATTGACAGATATTGGCTTTATTACCATTGGACTTTTAATTTTCTTTTTGATCATGCTGATTACCGAAGCACTGCCAGTAGGGGTTATCTGCTTCCTGAGTCTGGCGTTATTACCGCTCCTGGGGGTCACTAAAAATCTGGCAACCGGATTGGTCGGGTTCAGCAATACGATGTTATTTTTTGTCCTGGCGTCTTTTGGTTTGGCTGAAGCGGTGACCTCCACGCCGATTGTGCAGCGGATACTTCATGTCTTGCTCGAAAAGTTTGGCAAAGATGTCAAGACCTGTATTTTGGCAATCATGGTTGCCGGCGGGCTGGTATCGTCCGTCGTCACGGATGTTCCCACAGTGGTTGTTTTTATGGGCATTGGGGCAAGTTTTCTGAAACTCTTCAAAAATGAAGCTGATCGTCAGAAAACCGCCAGACCCCTGATGATTGGGATTCCGGTTGCGATTATGCTAGGTGGCGTTATGACCCCGGCCGGCAGCGGGATTAATATCTTAACCATCGGTTTGCTGCAGAATTTGGCCGGCGTTCAGATTACCTTTATCCAATGGATGGTTTGTGCGATTCCGATTGTGGTTTTGATGCTGCCATTATCCTGGTTTGTGTTGATGAAAATATATCCACCGGCAGAAATTGATCAGGCGGAAATTCAGGGTTACCTGTCCACCATCGTGGTTAAAGAAAAAATTACCAAAACCGAGTGGAAGGTTATTACGATAGCAGCAGGGATGATGTTTTTCTGGATACTCAGCTCATTTGTGTCCGGCATTGAGGTTACTGTCGTAGCCCTATTGGGGTGTTCGTTGTTTTTTCTGCCAGGCATTAAGGTGTTGACCTGGGACCGCTATATGAAAGCAGTCAGCTGGACTTCTTTTATTCTGATTGGTACGGTACTCTGTTTAGCAAACACGATCGTCGTCAATGGTGTCAGCGAATGGTTTGTAACCCATGTTTTACCGACAAGTCTTTCTATTTCAACCATGGAAGGGGTATTATTTGTCGCAGCCATGAGCTTTGTCATTATGCTGGTTGTCCCGGTGGCGCCGGCTCTCATTGGAGTACTGACGCCGGTTATTGTCAGCCTGGCAGCGACCACGGGTATTAATCCGGCCTTGCTGATCATCACCCTGGGATTATGTGCCGGTAATTGTTATCTGTTCCCGATTGATACCATTCCGTTGATTACCTATACTGCCGGCTACTACAAGATGACGGATATGCCCAAGGCAACGGTTTGGTTGCAACTGGTGTTTATTGTTCTGTGTACCCTCTGGATACCAATTGGCGGAAAACTGGTCGGGCTGGCATAAATTGTATCGTGAGTAGTTAGGCGTGATTATTCCCAAAATGAGTAAAAAAACACAGTAGAAAATTTATTTTTATAAAAAAAAAACAGTAGCTTGACGGCAAATTTTATAAATTGCGCGAGAAAAAGACCGGTTTCAAAAAAACATATTAGCAATTACTGATGTAGTAGTTAAAAAAGTAACAAAAACAGAACGATAAAAATGTCAATTTTACGAATCTATTTTAAGGAGCCCTGAGCAGTAAAGCTGTTCAGGGCTTTTTTTTAGACGTTTACAGAAAATATGCGTTAGTATTTGTAAAAAAAGAGAAAGTGTAAAAAATAGCCGATTAAAACGAAAATATCAGGGATGAACGTTAAAATTATAACAAGATATTTCCAGTCTCAAACTTTGTTTGAGAAATAACAAACAAGTAAAGATAATAAATTGTCCCAACATAGAAAAATATTGACACGGAGTATAAAAGATGTTAACCTATGGAAAATCTGTATATACATGTGCACAGGATGTACGTAAATAATTAACCGCAGCGTGTGGTGCAGATTAAAAAAAAGGGACTTAGAGAATAACGAAATTATTTTGAAAAGGAGAAAGACAAGATGAAAACAGATGTACAGATCGCACAGGAAGCTAAATTGCAACCGATTGCACAGGTGGCTGAAAAATTGGGGATCACCGGAGATGAACTGGAACTTTACGGCAATCATAAGGCCAAGGTGTCCTTATCGGTATTGAAAGACAACCAGGATAAACCAGATGGCAAGCTGATTCTGGTAACCGCGATAAACCCAACTCCGGCCGGTGAAGGGAAAACCACCACCAACGTGGGGCTTTCCATGGCGCTCAATTATATCGGTAAAAAAACCATTACCACATTAAGAGAACCCTCACTGGGACCATGCTTTGGTGTCAAAGGTGGCGCCGCCGGCGGTGGCTACGCCCAGGTCGTTCCGATGGATGATATTAATCTTCATTTTACCGGTGACTTCCATGCCATTACCGCGGCTCATAGTTTGCTGGCGGCCCTGCTTGATAATCATCTTCACCAGGGAAATCTGTTAAACATTGATTTGGATCGGATTGTCTGGCGCCGGGTTGTTGACATGAATGACCGGGCCCTGCGGATGATCACCGTCGGTCAGGGCAGTCGGGCCAATGGCGTGGAACGGGAAACCGGTTATGACATCACCGTGGCATCAGAAATTATGGCGATTCTCTGTCTGGCCTCCAGTCTTACTGATCTCAAAGAGCGACTGGGCCGAATGATTGTTGCTTACAACACCGAAGGCAAAGCGGTGACCGCCGCTGATCTGGAAGCCACCGGCGCCATGGCCCTGTTGCTTAAAGATGCCATCAAACCGAATCTGGTTCAGACCCTGGAAAATACCCCGGCCTTCATCCATGGTGGTCCCTTTGCCAATATCGCTCACGGCTGTAACTCGGTGCTGGCTACCCGAACAGCCTTGAAGCTGGCTGATTATGTGGTTACCGAAGCCGGTTTTGGTGCTGATCTGGGCGCGGAAAAATTCTTTGATATCAAATGCCGTTATGCTGAGCTTAAACCCAATGCCGTGGTGATTGTGGCCACCGTCCGGGCTTTAAAAATGAACGGCGGGGTGGTTAAAACCGAACTGTCAACCGAAAACGTGGCCGCGGTGGAATCGGGCAGCGCCAACCTGATCCAGCATCTGGAAAACCTGCAAAAGTTCAAGGTGCCCGTGGTCGTGGCCCTGAATAAATTCCCGACGGATACCGAAGCAGAATTTGCTGCTGTTAAAAAAGCCTGTGAAAATATAAATGTCAAAGTAATCCTGTCTGATGTCTTTTCCCAGGGTGGTAAAGGCGGCGAAGAACTGGCCCACGAAGTGGTCAAACTTTGTGATATGGGTGAATCACAATATCAACCGCTGTACGCGCTGGAACTGCCGATTGAGCAGAAAATAAAAACCATTGCCACCGAAATCTACCGGGCGGATGGGGTCGAATACGAACCGGAAGCCAAAAAACAACTGGACGAGATTGTCGCCCTGGGCTTTGATCACCTGCCGGTATGTATGGCCAAAACCCAATATTCTTTCTCCGATGATCAGACCCTGCTGGGCGCCCCCCAGGATTTCAATATCCATGTCAAAGAAGTGCGTTTGTCAGCCGGAGCTGGATTTGTGGTCGTAATCACCGGAGCCATTATGACCATGCCGGGTCTGCCCAAGGTGCCGGCTGCCAATGGCATGGATATTACCGAAGACGGTGAAATCATCGGTTTGTCCTGATCACGCTAAAATAACGGATTAAAAACGCAGACCACTTTATTGTGGGTCTGCGTTTTTTTCTGGGTGAAAGGGTCGCGAAAAAATGATTTTAGGTGCGAAATTTCTTTGCTTATCGACCCGGGAGGCGTATAATATAAATCAGTATTATGTAAAAATCCATTGCGGATAAAGCGTTTGAGGCAACTATAAAAGGCGGCCAGTTTAATCGCGATGGTTAAGACATGAAAGCGATAAAAAATCATTGACCCGGGAGGTTAGTAATGAAAAAAAGATTGACGGCATTTTTGATCATCTTTGCCATGGTGCTGTCTTTGACAGCTTGTTCAGATGTTGGTGGCGGAACCAGCACCCACAAAAACAGCGGCCTCGATACATCACTTAAGCGGAGCACCGAGATGAAGGTGAGTTCCAGCGGTGATCTGGAAATTCAGCGACTGACCCGAACCGAAACGAAAAAAATGGGTGACTCCGGGACCTGGACCATTTTTGTTTATATGTGCGGCTCGGATCTGGAAAGTGACGGCGGCCTGGCTACCATGGATCTCCAGGAGATGATTGATGGCGCCCAGTCGGACAAGGTGAAATTTGTGGTTCAGACCGGTGGGGCCAATGCCTGGGATAACGATCTGGTTGATGACGCCTTGACCCAGCGCTTTGTGATTGAAAGTCAGAATATGGAAGAGATTGAAGCAGCGGACGGTGCCAACATGGGTAGCGCCGAAACCCTGGCCGAATTTCTGAATTGGGGTGTATCATCCTATCCAGCTGAAAAAATGGGGCTGGTTTTCTGGAATCACGGCGGCGGCAGCATAACCGGCGTCTGCTTTGACGAGCAGAATGAAAGCGACAGTCTGTCGCTGCTGGAAGTCGAAAACGCCCTGACTTCGGTTTATCCCCAGATGACGGATGCCTTTGAATTTATCGGTTTTGATGCCTGTCTGATGGGTACCGTCGAAACCGGAAATATGCTGGCCCCCCACGCCCGCTATATGGTGGCATCGGAAGAGCTGGAACCTGGCTATGGCTGGGATTACACCGCCATGGGCAGTTTTATCGGCAGCAGTCCGGCGGCTGGCGGAGCCGAACTGGGCAAGGTGATTGTTGATTCTTTCTACGCGGCCTGTATGGCCATCGACAGTCACAATGAAGCAACCCTGTCCTGCATCGACCTGTCCAAGATCGATGAACTGGTTTATACCTTTAACGATGTCGCCCGGGAGATGTACAACGCCACTACTAAAACCGATGTTTTATCGCCGATGATTAAGGGAATTACAGCGGCCGAAAACTATGGCGGCAATAACAAGTCCGAAGGCTATACCAATATGGTTGATCTGGGTTCGGTGCTGAAAAATGTCACCGCTAATGTAGCTGGTACCGATCAGGCCCTGGCAGCCCTGGCGGACTGCGTTGTCTACATGAAAAACGGCAGTGACAAGGCCGATTCTCATGGCTTGGCGATCTACTATCCCTTAGCCATTCAGGGCTCCGAGGAATTGTCAATTTTCAAGGATATCTGTGTCAGTCCTTACTACATGTCCTTTGTCGATAAAATGGCCTACGGCAGCGACACCAACGGTGATTTTGGAAGCTACAGCGATGCGGACTGGTTTGGCGAAAACTCGCTTTACTGGAGCAGCAGTTATGATGGATCAGCCGGCTCCGCTTACTGGTCGGAACTGGATCAGGAACCCACCGAAGTATACAATTTCAGCGAAGCGGAAACGGCCGTTTCGTATTCATCACCGCCTGCCATCAATGCCGCTGGCATGTACGGCTTTACCATTTCCGCCGACACCCTGAATTATGTCGAGGCCGTCTTCTGTGACGTATTTATGGATGCCGGCGATGGCGAAACCCTGATTGAACTGGGTCTGGATGATAACATCACGGCTGACTGGAATACCGGTAAGTTTGAAGATAACTTCAGCGGCTATTGGGTGTCCCTGCCTGATGGACAGCCATTGGCTACCTATATAGTCGAACAGGGCGACAACTACAATATCTATACCTCGCCGGTGATGCTCAATGAGGTGGAAACCAATTTGCGCATAAAAATCGACTTTGCCAGCGATGGTAATTACACCATCACCATTATCGGCGCCTGGGATGGTATCGATGAAGTTACCGGTCAGGCGGCCAAAGAGATTACCAAACTGAAAAAGGGTGATCTGATCACCCCGATGTATTATTCCTATAGTATGAAAACTGATGAGGAGGGCATTTACGAAGGCGAAGCCTATACCTTTAACAATGACCCGGTGATCTATGAAGAACCGCTGGCCGTGGGAGACTACTACTATTCGTTCCAGATCGATGATATTTTTGGCAGTTCCCTCTATACCGACTTCGAGATCTTCTCAGTCGACGCCAACGGGGATATCTATTTTAATTAATAATATGCGATCAGCAACACCATGAAAACAGCCTGAGATCAGAATATGGTCCCAGGCTGTTCGTTTGAAATTGGTTATGATTAATTGACAGTGAATAAAAATTCTTTTGCGGAGTTAAAGAAAAGACTTGAAATAAATAACAAAATGAGGTACCTTAGTGTCAATAAGAGAATAATTAATGACTAAAAGTGGATAGGCTTTATTAGTGTTCTAAACAGCGACATATTCTAAAGAAAATGGAGAGTGTGAAATGAAAATTGGTGTGATTGTATTTTCCAAAACCAACAATACGTTTTCAGTCGCCGACAGGCTGAGAGCGGCCCTGGCGGAAAAGGGACTGGACGTAGAAATTGAGCGGATTGTTCCCGAAAATGATGATCCCGGGGCCAAACCTCCGATTGTATTTACCAATAATCCCGATGTATCCCCCTATGATGTGGTGATTTTTGCCAGTCCGGTGTGGGCTTTCTCGCTGGCGGTGGTGATGAAAGAATACCTTGAACAGGTTCCATCCCTGCAGGGTAAAAAGGTCTTCAGTTTTGTGACCAAGCAGCTGGCGTCCAAATTTACCGGCGGAATCAAGGCAAACCGTCAGATCAAATCAGCGGTGGTTGAAAAAGGCGGCACGGTGGAAAAATCATTTATTGTCAGCTGGAAGAATAAAAAAAGAGAAGAAGAGATTGACAGCTTAATCGCCGAGATCCTCAAAGCGGTTTAAAAGCAGTCCGGATCTGGTCAGAAAACCGAAAAAGATAACTTGTATAAAGAAGAGCTCCTGAAGAAAAAATCTTCAGGAGCTCTCTTTTTGAAGCAGTAAAGCTAATGGGTGGGAAATCACAGCAAAATGAATGAGACCCGAACAGGCGGCTTAATTCCCAGCTCTGAACCGGGCGTAGTGCTGGATGATTTTCTCAGCGGTTTTGACCCCGTCCACCGCTGAAGACATAATCCCCCCGGCGTAACCGGCACCCTCACCCATCGGGTAGAGTCCGGCAATATTGGCGACATGGTCATCATCGCGGTTGATCCGCACCGGCGAAGAGCTTCGGGTTTCAACCCCGGTCATAATGCTGTCTGCCATGGCAAAGCCCTTGATCTTTTTGTCAAAATGAAGCAGCGCTTCTTTCATGGTGGCAACCACATAATCCGGCAGGCACTCTTTTAACTGGGTCAGGCAAAGGCCTGGAGTATAGGTTGGGGTAACGCTGCCCCAGCGGGTGCTGGGCCGGTCTGCCAGAAAATCGCCTACCAGCTGGGCCGGGGCGTGATAGTTTTGACCGCCCAGGGCAAAGGCCCGGCCTTCCCAGCGGCGCTGAAACGCCACCCCGGCCAGGGGATGATCGTCACCGAAATCTTCGGGTTGCACTCCGACCAGCAGCGCGGCATTGGCATTGGCGCCATCCCGGCGGTGTTCGCTCATGCCATTGGTAACGACCCCGTCGGCTTCCGAAGCAGCGGCTACCACATAGCCCCCGGGACACATACAGAAGGTGTAAGCCGAGCGACCGTTGGGGGAATGATAAGAAAGCTTATAGTCGGCCGCGCCCAGTCCCGCCGTTCCAGCGGCAGATCCGTATTGGGCGTTATCAATCAGCTGTTGGGGGTGCTCAATCCGGACGCCAATCGAAAAGGCTTTAGGAGTCATGGTGACGCCGCGATCATAAAGAGTTTCAAAGGTATCCCGGGCACTGTGACCAATACCCAGCAAAGCCACCCGGCAGTCCAGGGTTTCATGGTCATTGATGACCACCCCGGTCAGCTGGTCGTTCTCGATCAGAAAATCGGTAACCTGGGCCCGGAACCGCACCTCGCCGCCATTTGTGATAATCTCCTGGCGGAGCGTCTTGACCGTCTCTCGCAACAGATCGGTGCCGATATGGGGTTTGCTGAGATAGAGGATTTCCTCCGGCGCCCCGGCGGCAATAAAAGCTTCGAGAATACTCCGGCAGCGGGGATCATTGATCAGGGTGGTCAGTTTGCCGTCAGAAAAGGTTCCGGCACCGCCTTCCCCGAATTGCACATTGCTGCCCGGATCCAGCTTGCCCGTCTGCCAGAAAGTATCGATTTTGGCGGCGCGGATATCGACCTCATCACCCCGTTCCAGAATAATCGGGGCGTAACCATTTTGGGCCAGGATCAGAGCGGCAAAAAGGCCGGCGGGTCCCATCCCAATGATCACCGGTCGATGTTCCAGGGGGCGGTTTCCCGGTGCCACCGCCTGATAGGATAAATCGGGACTGGGAGTAAGGCCGGATTTGCTGCCCTTTTTTAGAATCGCCGCCGCGTTTTTCAGGCTGGCATCCACCGTATAGATGTAGACGATGGCGTTTTTCTTGCGGGCATCAACGGATTTTTTAAATATTGTAAAGGTGCTTAAGTCCCTGGGACTAATTTTTAGTTTGGACAGAATAGCGTTTTTTAAGGCTTCTTTTTCAGCATCACTATTTTTAGCCTGTTTGATTTCAAGTTTGAGATTGGGAATTCGAATCATCCGATCCTCCTGTGGTGTTATTTAACAGCAATTATTATAACATGGCTTTTGTTAAAAGTATAAAAAAATTGGCAGGGCAGTGATAAATCATTTAAAGAGTGGGGATTGGTATGGCCTGGTGAGTGGCGCTTTGTAAAAGTTTTGTAAAACATCACAAAAAAACCTTTAGAACGTCACATAAAAAGTTGACAATTAAATAGAAAAGGGTATAATTTTAAAAAATGAGTAAGTAATCACTCCGCAAGGAGGAACAGGGTGCAAAAATCATTAATAAAAAGGCGTGAAAGCATCATCGTCTCAACCATTCAAACTATGAATGCCGTGGGGCTTCAAAATCTATCCACCAAAATGATTGCCAACCAGGAAGGTGTTTCAGAAGGAACCCTATTCCGGCATTTTAAAACTAAAAGCGATATTATGCTGGCGGTGGTTGATCATTTTTCCCAGTATGACGATGCCATCATTGAAACCTGCCAACAAAAGAATTTTTCGCCATTAGAAGCGATTCGCTACTTTTATAACGCCTATGCCGAATATTATCAGAACTATCCAGAAATAACAGTAGTGATTCAGGCTTATGACAGTCTGATGTGCGATGCAGAACTGTCCGAAAAGGTTAGTTCAATCATTTATAAACGATCCGATTTTATTATTAAAACCATTAAATCAGCCATCGATTTAAAACTCATCCACTCAAATCTGGATCCGGCGGTACTTGAAAATATTATCACCGGTGGCAGCAAGGAAATCTGTCTGAAGTGGCGAATGGCCAGGTACAGCTTTTCGATCAAAGAAAAGACCGCCGAAATGGTCGAAATGCTGTTAAGCGGTTTTAGGGAAAATTGAGATAAGGAGGGACGCCATTGGCAGAGCAATATATGAACGATCCGATGCAGGAGGTTTTTATTTTTGAAACATCCCAGCAATTGGAACAAATGGAACAGTCGGTAATTAAGACCGAAGCCCTGGGCAGCTATCCCGGCGAAACGATCAATGAAGTATTCCGAATCATGCATACCATCAAAAGTTCGGCGGCGATGATGCTGATCAATAATATGTCGGTGGTGGCCCATAGCACCGAAGATATGTTTTATTTTATCCGCGAAGAAAAGCCTCAGTATATTGATGTTTCAACCCTTTCAGACCTGGTCTTTGAAGGTATTGACTTTATGAAACTGGAACTGGATAAAATAAAAAACGGTTATGAAGCCGATGGCAATCCGGAAATTTTGATTACCAAAATCAAAGAACACCTGAAGATTCTTAAAGAGAATAACAATCTGACCGATTCCCAGGTGGTTAATAATGAGCCGGTTAAAGAAAAATATTACATCAGCTCCAATAAAGCGGCAAAAATCAGCAAACCTAAAACCTATCAAACGATCCTCCACTTTGCAGAAGACTGTGGAATGGAAAACATCCGGGCTTTCACCGTGGTCCATAACCTGAAGGAGATTACCGAGGCGTTTAAGTGCATTCCCGAGGACGTTATCAATGATCCAGATTGTGTTGAGATCATCAAACGGGATGGCTTTATGCTGCAGCTTAAAACTTCGGAAACCCAAGCTAAGCTGGAAGCTTTTTTCCGCACCATGGCATTTATCGATCAGTTTGAGATCACAGAAATAAACGAACTTCAGGAAATTCGCGAAGAATTGAATATCCTCGTTGCTGATGAAGAGATCATGGTTCCACAGCTTAAAAATCCGGCCCTGGAAATGGCTCCGGTCAAAGAAATCCCGGTGGCCAATGGCAACCAGAGCCAGAGCATGATTTCGGTCAGCGTGGAAAAGCTCGATAAACTGATGAACCTGGTCGGTGAGATGGTCATCTCAGAAGCGATGGTCACTCAGAACCCCGATCTCAAGGGACTGGTGCTGGATAATTTCAGTAAATCCGCCCGCCAGCTGAAGAAAATCACCAATGAACTCCAGGATATGGTGATGTCGATCCGGATGGTGCCCCTGGGCCCGACCTTTTTTAAGATGAACCGGATTGTCCGGGATATCAGTAAAAAACTGGGCAAGGAAATCAATCTGAAAATTCTCGGTGAAGAAACCGAGGTGGATAAGAACATCATTGAGCAGATCGGTGATCCATTAATGCATATCGTCAGAAACTCTGCCGATCACGGCATTGAAACGGCTGAGACGCGGATCCTTCAGGATAAACCCCGGGCCGGCACCATCACTCTGGAAGCTAAAAATGCCGGCGGCGAGGTGCTGATCATTATCCGCGACGACGGTAAGGGTTTGAGTCGGGAGGGGATCCTGGAAAAAGCCCGGGAAAACGGAGTAGTCGGCCCTGAAGCTGTCAATATGACCGACACTGAAGTGTTTAACCTGATCTTTTTGCCGGGCTTTTCGACCAAGGAAGCGGTGACTGAGTTTTCCGGGCGGGGCGTTGGCATGGACGTAGTTGCCAAAAACATTGAAGCAGTGGGCGGCAATATTCTGGTCGAAAGCATCGAAGGCCAGGGCACCACAATTACCCTGAAAATTCCCCTGACCCTGGCGATCATTGAAGGGATGAATATCCGGGTCGGTGAAAGCTGTTATACGCTGCCGATTATGTCCATCAAAGAATCCTTTATTCCCAAGGCCCAGGAGGTCTTCCGGGATACGGAGGAGAATGAAATGATTATGATCCGGGGCCAGTGCTACCCGATTATGCGGCTCAAAGACCATTACCAGGTTAAAACCGGAGCAACCCAGATCGAGGACGGCATTTTGATTATGCTGGAAGGGGAAACCAAAAGCACCTGTCTTTTTGCCGATGAATTATTGGGCGAGCAGCAGGTCGTGGTGAAAACCCTGCCCAAGTATATTCAGCGGATGAAAAAAATTGAGGGGCTGGCCGGCTGTACCCTGCTGGGTGACGGCAACATCAGCCTGATTCTGGATGTCAATGGACTGACTGCCCAAAAACGGCTAAAAAACTAACGATTACCAGTCATTGTAAAATACAAGGAGGCGAAGCGATGGTGGAAGAGTTTGATGAATTTGATGAACTGGAACTGGAAGAAGATGATGAAACCGAAGAAGGGAAGTATTTAACCTTTACACTGGATAATGAAGCCTATGGTCTCGAAATTACTTATGTTACTGAAATAATCGGGATCCAGAAAATAACGGAGGTACCGGAGCTGCCGGAATATGTCAAAGGAATTATGAGTCTCCGGGGGCAGATCATTCCGGTGGTGGATGTACGGCTCCGCTTTGGGAAACCGCATCGCGACTACGATGAGCGTACCTGTGTGATCGTCGCTGAGATTGCTGATATCACCGTGGGACTGATCGTCGATGGGGTGGCCGAGGTCGTGGCCATACCCGCGGAAGAAATTGTTCCCCATCCGAATCTGGATGAAACTGACAGTCGGCAATTTGTGAGAGGGATTGGGAAAGTGGGGACAGCGGTTAAGCTGATTCTCGACTGCCAGAAACTGCTTGAGGACGATGAAATGGAAAACCACAATCAGGAAGCGTGAATGCTGATACAAAGAACAAGTAAATAATTTGATGGAGGAAACACAAAATGCAATTTTTCAAAAACCTTAAAATAAAGCAAAAGCTGGTCACCTGTTTTATCTTGCTGGCAGTGGTAACCGGAGTTGTCGGGGTGTTTGGCATCTATACTATGAATGCCATTAATACCCAGTCGGAAAATATGTATCATAACAATTTGGTGCCATCGCAAAAACTGGCCAGTATTCAATATGCCCTGGAAGATATCCGGGCCAACCAGCTGCTGGCAGTTTATGAACGCAACCCCGGCACCCTGCAAACCCGTCTGGATGCCATTAGTGCTGACGTGGAAAGTGATAATGCACTTTTAAAAGAGTATGAAGCGACGATCCAGGATGACGAAAACAGAGCCATGTATGTTACCCTGACCGAAAGTCTGGCTTCCTACCGGGAATTGCGCAATGCCAACCTGGAACTGGTCAAAGCGCAAAAATATGATGAGGCGCTGGCGGGTCTCAGTGCCGTAACTCAGGCGCGAACAGCGGTTACTGAAGATCTGCAAAAGCTGATTGATTACAATACGCAACTTTCGGAAGCGATCCTGACTCAGAATACCGCTGAATTTAAAACCCAAAGCACCGTGATGGTCATTTTTATCGTCGTCGGAATTGGTTTGGCGGTAGGTCTGGGATTGATGGTTGCCAATATGATCAGCAAACCGTTACGACGGATGGTCGATTCCGCCGAAGAAATTGCCAATGGCAATCTCGATGTAGATGTGAAAATCGACAGCCGGGATGAAGTGGGCGAGCTGGGACTGGCCTTTGTAAAAATGACCAACCATATCAATGAAATCATGACCAATATCGATTCCGCTGCCGAACAGGTAGCCGCCGGTTCTAAACAGATTGCTGATTCCAGCATGGGATTGTCCCAGGGTGCGACTGAACAGGCCAGCTCGATTGAACAACTGACCGCTTCGATCGAAGAAATTTCCTCCCAGACCCGCCTTAATGCGGACAATGCCAGCGAGGCCAATGAACTGGCGGAGGTTACCAGAACAAACGCGGTGCAGGGCAACAACGAAATGAAACGAATGCTGGAATCGATGGAAGAAATCAATGAATCTTCAACCAATATTTCGAAGATTATCAAGGTCATTGACGAGATTGCCTTCCAGACCAATATATTAGCCTTAAACGCTGCGGTGGAAGCCGCCCGGGCCCGACAGCACGGCAAGGGCTTTGCAGTGGTGGCCGAAGAAGTCAGAAACCTGGCCGCCCGATCAGCTGACGCCGCCAAGGAAACCACCCGGATGATAGAAGGATCGATTAAGAAGGTCGACGATGGCACCAAAATTGCCACCACCACTGCCGCCGCCCTTAATAAGATCGTCGATGATGTGGCTAAGGTCTCTGGCATTGTCGGAAATATAGCCTCAGCGTCAAACGAGCAGGCCATTGGCATTTCCCAGATCAACCAGGGCATCATGCAGGTGTCTGAAGTGGTTCAAATGAACTCAGCCACCTCTGAAGAAAGTGCCGCCGCCAGTGAAGAATTATCCAGTCAGGCCGAATTGCTAAGAGAACAGGCCGCCCGTTTTGTTCTAAAAAAAGCTAGTCGCTTTGCCTACCAGGGTGTTGAAGAAACAGCGCCCGACAGCCGGGGCAACCGGAGAGAACCAGCCAATAACCCGGTGTCAAAACCCACTCGTATTGCTTTGACCGACAATGAATTTGGGAAATATTAAAGAAAAGTCGGATAATGGGCATAATGGTCAATTAGGCAAAAAAGTCCTGTAAATTTAAGCCCTTAAGCGATATAAATTGCATTAAAGTATGTTGCAAATTGAGCAGTGTGTGGACGAGGGTCTGATCCCTGCCGCTACGTGCAATATTTTATTCAACTGATGTAGTCAAATAATTGATTATAACAGGTTGTACCCATTAGTTGATTACTGGCGGGACAATGATTTCTCAAGTAGGCCAGAAAGGGTGACAAGTAATGCCAAAGAAAAACCAGATCAGCGTTCTCGTCGTTGATGACAGCCAGTCTTTCCGGGAAATAATGGTCCGAAAACTGTCCGATGATCCGCAGATCCAGGTGGTTGCCACCGCTGGTGATGCCTTTGAGGCCCGGGATAAAATACTTAAGTATGATTTGGATCTGATCGTTTGTGATCAGGAAATGCCAAAAATGGGTGGCGTCGAATTTATTAAGCGATTGCTGCCCCAATATCCCCTGCCAGTGGTGATGATCAGCGACAATCCCCAGATCGAAGCTGCGGCCAGAGTGGCCGGTGCCCGGGATTTTGTAAAAAAGCCCCATCCCCGCTCAGCAAAAACCGATGCCGATTTTCTCAACGAGCTGATCCTGAAGATTCGGCTGGCCGCCAGGACCGGGATCATCCTGCCGAAAAAAAATCCAGCCGCCCAACAGGTTGATCACAATCACCTCCCACAATCAGTTGGCAATGGGCAGTTAAGCGACCGGCTCATTGCCATTGGTGCGTCAACCGGCGGTACCGAAGCGATTTATCAGATCCTTAAAAATTTGCGGGTGGATTGTCCGGGAATCCTGATTGTTCAGCATATACCGCCGGTGTTTTCAAAAATGTTTGCCGAACGACTGGATACCCAGACCCCCTTACGTTGCAAAGAAGCCCAATCTGGCGATTATCTGGAGCCGGGAAGGGTATATATTGCCCCAGGCGATCAACATATGAGGATTAAGCGGATTGGTAATAAGTATCGGGTGGAAGTGTTTGCTGGGGAAAAAGTCAATGGCCATTGTCCGTCGGTAGATATGCTTTTTGATTCAGTGGCCCGGGAAGCCGGCCCTCGGGCGATAGGTGTGCTGCTGACAGGAATGGGGAATGATGGTGCCAAAGGCCTCCTTGATATCCGGCGAAAAGGCGGTTACACCATTGGTCAGGATGAGGCCTCCTCGGTGGTTTATGGGATGAATAAGGTAGCCTACAATTTGGGGGCTGTGTCGGTTCAGGCCGCCCTGAAGAATATTCATCATTGCATTCTCACAGCATTAAAGGAATAGGTGTAGTGATGACAAAAATAATCGGAATCGGCGAAATGGCCATTTCCAACAATCACAATGATACCATTAAGACCTTTGCCTTAGGCTCATGTCTGGGAATCACGGCCTATTCACCGATCCGCAAAGTCGGGGGCATCATCCATATTGCCCTGCCCCGCCCGGCCCGGATGGAAGATGCGATCGACCGTCATTGTTACTATGTCACCACCGGATTGCCATATTTTATTCATCAGTTTTCCAGTAAATACGGGTGTCTCAAAAATGAACTGGTGATCCGGATTTTTGGCGGTGCCGAATCCATGCGTCAGAATGACACCTTTAACGTCGGCCGGCATAACCTGGAAATTACAGAACAGATTCTCAAGGATATGAATCTGGGCATACAGTACGCCGAAACCGGAGCCAGAGTCAGCCGTACCATTGAGCTGGAGGTGGCCAATGGTGATATTAATATCTGGCATCAGAATATGATCATCTGAGGGCCAACCGATCACAGCAGCTGATGGTTGCCGGAAAACTTTAAAAGGGAGATACAATGTCAAAGGAGGAGCGATTGGATACCGAAGATAATTTCATTCAGGAGTTTAATACCATATCAGTTGGGGTGGTGGTGGTGGATGAAAAGGCGAAAGTTACCAAAGTCAATGATCCCTTACTGAACTATTTCAACCGCAAAAGAGGAGACTTTATTGGAAAACAGTTTGGCGATGCGGTTCAGTGTAAAAGCAGTCGTTTAAACAAGCTGGGTTGCGGTTTTGACCCGTCCTGTGAGTTCTGCGAATTGAGAAATGCCGTGACAAAGGTGCTGAAATGCGAAGATGAACCAATTAAAATAGAATTCAAAAAAAGTATTTTTGTGGATGATGAAGAAAATGATTATTGGTTCAGGGTCAGCATTGCACCCCTGATTCGGAAGCATAGCAGAAATGCGGTAGTGACCTTTGTGGATATTACCGAGCGCAAAAACCGGGAGCAGTCCCTCGAACAATCCCGGGATTATTATTATCGGATGTTTGAGAACTTTCCCACCTTAATCTGGAAAACCGATCAGGAAGGCAATGTGGTTTACTTTAACCGTAGCTGGTCGCTGTTCACCGGCAAGCACAACGAAGACTATCTGGGAATCAAGTGGCTGGATCTGATTCATCCCGAGGATCGAAAATTTTATATGAAAATGAAAAACCAGGCCTTTCGCAGCAAAAAATCCTTCAGTATTCAGTATCGGATTCGTCATGATAGCGGTAAGTATCGCTGGATTGAAGCGATCTACAGCCCCTCCTTTGAGGTTGATGGCAGTTACGGCGGTTATATTGGCATTGGCATTGATATCACCGATCGTAAAAGTCTGGAAGAAGGCTTGATCCGCTATAAAATGCTGGCCGAAAAGGTCCGGGATACCATTCTTTTTGTCGAAATCAACGGCAGAATAATCGATGCCAATAATGCCGCTGTGGAACTCTATGGATATAAACGGGGGGAATTACTTAAACATACGCTCTTTGATCTGATTGAAGGCGGGAAATCCGTGGCCATTGAAGAAATGAAAAATGGCGAAAAAGATGGGGTCTTTTTTGAAACCATCCATAAGCACAAAGATGGCACCCAGTTTCCTGTTGAAGTCAGCGCCAAAACCACCATGATACTGGAAAAACGGGTGATTATCTGCATCGTTCGGGATATCTCCGAACGGAAAGATTATGAAAATGCTCTGATCGACAGCGAAGAAAAGTTTCGCCAGGTTTTTCATAATTCGTCAGACGCCATCTTTGTTCAGGAAACCAATCAGGACGGATGCCATGGCCGGCTCATTGAAGTCAATCAGACTGCCGGGGATATGTTTCACTACACTTATGAGGAGTTTTTCGGATTTGTGGATCCCGTTTTCAAATTGATTGATTCACCTGATGTGGGGCAAAATTATTGCCATGAGTTGCTGGAAAAAAATCAAATTGCAATCAAGACCATGGCTAAACGGAAGGACGGTTCAACCCTGCCCGTTGAAGTCATCTGCAGCCATTGTTATTTGAATGAAAAAAAGGTCGCCATTACCATTGTCCGGGATATCAGTGAGCGGCTGGCAGTGGAACAGGCTTTAAAACTGGCCAAGGAAGAAGCGGAAATGGCCAATCAGGCCAAAAGTGAATTTCTGGCTAATATGAGTCATGAAATCAGAACCCCGCTAAACGGCATTGTCGGGATGGTCAATTTAATGCGTTTGTCTAATTTAAATCAGGAACAGCAGGAGAATATCAAAATTATCAAAACCTGTGTTAATGCCTTACTCAATGTGATCAATGACATCCTCGATTTCTCAAAAATGGAGGCCGGAAAATTGGAGATTAAAAAGAATAACTGCGATATTAAAGCCCTGGTAGAGCACACCATCAAAGCCCAGTCCCCGGCGGCCAGCGGCAAGGGAATCGAACTTAGCTATGCTTTTTCAGCGGCTATGCCCCAATATGTTTTAGGTGATTTCCATCGGATTCAGCAGATCCTCAACAACCTGATCAGCAACGCTATCAAATTTACTGATATCGGCGAGGTATGGGTCAAGGTTAAGAGTTTGGCGGCCACCGATAAACAGGTTGAACTGCTCTTTGTGGTCGAAGATACCGGAATTGGTATTGCCGAAGAAAACCGGCAGCGGATTTTTGAAAGTTTCAGCCAGGTGGATGGTTCCTATACCCGACGATTCGGGGGAACCGGCCTGGGACTTGCCATTACCAGACAATTGGTAGAACTGATGGGCGGCAAAATCTGGGTGGAAAGTACTGCAGGTCAGGGCAGCCGCTTTTATTTCAAGCTGAGCTTTGAGCCCGGTTTGGCAGAAGACTGCCAACAAGAAAAGTATCCTGACTATTTTAAGATCAGTCAGCAATATAAAATTCTGTTGACCGAAGATGACAAGGTCAATCAATTGGTGATGTCTCGCATGCTCAACGAATGCGGTTATGGGGTGGACATTGCCGGCAATGGCTATGAGGCAGTGGAAATGGTTCGAAAAAATACCTATGACATCATCCTGATGGATATTCAAATGCCGGAAATGGATGGCATTGAAGCCACCAGACGAATCCGTAAAATTACTCAGGATACCCCAGTGCTGGCCATTACCGCCCACGCACTTCATGGAGACCGGGAAAAATTCTTATCCCAGGGAATGGACGGCTATATATCCAAACCCATCAAAGTGGAGAAACTGGTGGAGGAAATTGAAAAATGTATCAGCCGGAAAGAAGCGACCCGGCAATCCGGAGATTTTAAAATGCATATTGACGCCAATGGAGAAATCATCATTAAGGAAAAGGATGGTTCGGATGGTCAAATCGGAAAGGTTTATGATGAGGAAAAGGAAGAACAGCTTGCGGCGCTAATCAACAAATTAAACGATCAGGTGGCAGCCGGAAAATTGGAAGACTTTGAAAAACTGGCGAACCGCATCAAGAAACTAGCGATTGTTCTGGATATTGAAGACTTAAAGGTGATTGCCTTTAAAATCGAACTGGATATCAGACGGGGAAATTTTGAAGCTGCAGCCCAAAAGGTCAACCAGATTAATCATATTTACACGGTGTACAAAAAAACAGTATAATTAAAAGCAGCAATCAACATAAAGCAGTCAAATAAATGGCTAAATTAAATAAAACGGCACAAGAAAGGTTAGGAATAAAATGAAAATATTAATTGTAGAAGATGACATGGTAAGCCGACGTTTTTTGGGGAAATTTTTAGCCCAGTATGGCGAGTGCGATATTGTGGTGGATGGGATGGAAGCTCTGGATGCCTATCTCATTGCCATTAAAGAAGAAGATCCCTATGATCTGATTTGTCTCGATATTATGATGCCAAAGGTGGATGGAGTCAAGGTCCTCAAAGCGATCCGGGATTTTGAAGCGCAACGGGGAATCCTGGCTGAAAACAAGGTGAAGATTATTATCATCACTGCTCTGGCCGATACCGAATTCGTCAATACCGCCTTTGATCTGGGCTGTGAAGCCTATGCCGCCAAACCGGTTGATACTGATAAACTGGTTGAAGTGATGAATAAACTGGGCGTCATCAAAGTCGATCAGTAAAAACAAAAATGGAGTGAAAAATGGGAATTTTAGAAGATCACATTAATAATTATACACGGTTTGAACAGCCCGCTGTTCAAACAATGCGCGACGATGGTAAACGGGAGAAAACTGGAAACTCGCTGTCTCATTATCTGTGTGATCTTAACGAAAGCATGTCCAAACAGCTCAACCGCAAGATGCTGGTGGAACTGAAAAACAATCTGAGTAATGTGCTGTTTCAGAAAGAGTACACCTATACCCATGTGACCCAGTTTCTGGCCCATATGTATGAAAGCATCGAAGGCAATCCTATTATTCTTAAAGCCCTGGAACAGATTAAAAAAATGGATGAGTACACCTTTGCTCATAGTGTCAACACGGCCTTTTATTCAATGTTTATCGCCATGTGGATGGATTTGCAAGAACAGGATATCATCAATGCCACCCAGGCCGGATTTCTGCATGATATCGGTAAGATTTATATTCCCGAGGCGATCTTGAATAAACCTGGGGCCTTAACCCGTCAGGAATATGAAATCATCCAGCTTCATCCCCTTTATGGCTATTCGCTGCTCAATGAATTCAGCGAATTTAATCTCGAGGTCAAACGGGCGGTGCTGTTTCACCATGAGCGGATTGATGCCAAAGGCTATCCGCTTTGCGCCACCGACGATTATGTGGGACTTTTACCAAAAATCATCGCCGTCGCCGATGTCTATGATGCGATGACGACCAATCGCATATATAAAAAAGGGAAAACCGCCCTAGAGGCCATTGACTATCTCAGTCATCAGGGGCGGAGCCAACTGGACAACCGGGTATTGCTTCATTTTCTCAATAATATCCCGGTATATGATTTCAAGGCGTCATAAAATTTGCAGAGAAAAAACTTGTTTTATCAGCAGTTGTATCAGGTGCATTCTCCTGAGACAGCTGCCTTTTTATGCTTTTGTATATTTATGGTTGGTTGATTTTTATAAATAGCTTGACAAGAATTGATAATGGGTATAACATAATCATATGCTTATGTATGTATATGATAAGAATAGCAGGTTTTGCCTGTAAATATGAAAGGAGTCTGTGATGAAACCACTCATCAATATTTTTAAAATTTTGTCAGATGAGACAAGACTTCGCATTATTGTTCTGCTTGCCCAAAATGAGTTGTGCGTTTGTGAACTTAGTTATATTTTAGATGTTTCGCAGCCAAACATTTCAAAAAACTTGGCAAAGTTAAAAGAATCAAACCTCGTTACTTCGCAACGAAAAGAGAAATTTATTTTCTATAAGTTAAAGAATGAAAATATGATTATGACCCATATTGTAAAAGATATTTTGGGTAATCTTGAGAATTACCCGCAACTTGTTATTGATCAAAACAGAAATGATGGTAATCAAAATTGGTTGGATGAATGCTGTAAGCATCCTTTGATTCAATTATAGAATTTAAAAAAGTTTGGAGATGATCTCATGTTTGTATTTGAATGGTTAAACAATCAATTGTTAAAAATGGAGTGGCTCAGTTATTTAGTTACTCAGCTAGTTCAAAATATATTTGGTCTGAACACCCAGAGTCAATTGGGAGGGAGTATTCATTTTTTTATTTATGATGTCATTAAAATATTCATCCTCCTATCTGTTCTGATTTTTTTGATTTCTTATATCCAAAGCTTTTTTCCGCCGGAACGCACTCGTAAAATACTGGGTAATTTCAAAGGGATTTCAGCCAATATATTAGGGGCGTTGCTGGGGACGATCACGCCTTTTTGTTCCTGTTCATCGATCCCGCTTTTTATCGGATTTACCAGTGCCGGATTGCCCATCGGCGTAACCTTTTCATTTCTGATTTCATCACCCCTGGTTGATCTGGCTTCGGTTATTCTATTGGCCAGTATTTTTAACTGGCAAATTGCTATTGCCTATGTCATTGTCGGTTTGATACTGGCGGTGCTTGGCGGAACAATTATCGGTAAAGCAAAGCTTGAAGACTACGTGGAACCCTTTGTTTACAGCAATAAGATGATTGAAATGGATCAGGAATCCTTGACCATAAAGGATCGAATGATATTTGCCCGGGATCAGGTTCTGGAAATTATTCAAAAAGTATGGCTCTATATTCTGATTGGGGTCGGCATCGGGGCAATTATTCATAATTGGATACCGGAAGAAATCATCTCAGCAGTGCTGGGACAAGATAAGTGGTACTCAGTGCTGATTGCAACATTAGTCGGAGTCCCCATGTATGCAGATATCTTTGGTACCCTTCCCATCGCCGAAGCATTGGTTTCTAAAGGCGCCGGCCTTGGTACGGTATTGGCATTTATGATGGCAGTTACAGCATTGTCACTACCATCCTTGATCATGCTCAAAAAAGTGGTCAAGACAAAGCTGCTGATTATTTTTATGGGAATCGTAACGACCGGGATTCTGATTATTGGTTTTAGTTTTAACGCTTTTGGTTATCTGTTCTTATAAAGAATTCAGACATGCATTGCGGACGGGAGTAAAAAATGGAAAATAAAAATAAAATGATTGCCATACTTGGTTTCATGGCCTTTTTGGCAAATGGAGATAATTATGCAGCGGCTCCGCTAATTATTAATATTGCTGCGGATCTCAATCTGACGGTCAGTGTCGCAGCAATGTCGGTAACCGCCTATATGCTCGCTTTTGGTGTGTTTACCTTGTTATTCGGCCCCCTTTCAGATCGCTTCGGAAAGGTCAAAATTATCAATATTGCGGCAATCGGAACAGCCATCTTCAGTATCTTGGGAGCCTTTGCCTTTAATCTGCCATCGCTGATTTTCTTTCGGGCCATGAATGGCGCCTTTGGAGCCGGAATTTTTCCGGTAACCCTGGCGCTGGTGGGACAGAGTTTTGATGATCAGAACCGTCAAAAGGCGATTGCCAAAGTAATGGGGCTGATGTTTCTGGGCGGCGCGACAGCAACCATTATTGGCGGGGCTCTGGCGTATTTTGGTTCCTGGCGTCTCGTATATCTGGCTTATGGGATTGCGGAATTCATCATCGCCATGATTATGCTAAAAACTTTAGAGCGGGATCAACCGGTAGTTGAAGTCCTTAATATTTTTGAGGCTTATAAAGAACCACTATCGAATTTTCGTTTTATGAGACTGGTTATCGCTATTTTCTTTGTCGGATTTAGTGTATTTGGCAGTTTTACCTATACCGGAAAACTGATTCAAACTGCCACGGGGTATAATCTGCTCGTCGTTGGTCTGATTCTTTCGCTGTTTGGAGTTGGTACGGTTGTTGGTGGACGTATTGCCCCAGCATTGCGAAAAAAATTTAAAAATGGATTTCTTGTTTCAGCAAGCGTGATTGGCGGCGTTTCGCTGTTAAGTATGGCCTTTTTTACAAATGCATGGCTCTTATCGCTGGCATTATTTGGCTTTGGGACGGCATTTATTTTTCTCCAGTCGACACTGATAACGACGGTTCAGGAGAAGCTGCCGAAACGACGCGGAACGGCAATGTCGCTGGCATCATTTAACATGTTTGTTGGTGGTGCGGTTGGCACCAGTATTAATGCAGTGGTCATAGAAGCAGGGAGTTTATCAACAATTTACATCAGTAGCGCCATAATTCTGTTTTTAGTCAGCTTGGTTGCAGCCTTATTTATTTCACAGGTTGAAGTACAAAAGCGACAAGGATCTTTTGAAGAAAACTAGAGAATAAGCAGCAAAGTGAGTATTCAAATGAAACAAGATTACGCTAAGAAATTAATGAAAGAGAAGTGAGACATAATGGAAGATAATCATGACCATGATCACGAAAAGCATAGACATACACATGATCTTTCCAATCTATCCGGCAAAAAAATATTTTGGGTGACGGTATTGAATGCAATTATTACCGCGACTGAAATCATCGGTGGTATTCTTTCAGGCAGTTTAGCTTTACTGTCAGATGCATTACATAACTTAAGTGACACGATTGCCATTGCCCTTTCTTATTTTGCCAATCGCTTCGCTCAAAAACCGCGGGATGAAAAGCGAACCTATGGATATAAGCGCGCCGAAATCCTGGCTGCATTGGTGAATGCAACCGTATTGCTGGCTTTATCGGTTTTATTGATTATCGAAGCCATCAAACGGTGGCAGTCACCAGAGACCATCAATGGGTTAATGATGATTGTTGTTGCCCTTGTGGGACTGATTGCCAATTTTATTTCAGTTTTTTTATTGGAAAAAGATTCGCACAATAATTTAAATATAAAATCCAGTTATTTGCACTTAATTAGTGACACGGTTTCATCGATTGGGGTACTGATTGGGGGCGTTGCGATACAGCTATGGGGTATTGTTTGGATTGATCCGCTGATCACAGCCCTGATATCGATCTATATTATTCGGGAAACCTGGCAGATCATCAAAAAAACGGTCAATATTCTGATGCAGTCTGCGGCACCGCTGAATTACGAAGCCATTAAAACAGAAATTGAAAAAATGGAAAAAGTTAAAAGTATTCATCATGTTCATACTTGGATGTCCGATGAGAAGAGCGTTTACTTTGAAGCGCATATCGAAATGGAAGATATGCCATTATCTGAGGTTTGTCTCATTACTGATGAAATTGAGCATTTGCTGAAAGAAAAAGAAGGCATCTATCATGTTACATTACAGGCGGAAGTTGATAAGTGTTGTGATAAGCGGTTGTTTAAATAAAAATCAATTTTGTAAAGGTTGGTGAGAAATTTTGAATATTGTACTTTATGTTGTTACTGGTGTGCTTTTGTTAGTTTCATTTTATAAAGATAAGAAAAAAACGAAAATGGCAATAAAAAAAGCCTGGAAAGCATTTGAAAATATCTTGCCTGAATTTCTGGTGGTGATCTTACTGGTCGGTTTATTACTGGCTATTATGAATCCGGAAATGATTTCAAGTATTATTGGTGATAAATCAGGCTGGTTTGGGGTGATCCTGGCGGCGGTTATTGGATCGATTACATTGATTCCAGGATTTGTAGCCTTTCCAATGACGGCATTGCTTTTGGACGGTGGAGCTGGTTACATGCAAATTGGTGCCTTTATTTCTACGTTAATGATGGTTGGGATCGTGACCATGCCGGTTGAAATAAAATACTTCGGCAAAAAATTGACGATCTATCGAAATGCCCTGGCGTTTTTATTTTCCTTTGTGGTAGCATTGGTGATTGGAGTGGTGATGAGCTTATGAAAAAACTAATAAAACGTTATCGTGCATTTCTGGTTGTGTTGGCGATTATGCTGGTCATTACACTTATTAATAACGATCTGGGAATAAAAGCATTTGGTGTTACCGGTTATTCTTTAAAAGAGATGGCGCTGGTGATTCCACCGGTTTTTGTATTATTGGGGCTGCTGGATATTTGGGTTCCCCGGGAAACCATGATTAAATATATGGGCGAAGGCTCTGGATTAAAAGGAATTATGCTGGCCTTTTTCATCGGTTCTGCGGCGGCTGGACCGCTTTATGGGGCATTTCCGATTGCCGCTGTTTTCATGAAAAAAGGGGTAAAGTTCAGTAATATCATGATTTTTATCGGAGCCTGGTCAACAACGAAAGTACCCATGTTCTTGTTTGAGATGGCATCAATGGGCGCTAAATTTGCGATCACCCGATTACTGATTGATATTCCGGGAATTATTATTATTGCTTTCATTCTGTTTGCCGTGATGAAAGATGATGAAATTAAGAAGATCTATGAAAACGCAGAACATTTTGATGATTAATAAAAAGGGGGAAAGTAATGTTGAGTGTAAATAAAAGTAAATGGCTAAAAATTGTAATCCCCGTTGTCATTGTTTGTGTTATTGGTGGGGTGTGGTTATTAAAAAACGCGCAAGGTTCTGAAACTGAGCAAGAGGCACCGGTGAGTAGTAATAATCAGGATTTTGCATTACATGTAACGGATGAGCTGGATCTTGATCAACTCAAATCCTATGGTCTGCCGATTATTATCGATTTTGGGGCAGATTCCTGTGTGCCCTGCAAAGAAATGGCACCGGTTCTAAAAACTTTAAATGAAGAATATCAGGGAAAGGTTATTATCAAGTTTGTGGATGTCTGGAAATATCAGGAGCTGGCGCAGGGATTTCCTATCAGTCTAATTCCAACGCAGATATTCATTGGAGCAGATGGTAAGACTTTCAATCCCGAAAATCCCACAGAGTTTTCGTTGAATCAGTATGTCACGAAAGATACCAGTGAACTGGTCTTTACAACCCATGAAGGTGGGATGACCAAAGAAGATTTTCTGAAAATTTTTAAAGTGATGGGGGTTCAGTAGTGGAAGCTGTGATTAATCAGGGGTTAAATTCGCTTTCAGAAATGATCGCTGGAAATATCTGGCTGGCACCGCTGTTTGCATTAATTGCGGGCGTCCTCACTGCTTTTACCCCCTGTTCATTATCCAGCGTGCCACTGGTGATAGGTTACGTGGGGGGAACCGCCCAAAGAGAAACAAAAAAAGCTTTTAAACTCTCGCTGGTGTTTTCCCTTGGTATGGCCGTTACTTTCACGACTTTGGGGGTGCTGGCTTCGCTGATGGGCCAATTAATGCGGGGCACCGGAACCTGGTGGTACATTTTACTGGGTATTCTGATGGTGCTGATGGCTCTGCAAACCTGGGAAATGTTTAATTTTATTCCGGCAACAAACGCTTTGAGTAAAAGCACTAAACGGGGTTACGTCGGTGCTTTTCTAGCCGGCATCCTGGGTGGTCTTTTTTCATCACCCTGTGCGACGCCAGTGCTGATTGTATTATTGGCGATGGTCGCCAACGAAGGCAATCTGATCTGGGGCATCCTGCTGTTGCTGCTTTATTCCCTTGGCCACAGCATTCTGGTTTTAGCAGCGGGAACATCCATTGGTTTTGTGCAAAAACTTTCGGCCAGCGACGAATATGGAAAGGCCAGTACTGTGTTGAAAATCGTGATGGGTGGGATAATTCTTTTGTTGGCTTTTTATATGTTTTATCTGGGATTCTAGCACAAGTCTTTCTTTATTAAATAATACATGGTTATTATACCGATGGATCGGGTAAATTAAGAGTAGTGTTTTGTAAATTAAAAAGGAGGTATCATCATGTTCAGTCGAATCGTCATTGCATCAGAGATGTCACCAGCTACTTTTAATATGCTTCATTGTCTGGAAAGATTGAAAGGGTTGGGGGTCAAAGAATGTTTGCTGGTACAATGCCTGAGTCCCCATGACCTGGATTCAAAGATTTCATCCTTTTATACAGCTATTGTTGAAGAAAACCTCAGTGAGCAGAAAGTACTACTGGAAAAAATTGGATATACGGTAAACACTCGTGTGGCGACTGGTTATATTAAAAACGAAATTAACCGCATTGCCGTCGAAGAAGATTATTCCATGATGGTTGTGGGGGCTCCGGAACACTCCATGGTGGGGGAGGTTTTTTTTGGGGGCACAGCTCACGAAGTGATCCTCCATGCCCAGAAGCCGGTGCTTTTGATCCGGATCGTCAATGAACCAGAGGCACGCTTAAAACTGATAAAATCCTGCAATCTGATTGAACATATCCTATTCCCGACTGATTTTTCCGAAAATGCCAAAAAAACATTTGCGGTTGTCAAAAAAATGGTATCGGATGGGGTGAAAAAGGTTACACTGATGCATGTCATCGACAAGGCGGTTGTGGATCCCTATCTCAAAGAAAGTCTTGAAGATTTTATCCGTTTGGATGACACCAGACTTCAGGCGATGAAAGTTGAACTGCAGTCAATTGGAGATGTAGAAGTCGATGTGCAACTGCCAATCGGCTCGCCCGCAGGAGAGATCATCAAAGCAGTTCAGGAACACAATATATCTATGGTAGTTATGGGCTCGCAAGGGCGGGGCTTCTTAAATGAAGTTTTTTTAGGCAGTGTCAGCCATCAGGTGGCGAGGCATTCATCTGCATCGATATTATTAATTCCCGCGAATCGGGGATACTATAAAATAGTTTAAAGGAGAAATGATATGATTATTAAAGTACTGGGACCAGGTTGTAAAAATTGCAAAAAACTGGAAGCGAACACGAGAGAAGCCTTAAAAGAGCTGGGGATTGAAGCAACTATTGAAAAAGTTGAGAGCATGGAGGAAATTATGACTTATGGGATTATGTCAACACCGGCATTGGTGGTGGATGAACAGGTCAAATTTTCTGGAAAGATTCCTTCGGTTAAAGAACTTAAGAAATATTTACAGTCCTAATTAACCTGAGCATGGATACTTATGATCGTTTTTATTCGTCAGAAAAAGTATATCTTGGGAAGAACTATGATCTGCTGACAGTGAAACATCCGAAAAACGGCCATAAAAAAGCACGATTTCTTAAATCATGAATGAATATTCGTTGATATGAGGCTAATAGAAACCTAACAATCCAATTTTTATAAAAGGTTTGAAAATGACATAGGAATTGGCGGCGACAGATACTTTTGGCTCCACAGATTTTATCAGATTTTCAAAGTTTTTGGTGGAGGGAATAACAAAGAAACCATCCTTACAATATTGCAGGCTAGATTGGCCATGGTAATATGAATTTTTGCCCCACGAAGTCTGATATACCGGCACCGTCGTAATCCGTGATTTCTGACCATTGTAGCAAAATGTCTTTCTATTTTGTAACGCTTATTGTAAGCAATGGTGAAGTCTGGGGTTGAAACTCTGGCTTTGTCTGTTAACACCGCATCATGGCGTAAATAAACCGTCACATGTCTGCTTTTCTGGTGGTATTTACCATTTTTTAGGC
>NZ_JBGSHG010000013.1:0-42818 GCF_041752335.1 Acetobacterium sp. | reverse complement strand
GGCAAAAAGTATTCAAAAGTTGCGCAGATGGTACTCTGTTAAAAAGAGATTGGACGACCATCTGCTAATGAACAAAATTGTGTTGGCAAGTGCACAACTTTTCGAGACCAAACGCTAAACTTTTTGATTGACAAACACAATTGAACGAACAAAAACGGAGCAAGAAGAGGCGATTAAAAAAATTCGTCAGGAATTCAAAGAAGCGTATGATAAAAAGTACGTGAAACAGCTTAAAAAAATGAAGTCTGAGATCGAAGAGTACATTGATGAATATTCATGTGAATTTTCAAAAATGCTAAGAAAAGAATTGAAGAATAAAAGATCAACGGTAGCAGCTTGTATCGCTGAAATGATTGAAAAAAATCTGGAAAGCCAGTTTTCAAGAGAGCAGCAACGGATAATTGAACTGAAAGAACAGCTTGACGCTTCGGAAAGTGATAAAAAGCAAAAAATCGAACAGATCCAGGAACGAAGAGAAAAGGTGCAGTCAATTTTAAATGACAGCATTACGATGTTATACGATTTGGAAGCACTGGAAACTGATGAAATCGAAAGAGAAGCTGTTTAGAAACAGTTTCGGTAAATAAGGAGTAAATGATGGAAGAAAAAATTGATAAGTTCTTGCAAATATCCGAGTATTTAGGGGATCTTTCCAATGTCGATGTTTTGAATAATCTGAAAAATATGATTAAAACAAAAAAACTTTACGTGAGTGTTTTGGGACAATTTTCATCAGGCAAATCGAAACTGATCAATAATTTGTTGCAACGAGATATTTTACCGGTAAGAACTACAGAAACAACGGCAGTACCAACCTTTATTCAATATGCAAATCAGGAATCAGTTGCTTTTGTCGATAAAAACGGAAAAATAATCAGAAAAGAATTGGAAGATTTAAAGAAATTTTATCATAATTCCGATGAAATTGCTGGCTACGACTTTGACAGCTTATATTGCATTGAAGTGAATATCACGAATGACTTGTTGAAAACAGGGATTATTATTCTGGATACTCCCGGTGTGAATACAATAAATAAAGCGCACGGAAAAATTACAGAGAGCATGCTCAAATTAACTGGTAAAGCAATTTATGTTTTAGGGAAAACTGTCACACAAACTGACAAAATATTTCTGAATGGGTTAGCCCAAAATGGGATTGAATGCATTTATGTTCGCACAAGAGTTGATGAGATAAAGTCAACAGAAGAAACAGTCCAAGAAGTAGTTCGACAAGACAAAAAAATGTTAGCAGAGATCACTGGAAAAGAGGTGGCGTATTTTTATTTATCAAACGAAAAAGATAGCGAGTGGTTTCAAAACATCGATAAACTGAGAGATTACATTGCTGAAGAGATGGCCAATTCGATTGAAAAACAGATCAACCAGTTAATTGCTAGCCGCTTGAGTCTAATGGGTAAAGTATATTTAAAAGAAATAAAAAATATTCATAGAGCCATTCAGGAAACCGAGAATAAAGATAATACGCAGAATAAGGCTGAAAAAGAACGGTTAAAGCAAATGGAGGCCATCTTAACTAGGAGAATTGGCGAAAAGAAAAAGAAATGTGTCAATCAGTGTCAGAGAGTAAAAAGAGAGGCAGAAAAATTCGCCAATGATATTCTAAAAAAACATGAGTACAAATATTCAACAAGAGTCGACCTTTTAAAAGGAGAATTGTCAAATAAAGAATGCCAAAATATATTTATTGACGAACTGGCCAATTGTGCGGAAGAACTAAGAGAGTATTATATTGATGAAGTGGCGCAGATTAACGAAGAAATCTTATTGGATTTCGAAAAAGATTTGGGAGAATTTGAAATAGACACGTATTTAACAATCGATGATTTGAACATTCCATCGATAGAAGTGGCAGACTATGACGATGAATATCATTTAATTGAGAATGAAATTTCTGCTGCAGAACTGGGGATCGAAGTTATAAGTTCAGAAATAAATCAAATGCAGGACAAATTGGATAATTGTGCAAATCAGCTGGAAGCAACGAAAGAAATTACCAGTAGTTTTAAATCACAACTGGAAAGTCTGGAGTATCAAGCACCAGAACTATTAGTGGAAGAGGCTGAATTCAGGAATTCAGAGATGTTGGCAAATGTCGGAAAAGTAGCGGATATTGCGATGTTCTTTTTACCTTTTGGTGAAATAAAGGCAGCTGGAGATGTCGCCAATGGTTTAAAAGCAGCAGACGCTGTTAAAGACACAATGTACGCATCAAAATTATTAATAAATACGGAGAAGGCTAAAAAAGTAGCAGTAGAAATAGGTAAAAAAGGAAAAGTGTTAGCTAATACTGGAAAGGCAATTGCGGAAGAAGCAGGATTGCTCGATATGTTAACATTTGAACATCTTTTTAGAAAAATAGGCGAAGAGCTTGATGAGCCACCGCGATATTATTATGATCATACAAATGAAGAAGAGTATAAAAAGCAGCGTTCTGAACTTGAACAGAAATATAAGATTGAAATTGAAAAACAATTAACGCATAAACAGGAACTTGGTCTAATTGAAAATGAAAAGCGAAAAAATGAAGAGCGTCTGAAATTGGAAGAAAGAAACAAAAAAAAGCTCGAGGAACAGTTAGTTCAGAAAAAGAAGGAAATCCAAATTAAAACCAAACAGCAGAATAGAGAAAGAATCAAGGATTTTTATACTCAACGTTTTCAAAAAAAGGGGGAAGTAATGTTGAGTTCTTTGTGTGATAATTACAATGAAAAGATTGAGTTCTTTACACCAGTAATTGTTGAAAGTTATACTAAACAATTTGAAGAAGAACTTCGAAAAAACAGATGTTTTATAGAAAAAATTGAATCCGAATGTATGAACAATGAAGGTCATGTCAAGGAAATTTCGACAAAATGTAATGAGTATAAGGATTTTATTTTGAATTTCGAGGAAACATATGAACGTGCAAAATAAGTATCTTAATGCCATCTTTCTGTTGGGTGATCATAGTAGATTTGATTATGCGGAGAAATTTATCGAAAAAAACCAAATGGTTGATTACGAGCATATGAAACACAACTTGGATTCAAATTTTATTGTTATTGTGTCAGAATTTTACAGAAATCATCCGGAAGCATTAATAAAGATTGAAAATCAATTCTTAAATAAAGACGATGAGCCTAGAAGTCGTTTTTATTTCACTAAAAATATGCCGTATGCAACCTGTTTTGTATTGCCGGCGTTAAACAATGTTTACGAGATAGAAAAAGACATCAATTGCAAATGGGCATCAAAAGTAATCATATTTGATGTTTTTCCCTATTGTGAAGAAGAAATTAGAATACTAGCTGAATCGATTATTGAGAAAATGCCTTATATTGATTTGAGGATTTTTCTGATGGAAACCATACGACGTTTTGGTTATACGGATATGACAGATCTGAATAGAACGTTAGCGGAAGCCAATGAAATTTATAATGATATCAAGCAGGGATTAGTGATTAGCTTAGCAGAACTTGAGCGGTCAATTTATTCTACAGATACAGATATTAGTATTGCTTGCTCACATGGCTTACGTGAAAATTTGAAAAAAGTCAAAAATAGGCTTGATAATTTCGATTCTGATTACGAAGTAATGCTCATTATTTCGGATGATGAACTAACTTCGATAGAAAAGTTGAATCAGCTGTGCAATTATGATGGGGTCAAACATTCTAAGAATGTCGGAGAAGGGTTTGTAAACAATGCGATTAAAGAGTATTTTGGAAAAAGCGATTTTATAGAAAGTCTTATTGTACTATACCATGAAATTATCAGTCCGATTTGCATTTGGGATAGCCAAAAATATGAGGTGTTATTGATCGAACATTTGAAGAGTAGTTTAAAAAATGGTGCACAGAAAAGGCTTTCAAAAATATACGATAACAAGGTGCCAGATTCAGAATTAAAATATCGTAGTTTGATGGCCGAAGACAATAGTGATGTAATATTTAAAAAATTTATCTGTGAAGAGTATTTTGAAAAGTTTCTTCCGGATACGGTAAAAAAATTTATTGAAGTAAAGCATAATACTATTTGCAATTTATACGGAGGAGAATGACATGAAGAAGAACTCAATATTAGTAGGTGTTTTTTTCGCTTTAGTAGTTTCTTTTGCGATTATTTGTTTTGATGTGATTGTCATAAATGAATATTTGTGTCTGGGAATTGGGGTGGCCATGGTTATTGTGGTTTACTATCTTAGTTTGCAGGTTGCTGACTGGATGGTGATTAAAGAAAAACAGAATGAAGACCGATTTAGTGGATTGAGCAATGGGTTTGAGAATTTGAGCAAAGAATATGTAAAAATGAATTCAGGTCAAAGAGAATTGATTGAATTAAATGTTGATCTGAATAAAATGTTTTTAGCAAATGAGAACCATTTATTGAAACTGAATGATAATATTGCTAAAGCAGTAGAATACATTGACATGGTACTGGTTGAGTTAAAAGACCATAAAAAAGATGAAAAGCTTTGTCATACTGAGATAATGGCTAAAAATGACGAACTCATTAAGCATTTAGAAAGTCAATTTGTCTCCATTGATGAATTCGAAAAGTCAAGTTTAAAAAATCAGCAAGAATTAAAAATAATGGTAAATGAAACGTTTCAACGGATGGAATTATTTATTAACGAAAAAGGTGGGACAATTGAAGAATCGGTAAAAACTGGCATCCAGAAGATACAAAAAATCTTATTGTTACAGGAAGAAGTGAACGAAAGAACAGTTAAGATGATGTGTGATGAAATGACAGAAAACTTTGAAGAATTCTGCGAAAATTTAGACGAAAGTATAACAAAAATACAAAAGAAATCAGTAGAAAAGAATGACGAGCAAATTGAATTGCTGTCAATGATGATTAAAGAGCTCACTGATCAATATAAAATATTTATGAATACGCATAAACAAGACCAAGAAAAAGCTGAATTAATAATTGCACAATTAAAGGAAATGAATGAAAAAGATGCTAAATTTTTGGAAAGAATATTAAAAAATGAATGATCATTTTAAAGAGTTACAGGCGTGTCTTTTGAGAAGAGGTTTATATAAGAAACTTGAACAAATTGAGACGACCTATTACAGAAACAAAATAGCATTGGGTTTGTTGTTTTCAAAAGAGCGTTTTGAAAAAACTCTAGACAGAATCGAAGGGTATCGAGAAATAATAGATCTTTCGATTTCAAAAGGGTATTTCAAGAGAGCTTTACGTTATCTCATTTTGATGGAAAAAGAGATAATTATAATCATGGAAAATGAAACAGTGAATAAATTAGTGGAAGATATTATCAGCGAAAAAATAAATGCGTTATCAGTTGAAAAAGGTAGTGTCAATAATTTTTCGCAAAAATGGAAACAGCCATTTGGGAAATAAAAGGGAGTGTTTCAAGTTTTGTGTATTTGCGAAAATTGATGTAGGATAGAGTATTTAATTAAGGGGCAAGGGCATTAAAATGACTTTTACCCCTTACTGGTGCGCACGGCATGGGCGCAATCTAGCGAGTGAAAGTCCCGAGCACGTGTAGAGAGTGCCAAGTTCATAGCTCAAGGCATGGTGTCCTCGGCGACGGGGAATCTGAAGTAAAAAAATTTTCAATAATTTTTATCGACTCTTTTTTTCATTACTTTCGTTTCTTCCTGCCATAATAAAAACCTCCTGGGTAATGTATTTATCTTACATCAACCACGAGGTTTGCACAATTATTGAAACGGTTGTGTCTCAAAAAAAGGATGTTCCTTATAGAACATCGCTTTTTTCATTATTGTCATTTCAATACCAAAACGTCCAAGTCTCATAATAATACACGTCCTCTGTCTGCTGGCCGCTTAAGATCATATAGATGATGACGCTGACAAAATAAAGTGCGATGCCGGTGACAACAGCCAGACATTCCAGCCGGGAAGCATGGGGATTTTTGCCGGTAGCCCCGGTATAGATGTATTCGATGTAGGCTTTGAATCCCTTGCTGGTGCGGGTGGTCTTATAACCTTTCATTGAAACCACGATGGCGACAATCATTGATGCCATTACAATCAGGCCGCCAAAGGCGCCGGCAAACAAATTGATAAAAAAGCCGAGAACCTGGGTGCCGATAAGAATCAGGCTGAGATTCGCCTTGGCCTTTTCGGAAAGAGTCTTTAAATCAACCGCCGGTGACACTGGGGGCTGGATTAGTTGGGCTTTGCCACATTTGGGGCAGTAGGGAGTCCCCTCAGTCAGATCATGTCCACATAGTAAAATAAATTGCAAATAAAAAAACAAGGGGACGGCGGTGTAATGAACTTAGGACAGCTACCAGTCCAAGTCATTATCCCCTGGTGCCAGGGACACTTAACTTTGACGGCGAAAAAATAAAATCGGGATGAAGCATTTGAAGGAAATCTTTCATTGTTTAGGTCTGGAATCGGTGGTGACCGATAGTAATTCCGGCAATGTGGTTTTTACCGGGGGTTATCAGACCAGCGATGCGTATGAAAAGAAACGTTGTTTGAGCTGCTCCAGAAAGTTTCAGGTGTGATTTCGGTGCGAATGTCCGCTTAAAAAATTCTCAGTGGGTATATTTTACAAGATCAAGATGATGACAATTTTTCCCGGGATCGGGTCGATGTAGTATGTGAATTGCTGGCCAATCTGGTGGTGGGACTGATTCCTTTTGCCATCTTTTTTCTACCCTCCATCAACCGGGATAATCGGGTTCAGGAGTTTAAAGATGGCATTGATGCCAGCTACTACAGGATGCTTGAGACCCTGAGTCAGGAGGCTCAAAAGCTGGGGGTTCAGCTGCTGCAGATGCAGGCAGCGTAAATGAGTCCATCATGCTATCGACGATCGTTCTTGATCTTACTAAAATCAGCAGTCAATGGCGAATAGCCGGGATTCAATGATTCTTCTTAAAGCCAGGATAACATCATCATAGGCTACCGGGTCATATAATAACTGCGATGTGATTTTTTCATAGTCTTTTTGATAAAAGTTTTCGTCAATAATCTTGGTAAGAATGCCATTCAGATTTTGGTCGGCTGAATGGCAGCTGGGATTGGGGTGGCGTTCAATTCGGACTTCAGCAATCAGCGGGATAAGGGATTCCAGATTACCCAGTCTGTCAATGATCATCGATAAATCATAGAGATGTCGGGAATATTACTAAATGGTAAATATCGATGACTAATTTATGCAAAATCATTAATCATCCCACTTTCAACCAATTTTTGATAAATTTTTTTGGGATAGGAGATCAGCACCTGATCGAGCAGCGACCGGGAAAAGCTTTGGCTTTTGAGGTAGGTGCGTAAAAAATTAAGCTGTTCGCCATTGTTAAAATCAATGCTTGAAAGAGTTTCGAGAAATTCAATCAGGGTTACATTTTCATTGGTGATAGGCGTTCGGGAACGCCTGAGAATCACCGCCTGACCGCCAACTTGAACCAGTCGTTTGCGGTTGGTTTCATTGTTGGTTGAAATTTCAATGACGTTGGGCACCTGGGTGGTGAGCCCCCATTTATTGAGTAAGGCCAGTCCTGTTAAAACGCCGTACTGATTGTTATCATCGCTAAGATATTTTCGCCGGATTACATCAGCGGGATTGAGCGACGATTCACCAAAAATGGTTTTTTCAGGGATATAGTAAATACCCTTTTGAAACCTTTTGATCTCTCCGGTCTTAGCCATCCGAGAGAAGGATTTTCTCAGCGCATCGCTGGAAATTAGGTTTGTATTTTCCAGATCGGTTATGAAAATAGGAGTATTTGGTTTAAATTCAGATTTAATTTGAGTAAATGTCAGCATCGGTATCACCTCATCTTTATTATAGTTGGTTTGGAAAAAATAGGCAAGTAATTATAAATAAAATGTATAATAATGTGACATTGTTTAAGCAAAGGATGATGGTTGCTATCAATTTGACTCAAGTTGTTGTTATCTCAGCAGTTTGAGACGATCTTCCAACGAATAAAAAAAACAGGTCTGGGACAACCCACTCTTGTCCCAGACCTGTTTTTATTTTAAAGTTGATATTTAGGCTTCCACCCGCCGCTGCTTAATCAGCACCAGGGTCACGCCCAGCACCGCCACCCCGAAGGCCAGCACCAGCACCATGCTGGTGAAAATCGACTGGAGATTGTCAGCATTGAAACTGACCGCGTTGGCAATTTCGTTATTGGCCTTGACATACCAGTAGGTGGGAGTAAAGCTGGCAATGGTCAGGACGTTAGCACCGAGCAGTTCCTGGGGCACAAAGACGCCGCTGAGAAAGCTGGTACCCAGGGCAAAGACATTGGCAACAGCGGACATGGCGCCCCGGCTTTTAACCAGATTGCCGATCAGATAGCTGATCGAAAGCGCTGCCAGGGTGAAGATAAAGGAATTCAATAACAGCAGCAGGCCGTTGGTGGTGAACATATAGCTGCCATACATCACAAAGCTGGCCGAGATCAGCACCAGCCAGGTCAGCACGGCAAAACTAAGGTTGCCGAGAATCATCTGGAAATTCATGTTGGCGGAGCGAATCGGCGAACAGAGGTTGCGCCGCTTCAGATCGGTATCATTAAAGACCAGCATCACCGAGCAGACCCCCAGAATTAGAATGGCAAACAGGGAATAGGAAATATAATTGAAATAGTAGCCGGATTTTTCGGCATTGGCCGAGTGGTTGCTGCCTGAGATCACCGTCACTGGCGTTTCTTCAGCCAGATCCGCCGCCAGATAGCTAACCAGTTTGGCCTGGCTCAGACCGGGCAGATAGGTAACATAGGTTTTCACAGTGTTCAGGTATTTATTGATCAACAGATCCATATAGATGTTGCTGGGTGAATCGGGGACGATGGTTTTCTCCAGCTGAACATCCTGGCCATTGAGCATCGCGGCAGTAAAGCCCTCAGGCACCCGGAGGATGTAGACAACCTGCCGGAAAAACAGGGCATCCTGGAGCTGCTGGGGATCATCGGGAAGATCCACCAGGTTGGCGTTCTCGCCCAGGTAGGTTTTAAGTCCAGCCACCAGCTCGGAATCACCATCCTCATTAATAAAGGCGATGTTGAACCGGGTCTTGGTAAAATCGGTATCCTGGGGTGGGGTATAGGCGTTGGTCAAAAGCAGGGCCAGAACCATGAAGACCACCAGATAGATCAGGATCTGGCTCCGGTTTTTCTGGATGATGCGGAAAAAAGCTTTATAAACTTGCATATTTCTGTCTCCTTAAAACAAAATACGTAATCGCACTGAATATCACGGTGAAACCGCACAGCAGTAAAATGTCGGTGAAAAACTGGGTATAAGTATTATAGTAGTAGAGGGCATAAAAGCTGTCGGTGATCAGGTTGGCCGGGTTGAGATAGGCCAGAATCGGAATTTTGGTGGTGACGATATACTTCATATCGGCATACATCATTCCGGCCAGAAAGCACATCGTCATCGTTGAAGCAATCAGAATGCCGGTCAGGAAGCCTTCCCCTTTTTTAATGACCGAGGCAATAAAGGCGCCGAAGGTCACCCCGGTGAGGCTTCCGACCACACAGGTCAGGGCGATATAGCCCAGCTGATTGCCGAAGCTGATCCCCAGCACGCCGATGATAAAGGCCAGCAGAATCAGCAGTTCCGCCAGTTGAATGGTGGTGGCGGCCAGCATCGAGGACATAAAGACGTTCAGTTTATTGGTGGGCGCCAGATTGATCCGGGCCCCCACATCAGAAAGATCGGCCTGGATGGCCACTACCTCTTTTAACCCCAGAAACCCGCCATACAAACAGGTCATCGCGATCAAAGTATAGAAATAATTGACAATCGGATCGGGGTTGGACTTGCTGGCAGAAACTGCCGTCAGGTATTCGTTACGATTGGAAACCCCGGCCAGGATACCACTATCTAGGGCGGTGGGGTTTTCGGTGATCACCGTGACGATGGTGGCCGAGGATTGTAGAAAATCATCCAGAAAACCCCGGATAATGGTTTGGTTAAGGCCAGACTGGTTGACCACCAGGTTAAGATCCGGGTCGAATAGTATATAACCGGAGATCTGATTATCTTTGAGCAGGGCCTCGGCTTCGGTCTGGGTCGTGTATTTAACAGTAAACAGATCATCGGTGCCGTCCAGCGCGGTGGTGAACGCCGGGTTGGCGTCAAGTTCAGCATTTTGAACCACGGCCACCGGGACTTTGATAAATTCCTCGGCAGTGGTAATGTTAGAAAGGGCCAGGTTAAACAGGGTGGCCAGCAGAATCGGAAACAACAGCGTCCAGAACATCAATTGCCGGTCCCGCAGGATGGCCTTGAGACGATAACGATAATTAAATAAAAACATGGCTCCTCCTAATCTCTCAGCTCTTTGCCGGTGATTTCCAGAAAGACGTCGTTCAGCGTTGGTGGCTCGGAATAGATTTTCCCGATGGCGATGCTTTGATCCTTGAGTTGATCCAGAATCGCGATCAGATTATTTTTGTCCCGGCCGGACTTGACCTCCAGTTGATGGTCGCTTAACTCGGCGGAGATAATATGGGGCAGGGCTTTAATCGCTTCCAGATCGAGATCCTCAGGATTGAGCAGTTCGAGGTTGATATGTTCCCCGGATTTGATTTTTTTCTTCAACTCTTCATTAGTCCCCATAGCGATGATCTTGCCTTTATCCATAATGGCGATGCGGCTGGCGATTTGTTCAACCTCTTCCATATAATGGGAAGTGTAGATGATCGTGGCGCCCTGTCGATTGAGCTTCTGGATGCCTTCCAGAATATTGTTGCGGCTCTGGGGATCCACGGCCACGGTGGGTTCATCGAGAATGATCAGTTTCGGCTGATGGGCAATGCCACAGGCGATGTTCAAGCGTCTTAGCAGCCCGCCGCTGAGTTTTTTAGGGAAAAATTTGGTAAAATCGTTAAGTCCCACAAAATCGATGGCCTCAGCTACCAGTTTTTTGCGGGTTTGTCGATCAGCGATGTATAGACCGCAGAAGTAATCGATGTTTTCATAAACCGTCAGCTCGTCAAGAACGGCGACATTCTGCATCACAATCCCGATGTCCCGTTTGATAGCGTAGGCATCCGGGGACATCGGCTGATCGAAAATTTCAATTGTGCCCTTATCATATTTAAGCAGCGATAAGATGCAGTTGATGGCAGTGGTTTTTCCCGAACCATTGGGCCCCAGCAGACCCAGGATTTCTCCTTCCTGAACTTCCAGATTGAAGTGATCCAGGGCGATCAGGTCGCCGTAACGTTTAACCAGTTTTTTAACATTGATGACCATAATTTTTCTCCTTTATATGTGCGTCCACCCCGGTAAGACGGTGAGACATCCGTTTTTATTTGTTGATGTGTTTATTTTACACCAGCAGATGTCACTTTGGTAGTGATAAGCCTCCTGATGGGGTATGACAAATGTCACCATTTATGGTAAAGTAGTGATAAAATCGTAGTGCTGACAGCGATACGATTCTGATAAAGGCGGGTAATGATGAATAAGCTGATTGATAAACTGATTATTTTTGGGTTCTGTCTGGCCTTGTATCTGACGACCGTGGACAATGTGCTGCTAATTGCCCCGGTGCTGGTGGCGGTAATTTTTGGTGCCGCTTCAAGCTATGTAAAAGAAGGACCGGTGACGACGGGTTTATTTGGCAGCTATCTGGTAATCAGCTTTTTTGAACCGGTTTATCTTCTGTTTGTGCCGCTGATTGGCTATGATATTTTGATTTCCCGTTACAAATGGTTGTGAACCCTGGCCCTGCTGCCGGCAGCGACGGGCTTTACGGAGCTTAGCGGCACCGCGGTGGTGTTGATTCCGGTTTTTATGCTGGTGGCCTATTTCATGAAAAAACGAACCCTCTCCCTGGACAGCTTAAGGCACGACTACAAAGCTCTCCGGGACACCACCCGGGAAGCCGCCCTGCAGCTGGAAAAAAAGAATAAAATGCTGATGGAAAAGCAGGACTATGAACTGAACTTGGCAACCCTGAGTGAACGCAACCGGATTGCCCGGGATATTCATGATAATGTTGGGCATATGCTGTCCCGGAGTATTCTCCAAACCGGGGCGCTGCTGGCGATCAGCCAGGAAACGCAAACCCGGGCGGGCTTAGTCCAGATCAAAGAAACCCTTTCTGAAGCCATGGACAGCATCCGCAGCAGTGTTCATGATCTCCATGATGAGTCCCTGGATTTGCAGGTGGAGTTGCAGACGCTGATTAAGAATTTCGAGTTTTGCCCGGTCAAATTTGACTATGATGTGGAATCCGCGCTGGATAAGGAAGTGAAATACTGTTTTATCGCCGTGGTCAAAGAAGCCTTTTCCAATATCATCCGCCATTCTAATGCCACTGAAGTGGCCCTGGTGGTCCGGGAGCATCCGGGACTGATTCAGCTGGTGGTTAAGGATAACGGTACCATCAGGGTAAATTTTGACAGCACCGGTATCGGACTTAAAAATATCAGCGACCGGGTGGCGGCCCTGAATGGCAATGTCCATATTACCGCTGACCGGGGTTTTCGGATCTTTATCTCGCTGCCTAAAAATGACGAGTAAATAAAAATATAACTACAGGGGGAACCATGAAAATACTTGTTGTCGATGATGACCGGCTGGTCTGTGCATCGCTGAAAACGATCATCGAAGCCCAGGGCGATATTGAGGTGATCGGAATGGGTCACAATGGTGAAGAAGCGATTGCCTTATACCACCAGTTAAAACCAGATGTATTGCTGATGGACATTCGCATGGAGGTAATGACCGGGCTGGAAGCTGCGGCGGTCATTCTTGATGCGGACAAAGCCGCCAGAATCTTATTTTTAACCACCTTTCTGGATGACGAATATATTATCAAAGCGCTTAAACTGGGGGCAAAAGGGTATATTATTAAGCAGAATTTTGAAAGTATTGTGCCCTCGCTGAGAGCGGTGCAGATTGGTCAAAGTGTTTTTGGCCAGGATATTGTCACCAAGATTCCGGGATTGCTCAATCAGCTGGATCATCGCGAGGCGAACAGCTTTGATCTCAGTGACAAGGAGCTGGAACTGATCGACCGGGTAGCCCAGGGCCTCAGCAACCGGGAGATAGCCAGCAGCCTCTATTTAAGTGAAGGAACGGTGCGGAACCGCATCAGCGTCATATTGGAAAAGCTGAATCTCCGGGATCGCACCCAGCTGGCCATCTTTTTCTACAAAAACCTGGCCTGAGCGCCTGACCGTAAAATAAAATAAAAAAGAAGAGGTAACAATGAGAAATTCGTCGGACCATTTTCAAAGTATTTTCAGATTTTTAGTCAATGCAGTGTTAATCGTTTTGCAATTGACCATTATCGGATTGATTATTCTGCAGTTTTCCGAAGATGCGGTGGTTGCCTATTGGCTGATTGAAGGGGTGGCTATTTTTGTGGTATTGAATATCGTCTATCGCAAAAAAACCGCTACCTTTAAAATTTCCTGGATTATTTTTGTGCTGGCCCTTCCGGCCGTCGGGATTGTGCTCTATTTTATCTGGGGACGGCAACGGGTTCCGAAAAAAGCCAAAAAACGGTGGGATGAAGTTAATCAGCGCACCTTTTTAAAACTGGAACAAAACCAGGCTGTGTTTGAGGCCATTGAGGACAAAGGGATTAAAAAACAGGTGGCGCTGGTTCATCGCCTCAGCGATCTGCCGGTTTGGGGCAATACGAAAACCGCATATCTGAAACTGGGAGAGGAGATGCATCGGGCCAACCTGGAAGCCATCAAAACCGCCGAGAAATTTATTTTTCTGGAATATTTTATTGTCACCGCGGGAAAAATGTACGATGAGCTGATGGCCGCCCTCTATGAAAAAGCTGCAGCCGGAGTGGAAGTGCGGATGATGGTGGATGAAATGGGGAGTTTGTCGACCCTGCCCAAGGATTTTTATCAAAGCTGCGCCGATCATCATATTAACAGCATTCCCTATAATCCCTTATCGCCATCGCTGTTTAAATTTATCAGCTTCCGGGATCATCGCAAAATGACCATTGTCGATGGCCGGGTGGCCATCACCGGCGGGATCAATATCGGCGATGAGTATATTAACGAAAAGGTGCGGTTTGGCCATTGGAAAGATATGGCGATACGGCTGGAAGGCGAGGCGGTTTTTAGCCTCACTACGATGTTTATCAATATGTGGGATTATTCCACCGGGGTAGTCTCCCAACTGGAGGACTTTAAGGGGACGGCTGCGCCGGTAACCGGCAAAGAACTGGTGATGCCATTTTGCGACGGTCCGATGAATGCCAGAAATCCGGCGGCCAATACCTATATGACAATTTTTGCCAATGCTAAAAATTATCTGTATCTGACCACCCCTTATCTGATTCTGGATACGGATCTCACCAATTGTATTTTGCTGGCGGCCCGCAGCGGCGTGGATGTGCGGATCATTACCCCGGGAATTCCTGACAAGAAGCTGGTTTATGCCACCACCCGGGCCTTTTACGGGGATCTGCTGGCGGAGGGAGTGCGGATCTATGAATACTCACCGGGCTTTGTTCACGGCAAGGTGCTGGTAACCGATGATCAGGTCGCGATTGTTGGTTCCATCAATATGGATTATCGCAGTCTGACCTGGAATTACGAATGCGGCACCTGGGTTTCCGGTTCACAGACAGTGCTGGACATCAAAGCCGATCTATTGGATTGTATCCAGGTCAGTCGGGAGGTGCTTTATTCCGATTGGGAAAAAATTGCGTTTGTGAAAAAGGTGGGACAATCAGTGCTAAGAATCATGGCGCCATTGATGTAGACGAAAAAGGGGAGGAAAGCTTGATGAAAATATGTGCAATTCAAATGCAGGTGGCCCTAAAACAGCTCGAAGCGAATTATCAGAAGGCGGAGGCCTTAATCCGCAAGGCGGCAGCGGCCGGGGCTGATGTGGCGGTGCTGCCGGAAATGTGGAGCGGCGGTTTTATCACCACTGATCTGGATGAGCGGCTGGCTGATGGTGATGGAAGGCGGGCCCAGGCTTTTCTGGGACAACTGGCAGGGGAGCTTAAAATCAATATTGTGGGCGGTTCGGTGGCGACAAAAAAAGCCGGGAATTATTATAATACCGGTTACGTGGCCGACCGGCAGGGACGCATTATTGCCGACTATGACAAGGCTCATCTGTTTAGTTTTGCCGGTGAGGACAAGCGCTTCAGCGCCGGCGATCAGCTAGTTACCTTTGCGCTTGATGGAATCCCCTGTGGCATCATTATCTGCTATGAGATCCGCTTTCCCGAATGGGCCCGAAAACAGGCCCTGGCCGGGACAAAGGTGATTTTTGTCCCGGCTGAGTGGCCCTTGCCCCGGGTGGGTCACTGGCGGGTACTTAACCAGGCCCGGGCCATTGAAAACCAGATCTTTGTCGTGGCCGTCAATGGCTGCGGCGAAGCGGTGAAGGATCAGCAGAACGCCGGCAACTCGATGATTATCGATCCCCTGGGAAAGCTGCTGGCCGATGCCGGCACCGACCCGCAAGAAAAGCTGATCATCGCCAATGTGGATCTGGCCGAACTGGATCTGGCCAGAAATAAGATGACCGTCTTTCAAGACCGCAGACCCGAACTTTATTAGAAAAGTCAGCAAATTCATATTGAAGCATTAAATAGACTCGTTACCAGGTAGCGGGTCTTTTTGCATCTCCTAAATAAAATAGGAGCTATCGTTTAAAATCATTTTTCCAGGGTAAGATGACCATAGAAGAAGTCAAAAGCGGTCATAATTTAGGCGTCATTCAGGCTGAAAAAATTGAGGTTTGAATCCAGGCAATCAAGCGGGATAATTGGGTAAAAAATGAAAGGAAGGATTAAAATGAAAAGGCGTCTCAAACAGATAATCAGCGGGCTGATTATTTTAAGTCTATGCATCAGTTTGCAGCCAATGGGGGTCATGGCGGAAGAACCGCATAACGATAACGGATTAATCGAAAATCGGGCAGTTATCGCAATTGATGAAAGCCAGACCCTCAATGACGGGGCTGAACTATCGGAAATTTCGACCGATAGTGTTCATGCGGGGGACTATTGGTACGACGATATTGTCGGCGGGGTCAGAATTGTATCCTATACCGGCAGCGGTGGAAATGTTGATATCCCGGCGACCATTGATGGCAAAGTCGTGTTGGAAATTGGTGTGGATGCATTTAATGGAAAGAGCGCCTTAACCGGTGTCAATCTTCCCAACAGTGTAACGGTGTTAGGAATGCGTTCTTTTTACAATTGTCCCCATCTCGATTCGGTTTTTTTGGGAAATGGCTTAATTACGATTGGCAACGGTTCTTTCTGGGGGGCCCAGGCCTTGACCAGCATCATTATCCCCCATTCCGTCACGTCCATGGGTTATGCCGCCTTTGCCAATTGCAATGCCCTGACTAAAATGACTATTTTAAACAGTTCGATATCTTTTGACGGACAGGTGTTTGGGACCATTCCGCATCTGACTATTTTTGGACATGCTGGTTCCACGGCTGAGTCATATGCTTATGCCAACACCAGACCCTTTGTGATCTTGCCGTCTTCTTATGTGGATGTCCACTATTCCACCCACGTCCAGAATGTCGGCTGGCAGAGTTCGAAAGAGAATGGTGAAATCAGTGGCACCGTGGGACAGTCATTGCGCTTGGAAGGGATCACCATCCTGGTCGATAACAGCGAAGTCGATGTGGTGATCCAGTATCAGACCCATGTTCAGAATATTGGCTGGCAACCGATGGTCAGCAATGGCGCTTTGAGCGGAACCACCGGATTAAGCCTGAGACTCGAAGGAATACGGATTGAGCTGGACGGCGTGGACGTCGGTGAATACGATGTTTACTATCGTGTCCATGCCCAGAATTATGGCTGGCTGGATTGGGCCAAGAACGGAGCCAGCGCCGGAACCGAAGGCCTGAGCCTGCGGCTGGAAGGGATCCAGATCATCGTGGTGCCAATCGGCTCGGCCGCCCCGGGCGCAACCGCAGTACCGTTTGTGAGCAGTTAAAATTGGCCGTGTAAGAGGAACGAAATAAAAGCGCTTAGATTAGAAAAAGTGGAGAAAGGTAAGCGGCACAAAAAAAAAATAAAAAAAATATTTTTTTAAATAATTGTGTTATTTATGATAAAAGAGGGTAAAACTATAACGTAATGATAACTGTGTAATTTCACACCAATTGGGGTGTGATGTACGCAGTAAACAATTCTCTTGAAAGGAGGAATAGTGAAGTGAAAAAAATGTCGAAATTGATGGCTTTGTTGCTGGTTGTGGTGATGGTATTAATGTTGGTACCGGTATCAACATTTGCCGCAGAAGAAGTTGTGGAAGAACCCACCCTCGTTGTTTTAGAAGTTGAGGGGGCCCCAGTTGATGAGGTGTTAAATACTGCGGTAGAAACGCCAGCGGTTGAAGAACCAGTGGTTGAAGAACCAGCGGTTGAAGAACCAGCGGTGGAAGCAGCAGCAGTGGAAACACCAGTTGCCGAAACGCCAGCTGCAGAAACATCAGCAGTTACAGTACCAGTTGCTGAAGAACCAGCGATTGAAACAGCAGTTGAAGAAGGAACAATTGAGGTTAAAGCAGTTACCTTAGGTTTATGGAGAGATGCAGTAACATTTATTGACGTTCTTCTGAACACTGTTGGCGCTGACTACTCATATGATGCCGTAACCAACGCCTTGACCCTTAATAATTTTATTGGGAAACAAGTAGTTGCAACTGATATGGGAAGTAATTTTGCCATGATCCTCAAAGGCACAAACGTGATCGCAAATGATACCGGCAGTGCAGTTGATGTGACTGGTAATCTGACCATGGGCGGACCTGGCGAAATAATGGCCATTGGTTCTACGTCGGCTATCCATGTAACAAACGGCGATCTCGTCCTTAATGATGGCGACTATGAACTGTTTGCCATTGGCAATGTTGGCAATATAACCGCAGTTGATGTAACAAACGGCGATTTAATCATCAATGATGGTTGGATCGATGCTACAGCTATTAACACCGGAACCGCTGTTACTGATGGTGCATATGGTCTCTGGGCAGATAATGACCTGGTTATCAACGGCGGCGATATTGATGTCGTTACCGAATCAATTAATGGCCCAAGCATGGGCATTGGCGCTGGCGACGATGCGATCGTTAAAGGCGGATACACAACTGTCCGTTCAACAACCGAAACAGGTATCGCAACTGCATTATATGCAGGTAGCTGGGTTGTTATCCGAGATGGTATCCTGGATCTTTGTGCTATAGGTGGCGTTGATCCTTTAGCTATCTATGGTGGTGAAGGCGTTTGGATTAGCCCTGTTTACGGAGATGTAGATCTTACCGCTTCTTGTCTGTATCTGGAACCATATTACGCAGGCAGCTGGAGTACATCAGATAATCCTAAAACTGGCGCTCAGGACATGGGACAAGATGCTTTAATGGCTACAATGGGACTATTGGCACTGATGGGTATGGCATATCTGATCAGCAAAAAAGAAGCCAAAGCATAAGAACACAAACTATTCACAAATGAAAAACGGTGCAGCAGACTAAATCAAACGGTTTTATCTGACTTCACGCGTTACTAAAATAGAACTCCGATTTCAGATCAATTCGAAAAGAAAAGATCAGAGAGAGGAGTTCTTTTTAGTTTTGGCAAAAAGTAATACAATAGGGATTATTTTAACACGACTTGGTAAAATATTTCATTGACAGCGATTACTGTGATGGATAAGATTATCATTAGAGAAGAAACATTCATCTTGTCAGATTCAAAATATTTAATGAAGAGGGATAGCAATGGATGCAAATGATCGCACAAAAGAACGGTTGGCCAAGGGGATAAAAGCGCTAATGGTCAATAAACCTTTAGATAAAATAACCGTTAAGGAAATTGTAGATCAAAGTGAATTAACGAGGCAGACATTTTATCGTTATTTTCAGGATAAATATGATCTGGTTAATTGGTATTTTGATAAATTGGCCCAACAATCCATAAAACAGATGGGGATCAGCCTGACTTTAGAAGAAGGATTGACCAAAAAATTTGCCTTTGTTCGGGCGGAAAAAGATTTTTTTACGGCGGCATTTAAATCCAGTGACTGCAATTCTATTTATGACTATGATTTAAAACTGATAACCGATTATTATACCAATCGTATTGTTCAAAAAACCGGGAAGCCCCTTGAAGCTGATGATCAGTTTTTACTCGATATGTATTGTCAGGGATCCATGGATATGACCTTTAAATGGGTAACTGAGGGCATGATCATGGAGCCGGATGAGTTTGCCAAATTGCTGATTGATGCAATTCCGGAAAAGCTCAGACATTTTCTGCTGTTTTTGTAGATGAATTCATTGTATTTAATAACCGCCAATTTTTATCTGATGATTGGGTTCCTCAGATAAAAATTGTTTTTTTTTGTTTTTGGCAAGGTTACATTTTGGCGAAATTGTAACTTTTGTGACACTTAAAGGACGGTGTCAATTGAATCCAAACAAGAATTTGATAAAATAAGAAAAGAAAATGTAACTGTTTACAGTTGCAGAATATTTGGAGGTGTTTTAAATGGCAAGAACCTATTATTTTCCACCAGTTGTAATTATGGAACCCGGTGCAATCGAATTGATCGCTCCGGAAATAAAACGGATGAACGTCAAAAAAGCTTTAGTGGTAACCGATCAGGTGCTTATTGAAGCTGGTATTGTCCAGGAAGTATTAAACGTGCTGGATAATACTGAAGTGCCCTATGCTGTATTTTCTGATGTTAAACCGAACCCTACGGTTACCAATGTCAACGCCGGTCTCCAGGCATTACAGGATAATGAATGTGATTTCGTGGTCAGTATCGGCGGCGGCTCGCCCCAGGATACTGCCAAGGGAATCGCCATTCTGGCAACTAATCCCGGGGATCTGCGGGACTATGAAGGCGTTGGCAAAACCGCCAATAAATCCCTGCCCATTGTGGCCATCAACACCACCGCCGGAACTGCCAGTGAAGCAACCATCAATTATGTTATTACCGACGAAGACCGTAAACTGAAAATGGTTATTGTGGATCCTAACTGTCTGGCAACAGTTGCCGTTAATGATCCTAATTTAATGATAAAAATGCCTAAATCCTTAACCGCAGCGACTGGCATGGACGCTTTGACTCATGCCGTTGAAGGATACACCACCGCTGGTGCCTCCCGCTTTACTGATTTATTTAACCTGGAAGCGATCAAAGCGATCTCCAGCAGTTTAAGCGCAGCTGTTGCCAATGGTGAAGATGTGGAGGCCCGGGATGGGATGGCTTATGGTCAATTTGTAACTGGTATGGGCTTCTCAAACGGCGGATTAGGAATCGTTCACTCCATGGCTCATCAGCTGGGCGGATTTTATGATCTTCCTCATGGCGTGTGCAACGCCATTCTTCTGCCATATGTTGCGGCCTTTAATGCCGATGCCGTTGGCGATCGGTTAAAAGCAGTCGCTGAAGCAATGGGTGTTGATACTGCTCGTAAAAGCAAAGAAGAAATCAACGACCTGGCCATTGAAGCCATCAAAACATTGTCGAAAGATGTTGGAATTCCGACCGGACTGGAAGAAATCGGCGTAAAAGCAGAAGATTTCAGTGAATTGGCTGATCTGGCGCTGGCTGATATCTGTACCGGTGGAAATCCTAAATGCCCAACGAAAGAAGATGTAATTGCGATTTACAAGGCCGCTTTTTAGGAATGGTCGCAAAATGGTGACGTCATTCAGTGGTGGAAGCGCAACGAAGATATGATCATGGCTTCATGCTGGATTAGACGTTCGGTAAAAAATAGGTTCGCTTGTCAAATTGAAGGGGATTTATCCTGGTTAGGATAAATCCCCTTTTTAGGTGCCGGGATGAAGATGTCGTTTAATTGTGATTTAGCGTGATTATTCCATAAAAAAGGCATAATGTTAATCCTTTTGGGTATACAAGGAAGTAGTATAATCGGTTGTTAAGTTAGCTGAAAGGATAAATCTCATGGATGACAGTTTTTATAAATCCGTTGTTGATCACTCGCCAGTAGGGTATGCTTATCATAAAATTATCTGTGATGAAGCAGGGAAACCCTGTGATTATGAATTTATCGAAGTCAACCCGGCCTTTGAAAAACTGACGGGGTTAATTGGAGCGTCCATAATCGGAAAACGAATCACCCAGATTTTGCCGGAAATTATCAATGACGCCTTTGACTGGATCGGATTTTATGGAGACGTAGCCACAAATGGAGAAAAAAAGGAATTTGAACAGTTTACCGCGGCCCTTAATATCTGGTGTCGAGTTATCGCATATTCCCCGGAAAAGGGTTTTTTTGCCACTCATGTTGTTGATATTACCAAAGAAATGACTCAATTGGAGGAGTTGAATAATTTTTTTGAACTGAATTTGGACTTTTTGTGTATTGCAGATATCGATGGGCATTTTATCAAGATTAATAAGGCCTGGGAAGATGCACTGGGTTATACCCATGAAGAGTTGATCCGCACAAAATATCTGGATTTTGTCCACCCTGATGATGACCAGGTTACCCGGGAGGCGATGAAAAGACTCAATGATCAAAATCCGGTCGTCAATTTTACCAATCGTTACCGGGCCAAAGATGGGAGCTACCATTGGATTGAATGGAATTCCCGGCCCCAGGGAAAACTGGTCTACGCCGCTGCCAGAGATATCACGGATCGAAAAAAACTGGAACAACAGTTGGAAAAACGGATGCTTGAGCTGACCAGACCCTCGGAAGATACCGGCGATATCGACTTTAGCGAGTTGATCGATTTAGAAACGATGCAAAAATTACAGGATGAATTTTCTGATGCAACCGGTGTCGCTTCGGTGATTACTTTGACCGATGGAACACCAATAACGAGAACCTCTAATTTTACCCATCTTTGTCAGGATATTATCCGCAAGACGGAGAAAGGCTGCGAAAATTGCTATAAGTCGGATGCTGCCATCGGTTCCTATTCAGTAGCGGGTCCGATCATAAAATGCTGTTTGAGCGGTGGCTTGTGGGATGCCGGGGCGGCCATTACAGTTGGCGGCAAGCATGTTGCCAATTGGCTGATTGGTCAGGTTAGGGATGAAAATTTACAAGAGGAACAATTAGTTGCCTACGCCCGGCAAATTGGTGCAGATGAAGCAGAAGCTGTACAGGCCTTTCGGGAAGTTCCTCAAATGTCTCTGCAGCGATTTGAAAAAATAGCAAAGTTATTATATACAATTGCCAATCAACTGTCTAATCTGGCCTTTCAGAATTTGCTGCAGGCTCGGTTTATTAATGAAAAACGACGGATTGAGAAAGAAATGTTTTATCTCAGCTATCATGATTATTTAACGGGACTTTTTAATCGCCGGTATTATGAGCAGGAATTGGTTAATTTGGATAAAAAAGAAAATTTGCCATTAACCCTTCTGCTGGGCGATGTCAACGGATTAAAATTGATAAATGATACTCTGGGACATTTGATGGGGGATGAATTGCTGATCAAGACCGCCGGAATTATCAAACAGGCATGCCGAAAAGACGATATTGTGGCCAGGCTTGGCGGGGATGAATTTATTGTCATTTTACCAAGATCAGAGGGTAAGGTGATCGAAGCGATTATTTGTAAAATTAAGAAACTGGCTGCAGCGGAAAAAGTTGGCGGAATGGATGTTTCTATTTCCTTTGGATATGAGACAAAGGTCAGAGAAACAGAAGACATCGATGAAATTTTCAAACGGGCGGAAGACGATATGTACCGCCACAAGCAATACGAAAGTGCGGCCCTGAGAGCCAGACAAAAATAGCAAACCCACCGTGATCACGGTGGGTTTGCTTTATGGATTAAAATCTATTTATGATAAATAGATTTTTTTTAAACCTCTAAATGGCGGGGATAAGAATAGTCCTTCTCCATGTTTAGAAAAGTATAGCCTTCTGCCTGCAGGGTCTCGATCACAATTGGCATCGCTTCCCGACTGGACTTTTTCAGTTCCGCATGAGATAAAACAACGGAAATATCATGTTCCCGACATCCTTCAATGATCATCTGAGCAATGACATCACTTGACGGCGGTTCGGCACAGCCATCGCCAGAGGAAACATTCCAGTCGCTGTAATTCCAGCCCCGGCTGACGATGCCCTGAGCACAGGCTTCATTGGAGTTCATCGAGCCCCCCGGGAAACGGAAGACATGGCTGGTTTCCGTTTGGCCGGTGATTGTTTTCTGGAATTGATCCAACTCGTCGACGTCGGCAAAAAAGGCTTCTGGGTTACTATAAAGACCGTAGTCGTGGCTGCTGGTATGATTGGCCAGGGTATGACCTTGATCCACAATCTGGCGATACATGGCTTTGGCGTTATCATTGTCGTGAAGAGTTGTAAAGAAGGTGCCTTTGGCATCATATTCATTGAGCATCTCAAGCACCGCGCCGGTATGCTCGCTAGGGCCATCGTCAAAGGTTAAAAAGACAACCTTGATTCCGGCAGTGTCGCCACTTCGCAGACGTGACTTTATCTCAGCCAAGGGATCCGTATCATCCGTTGGCGGTACGGGTTCAGCTTTAGTATTCTGGTTGGTTGTGGTGTTCATGGTTATGGGTTCGGATTTTGGAGCATTGGTTTCAGGCGAATTAACAGCAGCAGTCTGGCGGATTTCCCGCTGGGAATTGAAGGCAATCACCAGTTTGGATGTCAGTGTTACCATTCCGCCTAAGACAGAAAAAACGATAATCAGACTGATTGTAGAAAATAGAATAAAACGGGGTAAGTTTTTGATTCTTAATTTTGGTGTGGTTCTTTTTTTCATTTCTGCCTCAAATTTTCACAATTCAGGTCAACAGTCCTAGTATCACCCATACTGACCGGCCTAAGTCTGATTGTAGCAGAAAATCAGATGAATGTGCAAATAATTTCTTGTTTTTTTAAAAAAAATTTAGTATTTGTCAAGAGGTTGGATCAAGCCGCGAAAAATTTTCGGAATAAGGGGTGGCTGGCAGTTAACGGGATGACTAAAAACGGTTTCAGTAATCAGGATTGAATAAGAACAGGGTTGAATTTAAGCCAAGATTATGATAGCCTAGTTTTATTTGGAGGAGCAGGCTTATGGACATTAAATTAGTAATCAGTCAGATGGTAGAGCTGTTTTTGATTTTAGCATTAGGGTATATTGCCGCAAAGAAAAAGGTTGTCGGTCCCAAATTTGGATCACAGCTGTCAAATTTTATTTTAAGTATTACCCTGCCATGTATGATGCTGGCTTCGGTGGCAACCATGCCTGAAGATACCGATAATAATAATGTCTTGATGATGTTTATCATCGCCATTCTTTTTTATGTGGTGATGCCCTTCATTGCCTATTTTATTGCAAGAATACTGTTGGTGAAAAAAGAAGATCGTCATATGTATATGTATATGACGATCTGGTCCAACGTTGGTTTTATGGGTTTCCCGGTGATTGCATCAATTTTTGGAGAAGGCGCCATTTTTTATGCGACGATCTTTAATCTGATTTTCAACGTGAGCAACTTTACGCTTGGAATTATGCTGATGTCAAAGGAAGGAAGAAAAGCGCTGGATTTCAAAAAGTTTTTATCTCCGGGAATAGTGTCTTCAATCGCAGCGGTTATTATGTTTTCAATCCACCTTAAGTTGCCTGCGCTTCTTAATGACACGCTGAAAACCGTTGGCGATACCACTACCCCTCTGGCCATGGTTGTTATTGGCATCGCTTTGTCAGGCATTACGGTCAAAAGTGTTTTTACCGAGTTCAGACTTTATCCCTACGTAATTATCAAACAGATTCTGCTGCCTTTAATGGCCTGGGCGATTCTAAAAAATGTGATCGTAAACCCCTATTTACTGGGAATAGTGATTGTGATTATTGCCATGCCGGTGGCCACATCCTCGGTTCTTTTTGCCAATCGGTATGAAAACAATGTGGCCCTGGCCACAAAAGGTGTCTTTATTACGACTCTGGCTTCGGTTGTCACCATTCCAATGATCAGTTTTCTGCTGATGTGAGCGATCTTTTTCGATTTATGAAATAGTCTGCTTTGAAATGAATTTTGAATTTATTTAAATGGACGGGTTTCGGTTGTTATTTGAGAAAATAATATATTTATACGAAAAAATGTGCTAGAATAGTTAATAATTTAGTGGAGACTAAAAATTATTTTCACAGAAGCGGAGAAAATGATATGATTAAATTAACCGAAGTACTGGATCTGGCCAACCATAGCGGGTTTACGAGAGCAGCTGAACTTGACGTCGCTACCATTGATTTAAATCCGGCAGTCAGACAAATGTGTGCCGATAACAAGTGTCAGATTTATAATACTAACTGGGCATGTCCACCGGGCTGCGGGACATTGGATGAGTGCGGCGCAAAGGTTAAAAACTACAAATACGGTGTAATTGTTCAAACCACCGGCGAACTGGAAGACAGTTTTGATTTTGAAGGTATGGAAGATATCAAAGACAAACATAATGCCAGCTTTGATCGGTTGGTTGATACCTTATTTGACAAACAGGCAGATATGCTGCCATTGGGTGATGGTTGCTGCTCGCTTTGTGAAAAATGCAGCTATCCCGATGAAGCCTGTCGCTTTCCGGAAAAGGCATTCTCATCGATGGAAGCTTTTGGAATTCTAGTTAGTGATCTGTGTAAATTAAATAACCTGGAGTATTACTATGGACCTAATACCCTGACCTACGTTGGCTGTGTCTTATTTAACTAAATAGGCTGGGGTTGAAACGCGCCTCAAAGCACATGTCGGAAAGTTCATAAGCGCCCCCTCTCCTGATCGACTCAATAGTCAGTCGATCAGGAGAGGGGCGTTTTTTATTTGTAGGCAGGATGAACGAGCGGAGCATTTGCAAGAGTCCCAGGATCTTTGTAAATAGATGCGATTTCCTAATTAGTAAAAAGTATCTTTTTTATAAATAAGTGTTGACATAAACTTTAAATTGATTTAAAATTTGCTTAAGTCAAAGAAAGAAGAAATTATACGGATGAAAGAATTAGGTGAGAAGCGATGTTGAACGATATATGTAATCGCTGACATAACTAAAGAACTGGCAACGGCTCAGAAGCACTGATTAGTATGGAGATATAACTAGCCAAGCTCAGGACACTTTCATAATTACCCACAAAATTTGAGGAGGTATTAGAATGTTAACAAAAAGACAGAATTTGCTGGAAACCATAAAAGGTGGAAATCCCGATCGATTTGTAAAACAATATGAGTTTATGAATCTTATCATGGAAGCGCCCATGGGCGCAATGGTTGGCCCTGGTCAAACAATTAAAAATGGTTGGGGAATTACCTTTACCTGGCCAGAAGGTCAATTGGGCGGTTTTCCAATCCATGACGATGCGCATAAGGCTTTAAAGGATATTACTGACTGGAGAAATCAGGTTAAAGCACCTGCCGTGGAAACCTCAGATGAGGCGTGGGCAGCAGCGGTTGCCCACGCCAAGGCCGTTGATCGTAATGAAGAGTTTGTCACAGCCTTTGTGGCACCAGGAATCTTTGAAATGACCCATCATCTGATGAGTATGGAAGATGCGTTGATGGCCTTGTATGAAGAGCCGGAGGATATGCATGATCTGATTGACTATCTAGTTGAATATGAACTGGCTTATGCCAAGGAAATGATCAGCCGGCTTCATCCGGATTGTATTTTCCACCATGACGACTGGGGCAGTCAAATCAGCTCCTTCGTTTCGCCGGAAATGTTTGCCGAATTCTTTGTTCCAGCTTATAAAAAAATCTATGGCTTTTATAAGGATAATGGCGTTGAGCTGATCGTCCACCATAGTGATTCCTATGCTGCCAACCTGGTTCCAGCGATGATTGAAATGGGCATTGACATCTGGCAGGGTGTGATGACAACCAATAACGTCCCCGAACTGATTAAGAAATACGGCGGACAAATTTCTTTTATGGGCGATATTGACAGTGGCGTTGTTGATTTCCCGGGCTGGACGCCGGAAATCATTTTTGAAAAAACGAAGGAAGCCTGTGAACGTTGTGGTAAGCTTTACTTTATACCCGGGGCCAGCCATGGTTTGAACTTTGGCTGTTTCCCAGGTGTTTACGAATCAAATGATGAAGCGATTGATAAAATGAGCAGGCTGATGTTCTAATTCACTAAATTCATCCATCATTCAGTTGATATACAAAAAAATAAAACCGCTGGAAGCAAATTTCCAGCGGTTTGTTTTTTTGTTCAATTCTACTTGACGGTGGCAGTCGGATTGCTGTTTTCGATTTTAAGCGTAATTTCGGAAACCGTGAACAAATCGATATTTGACCATTAAACGGTGGTTCCAGCCGAGTCGGCAATCATCAGATCCCAGTATTGCTCTTCAACTTCTGTCGCAAAGACAATATCAGTAGAGCTTCCAGTCGGCAGGGTATCGGTTGTCAGGATAGGATAGATGGTCATCAATAATAAGTCTTGTCAGGTGGACCATTAATCTCTATAATAAATACCAATAAAAAGAATGCCGATACTGTAGCCACAGTGAAATGGTGATTAGAAACAAAATCGGTGATAATTATGATAAAAATAGTTTAAGAGGGAGTAACAAATGAGTTTTGAGTTGATCCAGGAAATTCCGTCGCCCAGTGAGATTTTTAAAATGATGCCGTTGTCGGAAGCCGGTAAAAAAATAAAAATCCAGCGGGACCAAATGATCAGAGATGTTTTTGAAGGAAAAGATGATCGTTTTATTTTAATTATCGGTCCCTGCTCTGCAGACAATGAGACTGCGGTCATTGATTATGTGAACCGATTAAGTATGATTCAAAAAGAAGTGGAAGATAAGATTATCATTATTCCGCGCATTTATACCAATAAACCGCGAACCACCGGTGAAGGCTATAAGGGGATGCTTCACCAGCCGGATGCCAACAAAAAAGCCAACATGGTTGAGGGGATTAAAGCCATTCGGCAATTGCATATCCGCTCCATTGAAGAAACGGGCTTATCCTGTGCTGATGAAATGCTGTATCCGGAAAATTATGCTTATCTGGAGGATCTGCTCAGCTATGTGGCCATTGGTGCCCGGTCGGTGGAAAACCAGAAACATCGTTTAACTGTTTCTGGTCTGGAAATCCCAGTGGGAATGAAAAATCCCACCAGTGGCGATATTACTGTAATGCTGAATTCCATTCAGGCGGCCCAGGCCGGTCATACCTTTATCTACCGGGGCTGGGAAGTGAAAACATCGGGAAATCCCCTGACCCATGCGATCATGCGCGGATCGGTCGATCAGCATGGCCGCAATTATCCAAATTATCATTATGAGGATATCATGCATCTGATTAAACTCTATGAAAAACGTGATTTTGCCTGTCCGGCGATCATTATCGACTTGAATCATGCCAATTCCAACAAGCGGTTTGGCGAGCAGCCGCGAATCGCCCGGGAAATTCTGCGCAATCGTCATTACGATGCTGACTTAAAAAAATATGTCAAGGGTTTAATGATTGAAAGTTATATTGAAGAAGGTAATCAGCCGGTTGACGGCGGGGTTTATGGAAAATCCATCACCGATTCCTGTTTGGGCTGGAAGGCATCAGAAGAACTGATTCGTACCATTGCCGAGAAAGTATAAAAGAAAGCTAAAAAAGCCGTTAGTCGCTTATCAATAAGCAATTGACGGCTTTTTTCTGTTGGAAATACAGTTGCAGCAGGGATTTAGCCAACTTGATGACTAAACAGAGAATCACGGGGTATTTAATATAGTAGCCCGATGGTTTGGAGGAGCGTTTAGTGTGTCCTTTTGAATGATTTAATGGGAGAAGAATATTTGTAGAAAGGGTTATGAAAGGATGAATCAAATAATCAGAAAAAAGATCGCTGCTGCGATGGGATTCATACGAAATCTGTTCAAAAGCCTGAAAATGCAAATCCTCAATATAAAAAATAATGGTGATGGTTACAGAGATCTCAATTATCTAAAAAACCATTTATTTTATGAGTTCTCATTTTATTTTATTCTATTGGGGCCCATCCTGTTCTTTTATGGTGCCTATTTATTTTATGAGGAAGGCAAATATGTGGTTGCGGCCATTGAGTTTGTGCTATATTTTCTATCAGTTTTCGTGCTGGTTAGTCGGAAAATCAATATCCGCATCAAAAAACTGTTTTTTCTGCTGACCGGATATTTTGCCAGTGTGCTGGTGCTTATTGTCGCCGGACCGATGGGGGCCGGAATGGTTTGTGTGACAGCGGTACTGGTTTTAACGGGATCGCTGCTGGACAAAAATTGGGTGCTAAAATTTATTACCTTTAATCTGTTTGCTTTTCTTGTTATGACAGTTTTGCTGGCCATTGGGTTTTTTAATGAATTCGCCATTGCTGATTATGGATCACGATGGTGGATCGTCGCCATCAGCAGCCAGGTGCTGGGGATTGGGTTGCTGTTTATTATCCAAAAGATCTATGACGGATTGGAGCAACAAGCAAAAATTATTGCCAATGCCAAAGATAATCTGGAAGTCAGTGAACAGAAATACCGTTATTTAAGTTATCATGATCACCTGACCGGGCTTAATAATCGGCTGTTCTGGGAGGAAGAGCAAAAACGGATTGACATTGGAGATCAGCTGCCCATCTCGGTGATTGTTGGCGACATTAATGGGATCAAACTGATGAATGATGCCTTTGGCCATGAAGCCGGGGATCGTATGATTATGGAGACGGCACAGATCATGAAAAACTACTGCCATGATGGTGAAATCATTGCCAGAACCGGCGGCGATGAATTCAGCATTCTAATGCCGCAAACGAACCGGGAAACAGCTTTAAAACGGATGGAAGAAATAAAGCAGTCGTTTATATGGTACAATCGCCGCATTTTAAATGAGGCATTTCATATCAATGTGGCTCTGGGCTCCGGCACCAAAGAAGAACCCCATGGCAATTTGAAGGAGACCATTAAAAAAGCTGAATTGTATATGAATCAGCGCAAGCTTCTGGAACAGCGAAGCTCCCACAGTGCCATTATCTCCTCGATCAAGGCAACGATGTTTGAGAAAAGCCATGAGACTGAGGAACATTCGGAACGGTTAGCGGCCTTATCCCGAATGGTTGGTGAAGCGCTGCATCTTTCGCAAATTGAACTGGATAATCTGGAGCTGCTGGCGACCCTACATGATATTGGCAAGGTGGGAATTGATGATCGTATCTTAGCGAAACCGGAAAAACTGACCGATGAGGAATGGATTGAAATGAAAAAGCATCCGGAAATCGGCTATCGGATTACGATGGCGTCTCCTGAGCTGGTATCAATTTCTGAGTATATTCTCAGCCATCATGAACATTGGGATGGCAGCGGTTACCCGAAAGGCCTGGCCGGAGCAGATATTCCGCTGCTGTCACGGATCATCGGCATTACCGATGCCTATGATGCCATGACCGAGAATCGGATTTATCAAAAAGCCACGGATCGCGAAAGCGCCTTAGCTGAAATTGAGAAAAATGCCGGATCTCAGTTTGATCCTGAGATCGTCGAATTGTTTGTCAGAATCATGAAAGAAACACCGGTGGTTGAGCTGGATTAAGGGACCAAATAGTGCAATGAAATAGCGACGGATAAAAATGCGGCTGGTTCCTGAATTAAGAGGAACCAGCCGCATCTTGACGGTTAAAAGAATCATATATACTTGAACAGCATCACTGTGAATTTACGAAATTAAAGCAATCAATGCTAAACTGATCGTTAGTCCAGAAACAGATTGACAATTAAAGTGAATTTATCCGGGTTTTGAAACATCAGACCATGTCCGGCTTCGGCAATTAAAACAAGTTTGGCGTTGGGCAGTTTACTGGCCAGATAGGCGGCATTTTCCGAGGGCAGAATTAAATCGTCTTTTCCGTCAATTACCAGAGTATCGTGCTGAAGAAAGGGGATGCGATTGCAGGAGCCCTCCCATTTATTGATGGCCTCAGCCTGTTTGAGGATCGAATTGGGATTCATTGATCCCAAAGAACGATGAAATATTTCCCGAATCCGATCCTGATTGCTTCTTATCCAGTCGGCCGGAAAAATCAGTCGTAACCATTCATAACCTTTTTCAGAAGGAAGTCCCAAGGTGTTTTCAAGTCGGGAAATCACCTTGGGTTCAGGCGGAAAAATCTCCGGATGGCAAAGTGAAGCGTAAAGAATCAATTTTTTTACCTTTTCGGGATGATTTAAGGCTAATTCCTGGGCTATTGACGCACCCATGGACCAGCCCAGAACATGAGCTCTTTCTATCTTTAAGGCAACCATTAATTCATAGGTGTCTTCCGCAAATTGTTCAATCGTAAAGTCCATATGACCAGAACTGGTTTCTCCCATACCGCGGTTATCAAACACGATCACCTTGTATTTTTTTGACAGGGAACGAAGGAATCGTTCCTCCCACAGGTTCATGGTACTGCCATAGCCCATAATTAAAAGCAGAGGATACCCTTCTCCGTAAATTCGGTAGCTCATATTAATGTCTTCAACTCTTACCATAACAACACCTCACTTTGTGAAACTGATGATCATATGTTTAATACCCACAAAAAGGGAATTTATCAGCAAATTAATATAAATATTCGAAAAAAGAAGATTTAAGCCAGTTTCAAGAATAGCATAATAAAGCCGGATTGCTTATTTACAAAAGAGTTACAAACGTTTACAGCGCGGCTATTTACTTATCGCAGAAACATGATAGAATATAATTGAATCAAGGATCAACCAATCCTTTTCCAATTAAGTGAAAGATCATTGAAAAGTAAATAAACACTTGGCTGAATGATAAAATCTGGGAGAAGATTATCCAATTATAAATAAAAACTCAGTGATAAACTTCGAGGATTTGATTTTATCGATCATAGACTCTACAATGGAAAATTATATTCAATAAAAATTAAGAAGTACATTGTTAATCACATGCTGATTTATTGGCGATCGGTATTCACATTATGATAATCATCAAAAGATGTGGACATAATAAAAATAATAGATCAAGAATAGGTAATCGATGTGAGAAGAGAAGATGATTTTCCATTAAAATTCAGAGAAATAAAAGGGAGAGATTTGGACGAAAGAACAGATTGTTCAGAAATTTATTTAATACTAAAAACCTTATTGTGCTAATGAGCAAGAAGGCTAAGCGAAAATAAAAAGTAAGATAATCCCCAAACAAGTGCAAGATTTACATTGGAAAAGTGAAGAAGATTTTTGAAAAAAAGAAAGGGGTGAATCCCAAGAAATGACAACTGAGATTGTAAGCTGAGGCCGATTCTACAGAAATATTTGTGGAATCGGCTTTCAGCGTTTTTTGTGTCCGGACTGGTATTCAATTTAAAAATTGAAAAGACGTGCTGAAAACATATGGAATTGAGGCCGCACTTTTGATATAATCTTTACTAAACCAGGGTTTGCATTATGACTGATGGGGTAATAAAAGACAATAAGCAAATTGAGATGGGGAGATTAGCATGATTGATTATCTTAAAAATGGTTTATTTAATATCAGATCCGATCAAATGGATGCGGATGCCATCCACGAAAGCATTGTCTCAGGCGTTAAGCTGAAGGGCGCCCCCCTGATTATCCTTTTCTGTGCCATTATTGTGGCTTCGGTTGGTTTAAACACCAATTCAACGGCGGTGATCATTGGGGCCATGCTGATATCACCTTTGATGAATCCGATTATTGCCATGGGTTATAGCCTCGCAACCTATGACGGGTTGTTGCTGCGAAATGCGGCCCTTAATTTTTTGATTCAGATTATCATTGCCCTGATTGGCGCTTCTATTTATTTTGCCCTGACCCCCATTCGCGAAGCAACCAGTGAATTAATTGCCAGAACGGGCCCCTCTTTTTTTGATATGCTGATTGCTTTTTTTGGCGGAACAGCAGGGATTATCGGGATAACCAGAAAAGAAAAAACCAATGTCATCCCCGGCGTGGCCATTGCCACAGCACTGATGCCGCCAATGTGCACCGTTGGTTATGGAATAGCCAATGGCAACCCCGATTATATTTTACCGGCCGCTTATTTATTTCTGATTAACGCTTTTTTTATCATGCTGGCAACCTTTGCCTTTTGTAAACTGCTGCAACTTAAACAAGCTGAGGTAGTTAAAGAGCGCTTCAACATGATGTTAAAGCGGGGCATCATTACCGGGATGATTCTGATTACCATTCCGGCAGCGGTTTCGGCCGTCTATGTGTCCATTGATTCGATATTGGAAAATAATTTGACCAGTAAGGTAGAGTCATTTGTGAATGCAGAAGTTAATTCTTCCACGGCCACCGCCATGAGAGCTACCATTGACCTGGATAGAAAGAATTTGCGACTGGACCTGATTGGGGAGGTTTATACGCCAGAGCAGATTGAGACGATGAAAGAAAATATGGCTGATCACGGATTGGAAGGTTATACCCTGGAAGTGGTTCAGGATATTAGGACCAGCCTATTCAATTATTTTGAAAATGTGAATAAAGCAGGGATTCTGGAAGGTGAGATTGTCATTGTGTGAAAAAATCCTGCAAACCCCGAACTGAAGGAGGAAGTATGAGTGATTTAAGATTTTGTCCCAAATGCGGGACGAAAATAGAGACGGGTGAAAAATTTTGTGGTAACTGCGGTTTTGATACCGAAGCCGTGGCGGATTTCGAGGAAACGATTCAACCGGAGGATCAGGTAAAATTTGTCGGAACTCCTGCGAATCCCCGATTTGTTGATGCGGGACCAATTCCGGAGTCCACGCCCCAAAATCAGGGGCAGAAGCAATCATCGCGGATGCCGATTATTATTATTTCAATCGTATTGGGAGCGATCATCTTAATCGGTGGTACGGCTTTCTGGTGGTTTAGTCAGGGACAGCATTTATTTGGCAAAGCCGGATCTTCGGTTGGGAGCCAAACGAATGGTGCTGTTTTAGACCTGCCAACTTACTCATTAAGTGAAGGATCCTATAGCACCGAGCAGCAAGTAGCAATCAGTAACCCGGCCGGCGAAGAGGTTCAGGTTTATTACACCATTGATGGTACTGACCCAACGGTTAAGTCAGCTAAATATGAGAACCCGATTGTATTGCAGACCAATACTACCCTCAAGAGCATCGCCATTGACAAGAATGGTAATCAGAGCGACATCAAAACAGCCACCTATAATATCGCGATTACCCAGCCGGCAACCACCCAACCCCAAACTACCCAACCCCAAACCACCACGACAACCCCAGCGGCTTCAACGAATGCCAATGAACGGGCCCAGTTTGAAAGTAATATTGCTGGTACCTGGAAGGTCCGGGATTCCAGCGGTTTTGTTTTGTATTATACCTTTAGCGGCGGAAGAGTCAATGTCACCGATGGCGGTAGCGACTATTTTGATGATGTCTATAGTTTTAACATTTCTCCGGGAAATAATGGCACCATCGGGACCGTTGATGCTGGAACTCACAGTTTTTCAATTGACTGTAATCCGTTGGGGGATAATGCCATTTATATTAACGGGTTGTATGCTTCCTATTATTAAAAAACAGCCATAAAAAATAAAACAGCCACCAGATCAGGTTTTGATCTGGTGGCTGTTTTGGTTTGATTACATAAAAGTAAACAATTGTCGGTACGGGGTTATTTTCTTTAATTAACTGCAGAATTACTTATCAAATAATTGTGGCAGGCTCGGGCTGCTTCCCGGCCTTCATTGATGGCCCAGACAACCAGGCTTTGGCCCCGACGGATGTCGCCGGCAGCAAAGATGTTGTCGACACTGGTCTGATAAACCCCATAATCGGCTTTAACATTAGAGCGGAGATCCCGTTCCAGACCTAATTGGTCAACTAACAGGTCATCCGGTCCCAGGAAGCCCATGGCCAGTAAAACCAGATCAGCGGGCAGCACTTTTTCTGTTCCGGGAATTTCTTTCATCGTCATCCGTCCACTTTCATCGGCCAGCCATTCAATTTCTACGGTATGGACCTCTTTGACATGACCGTCGGCATCACCGACGATTTTTTTAGTGGTGGTGCAGTATTGGCGGGGATCGCTGCCATAAAGGGCGACGGCTTCTTCTTGGCCGTAATCCAGCTTATAGGTTTTTGGCCATTCCGGCCAGGGATTATTCGGGGCCCGGGTTTCCGGGGGCTTTGGCATAATTTCCAATTGCAGCACGCTTTTACAGCCGTGACGGATCGAGGTGGCGACACAGTCGGTGCCGGTGTCGCCGCCGCCGATAATGACCACATGCTTGTCTTTAGCGGAAGTATAGTTGCCATCGGCCAGGTTGGAGTCTAACAGGCTTTTGGTATTGGCGGATAAAAAGTCGATCGCAAAATCCACCCCCTGAAGATTTCGGCCTTCCACCGGTAGATCCCGGGGTTTGGTGGCACCGCCGCATAAGACCACGGCGTCGAAATCGGCCTTTAAATCGGCAACGGCGTAGTCTTTACCGACTTCAGTGCTGGTGACAAAGTTAATGCCTTCGGCGCTCATCAGGTCAACCCGTCGCTGCACCACGTCAATCTTATCCAGCTTCATGTTGGGGATTCCGTACATCAGCAGTCCGCCAATTCGGTCAGCCCGCTCATAGACGGTGACCTGATGGCCAGCTCTGTTAAGCTCGGCAGCACAGGCCAGTCCGGCGGGGCCGGAGCCGACGACGGCGATTTTTTTATCGGTCCGGTTTTTCGGTGGTTTGGGGGTAATCCAGCCTTCTTTGAAAGCATGATCGATGATCGTACATTCATTGGTCTTAATGGTTACCTGCGGTTCGTTCAGTCCCACGGTGCAGGCCCCTTCACAGGGAGCCGGGCAAACCCGGCCAGTGAATTCGGGGAAATTATTGGTGTTAAGCAGTCGGATCAGGGCCTCTTTCCACAAACCCTTGTAAATCATATCGTTCCATTCAGGAATCAAATTATGAAGCGGGCAGCCGGAGGCACCGCCGGCAATCATGATGCCGGAGTGGCAGTAAGGCACGCCGCAATCCATACAGCGGGCGCCCTGAAGGCGCTGTTTTTCTTCGGTCAGCTCTAAATGAAACTCCTGCCAGTCGTTGATCCGTGTTAGAGGTTCCCGATCTTGGGGTAGTTCCCGTTTATATTCTAAAAATCCTGTTGATTTTCCCATAATTGTTTACCTCCTCTCTAATTTCCGCTTACCCGGGACAAATCCCGGTTATTTTCATTAAAAGCTGCCATTAAGGCTTCGTCGCCGGTTAGACCCTGAGCCTTGACCCGCTCCATCGCATCCAGCATCCGTTTATAATCGCGGGGTAAAACCTTAGTAAATTGTTGCGCATAGTGATCAAAGTCATCCAGAATTTTCTGCGCCAGGGAACTGTTGGTATAATCACGATGTTTAGCAATTAAAGCTTTAAGCTCTGCCAGTTCAGCGGCGTCGGTGATCTTAACCAGATCGACCATTTCGGCATTGCAGGATTCACAGAAGTTTTCATCCAGGTCCAGCACATAGGCAGTCCCGCCAGACATTCCGGCCGCAAAGTTACGGCCGGTTTTACCCAGGATAACAACCTTGCCGCCAGTCATGTATTCACAACCATGATCGCCGACGGATTCAACCACTGCCGTTACGCCACTGTTGCGGACACAGAACCGTTCGCCGGCAGCCCCACGGATATAGGCCTCGCCTTCGGTGGCGCCGTAAAAGGCCACATTTCCAACGATGATGTTATCTTCCGGAACAAAGGTAGCTTCTTTGGGTGGGTAGATTACCATTTTTCCCCCGGATAAGCCTTTGCCGAAATAATCGTTGGCATCGCCTTCCAGTTTAATGGTCATGCCTTTTGGCATAAAGGCACCCAGACTTTGTCCGGAAGAGCCTTTCAGGTTAATCGTAATGGTATCTTCAGGCAGTCCTGCTTCACCGTAGCGTTTGGAAACTTCATTTCCGATAATCGTACCGACAACCCGGTTAACGTTTTTAATTGGGGTGGTAATTTCGACTTTTTCAGCTTTTTCCAAGGCTGGTTTACACTGATCCAGCAGCACCGTTAAGTCCAATGATTTTTCGATATTATGGTTTTGTTCCATCTGGCAGTATAAACCGCCGCCTTCGGGAACTTCGGGTTGATAGAAAATACTGGAGAAGTCCAGTCCCTTTGTTTTCCAGTGATCGATGGCCTGGTTCATTTCCAGCTTATCGGAACGGCCGACCATTTCATCGATGGTTCTAAAACCTAGTTCCGCCATGATTTCACGGAGTTCCTGAGCAATGAATTTCATAAAATTAACCACGTGTCCGGGATCACCGGTGAAGCGCTTACGCAGTTCAGGGTTTTGTGTCGCCACCCCAACCGAACAGGTATCCAGATGACAGACCCGCATCATCACACAGCCAAGGATGACCAGCGGAGCCGTGGCAAAGCCATATTCTTCGGCACCCAACAGGGTAGCCACTGCTAAATCCTTACCGGTTAACAGTTTACCGTCGGTTTCTACTTTGACCCGGGTTCGTAAATTATTCAGTACCAGCGTCTGGTGGGTTTCAGCCAGACCCAGCTCCCAGGGCAGCCCCGCATGACGGATACTGGTTCGTGGCGATGCCCCGGTACCGCCGTCATAACCGCTGATCAGAATGATATCAGCCTTAGCTTTAGCCACACCAGCAGCGATGGTACCGACGCCCACTTCGGAAACCAGTTTGACATTGATCTGGGCTTCCCGGTTGGCATTTTTCAAGTCATGAATCAGTTCCGCCAAATCTTCAATCGAATAAATATCATGGTGAGGGGGCGGTGAAATCAGACCAACACCCGGGGTGGAGTAACGGGTCTTGGCAATCCAGGGGTAAACCTTACGTCCCGGCAGCTGGCCGCCTTCACCTGGTTTTGCGCCCTGGGCCATCTTGATCTGAATTTCCTGGGCGCTGGACAGGTAATGGCTGGTGACCCCAAAACGTCCAGATGCCACCTGTTTGATGGCGCTGAGACGGGAATCGCCATTATGCAAGGGGATATGTCGTTCGGGATCCTCGCCGCCTTCACCGGTATTGCTCTTGCCGCCAATGCGGTTCATGGCAATGGCCAGACTTTCGTGAGCCTCACTGCTGATCGAACCGTAGGACATCGCCCCGGTTTTAAAGCGGGTACAGATGCTTTCCACCGATTCAACCTCATCAATGGCGATGGGCTGAAGATCTTTAAAGGTCATCATCCCTCTTAAGGTACAGGTGCGCTGACTTTGTTCATTGATCAAAGCAGTATATTCCTGGTAGGTTTTATAATCACCGTTGCGGCAGGCGGTCTGCAATTTATAAACGGCTACCGGATTATAGGTATGGTATTCGCCATCGGCCCGCCATTGGAAATTTCCGCCGGAGTCCAGGGCGTTGGCATCGGCAAAGGGATTGATATAGGCTTCGTCATGACGCATCTGCGATTCCCGGGCAATCTCATTGATACCGATCCCTTCGATTCGGGAAGGGGTTCGGGTAAAATATTTGTCGATAACATCGGAGTTAATGCCGACTGCCTCAAAAATCTGGGCGCCATGATAGCTTAAAATCGTTGAAATTCCCATTTTGGAAAGCACCTTGATAACACCCTTGCTGACGGTTTTGATATAGGTTTTAACGGCTTTTTCATAGGCAACATCGGTTAACAGCCCGCGATCAATTAAATCGGCGACACTTTCAAAAGCCAGATAAGGATTGATGGCCGTGGCACCATAACCGATCAGGACGGCAAAATGATGAACCTCGCGTGGTTCGCCGGATTCCACAATCAGGCTGACCCGGGTTCGGGTCAAATTATTGATTAAATGATGATGGAGGCCGGCAATCGCCAGCGCCGAGGGAATCGGCACCATCTTGTCGTTCACGCCGCGATCGGAAAGAACGATAATTGTATGGCCGGCAGCAATGGCTTGATCAGCGGCAACAAAAAGATCGTCCATGGCTTTTTCCAGACCATCGCCACCGGTATGGCTTTCAAATAAGGTGGACAGGGTGATGGTTTTGATCCGCGGATCATCGAGTTCCCGGATTTTTTCCAGATCTTCATTACTGAGAATCGGCATAGCCAGACTGATCTGATGACAGCTTTCTGGCAATGGATTAATCAGGTTGCCTTCGCCGCCAAGATAAACCTCGGTGCCGGTGATCAGTTCTTCCCGGAGGGCATCAATGGGGGGATTGGTGACCTGAGCAAACATCTGTTTGAAGTAATTAAACAGCACCTGGGATTTATCCGATAATACCGCCAGGGGAATATCATTACCCATCGCGCCAATCGGATCGACACCGTCCTTGGCCATAGGGATGATTAGCGCATTTAAATCTTCGTAGGTGTAACCAAAGGTTTTCTGACGCTGTATCAGGGTTTCCTGATCAGTGACATATTTTGTCTGGGGTTCCGGTAAGCTGTCAATGGAAATATTGTGTTCTTCCAGCCATTGTGCATAAGGTTCCTGAGAAGCAACCGAGTATTTGAGATCTTCGTCATTGATGATTTTGCCTTTTTCGGTATCGATCATCAGCATCCGACCTGGTTTTAATCGTTCCTTACAGAGAATGTTTTCGGGAGGTATATCTAAAACGCCAACTTCAGAGGACAAGATAACCATGTCGTCTTTGGTCACATAGTAACGGGAAGGCCGCAGACCGTTGCGGTCAAGCACCGCCCCCAGTCGAATCCCATCAGTGAAAGCGATGGCAGCAGGGCCATCCCAGGGTTCCAGCATGCGGGAATGATAATTATAGAAGGCTTTTTTCTCCGGGCTCATGGTGGTATGTTTGGACCAGGGCTCCGGGATCATCATCATCGCGCTATGGGCCAGGGAACGTCCGGTTAGACTTAAAAATTCGAAGGCGTTGTCAAAAATGGACGAGTCACTGCCGTCCACATCAACCACCGGAAAGGTTTTTTCCAGTTCATTGCCAAAGAGTTCGCTTTGGAGCAGGGACTGACGGGCATACATCCAGTTGACGTTGCCGCGGAGGGTATTGATTTCGCCATTATGGATCACATAGCGGTTGGGATGGGCTCTTTCCCAGCTGGGGAAGGTGTTGGTACTGAAACGGGAATGGACCATGGCAATGGCAGTGGTGACATCGGGATCCTGCAAATCCAGATAGAACTGGCCAACCTGATCTTCGGTCAGCATTCCTTTGTAAACAAGGGTGCGTGAAGAAAAGCTGGCAGCGTAAAAAGAAAGTCCGGCTTTTTTAGTTTTCTTTTCGGCCTGTTTTCGAATGGTATACAGCTTCCGCTCGAAATTCATGGCATCGGTAATGGCCGGATTTTTTTGGATAAATACCTGTTTGAGAAAAGGCATGCTGGCAACGGCGGTTTTTCCCAGATCGCAGAGATCGACCGGAACATCACGCCAGCCCAACAGGGTTTGCCCTTCGGCGATGATGACATCTTCCAGGATTTGTTCGCATTGGCTTCTTTCGTTGGCATCGGTGGGCATAAATAACATCCCCAAACCGTAGTCCCCGGGTTGGGGTAGGGTAAACCCTTCTTTAATGGAAGCTTTTTCCATAAACTGGTGGGGGATCTGGATCAGAATCCCGGCGCCGTCACCGGTGTTTTGTTCGGAGCCTCGTCCACCACGGTGTTGTAAATTAACAAGTGTTGTTAAAGCCTGCTTGACAATATCGTGGGATTTCTTTCCTTTGATATGGACAATCGCTCCAATACCACAGGCGTCATGTTCAAAAGTGGGATCATAGAGTCCCTGCTTTGGTGGTAAATTAGTGTGTTTCATACGCATTTTAACCTTCCTCAGAAAAATCTTTTTTGTAATGAACAGAATACTATTGTCCCATTTGGAATTCAACAATTTTTATTCATGTTTAACGAGTAATTTTTTGTATCTGACTATACCATAGAGATAAATTAAAGTATAATAAACTTTAAAAAAATACGGGAATGTGCCGAATTTTACAAGATGAGATACGGTTTTATAATTATACTATAAAGCTAGATAATTATCACAAAAATTTCACTATAAAAATCCGGATCGCACCAGTTTTTTTATTATGTATTTAGTAATCAAAAGCAATTTGTGTTTCTAAATGGCGCTCACTTGTTTGCGAAAACCGCACAGTTAAGGCCTGTATTCGGTTGCACGAAGCGTTGCCCGGATGTCAACGCTTGATAATCAGTCGGCTAATGTTTTTTTAAGATTGTGGTGATAAAAATAGCTCTATCTTCAATTAGTACCGGATGGGGTCCTAATTGAGATAGAGCTTGAGTTATTTATTGAGGTAAATAATTTTTTTTTTACCTTAAAAGCGTGGGAATTTAATTTTGTAGTTTAGCTTGAGTTAGATCAGTAAATACGGTATGGAGATGTCTATTGTTAAAACATTTCCGTGCTGAGTTGGTCAATCACCTCGCTAGTTGCTTCATAAACCCCTGGGAATGAGCTGATATTGAGACCCTGACTTAAACAAGGAATAAAATAAAGCTTACCGCATTCTTCGCAGGCTTTTTTCGTATCCTCATAGATTTTTTCCCGGGTCCAGCCGGGGAAATCAACCCGGCCGCTGTCCACATCGCCCATAAAGGTAATTTTTTCACCATAGTTTTTAATCAATTCGGGTACATTATTGGTAGTCATTACACCCTGCCAGATATCGACACCCATTTCGATCATTTCAGGAACCAGCGTTGCCGCATAGGAGTCGCTGTGATGGACAATCAGTTCAACGCCATTGGCTTTCCAGTAGCCATAGACTTTCTTGTAGGCAGGTAGAATAAACTCGTCAAACATCGCCGGTGAGATAAAGGTCGAAATTTGGCTGCCCCAATCGTCATGATGAAACAATGCATCGGGATGAATGTGTTCGATGTATTCTTTGGCATAAGCCAGTTCATACTCAACCACATAATCGATCAGTTCTTTCATCGCTTCAGGTTCTTCATAGAGCGCCATCAGTGAATCTTCCATACTCATCAGATGATGAGTCATTTCAAAAATGCCAGGAGCACAAAATGCGGTAACAAATTTATCATTACGGTCGACCGACTTAGAATGGGCAATTGCTGGAGCCCATTCTTCATCGGTATAGAAAACGGAGGGAGCTTTAACTTGATTTTTCCAATCGGTAATGTCTTTGAGCGCCTTGTGTTCATCATCGTGCATCGGAAAAGAACCGATTTGATCGGCAGGCCAATCGAAGGTTATGCCCCATTTATTTTTGATGCGGGTGCCAGGAGCGGGTGCCAGCGGAAGATCCATTGGAGCTTCTAAGATTATTTCCATAAATTCATACTGATTGACAAATCGATCGGGATTTCCGCCTTTGATGACTTCCATTAAATTCTGCCTTTTTGTTAACATGATAATACCTCCTAAAATTTTGGTGTGCTTATTAAAAACAATTTGCGCTTTGATTTCTAGATTGGGTTGATATTATAGGGGAAAAATGTAAATTTAGGCGGATGCCAATTCTTTAGCTTTAACCGCGGCACTGCCGGCGTCTGGAGCGTATCCGTCGGCGCCAACTTCGGCGGCGTATTCTGGGGTTACCGGGGCCCCGCCAACAATGACTTTGACATCCGGGCAAGCGGCTTTAACGGTTGCGACTGCTTCTTTCATAGCTGGCATGGTGGTAGTCAGCAGACCGGAACAGGCTACCAGTTTAACGTTTTTATTATCTTTAACTGCCTGGACAAAGGTATCGGCGGGAACATCCACGCCCAGGTCAACCATATCAAAGCCGGCGCTTTCGATCATCATCGAAACCAGGTTTTTCCCGATGTCGTGAAGATCCCCCGCCACCGTACCAATGACGCAGGTTCCCAATGAGGCGGAACCGTCACCGGCCATCAGTGGTTTTAAAACTTCTACGCCTTTTGACATGGCTTTGGCAGCGATCAGCATTTCCGGAACAAAAATTTCTCCGGATGAGAAT
>NZ_JBGSHG010000012.1:0-61961 GCF_041752335.1 Acetobacterium sp. | reverse complement strand
ATTATCCTCCGATCTGCCGATAACCGGCTAATAAAAGAATAGCGTACAATGACGATTTATTATCTTTAAAATTCAACAGGATTTCCTTATAATTCAGGCAATCCTACCAAGATTGAAGATAATCTGATTTTGAAGATAATGATTGTTATCATCAATTGATGATAACAAAGATAAAAAGACTGCTGAACCTATTGGTTGGCAGTCTTTTTATTGTGGCTAAGCGGAGAACTGGTTAACAACAGTGATAGAAATCGGTCCTAATGTTAGCGTCAGTACTAAATTAATAAAGCACCATCATAAAAAACCCGACCTTTTTATCGCCGGCATTATAGGTCATTCCCAGCTTTCGGGACATCGCGACAATATCGATACCGCTTCCTTCCAGGGAATAACGTTTCTTTTCCGGAAAACGACAGTTTTCCACTGTTTTAGCGGCACATTCAGGGCAAAGATTGCAGCCACCAGGGCCGGCAATCATCACTGGATCAGCTTCCAGCTTATCCCGGAGCTGATCGAGTAAGGCCAGGACCTCCATTGTACTCGTTTCCATTTTTTCGTAATATTCCCCCAGAAACATGATTTTATTGAGGATAATAGCGTGATCGTATTTTAAAAAGCGTTGCTTGTTGGCGTCCATGTCGCCGGAAAGTGGGGGACAGGAGTAATTCTGGCCGTAATTGCCACAGGTATTCGTCTTGCAGCTGGCAAACACGGCGTCAGCAAAGTTAATGTCGACTGAGGAAATTTCCTGGTACTCGTCAAAACCGACTTCATTGATCGCGTTGATAATTTTGTCTCTTAACATTGTTCCTCCAAAGATTATTTTAGATTACACACAGGATTGATTTTTGATAATCAATCGCATTTAATATTATGTTGCTATTTTATATCAAAAGCGATACGTTTACTACAAATATCATTTGTAGTAAATGTTTTTATCAAAATATTGCTGAAGCAGGGGTAATGAAAATAATAAAAATGATTGAAAATTTTAAAGTCGAGGTGTAATATAAAAAGTAACAAGCTGCTGAAACAAATAATTATTCTTCATGGAACTGGCTGAGTTATCAGCAGAAAATCTTATACGATGGAGGATAGAGTATTGAAAAAAGTGTGTGGTGTTTTGATGGGGATGATGCTTCTGGCAGTGGTTTTTGCCTCCGGTGTTTTTGCCGCCGGGGAAACCGAGGATCCAATTGGCATCCGTTATAAGGGGCATGTGCAGAACAAAGGTGATGTAGATTGGGTTTACTCGCCGGAAGAATTGGGCACCCGGGGGGAAGGGCTGAGAATTGAGGGATTCCAGATTGAATTGGTCAATGCACCAATAGGAGCAGACATCAAGTATAATGTCCATGTACAGAACAAGGGCTGGCTTTACGATGAAAACGATTCCAGTAACTGGCCCGAAAATGGGGCTTATGCAGGTACAAAAGGTGAAAGTCTTAGAATCGAAGCCATCAAAATTGTGATAGAAGGGCTGGACGGATATGATATTACCTACATGGGGCATGTTCAGAATCAGGGGGATCTGCCTGAAGCGGGGCCTTGGTTTAGAAATGGTGACCAGCTGGGGACCACCGGATCAGGCTTGCGATTGGAGGCCCTACGGGTGAGCCTTGAAAAAGCTAGTCCCATTAAGTTGATTTCGGCAACGGTAGGAAGCGGGATCATGATCAGAGATCTGGAGGGGGCAATGGATGTTGATCCGGCCGCTGAGGATATTGTTCTAACCTTCAACGACCCCATCACCGCAGAGACAGGCGTAACGAAAAACGTTCTCCTGATTGATCAGGAGGCCAAAAAACTGGTCGATTTGGGAAATGCGACACCATTGCTTCTGACTGGCGGCGGAACGACTGTCCTAACGCTTAATCTCAATGAATCGGGCGGATCCGGCGTGACGGTCATGAAAGTCCAAACCGGTTACCGGTTGCGCCTTACGGATTTGGAAAATGCTGACCATGAGGTTATTGGAGCTGATGAGGTGAATATTCTTTTTACAACCAAATAAAATTATAAATTGATTAATATATTAAGCAGAAAAATAACACGGTATGAAAGCTCTCAGAAGCTTTCATACCGTGTTATTGCGTTATTTTGCATCTTGAAAATCAATCAGGATTCAAGGTTCCTAAAAAATATCGTCAATAATAGGCGCGATGGAACAGATATATTATAGAAGAAATCTGGAAACGAAAGCTTCCGGATTTCTTTTCACACTTCCACATCCTAGATTCAGGTGTTATAATAAAGAAATCAGGCAGCAATTATAGCCGGAATAGGGGAAAGTGGTGTATGCAGGAAAAACACAAAAAAATGCTTATCGGTTTGATCATCATTTATGCACTGGTCTATCTGCTGGCTGTTACACAGGAGAACCATGTCCTGGTGATTCTACTTAAGCCTGGGGCAACCCTTTTCGCCTGGTTCTCAATGCGTTTTTTTACCCCAATGATGGAAGTCAATCATTCGGTAAGAAAGACGGTTTCCTACGGGTTATTGGCCTGGTTTATTGCTGACCTTATCGCTATGGTTGGGGAGCTGGCTGTTTTATCGGGGCGATATGAGCTGGTCAGTTTTTTTAATCTGGAAGTGATACTCTATGCTATCAGCCGGATTCTGATCCTGGTAACTATTGCCGGCCTGTATGGTTTTGTGACAAAAAAAACCAGTCAATTTCAGGTTATGGCAGATATGATAACGCTGGTCGTCTGTATGGGGATTACCGTCTGGCTGGTTTTTTTCAAACCGGCGCCCCTGTTGCCATGGACGCTGATGATTTCCGGAGATCTTGTTAGTATATTTTCTTTTTTTTACATCGTTCTCAGCCTTTTTACCCAGGGACTCCTGCTGTTAAATTGGCTTTATTTTAAAGAACGGATCATTACCATCGGGCATAAAATTGCCTTGACTGGTTTTGCCATTGTCAGCCTGACGGATTTAATCAGTGCCATCTACCCCAGCCTGATTTATCAGAGCGGCACCATTGATCTGGCTTACAAGGCCGGAATTATTTTGATCGCCATCGGCGGAGTTTATTTTAATCGCAATACGTTCACTCAATTATCGGCCAGAAAAGCCAAACAGCAACCTAACACCTGGAAGAATGGCTTCTATTTTCTGGCCTATCCGCTGTTTGCCTGGCACATTATCGGAATGGATATTGATATTTTGATCTATTTTCTGGTGATTGCCTTCTATATGGTTAGTTGTTTATATACTCATCAGATTGAAGTGACAAAAGCCGTGCTGGAAAAGGAAATCGCCAGCAATCGAGAATTAAAGAATCAACATCATTTTACCAATCAATTACTGGATGACATGCCAGGAGGAATTTTTTATGTCTCCCGGGACGACCAACTGCTGGGGTTGAACAACAAGTTTTCCCGTCTTTACGGTCCGGATACCGAAGCCTATATCAATCGTAATCTTTCAGAATTTCCCTACATGTCCAAAGCCGATTTCCGGGAGTATTGCCAGATGAAGGAAGAAGCCATGTCAACTGGCAGACCGGCCGTGCGACAGACCTCTTTTTTAAGTGCTAACGGGAAAGAAAAGTTTGTCCTCTATAGTCTCAATGTATATTATCTGGCAAATGGCAGAGTGGGTGGATTTCTAGGGGTTTTTACGGATATCTCCGAGATTAAAGAAAAAGAAAAGGAACTGGAAATTGCGTTGCAAAATGCCAATGCTGCCACCGAAGCCAAGTCTTTATTCCTGGCCAATATGAGTCACGAAATCAGAACGCCGATGAACGCGATTCTGGGGATGTCTCATCTGGTCATGCAGACCGAACTGGATGCCAGACAGGAAGATTATGTAAATAAGATTCATGGTGCCGCAACCGCCCTGTTGGGTATCATCAACGATATCCTGGATTTTTCTAAAATAGAATCCGGCAAGCTGGGCATGGAAACCATCGATTTCAATCTGGAAAAGGTCATCGATGATACCATCTTGTTGTTTGCTGAAAAAGCCGCAGCAAGAAAGCTGGAGTTTTTAGTTGATGTACCAGCTGATCTGCCCCGGTGGTATCAGGGTGATCCGCTGCGGCTGGGTCAGGTGCTCACCAATCTGGTCGGGAATGCGGTTAAATTTACCAGTGCCGGAACGATCAGGGTGACCATCAGTCTGGAAGAAAGCCGGGAAAACCAGCATCTGCTCAAGTTTTCAGTCCGCGATACCGGGATCGGCATTGCTCCGAACAATTTGGAACGTCTCTTTGAGCCATTCACTCAGAACGATAATTCCATTACCCGGCATTACGGCGGCACTGGTTTGGGCCTTAGCATCAGCCGCAATCTGGTCGAGCTGATGGGCGGAAATCTGTGGGCCGAAAGCGATCTGGGCGTTGGCAGCACCTTCAGCTTTACCGTCTGGCTGGGGAAATCTCCCATAGCGGAGAAAGCGGTAATAGATGTGTTGTACCATCCGGAGGATAATTCCCTGGCAAGTCTGGCTGGACTCAAAATTCTGGTGGCCGAGGACAATCCGGTGAACCGGCAGATTGCCGAAGAATTGCTGCGGCAGGAAGGCGCCCTGGTGGATTCAGTGGAAAACGGGGCGGCAGCCCTGAAACGAATTAACGATGCTAAAGCCCGGGATGATTATGACCTTATTCTGATGGATCTGCAGATGCCGGTGATGGACGGGTTTGAGGCAACCCGTAAAATCCGGATCATTAACCGTGATATTCCCATCCTTGCAATGACCGCCCGGACAATGGCCGATGAACGGGATGAATGCCTGATCAATGGCATGAATGATCACATCTCAAAACCCATCGATCCCCTGCTTTTGTATCATATGATCTTGAAATATGTGAAGCTTCAAGCAAAAGAGTGCGGGGGGGCAGCTGACGCCAGCGCAAGGACTGAAGTAAGAGCGGAAATATCGGAGTTGATTGAAGAAAAATCAGAAGCAATCAGGATTGAAGCCATGAAAATCAAAGAAATCGACTGGGATCAGGTCAAGAATCGGATGGGGAACAGCCAGGAGCTGATCGTGACCCTGCTGACGGTGTTTGCCGAAACCCATCCGGGCATGGCGGCTGACATGGAAACTGCCCTGGAGACTCAGAACAAAGACCTTTTGAAACAAAAAATGCACACGGCTAAAGGGGTTCTGGGTAATATTGATGCCACTGAGCTTTATCAACAGGTCTGTAAAATGGAGGCAGAGCTGCTGGAGACGGGTATGGATGAGATCTTAAGTCAGGATATAAAAAATTTCAAGATCAGCTTTGACCATTTTTATTCAGCTATTCAGATATTTATCGACACTCAGCAGGAGTCTTCGGAAGAGCGGCTGCAAACAGGGGACTACCAAAAAATTTAATCAATAACTGGCTGAACTGGCGGTGGCAATTTTCAGCGGGTTTCAAGGAAATGGCTTCTCTATGCCAGTAAATCGCCCAAAATTTTCAGTACCGCCTGCGGCTCCTCAAAAATAGGGCTGTGGGCAGAGTCTTCAAAAAGATAGAAGTGTTTTTCCGGGGCCTGGACTTCTTCCAGATAAATCTCCGACAGGTGGTAGTTGACGGTGTAATCATAAGCTCCGGAAAAAAAGATGACCGGAATCTCCAGCCGGGTGATGAGATCGTTGAGATTGGCCTGTCGGAATTCCTCGTTGAGTGCCGTGTTTTTAGAAAAAGCTTTACCCTGCCAGATCTGTAACTTTTCCTTGAGCATATATTCCCGGTGCTTCATCACTTCCAGAAAAATTCCGGTAAACACTGAGTACATCTTGTGGGTGGTACCAATCCCGGCCTCATGCATGACCTGATCCCGAATGCGTTCGTAACCGGCAGTTCCATAGGGGGCTTTTTTTAACTGTGCCAGATTCTTCTTATCATCGGCATAGTACTTTAGCATAAATTCATAGGCCAGTTCTTCCGATAGCACCAGATTGACCGACTGAGCCACCCCGATATAGGCGTGGTAGAACTCCGGTGCCTGTGCCACTGCCTGAATGCCGAGATAGGTGCCAAAGGAATGGGCCATCAGATAGATCTTGTCCTGGCGAAAGCGCTGGCGCAGATACTGGGTCACCGCAATGGTATCGGCCACCAGCTGGGCAGTGGTCATCGTCTCAGGAGGGATCCCGGGGCGGTAAGACAGACCGGCGCCGCGCTGGTCCCACCACACCACCGTAAACAGTTCATCAAGGTGGGCAGGATAGCTTGCGTTCAGCCAATATTCCGGCATTCCCGGACCTCCATGGACAAAGAGCAGCACCGGTTTTCTGATATCCCGGGATTTAATAATCATCCCCATTTCCACCCCATTGATGGTGATCCAGGATTTTTCCGATAAACTGCCCGGGAGCACCTGGCCAGTGGCATCGGTGTAGGGAATCATTTTGCCAGAAAACAAGACCATCAGCAAGGTGGTAACGATGCTGATCAAACCCAGAAGTAAAACTAAAAATAATGCCACGATTTGCTACCCCTTTCACAACAAAATTTTATGAGTATCATCAACTTCAGTCAATCCTCTGATAGTTAATAGGATGTTTCGATTATATCGAAACAATTTGATGGCGTCAAGTTGGAAGCTTGATTTCAGCAGTAAGGTTAGTAGGACTGTATCAGCATTACTGGATCCGTTGTCATCCCAAAAATACTGAGGCTGATTCCGCATTGCATATGCAGAATCAGCCTCAGCTTCGTTTTTCCATGGTCATGGCCGGGACTCCTCTCTGATTAATTGCTGTGATTTTGGTCAGGGGACATAGGTGCAAGGATAACCATTGATATAGATGGCGTTGTCACCCAATGGGTTACAATCAATATAGAGCTGGTCGCCTCCGGTATAGATGGTGCCGATGGTGCCGTTTGTTCCGGTTGAAACCGTTGATGAGTAGTAATCATAATAATAGTCGCTGCCGCCATCTGTTACCAGGAGCATTCCACCACTGAACTGATAATAAAGCGTAAACCCGCTGCTGTCCGTCCACTTCCAGGTGCCGCTGATGTAATCTTCGAACTGTTGCCATTCATTGACTTCCGGGGCCACGGTTACAGCCGGTGTTGTGGTTGTGGTGGTTGGCTGTTGGGTCGTAGCCTGCTGAGTCGCTGTCTGTTGAGGAATGGTAATGGTGTAGGTGCCAGTCTTGATGCCGCTTTTATTGCCGCCTTTGTCAATCGCAATGCTTTTCACGGTTGCCGAGGCGTTTAAAACGATGGGGGCTTCATAACGACTTGACTTGTCAGTCGGATCGGTGCCGTCAATGGTAAAATATACAACAATTTCCTCGCCGGAGGGCTTGTTGATTTCAACTTTCTGGGACGAGGCATAGCTGCCTTCGTTTAAGGAATATGAAGGCAGATCGATCACCACCTGTTTTTCCCCAGTTACGCCAGAGTTAGCCAGATCGTTGGTATTTGCCGGATTACCGTTATTTTTGCCGCTGAGACTGAACCATAAAAAAGTGGCGCCGCCAATCAGAACAATTACTCCCAGAATAACGGCCATGATGATCACCGTCTTCTGAGATCCAGCCGATGACGTATTTGGGGGCCCAGACATTTGTGCTGATACCATTTGAACCGGTTGAATTGGCTCTTGAGGAATCGGTACAAGATGGTCTGATACTTCGGTCTCAAAGCCGCAATTCCCACAGAATGGTTCGCCAGGGTCGAGTTTTGCTCCGCACTTTGGACAAAATTCTAAATCTTCCATGAATTTCACCTCCCTTCCACAGTGTAAAGGCTTTTTGCGGTCTTCTATAAAAACTTCATACCCGTCCGATTTAAAATATATCATCATTTTGTGCGACAATTTAAAAGATATTAATAGTTAAAATTAATGAGAAATGGGTTGTTGACTTATTCTAAAATGTTTCGCTGGGATTTTTGAGAGCATCTTACAAATCAGCAGGAAGATAGTATAATAAAGAAATCAGTTAACAATACGGGAAAACCAAAATTTGTAACCGTCGGGCCGGGAATGAGTGTCTGGAAAAAACATTCAAAACCTATAAAATCACTGGTGCAAGCCCGGTGAATAAAGAAATTATTTGACAAGTTTAAACAGGGATCAAAAGATACAGTAATGAATCATCTGAAAATGGCCTAAAATCCCCCTGATACCTAATTGTATCAGGGGGATTTTTCAGGGTTGAAACCGGATAATCTGGGAGGGACATTTGGCCATAGCGTCCTTGATGGCCAGACCGTCCCCGGGCGATAGGGTCTGGCTGATGATCGACGCTTTTTTGGCGACCATCTTAAAATGGCTGGGGGCGATTTTGGCGCACAGGCCACAGCCCACACAATAGTCCGGATTCAGGGAAAGGGGATCATACACTGCGGCGGCCTCATCATCAGCGGGTAGATCCTCCGGTTTGACAAACCGGGAGGTGATATAACCCATCAGAAAAATCGCCACGGTGGTCAAAATCCAGCGGACGACCATAAATTCCGGGCCGAGAAATTTGCTTTCAGTGATCAGCATCGGGATTTTGATCACCGCCCAGGTGGACAGGATGATGACAATATTGGCAATGCTGGCACCCTTGCTCAGCAGCATTTTACAGACCGGAAAGGCGGCGTAAATGGGGCCGGCTGAAAAACTGCCCAGTAAAAACGCAAACAGCGAACCTTTTATACCAGAGTTTTTGCCGAAGGCGTTTTCGATGGTTTCTTTTGGCACCCAGGCTGAAATCAGTGAGGTCAACAGCAGAATTACCGGCATAATCATCAGCATTTCCTTGACATAATAGCCGGTGTTGCCCAGCGATGGCAGAAATTTGTCCGGGGCAAAAATTCCAACTGCCACATAAGCCAGGATCACGATCATCAGAAAGCGGTTGTTTTTGAGTTGGCTTTTTAAAAATGTCATAAGATCACCCCCATCGCCAGAGCAATCACCAGGGCAAAACCAAAGCTCAGAGAGTTGCGGATCAGTGTAAATTTAAGACCGAATTCTCTTTTTTCAAGGGGAAAAGTTACCACCCCGACCATCGTCAGCGTGGTCAGAAAAGCGACAATCGGAACGATGCTGGCGCCGGCATCCACCAGTGAGGCCACCAGCGGAAAGGCCACAAAGGCAGGAATCAGGGTGATGCTTCCCAGTAGGGCAAAAAGCACCGTCGAAACAACCTCATTAGCCTGGCCGAAGGTTGCTTTAATCGTTTCCGGCGGCACAAAGGTAAGAATCAGACCAATTAACAGCAAGATGCCAAGAATATCGCCGGCGATCCCTTTCATCAGCCCCCCAGACATTTTAATGGCCTTAAGGGTTTTGCCCTTGTCTTTTTTTAGTGAAAACCCCAGCCATACCAGGGTAATCATCCAGAAAATCAGTGTAAAAACATCCATCATTTAACCTCCAAGTTGATTATGTGAATCTCAGCTTCAAAATTCGACTTTTCTATATTATACTGTAGATCAGCGGAATAAAAAGTTACCAGGGTCACATCTCAGGAGGTTATTTTATGAATCATCACGATTTTATGATAGTTTTATCCAGCCATAGCCTTTTTTCTGATTTTTCAGCTGAAGCGCTAAATCAGCTTTTCAGAGTCCATTACTATGAGAAACGGGAGTATGAAAAAGATCAGGTGATCCATTTTCAGAATGAGTGCTGCCGGACCATGGATCTAATTCTCAATGGCCGGGTGGCGGTGCAGAATCTCGATAGTGAGGGTAATATTCTGACCATCAGTATTTTCCAGGACGGCGATGTGCTGGGTGCCAATCTGATTTTTTCCAGCCGCAACACTTATCCGATGACCGTGTTGGCACAGTCGCCGACGGTGATCATCCATCTTCATCAAGAACTGATTCTGGAACTGTGCCAGATGAACCGCACCTTTATGATTGGGTTGATTAAAGCCATCTCTGACAAGACTTTGATTCTCACAGACAAAATCAACGCAATATCGATGAAAACAATCCGCCAATGCATCATAGATTTTTTACGGTATGAGTCCCAGATTCAGAAAAGTCAGGTGATCCGACTGCCATCATCAAAAAAAGAACTGGCCCAACGTTTTGGCATTCAGCGATCATCCCTGAGCCGGGAGCTCAATAAAATGCGACAGGATGGTCTGATCGATTTCGATTCGAAAACAATTACCATTAAGAATATGGATTTATGGTTGATTTGAAAGTATTCTGGATACTATAAAAGAGGTAAATAAATTGAAATACTATATTAACCCAAAAAAGAACTAGAACCGATTCCGCCATTTAACCTGCGAAACCGGCCTAGTTCACAATCTCAGTAGTCATCCGTTTGGACTCCTTCTTTTGATTTTATCAAAGATCTTCTTTTTCACTTTTCAGTTTAAACATTACACACTTATAAGGGGATATCCGTCGGTTAAAAAGATTGCTCTTTTTAATAGTTGGAAGATCTGTCTTGATGCAGATTGTTTTCCCGGCCTGTCAATCAATTATTTCATCATGGTCAAATTTTCACCTTCAACCTCGGGTCGGTACATTGATTGTATTGCCAGCGTCGTAATTGTTTTTTAAGTGGTTGACACATTGATTCTTATCACTCGTTACTGAAAATGATTCAGTTGATTTTTGATATGTACCTATTATATCATGGTGCTAATAAAAGTAAATAGACAAGGTGTAAACGTTTGTATAAAATTCGTATACGCTTATAAACAATTCTTATTGGGACTGACAATTGTTGTGACAGCTTAAGATAAGCGGGTGTAATTCCGCCCATCTTTAGGTTAATCCGAAATCTTTTCATGGACTTCTTCTAGCACTTTCACTCGATTTTTTTGTCCGCCGCCGCTGTTCTTTCCCCCCGATCCCTGTTCGTTTGTTTTTGAATCCCAGACGCCCAGGGCTATCGTTCCGAAAATCCCACCAATAAACACCGTCAACATCACAATCGCTACCACGGCAATGGAAAGCTGAGGGCTTTTTTCGGCGGCCTGAACCACCAGGGTTTCGGTTTTAGGACAATTTCGGTCAGAGGTGCATTCATAACAACTGATACAACTGAGACTGGTAACCGTCTCATTCCGGCAGACATCAATATTCATCGGACAACTGCGACTGCATTTCTGACAGCTAACACAGGTATCGGTTTTTCGGCGGATTTTAAAGATCCGGATCTTGTTGAAAAGACCCAGCAGGGCGCCGTAGGGACAGGCATATTTACACCAGGGCCGTTCCACAAACAACGAGCCGATGGTGATAAACATTAGCAGAATCAGGGCTGGCAGGGCCACCGTTCCGGTCCAAAATTTGAATAAGGCGTGATAGGGATCAAGAGTGGCAAACAACAGCGCTCCGGAGACGGCCGTTACCGTCAGTACCCAGATCAGTACGCCATAGCGTAAATAGCGCAGTACCTTGTCTACCTTTGGGGGGATAAACTGATTATAGCGTTTCTTAAATATTTTTTTTCCGATTTTGCCGATCCATTCCTGAAAGGCGCCAAAGGGGCAAATCCAGCCACAGAAAACCGGACCGAAAAGCAGCGCCAGCAGAAATACCAGACTCATCAAAATCACTGCAGAAATCTGGGTTTTGGGGACAAAGAATCCGGTTGTTGCCAGGGTAAAAAAGGTTTCTACACCGCCAAAAGGACAAAGGGCATGGAGCGACGTCGCTGACAAAAAGGGAATCCCCATGCCGGCGGCAGCCAGGGTTTTATTTGCCGTAATAAGGGCGATAAGGGTAAAGAAGAAGATTTGCACCATCAAACGCAGGTTGAATTTTTTAGGTTTAGCCATGATGACCACCTCCAATCATTGTATGCCCATTATGTTAATCTTTAATGATGTCAAAATGGTGTCAGAGTATCGGAGTAGGTTATGATTCAGGTTAATCCATCCAGAAAATCCCCAACCATCGCATTAAAAACAACGGGGTTATCGACATTGGCATTATGGCCAGCCGCGGGGATGATCTTCAGGGGATAGCCGGTTTTGGCCGCCCAGGCCCAGTTGTACTGGGGCACCTTGCCAGTTTTGTCATATTCGCCCAGGGTCAGCAGCACCGGGAAATAAAAAGCCGTATCCCGGTTTTCCCGGAGGAAGCTGGCATAGGCGATCCCCATGATCCGGCAAAGTTCTGCCTTGCCATAAGGTGCCAACATCGTCATCATGTTGTCAAACCCCCGTTTGCTATGGGTGGCCCCTTTAGCAATGGCCGTCACCAGTTTGTCATGGGGATAACAGCGGGACATCCACTCCACCTGTCGCACCCAGAACCGATCCGTCGGCGAATAGTAGGAAAGACCAAAAGGCGAGGTGTCCACCCCCACAAAAGCCAGCACCTTTTCTGGAAAATCCAGGGCATACTGCTGACAGGCATAGCCCCCCAGCGACTGGCCGATGAGGACCGTCGTCGGAATGTTTTCCTGATGGAGGATGGCGTCCAGATCCGCGGCAGCATGGTGAAATGAAAAATCCACATAGGGACGGGAAGCCCCATGGAGTGGTAGATCCCAGCTGATGACGGTGTAATGCTTTCTAAAATAGCTAACCTGGTGATCAAACATCAGGTGATTGGCAGTAAGCCCATGGGTAAACACCAGACAAATTGCCTGGGGATCCCGGTGCCGGGCGATCCAATAATGAACGGTGCCCCGGGGGGAGGTGATTGTTTTTTCCAGCACGATGATGACCTTCTTTCGCAGATTTTCCCATTCCCAGCGGAAGGGGTCTTTTTGTAAGTGTACCGATAAAAAAAGGGTTCGTCAATGGAAGAATTGTAAAGTATGGCGGAAATAATGTTTCACGGCGATTTGATTGACTGCGACGATGTATAAAGAGAATATTCGTCAATTTGCCTGAGGATCGGCTCATTACGTAAAAAAATCGCCGTGGAGACTATAGGTTGTCGCGGCGGTTTACAATGGAGGAGTAAGTTGTGGTTTTTATGATGCCGCCTAGGATGTCCAGCAGTCGACGGCAAAGAGATGGACAGATCATTAACATTTGTTAATGAAAGTGAAAATGGAGAAAAAGCTTGGCGGACAAAGTGTGATTTGTGATAGCCATTTTTTGCTAATCGGCGTATAATTATAAGCAAAAGCAAAAATAAAACCGGCCCCGGGCAGATCAATTGACACATGAAACACAAAGAGACGGCGGTTTTGCGACCTTTTGAAGTTTCACTTATTACATTTTTGCGCTGCCTGCATATAACATGTGACAAAAAGTCTCGGTGTCATACGGGCGCACTTAAACAACTAATCAGTCATTACAACGAAAAGAGGATAAGCGATGCATTTAAAAGACGTTTTCAACCACTACAGTCAGGATTACGATGCCAACCGACGGCATTTCATCCCTTGCTATGATACCTTTTACCAGGCGGCCATTTCAGTTCTGCAATTTGATACGGAGGCACCTAAAATTCTCGATCTCGGTGCCGGCACCGGTCTGTTATCGGCCTTTGTGCTGGCAGCATACCCCAAGGCGCAGATTACCTTAATTGATCAGGCTGAAAACATGCTGGATCTGGCCCGGGAACGATTTACCGGTTTGGAGCAGATTGATTATATCGCCGCTGACTATACAACCCATCAGTATTTCGAAAAATATGACGCTATTGTATCGGCTCTGTCGATCCACCATCTGGCGGATGAAAAGAAGCGTGGACTTTATAAGCGCTGCTTTTCAAACCTTAAACCGCAGGGAATCTTTGTCAATGCCGATCAGGTGTTAAGTCCTGATCCGGAAATCGAAACCCAATTTATCAGAATCTGGCATGACTTTGTCAAAAAAAGACAAATCCCGGATGACGAACTGCAGGCTTACTATCACCGTACTTCGTTTGATCAAACTGCCCCCTTGAACGAGCAGATGGACTGGCTTCAGGCTGAAGGATTTTCCAAAGTCGATTGTATTTTTAAATATTTAAACTTTGCTGTTTTTTTTGCCGTAAAACAAGGCGTTTGAGCTGAGTAACAACCGTTCGCTGATCCATCAGGCCAGCATCTGTTATGCGGTGGTTTATGACACCTGGAAAAAGATGCCTTTTATCATCAAGCAGGGCAATCTGGCAGTGGAGCATACGGAAAAAGTTATTTCTGGCAGCGATGCCATTCAGGCCCTGCGGGGTATGGATGAGTTTTTTCAGTAGATCGACTACTGCTATGGGTCAGACTATCGGGAACGGCGTTTTGATGAGGTCGCCATCCCGCGGCAGAAGTTGGTGGTGGACACCGTTATTATCAGAAAGAAGCGATTAAAAGGAGGAATCTATGTCAAAACGTGGTAGAAATATCAATTTATATCTCATGGACGGTGAGCCTGGTGGCCGGATGAAATGTACCTTGGCAAACTGGACAGGGGTGGCCTACAAGATACCTCGAACTGAGCTGGATCAATGCAAAGAGCGGGATGATCTCAAACAGAGCGGTATTTATTTTTTATTTGGCATTTCTGATCAAACAGGTGAAAATGTCGTTTATGTTGGGCAAGCTGGGGCAAGAAAAAACGGTGAAGGTATTCTCTTCAGACTACAGGAGCACAAGCGTAACGCTGACAAGGACTATTGGACAGAGGCTGTTGTTTTTACAACTTCAAATAATTCCTTTGGCCCCACCGAGATAAGTTATCTTGAAAATCGTTTCTGATGGAGGGTATATGGATTTATTTCAACAACACATCTTTAACAGCCTGATTCCCATCGCGCTCTTCATTTTTTCTTTTGGAACGATGGCTTATACGAATTACAAAAATGGAACAGCAACCGGTAATAAAAGATTGAAGGGTTTTGGCATTATGTACCTGGGTTTTCTGATCGGCGGTTTATTGATTATCGGGGTGATGTTCTATCTGGAATATCGAGATTTGGCCTTTGATATGGTCGCCATATTAATAGATGGGAAAGCTTAATTTAAAAACGATAACTGAATGAAAGAGGGAGAATTAATCATGTCATTATTTACACAAAGAATCGAAGAACTCATTATTGATAGCGGTGAAACGGTGCAATCTCTGGCGGAGATGGGAAAGATTAATCGCTCGACCCTACAGCGGGTAAAATCCGGCGAGCGGCTGCCATCGAAAACTTTTTTTGATGGCATGTGCAAAGCGTTGCGGTTGTCAACTGGGGAAGAAGAGGAACTAAAAAATATCCTGGAAATGGAAACCATCGGCCAGCGGAACTATTATAATCGGAAAGCCATCGTCGGCTTGATCGAAACGATAGCCGAACTTACCGAACACACCATCCCTTTTTCAAAAGAAATTGGTTTGAAAAACGGGGAAGCCTCAGAGCGCACGCTCACCGATGGCATGGAGACTGTCAGGGGACAAAATAATGTCCTGCGAATGGTTGAAAATGCCATTGACTGCGAGATTTTTGCCAGTGAGGCCCCGCAAATTCGGCAGGTCATCCCGTATGACTGGGATGTCGTCTATGACTACATTTTTCAGCAAATGATGGGCTCCGGGAAAAATCTGGTTTTACAGGATATCGTCAGCTTTCCCCAAAATTGCAGCAAGTCAGAAGCCGATCAAAGTCTGATGGCCTTTAAAAAGCTGGCAGCGCTGTCGCTGCTGGATAATGTCGACTATCAATCCCGTTTTTATTATCGGTCTTCGGATGAGCACCCGGTTGATAGCGGGGTATTCCCTTATTATCTGTTAACCGCTGATCGATTGATCACCCTGTCAAAGGATCTCGCCACCGCAGTGGTGTATTGGGAGGCAGGACTTTATCAGGTATATGCTGGTTATTTTTCAGAGCTCTTAGAAAATAGTGCTCCGTTTATTCATGAAAGCCGTGATCTTTTTGAGATCTACGCCCTGGAAGATGCCCTGCCCACAAAACTTGTGATGCAGCCCATACCTTGTTTTTCGCGCTACTATACCGATGAAATGATCGATAAACAGATGAATCGGGATTTTCCTTATTATGAGGCCCTGTATGCGGCAGTGATTCCATTTTATGATAAATTCCGGGCCGATAACAAGTGGATGGTGGATGTTTTTTCCCTGAAATACCTACGACAATTTATGGAAGATGGCTATATCTATCTGCCCCAAGAAATGGTCCATCCTTTTCCCGCTGAAGAACGGCTGCAGCTGATCAAACAATTATATGCTGATATGATGGCCAGTGAAAGAAAGTGCTTTGCCATCAACGAGGACAAGCTTTTTATGAATTCGGCGGTGGAGTTCTCTAAAGAAGACCCGACCCTCCGGTTGATTCTCCACTATCATCGGGGTGATGAAACCATCTTTAAGCACCTGGCCATTCACGAAGTCAATATCATCCATGCTTTTGACGACTTTTTTGACAGCCTGCCGGCCAGCGACTATGTTCTTAGTAAAGCCGAAACCATTGCCGGGATTGAGGCCATCATCAGGGATTATCACGGAACTGAAATAGCAGCAAGAAATGAAAGTCAGAAATCATAATGATTCAACAAAACAACAAAACCGATTTGGATTTACTGCTGGCGATGCGCCATGACAATGGGGCAGATTTTTGGTCAACACCGGATGGTCGTCTCGGCATTGAAAAACCAGTCAGTACCCTGACAGCACTGATGATCATGAGTGAACTAAATATTAGCGAAAATCATGAGGCGTTGCAGGGGGCGGCGGATTTGGTGCTGGCAGCAGTCAGAGAAGATGGTCGGGTGCGGATTGCGCCAAAAGCTGCCATCTATCCCTGTCATACAGCACATGCAGCAGCAGCCCTTTGTCGTAATGGTTATGCCGAGGACAAAAAGGTTCAGTTGATCTTTGCCTGGCTCTTAGCCAATCGATTTAAAGATGGCGGATGGCGGTGTAATAAATTCATTTATGGCCGGGGCCCAGAAACGGAATTCTCAAATCCCAATGTTACACTTCTGGCTTTGGATGCCTTTCGATTTTCAAAAAAATATCAGGACAGCAAAGCACTGGATGATGCCGCGGAAACCCTTCTTGATCATTGGACCGTTAAAACACCGGTGGGGCCCTGTCATTATGGAATGGGAAGCCTGTTTATGCAGGTTGAGTATCCATTTTTAAGGTATAATCTTTTTTATTATACTTATGTTTTGTCTTTCTATTCAAAGGCCCGACAGGATCAGCGGTTTAAAGCGGCTTTTGAAGCGCTCAGCCAAAAACTGGATGATCAACAGATGCTGAGAGTCGAACATCCCAACCGAAAAATCAGTCATTTTAGGTTTTGTCAAAAAGGACGTCCTTCTGAATCCGCCACCTGCAGATATGATGAAATCGTCAAAAATATGGAAGAAAAGAGTGACAATTATTTTAAAGATCGGAGATAGTGATGAATATAACCATCAGAAATGAAGAAGAAAAAGATTACCGCAAGGTTGAAGAAGTCACCCGGGAAGGGTTTTGGAACCATTTTCAACCGGGAGCTGATGAACATTTTCTCCTGCATAATTTGAGAAAAAGCCCGGACTTCATCAAAGAACTGGATTTTGTGATCGAGGCTGACGGTGAAATTATCGGCAGTATTATTTTCTCCACAGCCCGGATCATCGACGCAACCGGAATCGCAACAGAAGTCATTACCTTCGGGCCGCTGACCATTTTACCGGATTATCAGAAGCAGGGGCTGGGCCGAAAACTGATTCAACACGCCATTCATATTGCCACTGAAATGGGCTTCAAGGCGATTCTCATTTATGGCGATCCTCGTTTTTATGGACGGCTGGGCTTCCGGGCGGCGGAAAAATATGATATCACCACCGCCGATGGTTATTATGCAATCGGCCTGCTGGCTTATGTACTCCAACCCGGGGCACTTCAAAAAATCAGCGGCCGATTTGAAGAATCGCCAGTATATCATCAGATTGACCAAACAGCCTTGGAAGCCTTTGATAGCAACTTTGAAAAGAAGCAGAGATGCGAAACTGAATTTCAAAAAGAATTCCGGATTCTGTTGAGTTTAGTCTATAAAGCAGAGCAAGAAAAATAGCATTCGGCTAGAAAAACATTGTTTTAAAAAGAGCGAGGATAAAATGAAGAACATTAATACTAAAAACTTGCGGTTAAGACCATTAACCATGGAGGACACGGCCGACGTTTTTGCCTATTCTAAAAGCGAAAATGTTGGCCCGCGGGCGGGTTGGAAACCCCATGAAACCATTGAAGAAACAGCAGCGATCATGAAGACAATCTTTGTTGGTCAGGAAAACGTCTGGGGGATTGAAAAAGACAACCGGATTATCGGCACAATCGGTTTGATTGAAGATCCCCATCGCCAGAATGATCAGGCACGGATGCTGGGTTACGCTCTGGGTGAGGATTATTGGGGTCAGGGCATCATGACGGAAGCTGCCAGAGCCGTCCTCGCATATGGTTTTGACACCCTGGGTCTCAGTCTGATCTCGGTCGTGCATTATCCATCGAACCTGGGATCCCAGCGGGTTATTGAAAAATGCGGTTTTCATTATGAAGGGACAATCCGACGGGCAGAAAAGATCTATACCGGTGAAATTCGGGATGTCAAAGCTTATTCCATATTCAGAGAAGAATCCGGTGAAGAAAAAGTATAACAATGAGAGTCCAGAAAATCTTTGAAAAATATTGGTGTGTGAGTGAAAGTGAGAAAATATGGGAGCAGATGAAAACTATCAATTTAATGCAAAGATCTACGATGTGCTGGATCGGACTTACTTTAGAAAGGCGGCCTCCAGTCCCCGCAATGCCGTCATTTCGATATTAGGTGATGAACCATTAAAAGTCCTGGACATGTGTACCGGAACTGGAGCCAATGCGTTTGCCATTGCCGGGGCCAGAAGAAATGCCAAAGTGATCGGGATTGATATTTCTGATGCAATGTTACAAAAAGCCACAGCAAAATTGGGGCAAGAGGGGATTTCCAACGTTAAGCTGATTCATATGAATGCGGCCAATCTGAAATTTCCAAACGAGGAATTTGATGTGGTACTGATATCGCTGGTATTGCATGAGATCAGCCCTGATCTGACGGGACAGCTGCTTGGGGAAGCCAGAAGAGTTTTGAAAAATGCCGGTAAACTGATTGTCGTGGAGTGGGAGGAACCAGTCAGCCGATTCAAGCGGATCCCGTTTTATCTGGTTAAAAAAACAGAACACGCAGGCTTTGAGAATTTTCTGAAATGTGAGATGGAGCAGTATTTTTTTCGCTTTGGCTTTGAAATGACACAAACAATTCATTGCGATTATACTAAGGTAATGGTATTAAGAAAGGATGATTAGGCTTGAAATATTAAATGCAAAATAATAACAGACACCCATGTCATCAGAATAAAAAAAATTATAACGACTCAGGATTAATTATTCCATGCGATAATTATCTTACTACATCATAACATTGAAAAGGAGATGGATGACCGTTTGATTAGATCATCCAAAAGTAAGATGAACCGAGTTGCAAAATGGTGTTTCTATTTTTTATTTGCGTTAGTACTCAGCATCGGGATTATGCTTAATAATATATTGGCCGCCACTACGCCAAACGTTAGTTATCGGACCCATGTCCAGAATGTCGGCTGGCAGGATTTTGTATCAAATGGAGAAATGAGCGGAACCTCTGGCTTAAGTCTGCGCCTGGAGGGGATTGAAGTCAAACTTGATGCCCCGGTAACTGATTTGGGGATTACCTATCAAACCCATATTCAGAACATCGGCTGGGAGGCCGATACCGCCAGAGGTTGGAAAAGCAACGGGGAAATGAGCGGAACCTCCGGCCAAAGCCTGCGTCTGGAAGGGATCCAGATCAAACTCACCGGGACGAATGCCGAGCAGTTTGATGTTTACTATCAGGTTCATGTTCAAAATTATGGCTGGATGGATTGGGCAAAAAATGGCGAAAGTTCCGGTTCCCAGGGCTTTTCCTATCGCCTCGAAGGGATTCATATTGTCGTGCAGCCCAAGGGCTCAGCGGCCCCAGGAAAGACGGACACACCGTTCATCGAGGCAACCAAACCTTCTTTTGAGGCTCAGGTGATCGCTCTGGTCAATCAGGAGCGGGCTTCCAGAAATCTTGGCTTGGTAACCAGTGATCCCACCTTGACCCGGGCCGCCCAAATCAGAGCAGAAGAAATTATTCAGCTGTTCTCGCACACCCGACCAAATCAAAGCAGCTGTTTTACCGTCCTGACGGAACTCGGTATTAGTTACAAGGGGGCCGGCGAAAATATTGCCGCCGGTTATTCCAGTCCGGAAGCGGTGATGGCTGGATGGATGAGTTCAGAGGGGCATCGGGCAAATATTTTAAATCCGGGATTTAATAAGCTAGGGGTTGGTTATGCTCAAACTGGTTCTGTATATGGTCAATATTGGACCCAAATGTTTATTTCAAAGTAAAACGGTGGATTGGATTGACTGACAGCGATTAGGGCTGTCAGTCCTTTTCAAACGTCGGGAAGGATAATATGAAAGACTATTCTATTCGGGAAATCACACCAAGAGAAATTCCATTGCTTGATGATTTTTTGTACGAGGCCATTTTTCAGCCAGACGAACAAAACCAGCTGCCAAGGGATGTAATCAAGCAGCCGGAACTGCAGGTCTACATCGAGAACTTCGGTGAACCGGATGACCATTGTCTGGTTGCCGAGTGCGATGACAAAATTGTTGGTGCCGTGTGGACCCGAATTTTAGCCGGAAAGGTCCGGGGATTTAGAAATGTAGATGATAAAACACCGGAATTCGCCATCTCTCTTTATCAGGAATACCGTAACTGCGGCATCGGTACCGCACTTATGAAACGGATGCTGCAACACTTAACATCAAAGGGCTATCGACAGGTGTCGTTAGTTGTCCAGAAAGACAATTATGCCCTGAGTATGTATCTGGCGGTTGGCTTTTGTGTGATTGATGAACTGGATCAGGAATACCTGATGATCTGTCAATTAGATGGTGAATCGATGCTCAAAGTTGATTATGTTTGATATGGGAAAGAAACTCATGAAGTGGAAAAAGAAAGGATTAAGGTTAGGATGAGCGCGTTTAAAATAATTGACTTGACGCCGGAAAATATTGGGGATTATGGAGTCTGTGGCTATAAGGATATCAAAAAACATGTGGAGCTGCGGAATAAAATTCAGTGGTTTACCGACTATTATCCGAAAGGTCTGAGAATCAAGGCAGTGCTGAGTGATGAAGGGGGCTACCAGGGCATGATTGAGTACATTCCCGGAACTTATGCGCACCGACCGGTTGAGGCGGATGGGTATACGTTTGTTCACTGTCTCTATGTCGGGTTCAAAAAGGAATATAAGGGAAAAGGCTTTGGAACAGCTTTGATTCAGGCCTGCATTGACGATGCAAAAAATACCGGCATGAAAGGTGTGGCGGTGGTGACCCGAAAGGGGTCTTTCATGGCCGACGATGCAATTTTTATAAAAATGGGATTTGAAATTGTGGATCAAGCGAAGCCCGATTTTCATCTGCTGGTTAAAAAGTTCGATGCCAAAACAGAGGATCCGAAATTCAAGGAAGACATGCAGGCAAATCTGGAAAATTTTGGACCAGGCTTAACAATTCTACGTTCGCCGCAATGCCCCTACACCGAAAAAAATGTCAAAGCGATGATGGTAACGGCACAGGAACAATTTCATTTGGAGGTACAAATAATTGATCTGTCTGATGCGGAGGCAGCTAGAAATTCACCCTGTCCCTTTGGTACCTTTGGCATTATTTTCGACGGGAAACTCATTTGTCATCATCCCATCAGCAATACGCGATTTGTAAATATTCTCGAAAAATTAATATAATAATCGTCGCGAAATGAATTATGTCGCACAATTCCAGTTGGGTGAAAAAATAATCAGCCTATCGCCAAGAAAGGCAATAGGCTGATCGTCTAAAGGTGTTTCGGAAAGTAATTACAGCTGGTTGTTCCTAGCCTTTGAAATGATTGAGTTATGTTTTAGAAACTTGTTTCTGATCTCCTGTGATACATGATTAAATGGGCATGAAAAGTTCATGCATTTTTTACACATATAGTTATACATAAGATAACTGTCAATAATGAGAAATAGAACAAATATCGATAAAATAATAAATTGTTTTGAGATCGCCATTATTACAACGGGGTATAAAGCAATGATCACTATTCCTGAAAAAAATATAATTTTTTCGGTTAAACTCATCGGACCAGGGCGGAAGCGCCATATTTTTGGAGAGCCATAATTTGCCCAACATTTTAAGGTTTTTGATCCAGGCTCTGCATAGTGGGGACAATGTGAACACAAAACTCTTATTTCAATCAATCCAAAATATAGAAGAATGAAGGCAATCCAAGGTATAATCAAGATGTAATCAAACAGACAGATACTGATACCTGCGAGTATAAATACTGGTATTGATATTATTAAGAATCGGATAAGCAATTTCATATTAAAATGACAACTTAGTAATTTTTTTACATCACAATTTTCACAGTTTTTTTTATCGCAAGTATTTAAAGGCTTGCTTTTATCCAGAAACAAGATCATTTTTCATCCTCCATTTCAAAGTTAATAAGAGTGGTTATTATTTTATATTAAAAACAAATCGTATGTCAGCTTTGATTCTTTCACAAGTTTGTTCAAAAGTAGAATCTTCAGTGTAGACATACAGCGATAACTGCAAAAATAAAGCCCCGAAAATTAAATCGATAGCTGTAGGGGTATCGAAGTCAAAAGGAAGTAAATGCTCTGCTTTAAGCTGATTGATTAGTACCCTGATTTTATCCATAATCTTAAAATCAGCCTTTAAGACTTCCTGGATCGGCATTTTGTCGGATTTCATACTGCTAAGAATTACTGGGAAAGCCATTTTCCAGATTTTTTTATTGACCCAATTCATTTTTTTGAGATGTTTCATGATTGCATCAGTTACAATTTCAGCTGCGTTACCTGATGCATATTGAATGTCTTCCAAATTTATTTCGGTCGTATCTGCCATGTTTTCGGCCATCGAAAGAATGAATAATTCTTCTTTTGATTTAAAATAATTATAAGCAGTGCCAAGACCGATTTCTGCCTTTTCAGCAATTTGTTCCATCGTTGTATGCTCGTAACCTTTGGAAGTAAAAACCTCTTTTGCTGCAATTAGAATCTTTTCGCGATAATATTTTCTGTTTTCTTCTCTAATGCCCATGATAATCTCCTCTATAATAAATTGTGAAAATTGCTGGCAAATACTGTGAATGAATTCATGAATACATTCACAGTATATACCGGCAATTTTTATTTGTCAATCAATAAGCAATATTATTCAATTTGAAACTTAATTTTGTTGACTTTGAGATTGTTAAGGGCGGCTTTATATTAAAAGAAATCGCTCAGTTAATAAGACCATTAAAGAAATCCATTAGCTGCAGACGCTAGGGTGGGGGGTATAAGGCAGGTCGGATCAAAAACGGGATAAAAAAACGATGATCACCCAAATCGGATGATCATCGTTAAAATAGGATATAGTAGTGATCAAATTGAAGAGAGGTTGTTGCATTACAAATAGTAAGTTTTATGACTGTTTACAAAAAGAGCGTTGATTAAAGACCGAACAGTGTATTAGTATAAGGCTGGCTGATCCCAAAGGTTAAGATTAACCCCGATATTATGCTTGCGGGCATAATCATAAACTTCTTTGCCCCAGGCCACATCTTCCACCGGCATCCCGCCGACCGAGTAGAGAATGATCTGATCGTCGCTTTCCCGGCCGGGCACCTTGCCGTTTAGGATGGCCCCTAAATCGTGGATATCGGTTTTGGCCAGTTTGCCATCATGGATCATGTCCATAAACTTGGAACCAAGGATATAGACAATATTGTAGGTTGGGTAGGGATATTCTTCCGCCCAGGCTTCATAAAGGGAAATATTGTCAACCACCAGCTTGGTTTTATCGCTTTGGATAAACTCATCGGTAAAATCGGCCGCCCCGGGGAGACAGAAGAGGGCACCGGGCTTGATCCACTCGGCATCAACAAAAGGATAAGCCGATGGACCGGCACCCATTGGGGTTGAGGTGGCAAAGCTAAGAATATCTGATCCCCGAACACACTCTTCCAGGGTTTCGCAAACAATAATTTCGGTAAACTGCGGACATTTTTCCTTGACGAATTCAATGCAACGGTCGATGGAAGCCTGGCCCCGGCCTTTTATTTTAAGGGTCGTCAGACTTGGTCGCAGGGCGGCAAAGGTTTCGATGGCAGTGGAGTTGATGACGCCAGGACCAATAATCGCCAGCACTTTAGCATCTTTAAGGGCCAGATTTTTGACACCAACGCCAGGTACGGCCGCTGTCCGGTAAGCGCTGAGCAGGTTGGCAGACATCAAGGCGAGTGGGGCACTGGTGTCCTTGTCGTTTAACATCATCATCAGGATCGAGCGGGGCAGATTTTTATCCCGGTTTTCCACATTGGAACCGTACCATTTCATCCCGGCGACGTCAAACTTGCCGCCGACATAGGCGGGCATCGCCATAAAGCGACGGTCTGGGCCGTTCTTCGGCATATTGGGGAATTCCGGTTCTTCCGGGAAGGTAATCATACAACCGTGGGAATTGCCGTTATCACCACCCATCCGGTAGTCGCCCATATCCAGCAGCTTTAACAATTCTTCCATACAATCAGTACAGGCCACAACATCGTTGACACCGGCCTTAATCATATCGGCCTCATTTAAATACAAAAAATCAATTTTAGGTAATGCCATCATAATCCTCCAAATAGTTTTTTATTTTAGATTTTGTTAAAAATCGTAGGAACATAGTTTAATCACAGGTTTATACAAGTTTTAGCCTTTGTAAAGCAAATAGATCGTTATCGGGTAAGGTGAATCAAATCCGCAGGGCGGTTCCTTTAGTCAGGGATTGGCGATAATTCCCGGGGGATATCCCGGTGAATTGTTTAAATTCTTTAAGCAAATGGGATTGATCAAAATAGCCCATGTCCGCAGCAATGGCTGAAATATTCTGATCTTGTCCCAGGGCCAGCAATACATTCTGAAACCGGATGATTTTTGAAAAAGTCTTGGGGGGTAAGCCAATTTCTTTATTAAAGAGCCGATTGATATATCGGGGGGTATAGCCGACGCTCTGGCTGAGTTCATTCACATTAATAATCCCCACAACCTTGGTGATCGCATCCACCATTTGATAACTGAAAGGTCGGATCCCGGGACTGTAATAATTTTGATAGTCAGGAATATAGGCGTTCAGGAACAACTCAATCTGCTCTTTAAAATCGTTGCTGCGGGTGATACCTTCCATCATCGCCTGATCCTCGCAGATTTCTGGCAGCGGTATGGAGCTCTCAGTCAGGCTGCCAATCGGATAGCCTTTCGGTAAAAAGGCTTTGCCGGGCAGAAAGCGGATGCCAAAAATGGTATCGTTGAGATGAAAAACCGAAGCATACTCAATCGAGTGCATTTTCAGAACGGCGCCGTAGCAGGTTGCATCCAGATGATCCTGACCGCAGCGGAAGACGATGTCCACGGTGCCATCGGGAACGATGATGGCAGTTTCTAACATTTCCTGGGTAACCTGGAAGCGATAAAAGTGGGAGATGCCATAAGCCCGGTAGTCAAAGGATTCATAATTCTTGGCGTGCTGAACCATCAAGGGTTGTTTAGGAACAATGATACTTTCCTTTTCTTCGGGGGAGGATGCATAAGAGCCATACCGTTGCAATAGATCAATCATAGCTAAAACCTTAAGCATACGCTTTCCTTTCTGAACAAACTGGATAATGGGCAAGAACCGACATAAAAAAAAACAAGGGCGCCGAAACTCCGGTTTCGACATCCTTGTCTTGTTTGCTGGTTCATTGATTATTTATTGTATACAATATACCATAGTTGAGAATGAAAGAATAGTAAAAATCGGTACAAAGTTACATCGGCAATCATATTTAAGAAAAGTCTAATTAACGCATTGAGATTAGGCGGTTTTATTGTTTGGGCTTAAAGCGGTCGTAGCGGAGCGCTGACAAATCAATGGTGGAGTGACCGTCGGCAATCATTTCGGCGACGTTGTAGCCCACCGCCGGAGCAATCCCAAAGCCGTGGCCGGAAAAAGCGCAGGCGATATACAAGCCAGGGACTTCAGCCACCGGACTGATCACCGGAACATGGTCGGCACAATCATCCAGCCAGCCGGCCCAGGCCCGGACGATCTTGGCATCGGCCAGGGCGGGGAAGTATTTGATAATCCCCCGGCAGGTGCAGGAGGCGCCGATACTACTGGAAATGGGGGTACCGTTGTCTTTATTGAGGTGTTCAAAGCCAGAGGACCCACCAAAAACAAAAGAACCATGCTTGGACTGATGGCCGTAAAAATCGGCATCGGCGGTACCCAGCATTTGTAGAAACATCGGCGGTTCGGCTTCGGTAACCAGACACTCCATCTTCAATGGCATCATCGGCACATCGATGCCCACCGTCGCTAAAATTTTGCGGCTGTCGAAACCGGCCGCCACCAGTACCTTATCGGCTTCATAGATGGCATCCAGGGTGACAACCTGGCGGATCATGCCCTTAATTTTGCGCAGTTCGAAGCAGGGGGCTTTGGTAATAAAGCGGACGCCTAATTCCCGGGCTTTTTTATAGTAACCCAGGGTCGCGGTTAACGGATTGGCATGGCCGTCGGTGGGACACCAGCTGGCACAGGTAACCTCGTCGGAAAGGTAGGGATTGATGGCTCGAATTTCATCACCATTGATCATTCGGACATCCAACCCGCAGGATACCGCCTTATCCGTTAAGCCCTGAAGAATTTTCTGATGGGCTTCCGTTTTCCCCAGCCGCAGGTTGCCTTTTTGGGTATATTCCACATCTACGCCCAGTTCTTCGGACAGTCCCGGCCAGAGGTTTTTAATGCCCCACATCGCCAGCGGCAGTTCCCGGGTGTCCCGGCCGGACTGGCGGACGCCGCCACCATTCCGGGACGAACCACCAATGCCAATATCCTTGCTGGCTTCCAGCACCGTTACCGACAGGCCTTTTTTAGCCAGATAGTAAGCGGTGGCATTGCCGATGATACCGGCGCCGATAATGATCACATCATTATATTTAGACGTATGTTTAGACATGGGTCACCTCTTCATTTCCTAATACTTTCATTTCCACCGGCCGCATGGGTGAACGACTGGTGGCCGGGTCCAACTGATCGGGGATCACGTTTAGTTCCCGGGCAATCAGATTCTTAACCAGCTTGCCGCAGGTTTGACCCTGACAAAGCCCCATCCCAGCCCGCAGGTAACGGCGGATTTCATTAACGGTAAACATCCCGTCGTGAATTGCCTGGCGAATTTCGCCCTTGGTAATTTCTTCGCAGCGGCAGATGATGATAGCGTCGTCGCTCTGGGAAACGAAGGGGCCGATATTTTGTGAACGATCATTAATAGATTTCATTGTCGTAACTCCTCTTTTCCTTATTGTCCGGCCGCATTGATTTCGGACTGATAAAACCGGGCGGTCATGGCTTGCGCTACCGGTACCTTGATGGTAACCAGGGTGGTGTGGTCAAAAGCCTTGGCACTGCGGACATCAATAATTTCGGCGGGGCCCAGAGGTTGACCGCTGCGGCTTAGGGCCCTTCCCAGTTGGCCCTTTTGGGGCCGAGGCAGAAATTCATAGGGCAGGGTAATGCTGGCGTAGCCCGGGGCGTAGTCTTCGTCCACCAGAAAGATGGCCTGGCCGGAACAGGCCGCAACACACAGGCCGCATCCGGTGCAGCTGTTGGTGTCATCAATCCGCGGTAGGGCAGTGATGGTTTTGCCAATTTTTATGCAGCCCCGGGTACAGGCATCCTGACAGGGATTGCAGGGAATGTTCTGGGTGCATTCGATCACCGGATGGATACCGGATTTTTTATCAGTTTGATTAGATCGAGAAGTAAAGCGCTCAAGATCAGCATCATCAAGGTAGCCTTTTTTAAGCAGACTCTGAGAAACCGCAATGCCTTCGTCGGTTTTGGCAAAGGTTTTGCCCTTGCTGCTGGGGGCGAACATACCCTGGTGCAGGCTGTCAAGGGCAATTTCCAGGTCAGCCAGACGCTTATCTTTGTCCTGCTCACTGAAAAAGCCCAGATAAGCGGCGGCTGCCAAACCGGACATCCGGCCCCCAATCATGGCCGAGCTGGCTTCTTCGATGCCAGAGACATCCCCAGCAGCAAAGAGGCCGGGAATCGAGGTTTTGCCATTTTCATCAACCAGGGGTACCTGACCGCCGCGACGGGGATCATCGACCATATTGCAGCCCGCCATTTTCAGCAGTTGCGACATTGGCGAGAGACCGACGGCCAGACAGATGGTATCTACATCAAAATGTTTCTCGGTGCCGGGAATGGGCGTGAAGCCTTCATCGACCTGGGCAATCGCTACGCCGGTGACGCAGTTGCTGCCCTCGGCTTTGGTAATGGTATGGGAGAGATAGAAAGGCACCCCGCACCGGGCGATTTTGGCGGCATGAACGCCATAGCCGCCAACCCTGGGAGCGGCATCCACTAGCGCTACCACTTCACAGCCGGCCTGCATCAGTTGGAAGCTGACTACCAGACCGACATTGCCGCTGCCGAGCATCAGGACCCGCTGGCCGGGCTTTATGCCGTAAAGATTCATCATCGTCTGGGCGGCCCCGGCACCGACGACCCCGGGCAGGGTCCAGCCATCAAAGGTAACCATGTTTTCGGCAGCGCCAGTGGCGATAATGATGGTATCGGCTTTGAAGTGCTCCATCGCAGCCCCGATCTGGACCAGCACTTCTTTGTCCAGATAAATGCCGGCCACGGTAGCATTGAGGAATACCTCAACCCCCGCTTCATCAGCTTCGGCCAGTAGCGTTTCGCCGATTTTATAGCCGCGGATCTTGGCCTGATGTTCCTTGGAACCGAAAAATTTATGAATCTGCTTGAATAATTGACCGCCGGGTTTGGCATTTTCATCAAAAACGGCAACACTCATGCCACAGCGGGCAGCTTCAATGGCCGCCGAGAGTCCGGCCGGACCGGCACCCACGACGATTAAATCATAACGTTTCATTCGTTTACCTCCAGTGCCGTGACCCCATCCTGGGTCTGAACCCTCATCCCTGCAACTAATGGGGCAATACAGGTGCGGATATTGGGGACCCCATCGACAATCATCACGCAGTCGGTACAGCGACCGATGGCACAGAAGATGCCTCTAGGCTCATGGGCCTTGTGGGTATAGCGGTGAACCATCACGCCGGCGGCTTTTAGGGCCACGGCAATGGGTTCACCGGCAAAACCTTCCATCGGCTTGCCATCCATAAAAAAAGTTACCAGTTGGCCTTTTTCGGTTTCGCCGAGAATGGGATGTTCGCTGATCCGATCCATCACTCACACCTGCCTTCTTCGGAAATAATAATCGCCGTCATTTCAATCTCGCACAGTTGCGAGGGGCGGTTGAGCTCCGTTGTTCCCACTGCGGTGAACAGCGGCCGGAATTCTTTAAAGAATTCTGAGTAAGCCCGGCCAATTTCGCCGCAATCAGACATTCGCGTGGCATAACACATAACTTTGACCACATCGGCAGGGGTTGCGCCGGCTTCGGCTAAAAGTTTGACGTGTTTTTCAAAAATGTATTTGGCCTGTGCGTAAGGATCGCCTTCGCCGTAAACACTGCCGTCCGGTTGAACCGAGGTGGTACCGCCGATCATAATTAGGTTGCCGATTTTCACCATCCGTGAATAGCCTACTTTTTCTTCTAAGGGTGCTCCAGATGAATAATTAATTCGTGACATAGTGGTAACGTCCTTTCGTAATGGATTTAATTAGTTTTGAGATACCTTCATAAAAATGACAAAGACGCCGAAAGTTTCTTTCGACGTCTTTGTCATGAGTTCGCTTTGGGTTTGCTGCTAAGGTTAAGGATAATATATCACAGGAAAAATGAGGAGAATAGTAACAATCGGAACAAGTTACAGTAATTTTCATGAAAAATAAAAAATGATTTCATATTCTTGAAAAAAGGATATAATATTAACTAAATGAACTCCTGTCCAGACTAGTATGTAAATTGATAGAATGGAGTGATCCCATGTTTCGCGAGAAATTAGCAAAATTTTTAACAAATAATCATCGCTTCACCTCTGAGGACCCCCAGTTCAGACAGGTACTGATGCTAAATTGTATTCTGTTAATCAGTATCTTTATACTGGCTGTTTTTTCGTTGGTAGCATATCGTATTGCGCTTTACCCCGTGATGATCAGTAATTCGATCGGTGGAGTCGTGGCGATTTTAGCGCTTTATGATTTTCACCAACGGCATTTCCTGCACTTTACATCAGTTTTAATGGTTTTGATTGAGATGCTTATTTTATTGGTTTTGTTTTGGTTTGTCGGATTGGCTCATTATGTTTTGGTGTGGATTGTCGTGATTCCTATTACTGCTTATTTTTTATTGGGGAGAATCGGTGGGCGTATTTTTACAATCAGTTTTTCCTTGATAGTCCTCAGCTTTATTTTACTCCGGTATTCGATCTGGGAAATTCAGGGGTTCAGTATTGTTGGAATGTTAAATCTGGGCTTCGCATATCTTGCACTAATTCTGACAGTCAGCTATTATGAATTAACCATGCAGGAAGTATTGGAAAACCTTGAAAGAAAGAATAAAGAACTCGCTGTTTTATCGGTGACAGATCGTCTTACTGGCGCCTACAATCGCATTAAACTGGATGAGATTCTTTTTTCAGAAATTGTTAACTATCGCAGGACTGGAAAAGTTTTTTCAATCCTGATTTGTGATATTGATTTCTTCAAACAGATCAATGATAATTTCGGGCATCTGTTTGGCGATATGATATTAAAAGAAATTACTCAATTGATGCGTCAGATCATTGGCGAATCTGATATCTGTGGACGCTGGGGAGGTGAAGAATTTATGATTATTTGTCTGAAGACACCCTTAAATGAGGCAGTCAACCTGGCTGAAAAATTGCGACTGGGGATTGAAGACTATTCCAGGAATTCAAGCCATCGGGTTACCATGAGCTTTGGAGTGACCGAATTTATTCCCTCGGATACCATTGAAACGTTGATTAAACGATCAGATGATGCCCTTTATCTGGCAAAACAGCGGGGGCGGAATCGGGTGGAGATTTTGTAAGTCACGCCGAGATCAAACAATGGGAAAGAAGAAAGATGATCATTTTTGGATCATTTTATGGATGGCCAGGATACAGATGATGTGAGTGATGGCGTTTCGTAAACGCCGATTAAACAACAAGGGAGGTATGCAATGCAAAATGGGAATCTTTTTGATGTGGAAGTAAAAGAATATGAAGAATGGTTTAGAATAAATGATCAGTTGCTCAATTCTGAACTGGATGCAATCAGACCATTGCTTCCAGCATCAGGAAAAGGGATCGAGATTGGTGTCGGTACGGGTATCTTTGCTTCACAATTAGGAATTGGATTTGGGGTCGAACCATCAGAAAAAATGGCGGCTAAAGCCATCAAAAAGGGGATTCAAATAATGATCGGTACAGCAGAAGAACTGCCGGTCGAAGATGAATCTTATCAGTTTGCGTTAATGGTAACCGTGGATTGTTTTCTTCATGATGTTGTAAAAGCGTTTTCTGAGGTCAATCGAATACTCGTTAATCAAGGGATATTTATTATCGCTTTTCTTAATCGGGCGACCCCGCTGGGTGAACTGTATCACAAAAATAAGCATATGAATGATAGTTATAAAAATGCCAATTTCCATACAGATCAAGAAATTTCACAATGGCTGGAAAATACTGGCTTTGAGATATTGGAGCGAAAACAGACAATTTATTCCCTGGAGAATACCCCGCAACAAGTGAACGATGGTTTTGGAGAAGGGGTTTTTGCGGTGATTAAAGCAAAAAAACTATGCTGATTTATTCCAGAATAACTTTGTATAAAACTACTGAAAAAATAAAAGGAATAACAATATGAGCGAAAATATAAGATTTTGATCGATAGTTGCCAATCAGATGGGTATATCCTATAACAGAGACGATTACGAAACACTGTAAACGAAACGCGTTGTTTCGCAATTTCTTATTTTGGATCATAGAAAAAAGGAGGATTAAAAATGGTAGAACAGATTTTCAAGCTGTCTAAAGGTAATGATAAGGCAGTGGAAAAAGTAATATTTGACGAAAATGTTCATTATTTGCACATGGTATTTAACAAAGAAGAGGGGCTTCCCGAGCATTTTTCCAATTCAAACGTCTATATGACTGTGATCAGAGGAATGCTCTCGATTGGCCTTGACGATCAGGAAGTTCATGAATATGAAGCAGGAACCCTGCTAAAAATACCGTTTAAAACAAAAATGAATGTCAAGAACATGCACGCCGAAACATTAGAATTAATCGTTGTCAAAGCACCGGCTCCAACTAATTAAAAACAGTGTTAGCTGGAGTTAAGAAAAGAAGTCGCTTTTATCGGGCACGAGAAAACAATTAAGCCGGTAGCTTAAAACCCCCTTTGCCGATTCTTATTTATCGGGAATGGGGGTTTTGTAATGACCGGATATTGCTAATAAAAGAATTCTGGCTGTTTGGGTTCTTTGAACAGGGTGTTTAGTCGGACTGATGCATCATACACGGGTCCTTGTTTAATGGTTCTGGCATGCCGGGGACAATTCTTAATGCAGGCGCTAGCAGGTGATGCATTCTTCCTGATCAATCAGGCGGCTGTTTTCAAAATCGATGGCTCCTGACGGACAGACCTCAGCACAGATCAGGCATTGAATGCAGTCATTGTTGACGGCAATAAAATCCACATCCCACAGTATGGTTTCACCACGATAGGGGAATTCGCCAGGCACATTCAGTTCTTCAATTTCCTCGACTGACAGAATTGCATCCAGTTTTTTTCTGATTGTTTGGCCAAATTCTTCCGTTTGGCTGAGATCCCGGTTATCAGGGCGGCCGCTGGCAATGGGTGTTTCATCGCTGGAAAAGGAGTGTTCGCCAATAAAGGTTCCAGCCGCCATGGGAACGCATCCGTCCGCGGTGAGAATGTCTTTAAGTTCGAGTAGCGTATCGTCATAGACACGATTACCATAGACAACGATACAAACCGCCGGGGTGTTCAGCGCTTTAATGGACTGCAGCCATCCCCGGATCACCTCCGGTACCCTGCCCATGTAAACAGGGACCCCAACAATCAGTAATTCGTTTTCCCCGGTTTGCAATGGTTGTAACCGCGTAGCCGGTTTGGTCAGATCGACCCGGTCTATTTCTGTAGTATCAAATCCTCGTGCAACACCTTCAACCACAGCCTTTGTGGTTCCTGTTGGCGAAAAGTAAACCAGTTTTGTTGACTGTATCTTCATTCGATAACCTCCAAGTTTTCGTTTTTATAGAATAAGCATATTACAGATGTTATAATATTACCAGAAGTGAAGTTATACTGGTATAAATTATAATAGAAAGGACTTACCATATGGATAATGAACAGCAACGATATAAGGAACTGGGTGATTTCTTAAAAACTCGGAGAGTAAAAATAATGCCTTCCCAAGTTGGTCTTTTATCGGGCCAGCGACGGCGAACGCCAGGTTTGCGGCGGGAAGAAGTCGCCCAGTTGGCTGGGATCAGCCTAACCTGGTATACCTGGCTTGAACAGGGCCGGCCGATCCACGTGTCGACTCCGGTGGTGGAAAGTCTTGCAAGGGTATTGCAGTTGGACCGGGAAGAACGTCATCATCTTTACCGGCTGGCAAACCAACCACTGCCTGCTGATATTTCGGAGGCTCGTAAAATCGTGAGTCCGGCGTTACAGCATATGCTGGACAGTCTAACCCATTGTCCAGCCCTGATCACAGATCAGAGATGGAATGTGATTGCCTGGAACAAGGCATCCTGTACAATTTTTGGCGACTTCGATGCCATGAGTGATCGGGACCGGAACATTGTCTGGGCCATGTTCACCGACAGCAAATATAAGCAGTTGTTTGTTAATTGGGATCGCCACGCCAAGGGCATGGTTGGTCGATTCCGTTCAACCAGCGGAAAGTACATTGAAGATTTCTGGTTTGCTCAGTTTATTGAAGAGCTGAAAACAAGAAGTCCGGAGTTTGATTTATGGTGGCCGCTCCATGAAATTCAAAACAACGGTGAGCTGTATAAACAGCTGAACCATCCTCAGGTCGGACAGCTGGATTTTGAAATCAGTAATTTTGATGTCGCTGATCACTCCAGTCTGAAAATGGCAGTCCATGTTCCAATGCCGGGAACCGATACAACTGAAAAAATGGCGTCACTACTGCGCACATATGGGAATGAATCCGGTCTGTTATTAAATGATTCAACAAGGAGAAAACAGTGAAAATAATATGTTTTGGCGACAGTCTGACCTTTGGTTACCAGGTATCCCGGGAAGAAAAATGGCATGTCATCGCAGCAAAAAAGACCGGAATCCATATTGTCAATCGCGGTGTCAGCGGGGATACTACCGAGGGCATGCTGAAGCGGATCCAGAAACAGGTCTTTAATGCTAAGCCCGATGGGGTAATCCTGATGGGCGGCTATAATGATATCTTTTTTAATCGCAGCTGGGAGCCAACCGCCCAGAATATGATCACCATGGTTGACCAGTCCAGAGCCAATAATATTCAGGTTTTTGTGGCCATCCCGCCACCGATTCATCTGCCGGTGGCCTTTAAAGAAGGGGAAGCGGTGATCGATTTTAAAAAATCAGCCGAGATGATCGAAGCCTATTGCCAGTGGTTAAGAGATTATACCGCATCGTCCCAGATTCCAAACCTGGATTTCCGAGCTGCCATTGACTGGACCGATAAAGATCTTTATCTGGACGGGATTCACCAGAGCCCGGCCGGCCACCGGTGCATGGCGAACCGGCTGATCGCGTTTTTGATGAAAAGCGATGGTACAGCTGAATAAGGGTTTTTTAACCAACCAGGGTCTAAATCCCTTCTTTAAGTGATTCCCGGTTTAACAGTTTTGAAACATCACGGCTTTCGGTTTTTTCGATCAAAATTGCACTGATCAAGTAAAGTGGAAGACTGATCCCAACGTGGATCAATGTGAACTCCAGTCCAATTGATGCGACTTCAAATAACAAAACCGGCAATTTTGTTGTAGACCAAACACCAAGAAAAAAGATGACATTTGATAATCGGGCTCCTTTTTTTAAGAGCATGACCCCAATTGGAAAGGCAACATACAATGGACCGGCAGCAGCCGTTCCGAGCACAAAAGCGATAAGTAAGCCTTTGATTCCCGAACCTTCGCCCATATATTTTGTCAGGGTTTCCTTTGGAACCCATACTTCCATTAAACCCATTAGAACAAATATGGGCGGAACCAGTAAAAGCATTTCTTTGAAATTCAACAGGGAGATGCCCATTGCTTCGATCCCCAGTGATTGATTATATAAATATAATCCGGCCATGACCGCTAGAAAAACAATACCCCATTTATTGGCTTTTAAGATTTTTATCATTACATTATCACTCCAATCACGATTGTAAATATGACACAGATGATAAAGGTCGAAACATTTCGTTTTATTGCCAAAGATTTAGTAAAATACTTCATCTCGGTGGGCATGGTGATAATCCCCACCGCCATAACCGTCGAAACAAGTGCAGCAACTTGAGGATATCCAGCACCAGCATTGAGTAAAGCGCCTCCTAAAGGAAAGGCGACAAAACTGGGAATTAAGGTGACTGAACCCAGTACCAGGGCGATGAGAACGCCGGCGATCCCCGACTGTTCGCCAATTAACTTTGAAATTACTTCATTGTCAAGAATCGCCAGGGTAATCCCGATAAAGAGCATAATAGAAATCACGCTTGGTAAAAGCTTTATAAACTGATTCCACGCAATTTTCAGACTCTTCTTACTTTTTTCCTGATCTTTGGAAAAAGAGATCAGCAAGGCCAATCCGGCCATTGAATATAGAATAATGGATGTCATCGGGTTTCCTCCTGGTCTTCTATATTTTCAAATTCAGATAAAAAGAATTCCATATTTTTCTGAAGCTGTTCCAGTTCTTTTTTAAATTCAGATAACAGCATCATTCCTTTATCAGTGATGGTATAACACTTTTTTGCGGCTCCTTTGGCTGACGTATCCCATTGGGCGATAACGGCTTCCACTCTTTCCAATTCATTAAGAGCCCGATAAACGCCCGGGCCATCGGAAGAATTAAAAGGCATTTCGTCCTTCATAAGGTTTAATAAGGCGGATCCGTAGGAGGAACCTCTGGTTAAAAATAATAAAATGAATGCCGGTAAATGCCGGCCATATTTTGGTTTTGCCATAATTGATCTCCTTTGTTTTTTTATCACTACAAGTGGTTATTTTCAAATTTTCAAATTCGCAACGCAAGCTTCAGTTTGCACATACATGTTAAAGACACTATACTGTTTGCAACAAGATATGTCAAGAAATAAATCAGAAAGTTTATATCCTATCAGCATCCTGATCATTTGACGACTCCTTATTATTTTGTCAATTGGTAACAGGTGTTCGAAAAATGAAGAAGTTATCGGTCGGGATCCAGCCTACCTGACAATAAGGACCGAACTATGACAATCAGTGCGATAGTATTTTTAATTGTTGTATTTTAATCAAACCATCAAGTAAACGAATAAAATGCTGTCACATCCGTTACTACACCTTGAAAATCCAGAGATTTAGATTTATAATGAGAATAGAGGAATTTTATAGTATATTAGTTTAACAATTAAGTTGCGTAAATGATTTATAGTATGGAAATAAAAGTAATCTACGGAGGAACCATGAGAATAAACAGAAAAAATGCCGGTAAAGGTATTATTATTCTAAATCTCTTTACAATCTGCGTATTTTTATTGGTTATCCTCAAAATTTTGCCCTATGAATCCATCAGCGGCGGACGACTGGAGAGCTACGATGCGGCTGTTCGCACGGCAACCACCAGCATTGTGATGATGATCTATGGCATCCCGGTGATTGCAGCAGCTTCCGGGCTGGTTCGGGTGAAGGCCTATAAAAAATTCTATATCGGCTGGTTGTTTTTTGCACTGATATTGATGGCCGTGCTCTTTTTTGAAGCTTCCATAATGGGTGTGATTGTGGTCAGCTTTGGGGTACCATTAATTGCTGTGGCTGCAGGTATAATTGAGTATAAACAGTTTAAGCTGTTTTCGAAAATTTATCTTTGGCTGTCATTTGTATTTGTCTGCTTAAATACCTTGGGTAATCTGTTGGGCGCCACCTGGTTTGAGAAAATCATCATGGGCCTGGTCACCCTGGTTCAGGCAATCTTGTATTTTTACCTGGCTAGGGGAATCCAAAAAAGAAAGTCTCAGAATGGGCAATAAGCCTGGGATAAGCAATGGTGGAAAATTTTAATTCAAGCCGAATGAATCAAATAACAGCCGGTTAATGAGCAGTTAAACTGGTGCAAGTATACTTCACTCGGGTAAAAGTCAATATTCAAACCTAATTAAAAACACTTCTAGCGCTGTAACGCAATCTGGAAGTGTTTTTTAATTGACAACTGAAAAGAAAAATGCTAAGATAGTTGTCGTTGCAACATTTGTAACGACAACTATCTTTTTTAATTTGAGGTGACTAACTAATGTTAATGAACAATCTTTCTATCATCGTGCGTCACAGCAAGGTGTTTTGTGAACGACGTTTGCATGATTTTGGGGTGGGATTTCCGGAACAGGTGATCCTGATGTATTTAGTCTCGAACAATGGGGTCAATCAGGACAACATAGCTCAGCATTTTATGCTGGATAAAGGAGCAATCGCCAAAACTTTGCGAAAGCTGGAGGAAAAAGGCCTGATTAAACGCCATCAGAATCCTGAAAATAAACGTGAAAATCTAATTACCATTGTTCCGGATGGTCAAAGCATTCTGGGGGAAATGGAGGAAGCATTGAATGAATGGAATCAATACTTTTTTGAAGGTTTAAGCGACGACGAGATTCAACAATATGAACGTATTACCGAAAAAATTGCAGACAATGTGGCGAAACTAACTGAAAAAAATTGTGAGCATAATCTATAATAACGAAAGGACAGAGAATCAAATGACGAATCAGAATAAGAAAATCAGCTATGGTCTAATCATGGCGGTATATCTCCTGGGTATTTTTATGGGAGCCCTGGATACCGGCATCGTCACACCGGCACGAACGGTGATCCAAGCCAATTTATTGGTCGATGATAAAACAGGAATCTGGATGATTACCATGTACACCCTGGCTTATGCAGCAAGTATTCCAGTGATGGGAAAATTGGCGGACCGCTTCGGTAGAAAATACATTTATCTCTTGAGTATCTTTCTTTTTGGATTGGGTTCGCTATTTTGTGGGTTGTCACAGAATTTCGGAAGCTTTCCGATGCTGCTGGTGGCAAGAGCGGTTCAGGCCATTGGCGGCGGTGGCATCGTACCGGTGGCAACCGCCGAATTTGGAACCACCTTTCCCAAAGAAAAACGGGGTATGGCACTCGGTTTAGTAGGCGGCGTCTATGGGATTGCCAATATTTTTGGGGCTTCAGCCGGCAGTGCCATTCTGGATCTGGCCGGAACAGCCAATTGGCAGTATATTTTTTATATTAATGTACCGATCACCATTTTTATTCTGGTGGCAGGAGTGATTTGTCTGCCGAATACCAGAGTAGAAAATGTGAAGAAAATCGATATAGGAGGCATTACCATTGTAACCATTATGGTTCTTTGTGTCCTATACGGATTGAAGAACATTGACTTTTTTGATTTTACCAATACCTTACTGAGTACGTCGGTCTATCCTTTTCTGATAATTTTTATGTTGTTGCTTCCGGTTTTTATTCTGGTCGAGAAAAAGGCTGAAGATCCGGTTATTAATTTATCCTATTTCAAAAATAGAAATATCTTGATCACCCTGGTTTTGTCTTTCATCACCGGGGTGGTCATCATGGGGATGATTTTTGTGCCCCAATTCTGTGAAAATGCGATGAAAATAGCGACTGGAAAAGGCGGTTATTATGTAATTATTCTGGGTCTTTTTGCTGGTGTCGGGGCCCCGTTTTCGGGTAAACTCATCGATAAATTCGGCGTAAGAATTACCTTGGGATTTGGTTTTCTGGTATCGGTGATCGGTTCGCTGTTCCTGATTTTTGTGACAACTAATTATCCCAGCACCCTCACAGTAGTGATCAGTCTAATTCTAATGGGGCTGGGGATTGGCTTTACAATGGGAACACCGATCAATTATATGATGCTGGACAATACCAAAGCCGAGGAGTCCAATTCAGCCCTGGCAACCGTCTCTTTGATCCGTTCCATTGGAACGGCTGTGGCACCGGCCATTATGATTGGATTTATTGCTCACGCTGGTCTGTCGGTGCAGACTAATGTCATGAATCTGCTGCCAACCGAAGTAAATGTGCCGACCCTGCCTTATGCCCAGGAGCTGACGGATGAACTTAATCAGTTAAAAGGTAATGAAGCCATTGCTGATAAACTGGCGACCTTCACCTTACCTGATTTAACAGCTAATAAGACCATTGAAATCAATATGAGCGCTGACAGTGGCAACGAAGTACCCGAGGATTTAGTAGCAATGATGAAAGACTCTGACGTGACCACCATCACAGCAAATAGCAAAATATTCGCTGAGCGGATGTTTGCGATTATGACACCAGAGCCGATCGCCGAGATCAGTAGCGGCATCGACTCCGGTATCAATGGGTTAAATAATGGGATAACCGAATTGGATGGCAGCATTGCCGAACTCCGAACTGCCTATGATGGCATTGGCGAGGGCATTGCCGGTATGGAATCGGCTATTGCTTCGCAGGAAGAAGGACTTTCTCAGCTTTACAGTCTGCGCGTGACGATGTCGGATATGATGGCGGCTGCGGCAAAAATGGCAGCCATACCGCCGGCAACCGGGATGCCAGCGGGTGTGACGGAACCACCGGCAGCGGTTACATCAGCAATGGGTCCAGGCGCAGTAGATATCATCAGTATGATTCCGGAAAGCGTTCGAAGCCAATTATCACAAGCGATACTAGATGAACTCAGTGATATCAAAAGTATTGGTGATTTAGATGGAAAGATTTGGCAGCTGGAAAGTGCTATCGCAACCTTATCGGAACAGGTCGATACAACCCGGGCAAGTCAGGCTCAGATGCAGGTGGCCATCGATTCAATGGCAGATGTGAAAAATCAGTTAACCAATATGGTTAATCAGATGATAATCATGAAAAATGCTGTGTCGGGCGCCTTTGAAACCGCCAAGAATGATTATTTAGCAGGTATTGACAGCCGCAAGACGGTAATTGATGATGAATTCCAGAGAACTTTGAACAATGGATTCAAGCAGGTATATTTGACGGTAGCCATCGCGTCAACGTTGGCATTGATTATCCTGGCTTTTTATAAAAAACCGTCCGTGCTCGAAGCGTCTTAAAAGGGGCCAATTTTGTACCATATCAAAGGCAGAAGATAATTTATTTTCATTGATAAGAACTGACCTTCAAACTATGGAAATATAAAGAAGACTATGCTATAATAAAAAAGTAAGAATCATAGGATAAACTAAACACTTCCTGATCTGCAACACCAATCTGGAAGTGTTTTTAATTGTGTAAAAAAAGAAATGGAGCATAAATGAGTATTTTAAATGTCGAGAATCTTTCGCACGGTTTTGGCGATCGGGCGATTTTTAATCAGGTATCGTTTCGGTTGTTAAAGGGAGAGCATATCGGTTTAATTGGACCAAACGGCGAGGGTAAGTCGACCTTCATGAATATTGTTACCGACCGGCTGATGCCGGATGAGGGCAAGGTGGAATGGGCCAAAAATGTCCGGATCGGCTACCTGGATCAGCATGCCGTTTTGAAACAGGGAATGACCGTCCGGGATGTACTGACCTCGGCCTTCGATTTTCTGCTGGATATTGAAAGCCGGATCGGTTTTCTCTATGAAAAAATGGCTGAGGACAGTCCGGAAGAAGTGGAAAAGAGTCTCGAAGAAGTTGGCGACCTTCAGGAATTGCTGGAGTTTCATGACTTTTATCTGGTTGATTCAAAGGTTGAAGAAGTAGGGAATGCCCTGGGCCTCAACGACATCGGTATGGATAAGGATATCACCGAACTCAGTGGCGGCCAGCGAACCAAGGTGCTGCTGGGAAAACTGCTGCTCGAAAAACCGGATATCCTGCTGTTGGATGAACCCACCAACTATCTGGATGAACAGCATATTGAATGGTTGAAGCGCTATCTTAACGACTATGAAAATGCCTTTATTCTGATTTCTCATGATCTGCCCTTTGTCAATTCGGTGATTAATCTCATTTATCATATGGATAACCAGAAACTGACCCGGTACGTCGGCGATTACGCTAAGTTCCAGGAAGTACTGGAAGCAAAAAAAGCTCAGGAACAGGCCGCTTACAACAAACAGCAAAATGAAATTGCTGATTTAAAAGACTTTGTCGCCCGGAACAAGGCCCGGGTAGCGACCCGAAATATGGCTATGTCGCGACAGAAAAAGCTGGATAAAATGGATATCCTCGAGCTGGCCTCCGAAAAACCCAAGCCCCGGTTTAAATTTAAAGAAGCCGGTGCCACCGGTCGCCGGGTTTTTGAAACTGAAGATCTGATCATCGGTTATGATGAACCGCTGTCCAAACCTCTGAATTTAGTGATGGAACGAAAACAGAAAATTGTTTTAAAGGGCACCAACGGGATTGGCAAAACTACTCTGTTAAAAAGCATCCTGGGATTAATTCCACCAGTTGCCGGTACTGTTGAACAGGGTGAAAAATTACAAATCGGTTACTTCGAACAAGAAATGGATCAGGATATCCGCACCAGCTGCATTGACGAGGTATGGAATGAGTTCCCGTCCCTGAATCAGAATGAGGTGCGTTCGGCTCTGGCCCAATGCGGTCTGACTCGAAAGCATATTGAAAGCATGGTCAAGGTTTTAAGCGGTGGTGAACAGGCCAAGGTTCGGCTGTGTAAACTGATCAACCGGGAAACCAATATTCTGATTCTGGATGAGCCCACCAATCATCTCGATGTTGATGCCAAAGCCGAATTGCAGCGGGCCTTAGAAGCTTATAATGGCGGCATCCTGATGGTCTGCCATGAACCGGAATTTTATGAAAGTTTTGTTAATGAAGTCTGGGATTGTTCCCAGTGGACCACCAAATCGTTTTAAATCACTCAAGACCAGAATGGGGAGCAGCCGTTCTGGTTTTTTTATTGAAAAAACCTTGACGATGCAAGCTGGCAGAACCGTCATATGAAATCAGTAAAGTGTTGGTTGATAGCAGCGACCTGGTTCAGTGATAAATGATTAAATCAGTAAATCATGGCATCTTGGTTCAGAATCATTTATAATAGAAACAAAACAAATGAAGAGGAGCAATTTGGGTGATAAAGGATGAAAAAAGAAACAAAAGAAAAGAATAACCAGAACAAAAAGAATAACCAGAAGAAAAACAAAAAAAAGATAGATTTGGAAAACATCGCGATCGCATTGGATGAAATTTCAGTGTCATTAAAAAGCATCGCCCTTTTGTTGGAAACGAATCAGTCGATGCCTTTAAATAATCAGGACCATCAGCTTTATCAGGGCATCGCTAGTATAATGTATGTGGGAAATCAACTAAAAGAAGCAACTCATGAATCGGAATGCAATATGCCGGTTGATCACTTGCTGATCATGAAAGACTCTGTAAAATTAGATGTCGAAGAAAAATATGAGGATGCCAGGATTGCCTTAACGGATTTTTTAGCAACGATTCATATCAATTTTCAGCATTCTCAAAAGAAATTGATCATTGATAATGATTTGGATACAATTGCTAATTTGTTTGGCCGAAAATACAATGAATTATCACCATTGATGAATAACATTAAAGGAAATATAGAGAAGAGAACATCGTTTTCATTGTGTTTAAAAAATTATGCGCAATCGACCGTTGGCATCATTTGTCAAGCGGCGCTGTGCCTGTTAAATACCTCGTTACTGGCGGAATACGTCTATCGAAAGTCACCCTCTTTTCTTTTGACGGCCAGGCCCAATACAGGGGAGGCCGTACGTGATTTTTTTTGCGGTGAATGGTTGGAACGCTATCTTGTTTCAATCACTCGTAAGGTTATTCGGAATCTAGCCGATGAATTAAAACGACCGGTTTGCTTTCATATTTTTGAACAGAGTAGAATTACATTGCCAAAGAACAGTATCATTGATCTGGATCTGGTTATTAAAATCAATGATCTTTTTTATTGGGTGACGTATCAATCGGGAAGCTATCGGAGAAACATTGCGCATCATGATCTGTTTATCAATAAACAACGTTTTGACTATGGTAATGCCTATGTTGTGATTGGTGAATTTCAGAAGAACGAACCGTCATCCACAGACAAATCTACCAGTATGCCGGTCCATTCACTTTCTAACTTTGAGACCTGTTTTAAAGAACGTTTGCGAAAGCAGATTCTGAGAAAAGCACGTTAAAAATGGATAAAGCAATTTAGAAAGAACGAAGAAGGAGAAAAAGATGCGTTTAAAAGTTATTGTCGATAATAACACCACCATCGACGAATATTATTGGGGTGAGCCCGGGGTCTGTTATTATATTGAAGACGGGCCAGATGCTTTTTTATTCGATGTGGGATACTCAGATCTGGTAATCAGAAATGCCGCAGCCATGAATATTGATTTAAATAAGGTCAATACGATTGTGCTTTCCCATGGCCATGATGATCATACCCGGGGATTAAAAAGTCTGTTGGATGTTAGGAGAAAAAAGCCTTTTCAGATCATTGCCCATCATCATGCCGTGAATTACAAAGAATGCGACGGTCTGAAAATATCAGCCCCCTTTACCCGAGCAGAACTGGCAGAAAAATGCCAGTTGAAGCTCACCCGGACTCCGGTAAAGGTTACCGAAAACATCACCTTTCTGGGCGAAATCCCCCGGGTACTGGCTTTTGAAAAACCGGAGTCGATTGGAAAACAGCAGCTGGGTGACGACCTGACCGATGATTATCTATTAGATGATTCCGCCCTGGTTTATCACGGCGATGCGGGGATTTTCATTATCACCGGTTGTTCCCACAGCGGCATCTGTAATATTATTGAATATGCCAAAGCTGTCACTGGAGACCACCGGATCTGTGGTGTTATCGGCGGTTTCCATCTTTTTGAGGTCAATGACCGAGTGGTACAGACGCTTGAGTATTTTAAGAACAATCAAATCAAGCAGATCTACCCCTGCCACTGCACCGCTTTTTCTGTCAAGGCGGCCATCCACGCACACATTCCCATCATCGAGGTTGGGGTCGGCCTGGAGCTGAACTGGTAATAAAGGAAAATCACAAAATCAATCGTTTTGGAGTAATAATCGTGAAAAAACCGGATAAGCAAATTTCTTTGCAAACCATTGGCGCAGTTGAAGACCTGATCTTTGGAGCTAAATCGCTGGTGCAAAATAAATATCGGGAAACCGTGAATACCGACTATGCGTTTTTTATGGAAGCTGAAATTGAGACGGCTCTGATGGCTATTCCCATTGAACGCATCAATGAAGCAGGGCTGGGAATCCGCACCGCGGTCATCCGCGAGGCCGGTGTCGATAACATGGCTCAGCTTCTGAAGATGAGTAAAAAGGAGCTAATCAAAATCCAGGGCGTTGGGGAGCATAGTGCCTTTCAGGCGATGGCGGTAGCCCAAAACTTTGAGGAATCTCTTCGTAAAACGCATTTTCCCAGGCTAAAGCCGGAGGCACCGACAGTGTTTTCCGACCGACTGGTCAAAAATCTGTATTGTCTGCTCCAGAGTAAAGCGGATTATGAAATCTGCAAAACCATCCTGAATGAATTTGAGAACCATCTTTATCAGGAACTTGAGCAGGCTCGGCGGATCCCGAAGGCATTCCGCTGGCTTTTCACCGGCGGTCAGAAAAAAGAAGAAGCCCTTCAATCGTTGAATAATTTAACCCGCTTTCTTGATAGTGATGCTGGCCGCGATCTGGATCAGGCGGTTAAGCATTACCGCTTGATTCAAGAAACACCGCTGTCAGAAGTTTGGCTGGATTTTACCAGCAATGCCGCTGCGTACTATGCCTTGCTGGAAGTCATTACCGGTGTTAAAGCAGACCGACAAAAACGCCAGGGCGATCTGCCCCAGGAACTGGTTGAGCGGGTGGAAGCCTTGAGCTTGAACACAGCGCTGATGAAATCCTCGCTACGGGGGTATCAGGAATTCGGGGCGAAGTATGCCCTGGTCCAGAAAAATACCCTCCTTGGGGATGAAATGGGTCTGGGGAAAACCCTGGAAGCCATTGCTGCGATGGCTCATCTTCAGGCAGCCGGAAAAACCCATTTTATGGTAGTATGCCCCGCCAGCGTGCTGATCAACTGGGATCGGGAAATTGTCCTGCACAGCCAGCTTACATCCTATTCCATCCATGGGTCAGATCGGGAAATGCGCTTAACGGAATGGGCAGAAAAAGGTGGAGTGGCGGTGACTACTTACGAAACGCTTAAGGTCATTGTGATCCCGGTGGAGATTTCTGTGGATCTGCTGGTGGCTGATGAAGCCCATTATGTCAAGAATCCTGAGGCGAAAAGGTCGCAAGCCGTGTATCAGCTGGTGAAGCGGGCGGAGTCGGTTCTTTTCATGACGGGAACTCCGCTTGAAAACAACCTTCAGGAAATGAGCAGTCTGATACTAAGACTTAATCCGGAGATTGCCGAAAAAATCAGTCAGAAGGATGTGCTAACTAATGAGTATCAGTTCCGGGTTTTGATTGCACCAGTTTATTTGCGACGTAACCGGGATGATGTCCTTAACGAACTGCCGGAGCTTATTCAAAAAGATCAGTGGGTGGATTTTGGCCTCCAGGAAGAAAAAGATTATCGTCTGGCCGTCTTAGCGGGTCAATTTATGCAGATGCGCCGGGTGGCCTGGACAGGCGTAGGGGTAAAAGATTGTCCTAAGCTCAAGCGGCTGCTGGAAATTTGCGCGGAGGCAAAGGAAAACGGACGTAAAATATTGATCTTTTCTTTTTTTCGGGATGTGATCGATACTCTCAGGCAGGCCTTGGTTGAGAGGTCTCTAGAACCGATAACCGGCAGCGTCACCCCGACCAGGCGTCAGGCGATCATCGATGATTTCAGCACCGCCCCGCCGGGTACCGCCTTGATCTGTCAGATACAGGCCGGGGGTGTAGGTCTGAATATTCAAATGGCCAGTGTGGTGATCATCTGCGAGCCCCAGATCAAACCAGCTCTGGAGACCCAGGCGATCTCCCGGGCTTATCGGATGGGACAAACCCATACCGTTTTTGTATACCGTCTTCTCACTGATGACAGTGTGGACGAACAGATGATGACAATTCTTCAGAATAAACAACAGCTTTTTGACTCCTACGCCCGGGATTCGGTGATTGCCGAATCGAGCTATCAGGCCGTAGATGTTTCAGAAAAATCCCTGATTGATGAGATTTTAAGAGTAGAACGAAAGCGTTTGAACGGATCGTAAAAAACGGCACGTCACAATAAATTACCAAATCGCCTCAGGCTGAAAGAAAACTGGCAGGATTGATTAAGATTGAAGGTATAATGATGAGAAAAAAAATTCAGGTCTTGTTGCTGTTGGTGCTAATTATTTTGATCAGCACCGGATGTTTTCCGCAAAAAAAAGACATTCTGGTGGGAAAATGGCAACGGGTTGAGTCAGACAATATGTTTAATGGTCTGGTTGTCAATGTGGAGGCGCTAGATGATGGTTATCGAGGGTTGATCCTTGAAATGAGCCCTGAAATGGAAAGCATCGGCTATCGTATCGGTGACACCAAATGGAAAAATGTGAAAAAACTGAAATCTGGTTTATATGTTTTTGAAGATCTTGGGAAAAATACCGAGACGAAAGAAACCTTATGGTTTGAAATGAATATGAATATCAGTCTCGAAGATCCTGATACAATGACAATAACCAGCGTGGCAAATACCGGTGAGGTGGGATCAGTCCAAACCTGGAAACGGGTGCCGCCGCCAGTATAAAGTTTATAGATTATTAGATGAAAAACTGTAAACACGTAGAAGTAAAAAAATCGAGGTGATGAGAATGTCTTTCCTTGCGGAGTATGAAGATTTAATCCAGGATATCAATGAAGACATCGAAGCGGGTGTGATCACAACCAATGATTACATAAAAGTTGTCCGAAAAAGAAAAACGAAAGGAAATGACTATCAGCCGATTACGGATTACTATTATGCCAGTTGTCAACCAATGGTAAAATATTCGGAAATGCGTGTCAGTGAAGTGTTACAGGAATTGGTACTGAGAAACATGCTGAGAAAATAAATCAGCAGAAATTTGAGAAAAATCAATAAGAGCAAAAAAAGAACCAGCCTGTTGCTATTAAAGAACAGGCTGACATAAAGTGTGGGGTATTATAATTGAGGATAGAAAAAGACTCATTCACACTTGAATCTGATGCGGAAATAGATATTTTTATGGCTATATTATCAATCGATAACAGGGATAACAACCATAATTAATTTACAAATTTGGATCGGCTAAACGGCGGTTCAAGGCAATAAAGCGTATTGTCTTCAACTTCATTGGTCATTTCTGGGCGGTCAGGTTTGCATTGATACAATTTGCGAATCAGATCATTATAAACCCATTCCAGATTGTCCAGTTCTTCAAGAAGGGTAAGGGTGTCGGCGATGACCTCAGCGGCCTGAGTATAATCGGAATTTTTTGATAGTCGATCATATTCTTTTTTACTGATTACATCAATCATTTGGCATGTTCGAGATTCGGCTTTATCGGCGGCAAAAAGTTTGATTCCTTTATCAAAATTCTCCTGCGACAGATTATCCAGGTCTTTACAAAGCTCCCTGATTTTTCCAAGTAATTTTTTTGAGATCATAAGGTTCCTCTTTTCGTGTTTTTTTAATGATACCATCTTTTAAAAATACGTCAAGGATAAAACATTGTTATTTGCTTCCAACACATGGTTGAATATTAAAAAGAACACAATAAAGGACGTTTATATGCTTAAGTTTCAATACTGGACAAAAAAAGCGTCTAATTTATTTGTAAATAATCTTTTGCCCAGCAAAGAGAATAATTATTTAATCAGTTCTAAACATTTTATTAACCAGGCGATATAGGAATCCTCTCGCAAAATGGCGCCCAATAAAACGGCATAATCTCCAAAATCTTTTGTCCCAAATTGTGGAACGTTGCTAAAAACTTTTACCATAGTATTTTCGAGATATTCTTTTTTGTAATTGTGTTTAAGCAACTGACTGTTAAGATGTCTTTCATAGTCCGATGGAGCCATAAAATCACTAAAAAAAGTTCTCAGTCTAAATACATCTTTAGGTGTTACCCCTAAAGGTTCATCCCGTAACAGCCATTCAACAAATTCAGCATGTCCCTTTGGCGTAATAGTATATAGTTTTTTCTCCATTTTTTCACCCTGAACAATAAGTTCAAAGGAAATAAGCTCTTCATCCAATAATCGTTTTAATTCCGGATATACCTGGCTGTGTTTCGCATGCCAAAAATTTGCCATGATTCGTTTCTCAAATTCTTTGGAAATATCATATCCTGTTATGGGGCCTCGATCAATTAATCCGAGCAGTGCGTATTTTAATGTTCTCATATGTATTCCCCTTTCAAAGTTTGTACAGATAATTCATACACAATTTAATATTTTAGCACAACTAAATAAAGATAGATAGAACTATATGTAAGCTTCAGGGCAAAATAGTTTGTATTATCAGACAAGACAATCTTTATAACGTTCAAATGTAAGTGCATACTGCAATAAAATATTATATTTGAAATCGATGACATAATCAAGAGAAATATGTATTTCTTAAAATGTTTAATATAACATGTAACTGTTGACATGATTAGCGAACTGTGATAAATTAATAACATAAAATACAAACAATTTACTAAAAAACTTTGAAATGAACTGGGTAATATTTTAGCAAGGAGGACAATTTTATGGCTAAATTTATTTCGGCAGCAGAAGCAGCTAAGTTAATTCCAGATGGAGCAACAGTAGGTGTGGCTGGAATGGGACTTGCAGGCTGGCCAGAAGAAGTAGCAGTGGCGATTGCCGACAACTTTAAAGAAACCGGCCACCCCTGTAACCTTTCGATGAAACAAGGAAGTGCCATGGGTGACTGGCGCGAAAGAGGTATGACCCGTTTGGGACTGGAAGGTTTGGTTACAAAATGGTCGGCTGCTCATATTGGTTCAGCTTTTGCCATGAACGACCTGGTACGGGCAGAAAAACTGGCCTGTCATTGTTTGCCACAAGGTGTAATCGTTAATCTATGGCGGGAAATTGCGGCTAAACGACCTGGTTTGATAACAAAAGTGGGATTAGGTACCTTTGTTGATCCACGTTTAGAAGGCGGCAAAATGAATAAGGTCACCACTGAGGATCTGGTTGAACTGATTGAATTTAACGGTGAAGAATACCTGTTCTATAAATCTTTTAAGCTGGATGTGGCGATGCTGCGGGGGACAACTGCAGATGAAAATGGCAACATTACCTTTGAAAATGAAGGCCCTATCAATGAAGGTCTGGCAGTTGCCCAGGCGGCTAAAAACAGCGGTGGAATTGTCATTGTTCAAGTGGAATATCAGGCGCTAAAAAACACCTTAAAGCCGAAGGACGTAAAAATACCGGGCGCACTGGTTGATTATGTGGTGGTAGCCACCGATAAAAATGCGTGTTGGCAGACTGAAGGTCTGTACTATGAACCGGCTTTTGCAGGGAATCTGAGAAAACCACTGAGTGCTATTCCAATCCTGCCACTGACCGAAAGAAAAGTCATGGCCAGACGAGCAGCTATGGAACTGTCAAAAGGCGATCTCGTGAATCTTGGAGTTGGTATTCCTTCCGATGTAGCCAGTATTGTCTCAGAAGCCGGTTATATTGAAAAAATTACGATGACAACTGAAATTGGCGGGTTCGGCGGTATTCCTGCAAGTCTCCCAAATTTTGGAAGTTCGTACAATGCTGAAGCCAATATTGATCATGGTTCGATGTTTGATTTATATGACGGTGGCGGAATTGATGTGGCCATACTTGGTTTGGCCCAAGCTGATGAAGCGGGTAATATCAATGTCAGTAAATTTACTATCCCAGGCTTGGGCGACCGATTAACGGGACCCGGCGGATTTATCAACATTACTCAAAGCACCCACAAGGTAGTTTTTGCGGGATCTTTCAATGCAAAATGTGAAGTGGATGTAAGTGACGGAAAATTGATAATTAAAAAAGAGGGCAAAGGAAAAAAATTCTTAAAAGAAGTTGAACAAATCACCTTTAGTGGGAAATATGCCGCTGAAAACGAACAGGAAATCCTTTACGTGACAGAACGATGTGTATTTAAACTCATTGGTGGAAAAATGACGGTTATTGAAGTGGCACCTGGTATTGACCTTGAAAAAGATATCCTCAATCAGATGGATTTCAGACCCGAGGTTTCAGCAGATCTTAAAGAAATGGATCCGAGTTTGTTTTCTGAAAAATGGAATGGACTTGACACAATTATGGGCAAGTAATTGTTGCCTGGGTTGAGGAAGTGATGGATGTGGAACTAATAAGGCAGACAATGAATTCTTTTTTAAATAAAAGAGTTGAAAAAACACCGGATAAGATTGCCATCGTCTTTGAGGATGATGCTTATACATGGTTGGAAATGGATCGGTTATCGGATGGCATTGCCCTGTTATTGCTGAAATCCGGAGTAGCCAAAGGAACTCATGTCGGCATCTGGAGTCTGAACAGTCCACTGTTTATGCTTTATACTTTGGCGCTGGCAAAAATTGGCGCGGTGATTGTACTGATCAATACCCGGTGTCATCAGTCTGAACTGGAAGATCTCTTAGTCTATGCTGAAGTAACCACCTTATGCTATGGAGAAGATACGAATACACTTAAATTTTCAGAGATGATCGAACTGCTCGACAGAAAACGACTCTCGTTATTATCGAAAACAGTTGCTATGGGAAAGAATAAAAATGACATTTCTGAGCGATTCAAAAAGAAGATAGTTGACGATGACGATCTGACACTACTCGACAGCGCCAAGAAAAAGGTCTTGCCAGAAGATGTGCTGGGTATCTTATTCACCTCAGGAACAACATCTGCGGCTAAAGGCGTTATGCTTAGTCATTTTGCCACGATCAATATTGCCATCGAAACGGTAACGCAGATGCATTGGAACGAAGCCGACAAAAGTTGTCTGGGAATTCCATTATTTCATTGCTTTGGGCTTTCGTCAGGATTCATGGCCGCTATTTATGCCGGCATTCAGATCTATTTGCTTGAGAGCAATAAAACCATCCGGGTTTTAAAATGTGTGGAACAGAACCAATGCACCATTTATAATGGCGTGCCAACCATGTTTATGGCGATGATCAAACATCCCCGGTTTGAAACCTACAAGCTCAGTTCATTAAACAGCGGCATCATTGCCGGGTCTTATGTGAACGCTAACGACTATCTGACCATCTGTGAGAAATTGGGAATGGAAAAACTACAGATGTCTTACGGTCAGACCGAGGCATCGCCGAGTATTACCTTCTCGAATTATGATGACAGCACCCTTTATAAAAGTCGCTCGGTGGGAAAAGTGATCCCTCATGTCGAGCTAAAAATTATGGCAGCTAATCAGAATGAAATCTGTATTAAAGGCTACAACACCATGCTGGGCTATTATAAACTGGAAGCAGAAACGCAAAAAGCCATCGATGCTGAGGGCTGGCTTCACACCGGTGATCTCGGTTATTTAGATGATGATGGAAATCTTTGTATTACGGGACGGTTAAAAGAAATGATCGTCCGCGGCGGTGAAAATATCTCCCCGTATGAAATTGAAAACCACATAAAAAATTTTCCATACGTCGCCGATGTCAAAGTCATCGGAATTGAAGCCGAAGTGCTTCAGGAAGAAATTGCCGCCTGTATTGTTACCGATGGCCGAAAAAAATTAAGCGAGACGGAAATGCGGGAATTCTTAAGTCAGCACCTGGCGGCTTATAAAATCCCCAAGTATTTTATCTTTTTAAAGAAGTTTCCGATAAATGCCAGCGGTAAAATAGTTCTTGATGAACTGAAAAATCAGATCAAGACAATTATTAATGAAAATAAAAATTAATTGCACTAGGAGGAAAAAATGTATTTCAGTGAACAAAATAAAATGATTCGAAAATTGGCAAGAGATTTTGCTCAAAAAGAATTAACAAATGAAATATTGGATGAAGTGGAAGAATCAGGTGAATTTCCCCAGGAGATTCTTGATAAAATGGCGAAATTTGGTTTCTTTGGGATTAAGATTCCCAAGTCATTAGGTGGATCCGGTGGAGATCACATGTCTTATGTCATTTGTATGGAAGAGTTTGCCCGGGTTAGTGGGGTGGCCAGCGTGTATTTGTCAGCACCTAACTCATTGGCTGGCGGTCCATTGCTACTGTCCGGAACTGATGAACAAATCGAAAAATATCTGAAACCAATTATCACTGGCAAGAAAAAACTGGCCTTTGCCTTAACTGAACCGGGAGCCGGTTCGGATGCTGGGGGGATGACTACCACTGCCGTAGATATGGGCGATTATTACCTCTTAAACGGACGAAAAACATTTATCACCATGGCACCCCTCTGTGATGATGCCGTTATCTACGCCAAAACAGATATGTCAAAAGGGACCCGCGGTATTTCAGCATTTATTGTTGACTTAAAATCTGAAGGGGTTTCGCTTGGGAAAAACGAGCATAAAATGGGTCTGATCGGTTGTGCCACATCAGATATTATTATGGAAGATGTGAAAGTTCCGAAAGAAAATCGCTTGGGCGAAGTCAACAAAGGTTTCAGTAATGCTATGAAAACGCTGGACGTCGGAAGACTTGGAGTAGCATCACAATCCATTGGTGTGGCTCAGGGTGCTTTAGACGAAGCCATTAAATATGCCAAAGAAAGAAAACAATTCGGCAAACGGATTGCCGATTTCCAGGCTATCGCTTTTATGATCGCCGATATGGCTACCAAACTGGAAGCGGCCAAGCTATTGGTTTACAATGCCGCCAGCTTGATGGATAATAAGCAGAATGCCTCAAAAGAAGCGTCCATGGCTAAGTTTTACGCTTCAGAAATCTGTAATGAAATCTGTGCCAAAGCGGTCCAGATTCACGGCGGATACGGCTTTATCAAAGACTATAAGGTTGAACGTATGTATCGTGACTGTCGCGTATTTACCATCTACGAAGGAACCTCTCAGGTTCAACAGATGGTTATTTCCGGCATGCTGTTGAAGAAATAGAGACTAAGAAAGGAACTAAATATAGATGAGAATTCTAGTTTGTGCAAAACAAGTACCGGATACGAATGAGGTAAAAATCGATCCGAAAACAGGAACAATGATCCGTGAAGGTGTGCCAAGTATTTTAAACCCCGATGATGCCAACGCGTTAGAAGCAGCACTGGTAATTAAAGACGAAAACCCGGGATCCGAAGTTATTGTCATGACCATGGGACCACCCCAGGCAGCGGAAATGCTGAGAGAATGTCTGGCCATGGGTGCGGATGAAGCCTATTTATTAAGCGATCGCGCTTTTGGAGGCGCCGATACCTGGGCAACATCAGCCACCCTGGCAGCAGGGATTAAGAAAGTCAAAAAAGTTGACCTGGTTCTGGCCGGGAGACAAGCCATCGATGGCGACACCGCTCAGGTTGGCTCACAAATTGCCCAACGGTTGAAAATGCCAGTGGTGACCTATGTTGAAGATATCAAAATCGAAGATAAAAATGCCATTGTTCACCGCCAAATGGAAGACGGCTATGAAGTTATTGAAGTTCAGATGCCCTGTCTTTTGACCTGTGTGAAAGAACTTAATCAACCCCGATATATGAGTATCGGAGGAATTATGGATGCTTACGAACAACCAATCACTACCTGGAATCATGCAGACATCGGGTTGACACCCGAAGCCTGTGGCCTGAATGCCTCCCCAACTCAGGTGTTCCGTTCGTTTACCCCGCCAGCAAAGGGTGTCGGTGAAATGATCACTGGGACCACCGTTAGCGAAATTGCCGGCAGCCTGGTTTCCAAGCTTAAACAAAAGCACATAATCTAGAAAGGACAAATAAAAATGGCGATTAAAGTAATAGATGAAAAATGTATCGGATGTTCAAAATGTCAGAAAAGCTGTCCTTTTGATGCGATCACGATTGAAAATAAAATAGCGGTGATTGGCGACGCGTGTACCAATTGCGGAACCTGTATCGATGTTTGTCCCACTGACGCGATTCTCCAGGAAGGCACCGAAAAAATTGTCCGGGACCTGAGCATGTACAGAGGGGTCTGGGTTTTTGCGGAACAACGAGCTGGAAAAATCATGCCGGTTGTATTTGAATTGCTGGGCGAAGGCAAAAAACTGGCCAATGAAATCGGCACCGAACTGTCGGCGATTCTCTGCGGCAGCAATGTGGCCGGATTAGCTGACGAATTGTTTGCCTATGGCGCTGACAAGGTCTATCTGGCTGATGCCCCAGAACTGGAAAAATATACCACCGACGGCTATTCCAAAGTGATCAACGAAGCCATCGGAGTGTATAAACCAGAAATTGTATTATATGGCGCTACCCATATTGGTCGCGATCTGGCTCCATGTCTGGCTGTTAAAGTCAACACTGGTTTGACCGCTGACTGTACTAAACTGGAAATTGACCCTGATGATAAAAAAATCAGACAGACCCGACCAGCCTTTGGCGGAAACCTGATGGCAACGATTGTCTGCCCGGGCAGCCGTCCGCAGATGTCGACAGTCCGACCTGGGGTTATGGACAAAGCCGCCTATGATCCAAGTAAAAAAGGCGAGGTCATTAAACTGAACGCCGTCTTTGCCGAAGGCGATATCCGGACTAAGGTGCTGGAGATTGTTAAAACAACCACCGACAACATTTCCATTTCCGACGCTGATTTTATCGTATCCGGTGGAATGGGACTGGGCAAACCTGAAGGTTTACTCTTACTGAAACAACTGGCTGATAAACTGGGCGGTACTGTGGCCACATCAAGAGCCTGTGTCGATGCCGGATGGGCTGATCATGCCATCCAGGTAGGTCAGACTGGAACCACTGTTAAACCTCAGATTTACTTCGCCTGCGGTATTTCCGGCGCCATTCAGCATATTGCCGGGATGCAGGAATCAGATTTGATCATTGCCATTAACAAAAACGAAAATGCTCCTATTTTCGAAGTAGCCGATTATGGTATTGTCGGGGATCTCTATAAAGTGATTCCTGCTATCATTGAAGAATTAGACAAGCTTGGTAAATAATTAACATCTAAATTATTTCCTCTTAACAGCGAGTTGCAGATAACCTGTAACTCGCTGTTTTTTTACACTTGATAAATAGGTAGTAAAGGGGGGAATCATTATTGCGAATTAAATTTTTGAAAACTAATTGTTATGACACGTTGTTGCTAGTTGCCATGCAAGAAATATGGAATAATCCATCGACATTTTTCTTTGATTGTGGTATCTTAATCATATGCGATGATGCAAACGAGTAAAAACAAAATGGCACGAAATCAGAGATCTTAAGGAATTGCTGCCAATCTCAACGATTCATCAAAATACAGTTTGAAATGGAGAAGAAAATGAAGCGAATATCAAAGTTTTTATCGCTGCTAATGGTTGCGTCGATGTTGTCGATGCTGATTCCGGTCTCAGCGTTAGCTGCCGGTGAAGCGGTAAATGAACAAGCTGCGGCCAGCGAATTAGGCCTGGTTTTAGTAACAACTGAAACAGCCGATACAGAGACTGCTTTAACAGCGGAAACAGCCAACAGTAACGAAATTGCCCCGCTGCCCGCGGTCGCTGAAATAACAGCTTCTGCCGATAATAACCTCGAAACCAATGTCGATTCTGAGCAACTGGTTATCTCAACAATTGAACCGGAAACGTTTGAAACCGCAGCAGCTACATATTTGTGCTTAACTCAGAATGGCGTGATCATCGATGTCCTGGCCACCAATACCGGATCCGATTATGCATTTGATGCAGTAACCAATGAACTGACATTAAATAATTTTATGGGCGAAAAGCTTAATGTCAAATCGACAACAGTTCCGTTTAAACTGGTCCTGCTGGGTACCAATATTATTAAAACCGATAATGGTTTTGCCGTTAAAGTTGAAGGTGATATGAATGCCAGCGGGACGGGCGCGCTGATTGCCGAAGGACATGCGACCCCTGATATAATGGGGGGCGGCATCAACGTCGTTGGGAATCTGGTGATTGACAGTGGGACCTATGATGTCGCAGCCGTCGGATATGAAAGCTCCAGCTCAGCGGTTGGAATCCTGGCCGGTGATAATGCTGAAGTTATGACAATGGGTAATCTCACCATTAACGATGGGAACATCGATGTGACCGCTTATAATAGCGATTATGCCGGGGCCTTTGGTTTGTTTGCTTTTGGCGATCTGGTCGTCAATGGTGGAAATATTAAGGCTTTCACCGATAGTCCAACCAGTTACAGCCGTGGTATCGGAGCCTATGATAAACTGGTATTCAATGGCGGATATACTGTCGTCGAGTCGATTGCTGATCATGGCGATGCCGGCGCGTTATTCTCCTATAATAAGATTATCATTAACAATGGTATTCTTGATTTATGCACATCCGGAGCTGTCGCCAAAGCCCTCGTGGCCGAAGGGGGCATTGATATCAGTGGGATTTATGGGGATGTTGACCGTGATGCGGCCTGTTTGTATCTTGAACCGCTTTCGGCTCAAACGTTTAAAAAACAGCATGCCAGTTCAGCTAATCCCAAAACCGGGGTGGACACCAGCGCATCGGAAGCTGCCGTGGCGGGAGCAGCACTGATCATGCTGATCGGACTTGCTGTTGCTGTTGGTAAAAGAGAGGCGCAGGCCTGAAATTTTGCGAGTAGATGACTGAATCTACAATTATCGACACTGTACAGCGGCCGTTCTGGCCGCTTTTCTTTTATGGATCTGAAAAAAATAATTTTTGGGAGCGCAAAAAAAGATGGAAATCATCGAAAATGTTTATCAGCTTGATTGTGCCAGCCATGGTCATGTATTTTTTATTCGTGCGGATGAAGGAATTCTCATCGATACGGGTATGCCAGGCTTGGCAGAGAAGATTCTGGCAGAACTGGAAGCTCTGGACGGAGCGGTTCAGACGATAAAAAAGATCCTTCTGACTCACCACGATATTGATCATATCGGCAATACTAAAGCCTTGCAGGAAGCCACTCAGGCTGAGGTGTGGGCGCCTCAGGAAGATGTCCCCTACATTATGGGTGAAAAAAATCGACCAGGAATCAAACGAATCCTGCAAACAATAGTCCGCCCTCCCAAGCCCACTATTTCTGGCAGCTATCAGGCCAATCAAAGTTTTGGGGAGGTTCGGGTGATTCATGCCCCAGGCCATACACCGGGACACACAATTTTTCAATATCGAAAGGTATTGTTTATTGGGGATTTATTTCAGGAGGTCAGGGGAAAATTAGACCTGTTGCCGCGCTTTTTAGTCTGGGATAAAGAGGAAGCTACGCGATCGATTTCAATCATCAAAGAGCTCCAATACGATTGGATTTGCCCCTCACATGGGATGCCAATAAAAAGAGGCACCGCAACGGAAGAATTTTTAAAAAACTATTAGAGAGATTTTAGACCCGCCGTGATACCATGGTCAGCAATACAAAATTGAAACGATAAAGTGGCCTAAATTTGACTTCGCAATGATGAAATTTTTCCCCGAATATGGTATGATCATCTCGGCAACAGTTTAACGAAGACGTTATTATTAAATGAAAGGAGCTCGTGTCAGCAGTTTCAGATTTAGAGATCAGCTGATGCGATGTGAAAATGATGGTTACTTATATTCACGAAATCGAACTGCATAAGGGCATTGAGGCGGCGATGAAGGCTTTGAATCAGGCCGATGTCGTCATCGGGAAGAATCAGGATCGGGAAGACAGTTTAAAAGAAATTCACCTGCTGATGGATATCGACAGCGTGCAGGATATAAAAATTACCATGGCCATGCCAACCGGGCTGGAAACCCTGGTGGACTACGTCCTGGAAATTGTTGAAGGCACCAAGGATTTTGAAAAGGACATGTATGGTTATACCTATCATGATCTGTTTTCCAAAAACATTGATTTTGTCATCAATAAACTAAAAGAAGATCCCGGAACCAGACAGGCGATGTTGCATGTCGCCAATCAGGAGGCCGCCAGACTAAATCATCCACCCTGCCTGCAGCTCATTCATTACACCGTTAAGGAGGGCAAATTAAATACCGACGTGGTATTTAGAAGTAATGATGGGGTTAAGGCAGTCGCCATGAATATTTTCGCCCTCATCGAACTGTCAAGAATGATTGCCAGAGAAGCAGGGATCAACGAACTGGGTTCCTATACCCATCATGCCCTGAGTTTTCATGCCTACAGCCGGGATTGGAAAGCCCTGGAAGGATATTGCAAATCTTTTGATGAGCGAGATTGCACCATTGATTATGAAGATTACCTGGAAGCCTATGAAGATTATGCGGATGAATGCCGAGAAAAAAGTATTGAACTGAAAAATGCCCAGGAGAAAAAGAAGCATTAGTACAGTTTACAGAAATAGAATAGCTAAACAGCCCTTAAATAACAGATGACTATTTGAGGGCTGTTTCAAATTACGCCGAAACGGGTTTAATCAGCACCGGTATTTTGATAATTCAATTTGAACCCCATTGGTTGTCACGGCCAGCAGCAATTCCAGAAATTGTTCGGTCGGCAGGTCTTTGTCATTGGCATACCATTTTGCAATCGTACTGAGTATCGCCGCACTCTGGTATTCCATTAAATAGCTTACTTCCAGTAGTTCCCGGGGTGTCAGTTTTTTATACATCGAAAGCACCGTCGGAGTGAGTTTCGTTAAGACCTTTTGCCTGAAGTGGGGATCGCCGTTTTCTCCCAGTAAAACCGGGAGATAAGTCTTGTTTTTTTCAAAAAATTCGAGAATTGATTTTAAAATGGCTTTCTTGCGATGATCATGAAAAAGATTACCGTAAAAGAGATTTTTTATAACGATTTTTTTAAAATCTTCGACCGTAATGGTTGTCTCTTCAATTTCTTCCAGAATTTCATAGGCATCTTTAAAATAAACATAAAAAGTCGAGCGATTGTAGCCGGCTACGTCACAGATTTCCTTGACAGTGATCTTCTCAATGCTTTTTTTGCAATATAACAGCCAAAACGCATCAATCAAGTTTTGGCGGGTAACTTTGGCAGTGGTTGATAAAGTCGTCTTCATGTCAGTTTTACCTCGTTCACGGGATCATTCATTTTGATTATAAACGAAGCCGCTGGGATAAACAAGAAAATCCAACAGCTTGAAATAGACTGTTGGTTGAATTTAATAAGGACCAGGGCTAAAATGAGGATAGTAAACATAAAGAGAGGGAACGGAAAATGAAAATAGAAGTCTGTGAAGTCAATAAATCATTTAAACAACAGCAGGTTCTCAATCAGATCAGTTTGATAATTGAGGGTGGCCGGATCTTTTGTCTGCTGGGGGCATCCGGTTCAGGTAAAACAACCTTGCTGCGAATCATGATGGGTGCGATACCCGCTGATGCTGGAAGCGTAACAGTCGGTGGTATCGCCGTGCCAAACCGCCAACTGCTAGCCGAGATGGGCTATATGCCGCAAAATGAAGCGCTGTATGAAGAGTTATCAGCCTGGGAAAATCTGAAGTTTTTTGCCGGGCTGCAGCGACAAAGTCGTAAAACATTTGCAGCAAATGCTGAAGCACTGCTCGAGATTGTCGATATGGCAGCGTGTAAAAATAAACTGATCCGTGATTGTTCCGGGGGAATGAAAAAACGAATATCATTGGCGGTTGCCTTGATTCACAAACCGAAGTTGCTGGTGCTCGATGAGCCAACAGTAGGGGTTGACCCGGTGCTGCGCCGCAAAATTTGGCTTTATCTCAGACAGCTGCGAAATGAAGGAACCACCATTGTGGTGACTACCCATGTTATGGATGAGGTTACCCAATGTGATGATGCCGCCTTGCTTCGCAATGGTCATATCATTGCCCGGGATACGGTTAAAAATTTAATCGACCAGACTCCCGACGGAAACATTGAAGAGTTGTTTTTTATCGACCATCAGTCAGAAGCGGAGGCGCCATTATGTTAAGTATTGTCAAACGGATTCTGGGTCAAATGAAAAACGATAAGCGATCATTGGGATTGCTCTTACTTGCGCCGCTGCTGGTTTTAACGCTGCTATTTTTTATTCTCAGCGATGCCAGCTATGTGCCGAAGTTGGCCGTCTATGATATGAACGAAAAATTTGTCGCAGAGCTTGAGAACCATGCCACGGTGATCGAAGAAACAGAAAAACCTGAAACCGCAGATTATCTGGAGGCTAATGGAATCGATGCGCTGATCTGGAGCGACAGCGCGGGAACACACATTGAATTGCTGGAGAAAAATTCCAAATCCGTCGCCGCTCTGGAAGCCATTCAGGATACCAATAAAGCTTTGCAGCCAACCCAAAATGAGTTGATTATTGATTATGTCTATGAATCAGCGGGGGATAACCAGCTGGATTCGCTCTCCTTTGTTTTTCTGGGCGTGATCTCATTTTTCTTTGTCTTTATTCTTTCGGGGATGTCATTTGTCCGCGAGCGGTTTGGACAGACCTTAGAACGGATGCTGATGACCCCGATCAGACGGATCGATGTCATCGCGGGTTATACCCTGGGCTATGGTTTGCTGGCTGCAGTTCAAAGTGTGGTGATTATCTTGTACGCTGTTTATGTGTTGCAGCTGCAGGTGGAAGGATCGGTGGCCTTGTGTACCTTAGTCATGATCCTGATGGCATTTTCGGCGGTTTCAGTGGGCGCGCTGGTATCGATTTTTGCCAACAATGAATTACAATTGGTTCAGTTTATTCCGGTGATCATCATTCCGCAGATCTTTTTTTCCGGACTGATCCCGATTGACACCATTCCTTTTGGACTGGGAAACCTCTGTTACCTCACGCCAATTTATTATGGCTGTACAGCCCTGGAAATGATTATGATTCAAGGTAAGGGGATTGTCGAGATATGGCCCTGGTTAGTGGGATCGGTCGTCTTTATTGGGGTGCTGTTTTTAGCGAATGTGACCGCATTAAAGAAATACCGCCGGCTCTAAACTTGTGATGGCGTATCAAACCTGAGTTTGATACGCTTTTTTGATGGGAGAGTTAGATTTAGTCCACAACCATCATGATTTTATGATATCATTCACTTGTAATGTTTTTAAATAGCATTTTATAACAGCCCAAAATAAAGTCAGAAAGAAGAATAATATGTTAAATCAGGAATACATTGAAGCACAAACGATTATGAATCAGGCCAAAAAAGATCTGGAGACCATTTTTGACCAGGTTAAACCGCAAACACCAGAAGATCAGGAAGCGCATAACAGCTTATTGAGACTGATTGATCAATTAAAAATCATGGATGCTTACTACAATCATTTAAAAACAGCTAAAATCGAAGCCTTGTCTCCAAATGAAAAGCTGTTTGTCAATCTCATCAAGAAAAACAAAGAAAACCTTAAATAGATCGGTCATCAGTGATTGCTATGGTACTTCCGTTTAAATCGACAGTATTTATCAGGTCAAGCTTTATGAAAGTAGATCAGCAAAAAGATAATCATTGATGCGATCAATCAGTTCCCGTGGTCTGATCATTTGATCAATGATTTCCCGGGTCTGCGTCACATCGTCGGTAATAATGTTATCAACGCCGATTTTCACCATTTTCTCGGTTGATTCTTGAGAATCGACGGTCCAGGCTAAAACTTCTTTATTTTCCCGATGGATGGCAGTAACGATCTCTGGAGTGACGAAGGATGACTCGATGCTGTAGATATCGACCGGCAGTTTTTGAATATCACCAATAGCCAAGGCGGTAATGTAAGCCCGTTTCAGCTCAGGAGCCACCGAGCCAACCTTTTCCAAGGTGGGGTAATCCAAG
>NZ_JBGSHG010000011.1:0-18992 GCF_041752335.1 Acetobacterium sp. | reverse complement strand
ACGGCTTGACCAGTTCCAAATCGCTTATTTAATACAGATGTGATTGCCGCTGTTAATGTGGTTTTACCATGATCGACGTGACCAATTGTTCCAACATTTACATGGGGCTTATTTCTTTCAAATTTTGACTTTGCCATTTGTATTCTCCTTAAAAATCTAAAAATTATCGTTTTACTACTATGTCAATTTTAATTTATGATATAAAAATGGAGCCCTCATCCGGATTTGAACCGGAGACCCCCACCTTACCATGGTGGTGCTCTACCTACTGAGCTATGAGGGCTTATAATAAAATGGTGGGAGAAGATGGTTTCGAACCATCGTAGACGTCGTCAACGGATTTACAGTCCGCCCCCTTTAGCCACTCGGGCATTCTCCCACTTGCTTATTAATTCAGCTTCTCTATAATAGTTTGTTTTTTCATTTTTGTCAACTGTTTTCTATATTTTTTTGCCAATTTTTTTTCGAATTCGCTGTAAGGCATTGTCCACCGATTTATTACCGCAGTCCAAAGCCCGGGAAATTTCGTAGTAGGAGGCGCCCTGAATATAGTAAGCAAGGACTTTTTTTTCAAAACTGGATAATTCCCGTTTAACATCAATCATCAATTGTTCCAATTCTTCGGCTTTAATTAACTCCACCCCGGGTTCCACGCTTTTTTTTGCGGCCAGCCGGTCGATTATGATATTCTGGGGTTCTTCTTCCGACACGGCCGCATAAATTGATACTGAATTATTCAGTGGCATATGTTTCTGGCGGTTGGCTGAACTGATGGCAGTTTGGATTTGTCGTTCAACACAGAGATTGGCAAAGGTTGAAAACTGCGCTTCCCGATCCGGGCGAAAATCCCAAATCGCTTTGAGCAAACCAATCATCCCTTCCTGGATCAGATCTTCATTGTCCCCACCGACCAGGTAATAGGAGCGGGCCCGGATCAGGACATTTTTTCGATATTTTTCCAGCAAGAATTCTTCAGCTTCCTTGTCCCCCTGCTGGGCACGGTTTACAATTTCTAATTCTGATATTTTATCATTGTTAATCTTTACCATTTTGTCCTCGCATTATTCTTTAACGCGCATTTTGTTAAATTGATCCAGAGTCTCTGCATCTAAAAAATCACTGAGCTTGACCCCTTGCTTTTGCACACTTTTTTTCTTGTCATCACGAAAGTTTTTTAACGTTGCTTCCATATCCTGGATCAGCTCCCGTACCGGAACCCGTTCGGCGCCACTGGCCATCACCCTCTGCTGCAGGGTAAAATCCGATGTCACTACCCGCACGCTGTAAGCTTTAGGCAGGCTGTAAACCAGTTTTTCAATGTAGCTGTCGGCGGTTTTATTCTTTTCCGTAAAAACCACCTTGATCCGACCCACCAGCTCTTCGCGTTTTTCCAGGGTTTGCTGCTGATAGGCATCGAAAACAAGGATGGTTTCCCATCCTTTGAATCCGCTGTAGCCATTTAAATCATTGATCAGCTTTACCCGTGCCTCTTCCAGTTGGATTTCGGAAAGACGTTTTAAATCATCGGAACCGTGGATGACATTATAGCCATCCACAATTAATATGGTTTTCATTGAAATCGCTGTTTGGCAGCCTCTGCAAAAATGATCGCTGCTGCTGCCGAAGCATTAAAGGATTCGATCTCGCCATGGATGGGAATGGATACCGAAAAATCGCATTGTTTTTTAACTTTTTCGCTGATTCCGGTGCCTTCATTACCGATGACAATGGCCAGTGAGCCCTTATAGTCGGCTTTATAATAGGGATTACCCTTCATGTCAGTCGACATGATCCAGAACCCTTTTTTCTTGAGTTCATCAATCGTCTGGCTGAGATTCGTCACCTTGACAATCGGGGTGTGGGATACCGCGCCGGAAGATGCTTTTACCGAAACGGCTGTCAAAGAAGCAGATCGGCGGTTAGGAATGATCACTCCGTCAGCCCCGCAAATATTGGCACTCCTTATTATCGCCCCCAGATTATGGGGATCCGTCAAATGATCTAAAATAACAATAAAGGGGTCTCGTCCCTTAGCTTTGGCATGATTGAGGATATCCTGCAGATTACTGTACGGGAATGGCGCCATCAGCGCCACAATCCCCTGATGAACCTGACCGTCGGCCAGGTACTCCAGTCTTGCTTTTTCGACTGAATGGATAATGATATTCTGTTTTTTGGCCATATCGGTAATCTTTTTGAGAACGTGATCGGTGTTGTCTTTTAAGATCAATAATTTATCAATTTCCTGGCCGGAACGGAGGGCTTCCATAACCGGGTTTTTTCCCACAACTATAAACGTTTCTTCAGTTACGCCATCATCTTCGCGATTAAAACCCTCATGCTTGCGCGGCGGCTTCCGATCGTCAAAGCGACGGGGACCACGATCTTCTTTTGGTCCTCTGCTGTCAAATTTTCGCGGTTTTTTATCGTCCTTGGCGCCACGTTCTTCAAACTGGCGGGGCTTTTTATCTCCTTTTGAAGCGTTGTCGCTTTTCTTGCTTCGGGGCTTATCACTGGTCTTGCTGCTGTTTGATCGACTATTTGAAATTTTTTTCATCTTTTCACCTATTCTTTTATTTTTTTTCGATTTATTTCTAGATAAATCGATTCCGGCATTATTTCGCAGTATTATTCGTTTATTTCGGTTGTATCGTTAATGCTTTCTGCCGCTTCGTCCGGTTTTCGTTTGCGCGGTGGCAGCGGCCCATAATACTGGTAATAATGGGTCTTGATATCGCCATTATACAATTTTCTGTTTTTGGTTGATGCTTCGCCAAAGAATTTTTCAAACTTTTCATAACCAGTAATAATAAAATAAGACCAGTCCTCCAGACTTCGAAAGACCTTACCCATATCCCGATATAAACGCTGAATTTCTTTTTCTTCACCAATTCTCTCGCCATAAGGCGGATTGGTGATAATGACCCCATATTTTTTCTTGGTGGAAATCGACTGGACCGCTAATTTTTGAAAAGCAACCAGATCAGCGACCCCGGCCAGTTCGGCATTGGTTCGCGCCTGTTTCAGGGCGTCCGCATCACAGTCGGAGCCCAGCAGTAAAAATTCTTTATCGTTGATGGCCTCCCGGGCTTCCTGCCTGGCCTGTTCCCATAACTCAGCCGGAATGGCGTCCCAGGTTTCAGAAACAAAATCCCGCTTCAGACCGGGGGCAATATTTTTACCGATCAGCGCCGCTTCAATGACAATCGTTCCGGAACCGCAAAGGGGGTCCAGAAAAACGCGATCCGGCCGCCAGCGGGATAGATAAACCAGCGCTGCTGAGATGGTTTCTTTCAGCGGCGCCTCATTTCCATATTGACGGTACCCGCGCTTATTAAGACCCGAGCCACTGGTGTCAATGGACAGGGTGACCTCATCCTTGAGAATTTGAATATGAATGGGATACTTGCCGCCATTCTCATCAAACCATTCGACATGGTATTTTGATTTTAATCGTTCCACCACCGCTTTTTTGACAATTCGCTGCCCGTCAGATTTACTGAACAGGGTCGATTTGACGCTGGTGATTTTAGCCGCTGGAAATTCTCCATCAACGGGGATCCAGTTTTCCCATGGCAATGCCTTTGTTTTCTCAAACAATTCATCAAAGGTTTCGGCTTTAAAACGACCAATCTCCAGCAGCACCCGATCGGCACAGCGGAGCCACAGGTTTGAGCGGGGAATCGCTTCCAATGGTCCGGCGTAACGGATTTTTCCGTTCTCAACTTCCGTTACTTCGTATCCCAGTTTTTTTATTTCGTCCTTTACCACACTTTCGATTCCAAAAGCGACCGTGGCAATTAAATTTACTATTTTCGGCATTCATTTTTCCTTTATCGTTATTTTTTGATCCATTTTAACTATCAATATTACATTATAGCATATATTTTCAATTTATTCTTAAAAATATTCACATCACAACAAAAAAGCTAAAATAAAACACCGGCATGACCTTCGCATACCGGTGTTTGGGGTAATAAAAATTAATTTTCCTGAAATTTCTTTATTTCTTCATCCCGGCCAAAAACCAGAAATCCTTGATATTGTCCGTTATCCCAGGCAGCGATCTGTTTGCCGAATTTTTTCTTCATTGCCACCAGATTCACCAGAAAGCCTTTGCTCCGCCAGAGATCGCCGGTACCAATGACATCCACCATGTTACTGGTTTGGGGGTCGTAGAACAGAATCACAGCCGGGTCAATCTGCCGGGCATCTTGCTGTTCTTCCATGAGAATGGTTATAATCCGTTCGAAGCCAATCGAAAAACCAACCGCCGGCACCGAAACCTTGTTGTACTTCCCGATCATGTTGTCATAACGGCCGCCGCCGGCAATGGAATAGCCATAGGGGCCATAGCTGACTTCAAAGATCAGACCGGTGTAATAACCCATGCCCCGGATCAGCGAAAAATCAAAAACAACTTCAAATTGTTCTTTTGCCAGGGTTTTGACGGTATTGATCACTTCGGTCAATTCGCCAATGGCAGCGGCATCTTCCACCCACTGATCCAAATTGTCGAGATTGATACCAGTAACACAGGCCATCAGCTTGTCTACTTTTTCCTGCTCGTGTCCCTTTTCCAACAATTCGCCGGTTACTCCAGCGACTCCGATCTTATCCATTTTATCGAGTGAAATACAAACCGTTCCGACCTGATCCGCCGCAAATCCGGCCTTTATAATGACTTCACTGAGTAGCTGGCGATGATTCACTTTTATCGTGAACCCGGAAAATCCCATCGCCAACAGCGCTTTGGCGGTGGTATCCATCAGCTCAATCTCGGCCTGGACGGTGGGATCACCGATGATATCTATATCACATTGTTTAAAGGCCCGAAATCGTCCTTTTTGAGGTCGTTCCGCCCGAAAGACGTTACCAATCTGTATCGCCTTAAACGGCGTTTCCAGCCCTTCCTGATTGTTTGAATAAAAACGGCTTAGCGGTAAGGTCAAATCAAAGCGCAAACCCATATCACAAAGCTCCGACACCCTGGCATCCTGATTTAAGCTAAGCTTTTCACCACGTTTCAAAATGGTAAAAAGCATTTTTAAATTCTCGCCCCCGTCACTGCCCAGCAGCAATTCCAGATTTTCCATTACCGGAGTTTCAATCCGACTAAACCCATGAGAACGGTAGACTGCCAATATCTGTTGTTCCAACCGATCCCGAATTTTCATTTCCTCGGGTAAAATATCCCGGGTCCCTCTTACAGGTTTTGAACTGATCATCTGGTCACCTTCTATACTAAATTAATTTGCTTGAATGCTTTTTTGCCCTTTTTGAGAACAATTTTTCCATCTTTAAAATCTGCCGGGGTTACCAACAATTTAAAATCAGTTACTTTTTCGCCATTTAGCAGCACTCCGCCCTGTCCGATTAAGCGCCGTCCTTCACTGCGGGTCGGAATCAGTTTGGCCACTTCCAATAAGTCCACAATGTTCATTCCATCGCCCAGCTCTGTTTTTGTCAGTTCGACACTGGGTATCTCAGCATCCCCCTGATCTCCGGCAAAAAGTTTGCGGGCAGCATTTTGGGCTTCTTGGGCAGCTTCCGGGCCGTGAATAATCTCGGTGACCGTAAAGGCCAGGATTTCCTTGGCCTGGTTAATTTCAGAGTCTTTAAGAGCCCCCAGTCGACGGACCTCGTCCATCGGAATAAAGGTCAGCAGCGCCAGACATTTTTCCACATCGGCATCGGCAATATTTCGCCAGTACTGGTAAAATTCATAGGGCGATGTTTTGTCCGGATCCAGCCATAAGGCGCCTTTAGCGGTTTTCCCCATTTTGATCCCTTCGCTGGTGGTCAGCAGTGAAAAAGTCATGCCGAAGACCTGCTCGGCATCTTTACGGCGGACCAGTTCAACCCCAGCAATAATGTTGGACCACTGATCATTTCCGCCAAACTGCATCTTACAGCGCTGTTCTTTATGCAACACATAAAAATCATAAGCCTGAAGCAGCATATAATTGAATTCCAGAAAGGTCAGTCCTTTTTCCAACCGCGATTTATAACAATCCGCAGTCAGCATCCGATTGACGGAAAAATGCGCTCCGATTTCCCGTAAAAAATCGATGTAATTTAGGGGCAGCAGCCACTGGGCATTATTAAGCATCACCGCCTTATCATCTTCAAAAGTCAGAAATTTTTCAAAGACCTTTTTAAATTTTTCGCCATTTTCGGCAATCCGTTCCGGTGTCATTACCTGACGCATATCGGATCGGCCGGATGGATCGCCAATCATTGTGGTTCCTCCACCAATCAGCGCAATGGGGCGATGTCCATGCCGTTGCATGTGAGCCATAACCATGATCTGAATGAAATGTCCAATATGAAGGCTGTCTGCCGTTGGATCAAAGCCGATATAGAAAGAAACGGATTCTTCCGCCAGTAATTTTTTTATTTCCTCTTCGTGGGTGCATTGTTCAATAAACCCCCGCTCCTGCAATACGTCAAATACACTTTCCATTAATCTATGTCCTTTCCTTATTCAATGAGTTTTTCCCAGTAATTATGCTAATTTTTCTGTTGCTGATTATTCCAGTGGTTTCTCCAGCAGTTCTTTTTTATGTTCCCATCGGGTTAAGCCCTCTTCAAAAAAGACCTTAATCACGGCAAACACCGGAATGGCCACAAACATGCCCGGAATGCCAAAGAGACTGCCTCCGACAATAACCGAGAATAACACCCAGAAGGGATTGAGCTCGACAATTTTCCCCAGCACATTGGGGGCTAAAACATTGCCGTCAAACTGTTGCACAACAAGAATCCATATCCCTACCCAAAGGGCCTTGACCGGCTCATCGATAAAGGTAATAATGACGGCCGGAACCGCTCCGATAATTGGACCAAAGTAGGGAATCACATTGGTAATGGCCACAATCACCCCAAATAAAGGGGCGTATTCGACGCCAATCACCAACAGTCCCAGATAAAACAAAAATCCAATCAGCATCGATGTTAAAATTTTCCCGGTAAAGTACTTGTAAAAAATTTCATCAATGGTCAGGATCGCCCAGTGGGAGCCATTATACAAGGTTCTATTCAGCACCGCTTTGGCAAAGCGATCGACCTGATCACTGATTTTTTCTTTATCCAGCATCAAATAGAGTCCCACAAAAAAGACGATAAAGAAGCTGATGACAAAGCCGATGGTTCCCTTTAAAAACACAAAGGCAAAATTCCCGATGTTTTTAATGGAATCCGGATTTGCCCCAAAATATGAGGTGATCTGATTGAGCAAATCCATTGCCGTCATATTTTGAAGACTGTCAATGGCCACTTTCAGTTCGGTTAAAATATCCTTTGCGGCTCCGCCTTTGGCCAGACTCTCACCCAAGTAATTGTCAATAATTGTTAGATATTCGGGTGTTTGGGCAATCAGGCCGGTAAGGCTTTCAATCACTGACGGAATGGTGGCGTAAAAAAACAAGACAATTAAAATAATTGTGATCACATACACAATCAGGATTGAAATCAGCCGAATTGTCCGCTCGCGGTTCTGACTTTTGGGAATCGTCTTGAACACAAACTTTTCAATTCCCCGCATCGGCCTAAAAAGTAAATAGGCCAGCACCACTCCTGCAAGAATCGGCATCAGCACTTCTAATATGCCGGTAATCACTCCGACGATGGTACCGGTAACCACTGCAAAGTTATCCAATAATTTATATATCAAAAGCAGGATGAGGGCGCCAACTAAAAAGTAGCTATATTTTTTAACAAGTTCCATATCAATTTTAAATTTCACATGCTCCTCCGGTACCGTTTTTAACTCGATTTATATCTTAACATTTAACTTGAAAAATTTAAAGCAGTTTCAAATAGATTCTTAAATTATGATTAAACTAAAATAAAACAAGCATGAATTGAAGTTTTCCTTGTATTTTAAAGAAAATTATCATAATATTTTTATAGTCAATTCTTTACTAAGGAGAAACCATGATCTATATCGCTATTATCCTTTTTGCCATTTTCCTTGATCAGTATTCAAAATACCTGGTCATTGCACATATAAAACCAATTGATACACTGCCCCTGATTCCTGATGTTTTTCATTTAACCTATGTCGAAAATACCGGTGCCGCATTTAGTCTGATGACAAACAAACAGATTTTTTTAATTCTTATGACTTTGGTTTTTATTGGTGTATTAATTTATTTTTTAATTAAAATACCGGATACCAAAGAGAATCGAGTCATCAACATCTCCCTGGCCTTTATCATTGGTGGCGCTGCCGGTAATCTATTGGATCGACTGCGCCTCAATTTTGTGGTAGATTTTCTAGACTTCCGAGCAATCAAGTTTGCAATTTTTAATTTTGCCGATATATTTGTGGTGTGTGGCAGCATTGTACTTGTCATTGCCCTATTTAACAATAAGAATTTTTTGGAGAACAATGATTTCGGTCCCCTGGAATAAGCCCTAAAAATGAAGTTGGCCAAATAAAACGCTTCCCTGGATACAACAATGATTGTTTATCCCAGGGAAGCGTTTTTACGATCGATTTACTCTGTTTTTTCCAACAAACTGAGCATGCTGTCGCCGGTGGTATGGATGTGTTCGCAGGCGGCCAGATTGGCTTTTAAGCACTCACCCTTTTCAATCTGTCGGATTATTTCCATATGCTGATTTACCAGAGGGTTTTTGTCTTCAATACGATGGACATATTCTGCCCGAAACCGTTGCATCTGCTCTCGGAGACTATTGATCATTGTCTGTAATTTCACATTTTTCGATGCTATATAAATCGTCTCATGAATATGCATGTCATGTTTAATGATGCCCTCTTCGTCATTATGCAGGGCCGATTCGCCGAATCGCTCATTGGCTTCATAAAGCCTGCCAATTTCCTCTTTCGTGGCATTCGTGGCCGCCAGCTCAGCTGCCAGACCTTCAAGAGCCCGCCTTATTTCCATCATTTCTTTGAGGTCATTCACCGACATCGGGGTCACATAAACACCCTTTCTTGGCACCATTTTTACCAGTCCTTCAAGTTCAAGCTTTCTGATCGATTCTCTCACCGGCGTTCTGCTGACCCCCATTTGTTCAGCCAGCTGAACCTCCATTAAACGTTGTCCCGGCTGAAGTTCGCCGGTAATAATGGCACAGCGAATGGTTTCAAAAACAATTTCCCGCAATGGCTTACAGGAACTTATATCAAGACTTAAACCTTTTTTCTCATTCCACATCGTTTTCTCCTTCATTTTCTGCTGTTTTACTAAAAAAACACATCGTATATTTTCCTTTAAATTGTTGCCAGGATCGTACTGCTAATTGTTGATCCGGATAATAACCAATAACCGTGGACCCGCTGCCGGTCATGATGGCGGCCAGGGCTCCCTGCGCTAACATTTCTTTTTTAATCATTTCTATTTCAGGATAGTCGGCAAAGGCAATTGCTTCAAAGACATTTCCCACAGTCTCTTTCAAGCCATCGTAACGTTCATCTTCCAGTAACTCAATAATCGCCGCGATATCCGGATGTTTTTCAATGGTCGAGTCGTCCAGTTTTTTAAAGGCCCAGGGTGTGGCGATATCAATGTCCGGCTTCACCACCAGAACAGCCATCTTTCGCAGATCTTTTATGGGTGTTATTTTTTCCCCGATACCTTCCACCAGAGCCGTGCCGCCAACCAGACAATAGGGTACATCTGCCCCAATGGTTACGCCAATTGCCAAAAGCTCCGACTGTGAAAGCCCCAGTTGCCAAAGCACATTCAGACCCTTTAAGGTTGCCGCGGCATCGCTGCTGCCGCCGGCCAGGCCGGCCTGAGCCGGAATGCGCTTTTCCAGATAAATTTTAACCCCCTGTTTGACATTGAACTGACGGTGAAGTTTTCGAGCTGCCTTAATCACCAAATTTCTTTCGTCCAGGGGAATGGTATTCTCATTGGAAGTCAGGATAATCCCCTCATCACAGGATTCAAAGGTCAGCACATCATTCAAATCGATGGAATGATTTATCATTTTCATCTCATGATATCCATCTTCCCGAACGCCGATGACATCCAAAGATAGATTTACTTTTGCTCTGGCTTTTAGCATAACCTTATTCATGTTCCCTCACATTGCACTCATAATATTGTATACTTTATCCATTATATCATAATCTATCTTTTATTGGAATAAAAAATCATGGTTACAACCTGGTTTTATAGTGTATAATCAAGGCATTACTTTCCTGAAAGGTTCCGCCATGCTAGCTCAACATATTCATGCTATTATTTTTGATTTTGATGGTACCCTTGTCGATTCCATGAATCTCTGGCACCAGATCGATGTCGATTTTCTCAGGCGCCGCGGTCTTCTCTGTCCCAATGATTTGTCCATGGCGATCTCCGGAAAAAGTTTTACCGAAACCGCTGAATACTTTAAAGAACGGTTTTTGCTTCCCGATTCCATCGCCGAAATCAAGGCCGAATGGGACGAGATGTCCCGGAACGCCATTCTCAACGAAATTGGTTTCAAACCTGGAGCGCTACCCTTTTTATCCTGGGTTGATGCCCACGCTATCCCCATGGCGATAGCCACTTCTAATACCCGGTCAACTCTTGAACTTTTTTTACCACAATACGGTATTGATCAATATTTTCATTCGTTGCACTTTACCTGCGAAGTGGGACGGGGCAAACCCCATCCCGACGTTTTTCTTGCTGCTGCTAAAGCCCTTGATGTTTTACCCGAGCACTGTCTGGTATTTGAAGACACTCTTGAAGGAATTCACGGTGCCCGGTCGGCAGGGATGACAGTAATTTCCGTCGATGATGCCCTTCAATCCCATCGGTTGGACCGCATCAAGGAATCCAGTCTTCACCATATTCAAAGTTTCCGGGAACTCATGACCCCTGAATTCAGCAAACATTTTCATAGGAGATTAAGCCATGCCGATTCATTTTGATAACGATTGGGAACAACCCATTCAACAGGAATTAAAAACCGAATATTATCTGAAGCTTCGACATTTTCTGATTAAAGAATATCAAAGCCGGGTGGTTTATCCGCCCATGCATGATATTTTCAACGCCTTTCACCTGACGCCATTATCGCAGACCAAGGTTTGTATTATCGGTCAGGACCCCTATCATGGTCCGGGACAAGCCCATGGACTGGCTTTTTCGGTCAAACCCGGGGTCTCGATCCCCCCTTCGCTGCTAAACATCTATAAAGAACTGGAAACCGATTTGGGATGCCCCATTCCCAGCCATGGCTGTTTAACCACCTGGGCTGAGCAAGGGGTGCTGCTGCTCAACGCCGTTCTGACCGTCCGGGGCGGTGAAGCCGGTTCCCACCGAAATTCAGGTTGGGAGATTTTCACCAGCCGGATCATTGAACGATTAAACACCCGGGCAGAACCAGTTATTTTTGTTCTCTGGGGTCGCGATGCTCAAAATAAAAAAGCCCTGATTACCAACCCCCGGCATCCCATCATCGCATCTCCTCATCCCAGTCCATTATCGGCCCATCGGGGATTTTTCGGCAGTCGTCCTTTTTCCAGAGCAAACGTGCTACTGAAAGCCATGGATATCCCCCCCATTGACTGGTGTATTAAAAATCTTGATTTTCCTGTTAGCGAAAAAGAATGGCTCTGATAATTAAATCAGAGCCATTCTTTTTCGCAGATCGATTATTTCTTCCAGACTGAGCTGACCAGGGGCTGTTTTCCCGACCCCCGCCGCAAAGGTCAGGGAACCGCCGCACAGATCGGGTGCGATTCGGGTGATTGACCCCAATGATCCCATCGCAATGGCAATCATCGGTTTCCGGGATTTTTCGTTATAAGTAAGGGTTGCCTGGATTAAATGGCGAACGTCATCCATTGTCTGCGGCATCACCGCCAGTTTAAGGACATCGCCGCCTGCTTCTTCCATTACCCTGAAAACAGCGCTTATTTCCTCTTCAGCCGGGGTTTTCTCAAAGTTATGATGGGAAACCAGCCACCTCGTTTCACTCGCTTTTAAAGCCTCTATAATTCGCTCCCGAAAAGCCGGCTCACTATTAAGTTCCACGTCCACATAGTCGACCCGGTTACTTTTTATCGCAGCAATCATTGCAGCTGCCCGGATCTCATCCGGAGTTTCACAAATGCCGCCTTCCAGATGACTGCGATAGGTATAAATAAGTCCCTGATCAGGCATTCTGGTTTTTATTTCATTTAACAGCTCCTGTTCTTCGGCAGCCGTAAGCAGCTCCCCCGGCATAAAATGATCCCGGCGCCACTCTAAAAAATCACAGCCATTTGCTACCCCCACCTCAACATCAGCCAATAATTCATTTCGATTGGCACTGATCAATGGAATACACGAGATAAAGGTGTTTTTTCTGATTAATTTAAATGCTTTTTTTGTCTTCATAAAACTCTTCCTTTCAAATCTATGATTCATCATTGTAAAAGCGTCAACAATGCGACTATTTACTTCTGGTTTAACAGTCCGATATTCTTGATTTCCACGGAGATGGTGCCATCCGGGTTGTTTTTAAACTCAATGATGTCATTTCGCTTTAGCTGATCCATGGGAATACTGATTTCAATGCCCGTATCCGTAACAAACTTTTGTTTGCCAAAGATCTTCTTTTCAATATTCGGGGTGACCGGGATCTTCTTTTCATAGAGTCCTTTTTCTTCCAAAGACGATCTAAAACGATCCTGAATGGTCGAATCCCCGTCAAAAACCGTTTTAGCCAGATTATCCACGTCGATTTCGCTTTCGGTTTCATAATCATCAGCCAGCACCGTTTTAGCGGCATTCAGCTTTTCATAATCGCCACCATATTCTCTGACTATCACTTCCTTGACTGTTTTATCGATAATGTCGAAGGCTTCTTTTTCCGAAATCGCCGGCTCACAAAAAATTAATTGACTGGAAATATAATAGTCCTTCTCATTATTGATCGGATATTTTTTTTCCTTGATCAGAACCTCATCACTGGCCAGATTGATGAGAATAAATTCATCCAGTTTCTGACTTTCCGTTGGTAGCACACATGGCTGTACCAGGATATCATTGGTCAGACCATTGTCGGTATTCACATAGTGGATATAACCCTGTTTATAGTTAAACTTGAAAATGCCCAAATAGGTTTCATGTTCGACATTGAAGTCCACAAAAACCAGATCGGCGGATGGAATTTCAATGTTTTCCAGCATATAATCGAAAAACAGCTGGGATACTTCTGAACTGACCCGAATCAGCTCATGGGGATTATTTTTGTAATCAATGATTCGTTCTTTAAAAGGACTGCCCGAACGAAAGACCGTTCGTTTGATCTCCGGATCTTTCATCGATCTTTCCACATGTTTTTCCACATATTCTTTAACTAATACGGTCATGTTCAGGAGCATATCCGATAACACCGGGATATTGGCGTTGGTATCTAATACATGTAAGATCGCTTTGTTAATACTCATTTCTAACTTCATTTTATTTTCCTATTCTGATTTTGTCTTATCTTATCATAACTTATTAACTACTTTTGCGCAAATAAAAAACAGCCACGGATGACTGTTTAAGCACGTTTATGGTACGCCCAGAGGGGCTCGAACCCCCAACCTACTGGTTCGAAGCCAGGCACTCTATCCAATTGAGCTATGGGCGCACATAAGTAGGTTAAAAAAGAATGATCCGGGCTCTGCCCAAATCGCTTCAGATTTATTAAATTTTGGAGCGGAAGACGAGATTTGAACTCGCGACCCTCGCCTTGGCAAGGCGATGCTCTACCACTGAGCCACTTCCGCTTATAACTGGTGCGGATGAAGGGACTTGAACCCATACATCAATTGATACTAGATCCTAAGTCTAGCGCGTCTGCCAATTCCGCCACATCCGCTAAGCAATGTTGTTTTCTGTAACGTGCCTGATTATAATAACAAAACACATGGGTTTTGTCAACCCGTTTTGATATTTTTTTCGTTTTTTTTTATTTATTCAATGCTATCTTTAAACAGATCCATAATATTGCTCTTGGATCCGTAAATTAAAACCCGGTCTCCCTGTTTAATCTGATCAGACGCAATGACATGATCCATAATCGTATTGCCCCGCTTTATTAACAGAATATTTAATTTGTAGGTGTGGCGAAAATTCATTTCCAGCAAGGTTTTACCTTTGATTTCCGGGGGAATACAGGTTACAAAAACCTCGGCAATGAGCTTGTCATGAAACATCTCTAAAACACGAACATTGTTACAGAAGGTACCCTTCTTTTTATTCTTCGCCAGTCGCTCTACCAGTTCATCGAATTTTCTGACAATCCATTTGGATCGAGTTATTACGAGAATCACCACAAGAAAAATAAGTGAATAAAGAATCGTCATCCAATTGATCTGATCGCCGGAAGAACGAAAAAACAAATTGACTAAAAGAGAAACCCCGGACACCGCAAAAAGATAACCAAACAGCATCATCACTCTGGCCAGATTGCGCCTTGCCGCCGAATTAAGAATCAGTTCACTTTCCCTGGTGGTGAAGCCGCTGTTAGTCATGCAGGACACTGCCTGGAAACGGGCTTTATCCTCCCTTAAACCGGTGAGGCGGAAAAGGACCGTAAATATCTCCACCACGATGAAATAAGCAATTATCAGGACAAAAAAACTGACAAGCGATAAATTAAAACTCATGCTCCTCCTTTTTCATAAGGTCATCTATCTGACCATTATCCCGGTCTGACCTTCCGACTCCTATTATGCCGGATATTACCGTTTAAATCAAGTCTCGTCGTTTATTGATATGATTTTTCAATTCACTGGGGGTGTTTAAGTTGCAGAACATATCCCAATCCGGGCTGAACTCCCGACCTGTTTTCTCATCAATGTAATATAAGTTCTCAACTTCAAAACACTGATAGATACTTTTACGGCCGGTTTCTAGGAAGGTCGCCACTTTTGGCGCAAGGTCAACCTGATAAAAAGAATTAAAGGGTTCAATCCAATCTTCAAAACGCGTGACACAACCGCCAACTCCCGGATTATCTTCGATCAGACACTTCATGTATACCACATAATCATGATTATAAACTGGCATATCACATGCTGTTACGTATAGATACTCCGATCGGGAATGCAAAAGACCGGTGTAGATGCCAACCAGGGATGCTGACAGCTCCACTGCATCCGGATAAACGCCCCGGACTGCCGAAATGTCCGGAAGATCTTCCGGTTTTGATCCGGCAATGATGATATCATCAAAATCATCAGAAAGCTGTTTGACAATGCGATCGATGATGTTTTCACCACCAATCCGCAATTGTTTTTTATCATATCCCATCCGTCGGCTGAGCCCCCCTGACAAGATCACAGCTGTACCAAATTTTTTCAAACCCTGCCTCCTTTAATCGAAAAAGGGTGCTTACGCACCCTCTTCATGGTTTAGTGAAACCTTACTTACTGATATTAACTTTGACCACTTTAAATGGCGGAATTTTGGCCACTGGATCCAGTTCTCCACCGGTCAGATAATTGGCTCCGTTATTCCCATAATGGAACGGCATGAAAAGATTGGCTTCCATTACGCCTGGGTTAAATCGCGTTTTGGCTGAAACATTTCCTCTTGGAGATGTAACAGTAATGAAGTCACCTTCATTGATGCCATAATTTTTAGCTGTTTCTGGATTGATTTCAACAAATGGTTCGCCCGCAATCTCCTGGATACCAGGAGTACGCATGGTCATCGTGCGAGTATGATAATGTTCAAGAATTCTACCGGTCATTAAGATCAGTGGATAGTCTTCATCGGCCTGATCTTGCGGCGGAATATAATCCGCAATCGCGAACCAACCCTTACCACGTGTAAACAAGCCTTTGTGTAAGAATCTGGCACCTTCAGAATCCTTGCTTAAGCAAGGCCATTGAATGCGATCCCCATTTCTCAGTCGTTCATGGGAAACACCCGTGTAGCTTGGCGTTACTGAGGCAATCTCTTCCATGATTTCTTCGGCACTGGTAAAATCAAAGCCTTTAGCACCCAGTTTCTGAGCAATTAACGAAATAATTTCCCAGTCATTTTTTGCATCCCCAGGAGCTTCGACGGCTTTTCTTAATAGTTGGATCCGCCGTTCGGTATTGGTGAAGGTCCCATCTTTTTCAGCATAAACAAAAGCTGGCAAGATAACATCAGCATATTCGGTCGTTTCCGTTAAGAAAATATCCTGTACCACCACGAAGTTTCCTTTTTCCAGTGCATGTTTAACATGATTAGTATCTGGATCTGAAACGACTGGGTTTTCACCCATGACATATAGGAATTTAACCGTTCCATCACCAACCCCGTTAATAATCTCGGTCAATGTTTTTCCGGCGTTTGTCGGTAATTTCAAGCCCCAGGCTTTTTCAAATTTTTCAGCAACTTCCGGAACTGCTATTTTCTGATATCCCGGCAGATCTCCCGGCAAGGCTCCCATATCACAGGCACCCTGAACGTTATTCTGGCCACGAAGTGGGTTTACGCCACAACCTTCCCGACCGATTTTTCCGGTCAGCATTGCTAAATTACCAACCGACATAACGCCGTCAGTACCAGAATTATGTTGGGTAACCCCCATCGAATAGAAGATGCCGCCTTTATCCTTGGTTGCATAGAGAAGCGCCGCTTTACGCATGTCTTCAGGATCAACTCCACAAATTTCGGCACAGCCTTCAACTGTGATGGTATCCATGAATTCACGGAATTCCTCATAGCCTTCAGTACGCTCTTTACAAAAATCAATCGCTTCTGCTTCAGCGTCTAAAATTGCCCGCATCATCCCGTTCAAAAGAGGTACATTTGTCCCTGGTTTGATTTGTAGGAATACATCAGCGTATTTTGCCAACTCGATTTTTCGGGGTTCGGCGACAATCAGGGCTGCCCCTTTTTGTTGGCGCTGTTTGATTTTTGCGCCAATAACCGGATGGGTTTCGGTCGTATTAGAACCGGTAACAAATATGACGTCCATGATATCGATCTCGTCAATACTATTGGTCATTGCACCACTACCAAAGGATTTGGCCAAGCCGGCAACGGTTGAGGCATGACAAAGTCGGGCACAGTGATCAACATTGTTGGTTTCTCCAACAGTCCGGATAAACTTCTGGAAGACATAATTATCTTCATTGGTACAACGTGCTGATGACAGACCTGCCACCGCTTGCGGACCTTCGGCTTTTGCTTCTTTAAGCTTCTCTGCTACTAAAGTTAACGCTTCTTCCCAGCTCGCTTCTTCCAATACCCCATTCTTTCGGATTAATGGTGTCGTCAGACGGTCTGGACTGCTGACGAAATCGTAGGCAAAACGCCCTTTGACACACAGCAGATTATCATTGACATTTCCCTCAGTACTATAAACGTCAGTAATTTTGTTGTCAACTACTTTTAAATTCAAGGTACAGCCAACACCGCAGTAAGGACAGACAGTCTGAACCGTTTTCGCATATGCGAATGGTTTAAACTGTTTTGGTGCCAAAGCGCCAGTCGGACAGACAGCAATACAGTTACCGCAGCTGACACATTCTGACTTACCTCTGGGGGTTTCAAAGACCGGATTAATATTGGTTTCATAACCGCGGTCACATTGTGCTAAAATGTGGTTGCATTGAAGATGCTCACACACTTTGATACAGCGATTACAAAGTACACATTTGTTGGGATCATAGGTATAGAACGGATTTGAATCGTCGATAGGTTTTGCCATCACCCGTTCGGTCCCAAATTCTTTGATTGGATCATATTCAATACAATTTGCATTAAATTCCACAAATTCACAACAACCATATTTATAACATGTCATACAGTCAAATGTATGATCTGACATAAGCATTTTTAATACAAAACGGCGTGCTTCTCTTACCTCCGGCGTATTGGTATTAACCACCATACCTTCCGCTGCTGGGGTTGAACAGGAAGTTTCGAGTCTTCTTGCTCCAACGACTTCGACGAGGCACATGCGGCAGCTGCCTTCTGGTGTGAAGTCTTTAAAATTACATAATGTCGGGATATCGATACCTATGGAACGAGCTGCCTTAAGTATTGTAGTTCCTGATTCGACACTAACTTTTTGTCCATCAATTGTCAAATTAACCATAAAATTATTTCTCCCTTCTTTTAGGACTCTATTATATTCTATAATACTAATTTTGTCATTGATGTTTTTTAGCTAATAATTATTTTAAGATATTCATTTAAGCTTTGAATATTTATTCATTTGAAAATCATCGATAATCCCAGTACCATGGGATTATGTAATGTTTTTTTAAACAATTACGAACTAGGATTCGTTCAAATCATTAGTTTGTGATATAACTAACGAAATTTAAACGTCAATAAAATACCCGTTTAAAAAATACCCGTCATTCTAGGGGTAATCTAGCGACAGCAGCTCCTGGTTGCTATTTAAACTCCTACAAATTATTTACAGCTTTGCCTACTTTTTTAATTTTCATGATAATTATTTTCGAAGTAGATTGATTTTTAGATCTCAGTCAATTCTCAATACATGGCTTCAATTATTCGCCTTCATTCATCTCTCTTATTAAGGAAACAAATAAAGAGTGTAAAATTGCTATGCGCAACTTTACACTCATGGTTTCGATGTGGCTATTATCTTAATATGGAGCGGAAGACGGGATTCGAACCCGCGACCCCCGGCTTGGGAAGCCAGTGCTCTACCACTGAGCCACTTCCGCAACGGTATTATTATAACAATTAATTTATTACACTGCAAGCATTTAGTTCTACCAATGCAATTTTTTTATTGGATCCTATCCACTATCCCATTGAGCTAAAACATCGTTTCGTCTCAACATTTTAGTTGATACGATGCTTCTTGGTTTTTCAGCGTCTGTTTTTTTATCCCAAGGCAGGATATCGTCATTTTGCCAGTATTTTGTAAGCGTCAAATACAGCCCACATTGAAAAGCAGTCCAATTGATGAGATAATGTTCTCACAAAAGGACTGCTTTTTTATAGCGGTTATTCTTTATTGATAGTTGACCGGCATTCTTCCGGCAGTGTCTCAGACCAGGGTAA
>NZ_JBGSHG010000010.1:0-40428 GCF_041752335.1 Acetobacterium sp. | reverse complement strand
CCAATGATCACTATTGACAGCCTTCGAATCATGTGCAAAAATGGATTCATATTTTAAAACTTATATTTTCATCGCAAATTTTTAATTCTGTATTTTACATTAACCTGGAAAACGAGAAAACACAAAATTATTTACACTACCCACTATCTAGCAAGGATGCGGATAAAATGTATTTTCTTATTGCATATGTTCCAACTCTTGTATTTTGGGGTTTGGACGCATATTATTTACTGCAAGAACGACTGTATCGAGCATTATACAATTCAATACGTGTGAAATGCGAAGAAGAAATCGACTTTAATATGAATGCATATCTACCTGAAATTCAAAATAAAAAAACAACCTATTGTAGATGCTTGTTATCTATAACTGAATTTTTCTTTTACTTTCCTCTGGCGCTACTCTCAACGGGTATTATTATTATAACTCACCTATAATACTTCTTGCCACCATTGCTAACGATAGCTTTCTCTTTGCGGTTACTTGGTCTCCTCTTTCAGTCGGAATTCGACCGCATATTCCTACAACCCCAATCTGCTACCTTCGAAATGCAATTCGCCAAGCACAAGATTTTATGAAAACAGAACATATCCTCTAAGTTGATTATATCCTCTTAAAGTATTGGCAACCTACGACTGGACAATATTGCATTTATCTAATTATTGACTACCTTAATTGCAACTTAGCTTCTCAATTAGCCCAAAGACAGGTATTTCTATCAGCACATTGGTAATTAGTTCGACAATCGGCCTCTCAAATAAGAAAACCACCACTGTAGTTGGATATTTAAGAGTTCTAACTTTAGACAATAAGTTCTTTCTGTACATAATTCTCATCTTTGAGTCGGTCAAAAATAATTTGAAAATCCGGATTAACGGTCAATTGAAAGTCCAAAGCGTCCTGATATGAATAACCCATTGTCAACATCATCATTCGCAAAGCATGTAATTGAACTTCAAACCACTCATACGTGGCATTATTTGCTAGTTCTCTTAAAGTACTTCTTGAAATAAGTAGGTTATGAGTATCACCTGATGAAAAAGCTTGTATTATTTGAAGGAAATTACCTTTAGTTGCAAACTTACGTGCATAAGTATTTCCACCTATTTTATTCCACGGTGGTATATCTCCGGTAAACAGTCTGTATGCTTCAATCAATTGACCTTCTACTAATTTTATATGCTCTAATCCTTCTTCACCCACATAATTGCCAACGGCGATCCCTTTGGGTTTCTCTAAAAAAATCCGATACATTTTCTCATTTCTTTGAACAATCGGTTGTGATAAAGGTGACTGCACTAAAATTGTATATCCGAGCTTTTTGTGTGTTTTGAAATAATCCTGTATTTGAAGATATTTACATGCACTATCATCAATAGGAAGAAGCCCGTTATGTTGTTTAAAACGCACACATAAATCAGATGCCAATCCAATATAAAGAATCTCTTTTGTATCGTACTCCCAGAATGAATATATCCCCGCTGAAGCCCATCCTACGGTGTCCATTGGGGAACAGATTTCATCAATGAAATTAGCCATAATTTCAAGTTCATCACTTTTATAAGCATCTAAAATAATTGTACCAAACATACTTCAACCCTCCAACAATTGTGTTTTCATCACAAATGACTAAAGATAGGCAATCGTTACAACTAGATCCGGTAATTGCCAATTGCTAACTTTCTCCTGCTTTTTCTTTATGACTCTACCTTTTTATTTTTAATTTAATCCCAGAACTGCATTTCCCACCCCAACGTTCACTCCAATAATCCACAGTCTTGCAATATCTTTTCAATTGCTACCCAAATAGAAAGGGACGGATTTTCTTTATAGAACCGGAAGCCCTTATATTGCTGCAGTACCAAACCGTTTTCTTGATTATTTCGCATAATAGTCTTTGATCGTTGGATAGCCTTTTTAACATCATCTAAAGTCAATTTACTGAGGACCCGCTTGAAGTTGTCTTCATGCTTATACTGATCAAGATTTTCGAAACATTCACCATACGCTCGATTGATGGATTTAATGTACTGCTTACGGTGAGTCAGACAACCCTGGCAGTCTATTTTATGCAATACCATCCATAGTTCAAATGTGAAATTACTGTATCCAAGTTGATATTTGATGGATTTACCAATTGACTGAGATTCCTTCATTTGATCCAACGTAGTTTGAAACTGGGTCGTGTGAATTTCGTCATTACTCTCATAGTCAAACATATGGGTTATCTCAGTTTTCCCCAAGCTCACTAATGACTTTGCCCGTTTCAAAGGATTTTTTTGAATGGGGCAGTCAATAGCAATCCTTCTATAATTCGAAGCTGGTTCAGCATTGACACTGTTTTGCAACCACTGTAAATACCACCGCTCAGTTTCACCCTCAACGGTAAAATAGTATTTTCGATTTTCTTTCATCGCTACTGCTCCTCTTTTTTGTCATCAAACAGACTTTCAAAAATTGGTGCGAAATCAATGTCCTTAATAGCACCGTAGCGACTGATAAAGTAGTTTTTTAAATAATCTTCATTCTTGCGAACGCCATTCCTGCCTGTCGTGCCAAAATCAGAAAGAGAATAGTGAATGCTGTAGTGTGTATCATCATCTCTTTCGACAAATTTTATCTCATCACGCCGAAATAAATTGGCATTCAAAAAAATCGGGTTATGCGTGTTAAAAATCAGCTGTGCATTATGGATATTAATCTCGTCGTTATGAAAAACATTGATAATACTCATTAATGCCATTGGATGAATCGAAGCATCGAACTCATCAACTATTAAGGTCCCTCCATTCAAAAGGGCATTTACTACCAAAGGAAACATATTAACAAAGCGAATCGTACCATATGATTCAAATATCTCTGCAGAAATAGCTGTGCTTTTCTCGGCATCATTAAATAGCGAATATAATTTCGCTTCGGCCTCATCCCCTTCAATTACATAACCCAAGGCATTAGAGGTGATCCCAAAATAGTTTGCGGCCTCGTTCATCGTCTTTTCAATATAGACCGACTTTTTTTGGGGATCTGAGAATTTACGAATCAGATGTAATGAGTCCGCGCGGTAGATCACCATAAACTTATTATCTAGCCAGTTGCTTATTAACAAGGTCAACTTTGCACTAAACATCGTTTTAAAGCCATTCATTAAAAACAGTTCTTCATCGTTCAAATTACTTTTTGCCAATGAAATTGCACCTTTTTCATTCTGGTCAAAAGCATTTACCAGCAAATTATCAATGGTGTCAAACGTTCCAAATTCCAAATCTTTATTTCTGACAAACACCACTTTGTCGTTGACTATAAGAGATTCCGAAATAATCTTTCTCGGGAAATCCGCCTCCAAAAACTTACCAAGATTTACTTCGAACGAATACTCAATTAAAAAGTTGTTGTCAATAAATTTAACGGAAAACGCAACCGGGCTTTGCTCAATATTTGAGTTGTTTGGAATCAACTCTAACGTATTCGCTGCTGCGTTGGGAGTATTTTTATCATCTAAATTACGGATATTTCCACGAAGCACAATTGTTTTAAAGGTATCCATGGCACCAATAATGTTTGTTTTTCCTGATGCATTGGGGCCATAAATCACTGCCGAACACAGCCCTTTGTACGCCCTCTTTCCAATTTTTGAATGCTGCACACTGTAATCCAGTCCCTTTTGCTTGGGAGCTGGGATCATCGAAAAAACTAATTCCTCTTTAAACGATTTATAATTTTTAGTTTTGAATTCAAGCAGCATAAAATTTCTCCATTCTGCAAATTTTTATCAAAATCTTATTTGTATTATATGCTTTATTAGATAAAAAAGTCAATATTATCTCTTATTTTGCAGTATTTCCTCAAATTTATGAAACAGCATTGATAATGGGCGACTTCCGCAATGCATATTATTATACTTTTACTGCTGTCCTTTAAGACTTGCTGATTTTTCTTTTCAGTTATATAATGGTACTATCATTTTATTTAAAATTTGTATTTCTGTTTTATGTTCACATCAATCGGAAATTTTATAAAATAAAGTATTTAATTATTTCTATCTCTCAAGTATTTCAAGAATAGGAAATCACTATGAAACATTCAAAAGAAAATAAGATCTTCTCATTAAAAAGCTTCGATCCCCATACCCATGGCGGCCAGTATCTGGAAAATATATCCTCAGCTAACTGGGTATCCGAGGCTTTATTCACAGCTCTGGATTTGGATCTTTTTGAAACCCTGGAGACCTATGGAATTGATGGTGCTTCGGCTGCCCGGCTTTCCCAAAAGCTCGGCACTGAGACCGTTGCGCTCTCCCCCTATCTGGCGCTGCTGGAAAGCCTGGGGCTACTTTTTTGCTTTGAGAAAAGCTACAGCAACGCCAGCCTGACCAAACGTTATCTACTTTCATCCAGCCCGGATTATCTGGGGGATGCCCTTCGCTTGCGCCAAACCCAGGCACTCCAGTGGCATCATTTAAAGTCTTCGTTGATGCCAAATAAATCCATTATCCGAAGCGAACAATCAGATCCGGTTACCAATCAAGAATTAACCGCCCTGAAAAATAAGGCGGTCAATCAACTTACTCGCATGAAAGCCCTTGAGTGTGTGGGTTTTTTCACTGACTTAACGGGAAATATTCTGATTATTGGTCCTGGTTCAGAAACAATGGCTCGGTCTTTTGTTGAAGCCTTTCCCGATATTTCAGTGACCCTCTTAACTGATGAAAGTGTTTTCTCACCGTCTTTGATGTCGATAAATGATTTTCCCCGGATTCACCTGGCGACAAAAACGGGTCTCAAAACAGCTGCTGGAAATTCCGACAATGACTATTCCCTGATTATTCTTACCGGGCTGTTTATCAACAGTAACCCCCAACTTCTTCACGATCAATTGTACAGCTATTTACCGATGCTTAAACCTGATGGAATCCTAATGCTTCACGATGCCTTTGATGAACATGCAACGCTGATGGCCAGACTGTCCGGTATCAACCGGATGATCCATTTTGGCGGCCAGGTCTGCTCTGGCAAAGAAGTCATCCGCAGATTAGAAGTAGCCGGTCTCACCACCACTGCTCTGATTCCGCTGGAAACCGATACCGCCGTTATTTTTGCCGGTAAATCGCCTGATTTTATCGATAGTCTATCGCTTACGCCCCTCCAGCGCTTAAAACATCCGATCCTTAATATCGGCTTTGATGATGTCCTGGAAATCACCACCGATTCGGTAGTCGTTACCGAATTTGCCAAGAATAAGTGCGCTTTTGGCTGCTCATCGGCCAATCTCAAACATTGTCAGGCCAATGAGATCCCTTTCGAAGAAACGAGCCGACTGCTTTCCAGCTACTCCCGCGCTTTTCTTATTAAAGGAACCCCGGGAACCGGGGAATTTCAACGAAAGATCCTCGAAGCTGAACGGTTGGCCTTTACCGGTGGCTTTCATAAGGCTTTTGCCTTCTGGGCCGGGCCTTGTCATATCTGCCCATCCTGTGATTTAGAGAAACCTTGTCTCAATACCAAAAACCGTCGACCTTCCATGGAAGGCTCCGGCATTGATGTCTTTCAAACCGTGCGAAATAATGGCGAAACCCTCAAAACCCTGGCAACCAAAGATGAATTTATTAAGTATTATGGCTTGCTGCTACTTGAATAGAACAGGTTCCCAGCAAATCCAATAATAATACTTATGTTAACTTATTTTCTCAAACAATTCCAGCCGGGGTTCATACCGGGCTGCTAAAACAAAAACCACGAAGAACCTCCGTGGTTTTTGTTTTAAACACTATCATAAACTATTCAATTACAATCACCCGTTTTTCTATTGGCACAAACTCTTTTTGAATCGGTTCTGCTGTCGGGCTACCAAAAGGCATTTGAGCAATTAAACGCCAGGCTGAAGGGATATTAAAGGCGGTCTTGACATCGTTATCAATAATAGGATTATAATGCTGAATAGTTGCTCCCAAACCTTCGGCTTCCAGTTGGGCCCATATTGCAAATTGCAGCATCCCATTGGACTGTTCAGCCCAAATCGGAAAACTTTCTTTGTAGTTTGTAAACCGCTCCATCAGACCTTTGGTGATAGACATATCATCATAAAACAGCAGGGTACCGCATCCGGCTGCAAAACCTTTGATCTTCTTTTCTGTTGCTCTAAAATCTTCGGCCAGAATGATTTTTCTGAGGCTCTCCATGACGATTCCCCAGAACTCCAAATGCCGTTCTCCAAATAAAACTGCAACACGTTGACTTTGACTGTTAAAAGCAGAAGGCACATGTTTAGTTGAATTATCAATAATTTCAAGTATTTCTTCAGCGGAAATAGGACTTTCATCACAGATTGCATAGAACGAACGACGTTCCTCCATTGCCTCTTTAAAACCTTTTGGCATACGATTTCTCCTTTATCATTCTAAATTATTTGCTAATTTAACCCCTTTAAACCTTATTATACCTTAATTATTAATAATTACCATGATAAAATGCCAGATTACTCGTAACAGTAAAAAAACAGAGTCCCAAAGACCCTGTTTTTTTATCAATTTATCTCATTATTATTCTTTTTCTACTATTTTCGGGCGATCGCTTTTTTTGCCGCTGTTACGATATCTTTGGCTGTTAAACCATATTTTTCCATCAGTGGCGCAACCTTACCGGATTGTCCAAACAGATCCTTGACGCCAACCCGTTCCAGGGGCACTGGTGCAACATCACATAACACTTCGGCCACGGCACTGCCCAGACCGCCAATGATGCTGTGTTCTTCAGCCGTAACAATGGCACCGGTATCAACGGCAGCAGCTTCAATGGCATTCACATCGATGGGTTTAATGGAGCCCATGTTTAATACTCGGGCCAAAACGCCATCCGCTTCTAAGAGTTGCGCAGCTTCCAGGGCTGGTCCCACCATCATGCCGGTGGCAATGATGGTCACGTCTTCGCCGCTTTTTAGCAAACCAGCTTTTCCCAGTTCAAATTGATAGTCTTCATCGAACAGAATGGGTACATCACTGCGACCCAGGCGAATATAAACCGGTCCGTCAATTGCGATGGCGGCATCCATCATTTTTTCTGTTTCGATGGCATCTGCCGGTGATAAAACTGTCATATTGGGAATGACCCGCATCAGCGCAATATCTTCGATGGACTGGTGCGAACCGCCATCTTCACCTACAGAAATCCCAGAATGGGTTAGAGCAATTTTTACATTCAGTTTCGGATAGCAGATGCTGTTACGAATGATTTCATAAGCCCGCCCGGCGCCAAAAATGGCAAAGGTGCTGGCAAAGGGAATTTTTCCTGCAGTTGCCAGACCGGCGGACATTCCCATCAGGTTTGCTTCAGCAATCCCGACATTGAAATGCCGTTCGGGGCAGGCCTTTTTAAAGATATTCGTCTTGGTTGCGCCCGAGAGATCCGCATCCAGAACCACCAGATTCTGATTTTTTTCTCCCAGTTTCACTAAGTATTCGCCGTATGCCTGTCGAGTTGATTTTTTATCTGCCATGATTATGCCTCCAATTCTGCCAATGCTTGTTTCACTTCTTCCGCATTCGGCCCTTTTCCATGCCATCCCGCATTGTTTTCCATAAATGAGACACATTTACCCTTGACCGTTTTACAAATGATCACGGTTGGTTTATCCTCTGATTTTTTTGCCGCTTCTACAGCGGTTCGCAGTTCATCAAAATCATGACCGTCTTCCACCGTGATGACATTCCAGCCAAAGGCTTCAAACTTGGCATCAATGGGGAATGGTGACATAACCTCACAGATGGCCCCGTCAATCTGAAGATTATTATTATCCACAAAAGCAATCAAATTATTAAGCTGGTAATGGCTGGCAGCCATGGCGGCTTCCCAAACCAGGCCTTCCTGCAATTCACCGTCGCCCAGAAGGGCATAGATTTTATGAGATTTGTTGTCCATTTTTCCGGCCAAGGCCATCCCTGCTGCCACCGAAATCCCCTGTCCCAAAGAACCAGTTGACATATCAACCCCTGGTACCTTGTTCATGTCCGGATGTCCCTGGAGCATCGAACCCAGTTGCCTCAGGTTTTCCAGCTCGGCTCTGGGGAAAAAGCCTTTTGCTGCCAAGGTTGCATAAAGCACCGGGGCGGCGTGTCCTTTTGACAAGACAAAACGATCCCGGTCTTCTTTGCGGGGATTGTTTTCATCGACATTCATTTGTTCAAAATAAAGCAGGGTCAGAATTTCTGCTGAAGACAATGATCCTCCGGGATGACCTGAAGCTGCTTTGCCAATCATTTTTACAATATCTTTGCGAATTTCCCTAACGGTTTCTTCTAAAATTGCCATTTAATTCTCCTCTTTAATAAATATCACTGTTTGCGTTAATTTGCCGATTTAAAATGTCACGTCTAATCGTCTGAGGTACCCCATCCTTAATGAACACTCGGGGTACCCGTTTGTTCACCATACAGGTAATTTCATAATTAATGGTTCCCAATGCCTCGGCCAAGACATCGGCTGAAATGTTGTTGCCAAAAAGCTCCACCTCGTCATAAAGGGAAACCGCTTCCACATCGGTCAAATCGATCATGCATTGATCCATACAAATGCTGCCGACCACCGGCACCAGCTGGCCGGCAATCCAGACCTTGCCCAAACCGTTTAACATTCTGGTGTAGCCATCGGCATAGCCAATTGGCAAGGTCCCGATGATCCGGTCTTCATTGGCGACAAAACGGTTACCGTAGCTCACTGTCTCGCCGGGATGGAGGGTTTTTAGATGAACAATGGTTGATTTCAGGGTCATTACCGGCTTTAAATCGATTTTCGACCGGTCCACTTCAGCCGATGGATAAAGCCCGTAAAGGATAATCCCCGGACGCACCATATCAAAATGAACCCCGTCGACATCAAATATTCCGGCGCTGTTGGCCATATGCTTGATGGGAATACTGATATTTTTTTCTGTCAGTTCAGCAAGAACCTGTTGATAGCGCCTGATCTGCTCTTTGGTATGGGTTTTATCGGCGGCGTCGGCGGTAGAAAAATGCGTATACAGACCCTGAAGTTCAATGCCTTCCAAGCGGTACATCGCTTCAATCACTTGTGAAGCCTCCCGCCAGCCAATCCCAATGCGTCCCATACCGGTATCAATTTTTACATGAATGGGATGGCGAATTCCGATTTCCAAACAGTAATCCGACAAGGCCTGGGCAAAATCTATCTGATAGACTCCGGGAATCAGATCCCAACGGATCAGATCGGGGATATGAGCTTTTGCTGTATAGCCCAGCAGTAAAATCTGTTCGGTGATGCCGCCCTGGCGGAGGGCAATGGCTTCATCAATAAAAGCAACTGCCAGCATATCCACCCCGGCATCACAAAGAGTTCGGGCACATTCCAGACTGCCATGTCCGTAGGCATCGGCTTTAACAACCCCCAAAACTTTAACGTTGGGTCCGACAATTCGGCGGATTTCTTCATAATTACTGGTCAGAGCATCCAGGTCTATTTCCGCCCAGGTCGGGCGCAGTGCCAATTCTTTCATATCTATGCGACTCCCTGAACGATGTTCAGCACCATCGCGACCCCATTTTTAATGGAGGCTTCCAGGTTGGCCTTGTAATCATCAGTCAGATTGGAATCGGCCTTGTCGGACATGGAGCGGATCACCAGATAGGGAACCTGGTTCAGCATGGCAACCTGTCCAACTGCCGCTCCTTCCATTTCGACACAGAGTCCGCCAAATTCTTCCCGCAGTTCTTCTTTGAGCTTGTTGGAGTCGACGCCCAAATCAGCGGTCATGATTCGACCCGTCCGGTAGGAAACCTTCAGCGCTTCGGCGGCTGCCTCCGCCAGCTTAATCAGGGCGGGGTCTGCTTTAAAAAAGGTAGTATCCATGTTTGGTATTTCGCCGCGGGGATGTCCAAAAGCCCGTGCATCCATATCATATTGACAGCTGTCCGCTGAGATGACAATGTCACCAATTTCCAGATCCGGATGAACCGCACCGGCCACACCCACATGGATGATAGTTGTTGCCTTAAAAATGTCAATCAAAACCTGGGTACACATGGCGGCATTAACTTTTCCAACTCCGCTTTTAACTGCAATGACCTCTTTTTGGTGGAGTTTTCCCTTGAAAAAAGTCATCCCTCCGTGGTGGATCTTAATTCCATCTTCCATCACCGACTTGATGTCACGAACCTCACTGTCCATGGCTGCAATAATACCGATCATCTATTTATTTCTCCTTTCAAAAGACTCACCACTGCGTTGGCAGCGATCCCCTGTTCACTCCCGGTAAAGCCCAAACCTTCTTCGGTCGTCGCTTTTACACTCACACAATCCCCTGATAAATCCAGAGTTCTACTAATGTTTGCCCCCATGGTTTCAATATAGGGCGCAAGCTTTGGAGCCTGGGCAATAATTGTAGAATCAATGTTATTGATTCGATACCCCCTCGCTGCCACAAGCTGCCCCACTTTTTCAAGCAGCAACAAACTGTCACAATTTTTATAGGCTCCATCAGTGTCAGGAAAGTGTTTGCCGATATCACCCAGCGCCAGCGCCCCTAACAGCGCATCGATAATAGCATGCACCAGCACGTCAGCATCCGAATGTCCCAGCAGACCCAAAGGATGTTCTATTTTTACACCGCCTAAAATGAGTGGTCGATTTGCAACTAAACGATGGACGTCATAACCGCTTCCTATCCGTATCATTTTACTCCTTTTAGCCACTTTTACAAGTAGATTTAACCATATTTTCAGCCATTTGTACAGGATTATTTAGTTTGCGCATGTTTATATTTGGCTGCTCCGATCCTCAAAAATAAATCAGTTGACAACTGATTTTATTTTTACAAATAGAAAAATCGTGAAAACTTTTGAAAATTACTTTCGCTTTCTAAGTCGCTGGTCGTTTGCGCTGCTGTATTCTTAGACCCTGGTGATTTGAATTTTCCGGGAGCCTCAATTTACATTAAAATTATAACATAAATAACCAAAAAAAATGCCACCAAATAAATAACTCAAAAGGTTTTTAAGCTATTTGATCTGGCAGCTAAATATCTGTTGTTAATTTTCTTTCATGTTTCCATTTTTCAGCAGATCCCGTACCACTTCACCAGCGATCAGAAGTCCAGCCACCGAAGGGACAAAAGCAATGCTGCCAGGCGGAGTTTCACGGATTATCGGTTCTTCTGTAGAATAAAGGACCTTCAGCGATCTTACGCCCCGTTCCCGCAATTCTTTGCGCATAACTTTGGCCAGAGGGCAAACTGAGGTTTCATAGATATCGGTAATATTAAAACGACTGGCGTCCATTTTATTTCCGGTTCCCATACAGCTGATAATCGGAACCTTGTTTTCCTGACTTTTGACGACCAGATCAATTTTTGCCGTTACCATATCCACCGCATCGATAACATAGTCATAATCCTGGAGGTGAAACTCCTGGGATGTTTCCGGAGTATAACATATATGCATGGGATGAACGATGGATAGCGGGTTGATGGCAATGAGCCTTCTCGCCATCACCTCCACTTTTTTCTTTCCCACCGTTTTGACATTGGCCATAATCTGGCGATTCAGATTGCTAGTATCGATGGTATCCTTATCCACAATGGTTAAAAAACCCACCCCACTTCTGATTAGCGCTTCCGCCACAAATGAGCCGACACCGCCCACGCCAAACAAAATAACTCTTGAATTTTTTAGAATCTCCAAACCCGATTTCCCAATCAGTTTTTCAGTTCGGTCAAAGATTCCTGATTCTGTTTTCATTTTTACATTCTTTCTGGAGCAGATACTCCCAAAATACCCAGGGCATTTTGAATAACTTGTTGAGTTGACTCGATCAGCGCAACTCTGGCTTTCATCAAGGCCTTATCTTCAACCCGGACGTGGCAGGCATTATAAAAACTATGGAATGCAGCCGCCAGATCAATGGCATATCGGGTAATTCGGCTGGGATCCAGTTTGTCTTCCGCAGTCAGAATTTCATCTGGGAAATTCGACAATATTTCCATCAGATACAATTCTTCTTTTTCAACCAGTCGGCTGTAATCCAGGGGAATCGTTTGATCCAACTCTTCCGTCATCTGGCGAATAATGCTGCAGATTCTGGCATGGGCATATTGCACGTAAAATACCGGATTATCATTGGACTGCTCAATAGCCAGGTCCAGATCAAAGTCAAAATGGCTGTCCGGCGAGCGCAGATTAAAGAAGAATCGGGTCGCATCAACGCCCACTTCATCGATGAGATCAGTCAGCGCAATAGCTTTCCCCTGACGTTTGGACATTCTTGCCACTTCGCCGTTTCGGAGCAGTCGCACCAGTTGCATGATGACCACATCAAAATTAGCGGCATCAATTCCGACCGCCTCCAGCGCCCCTTTGAGCCGGGCCACATGGCCGTGATGATCAGCACCCCAGACGTTGATGCAGCGATTGAACCCGCGGTTAATAAACTTATCCATATGGTAGGCGATATCGGCCATAAAATAGGTGGGCAGTCCGTTAGCCCGGATTAAAACATCATCCTTATCAGAACCAAATTCAGTGGCTTTAAACCATAAAGCACCTTCCTGTTCGTAGGTGAAACCGCCTTTTCCCAACAGCTCAATGGTCTTCTCGATGGCGCCACTGTCATAAAGGCTTTGTTCTGAAAACCAGACATCATAGCGGATCCCATAGGCTTCCAGATCGCTTCTCATTTGGGCGAGGTTTTTATTCAGCGCATAATCAATCAGGATCGGCTTACGTTCTTCCGGAGTCATCGAGCGGTGAACGTCACCATTTGCTGCAATGAAAACTCTCATATGTTCGGTAATGTCTTCACCCTGATAACCATCCTCGGGAAATGGGATATCTTCTCCCATCAATTGGCGGTAACGGGCATCCAGTGAATCGCCAAATTTAACAATCTGATTTCCGGCATCATTAATATAGAATTCCCGGGTGACATCATAGCCGGTCCAGTCGGCAACTGAAGCTAAAATATCACCAATGGCCCCACCTCTGGCATTTCCCATATGCATAGGTCCGGTAGGATTGGCAGAAATAAACTCCAGATTGAATTTTTTTCCGGCATTTTTCTGACTGCGGCCGTAATTGGCTTTCATCGCTGCTACTTCTGCTAAAACTACATATTGCCAATCGGGTTTCAGTTTAAAATTAATGAAGCCAGGTCCAGCTATTTCGATTGACTCGATGTAAGAGTCTCCGGTTTTCATATTGGCCACCAGGGTTTCGGCAATAAAACGGGGAGCTTTCTTAGTCTGTTTGGGTAACTGCATGGCGATATTGGTGGAATATTCACCATGTTCTTTTTCTCTCGGAATTTCCAGAAAAAGATCCGGCATGGTTTCAATCGCCAATGCTCCGGATTCAACCGCTTGATCTAGTGCATCGCCAATGATTTTTTTAACTTGTTCGGTGATCTTTTCGCGTATGTACATCCTTAATTTCCTCTCACTCTTCTATATATTATCAACTAATGGGGCTCTTCTATTCGTTCTCAGACTGTTGAAATTTAAAGGAGAAGCGCTCCCGGCGCTTCTCCTGTGATTGGCATCCCTGCCATTTTTTATTGGGTAATTTTTATGTTCAGGATATTCTGAGAATTTGTAACGCCTTCGATTTCGATGTTGTAATCGATGGACACCTTGGTCGGCTCTTTATCCTCATTATAGTTTACAAACACATCCTTGGTTAAAATCCCCATGGTCACATCCCCGTAAGGGGTGGAATACCAGGTCAGGTTTCTTTTTCCACGTTCAAATTCCATAATGGAGTTGGTTGTTCCCAAACGAATGACTGACACTTTTTGAGCATCAACACAAACGGTGGTGATTGTTCCTTCCATACCGGAAACTTCCGATTCTTTATAAGTCACACAGGATCGATTGGCTTCTTTATACAAATCCCCTTCGGTCAGAAACTCCAGGCTATCCTTATCTTCTTCATTTTTAATGGTTCCCGAAATGGATAACCATACTTTTTTTCTTTCTTCAGTCATTGGTCTCCTCCTAGAGGTATAATTACTCCCACTATTAAACCATTGATGGGTTTTTTTATCAAGAAAAATTATCCTCTTAAGTTTTTATTAGGATTACGCATCATAAAGAAATCGAACAACCTAGTTGGTGGTGGTGCGTTTCCGCTTTGCTGACGCAATAATCAGGTCTACAAGTTCTATATACCCAATTCCGGTAGCTTCCCACATTTTTGGGTACATACTTATATTTGTAAATCCCGGCAGGGTATTTACTTCATTGATTAAAATGCGTTCATCATCGGTGACAAAGAAATCAACCCGGGTTAAACCAGAGCCTTCAATGGCTTTAAAGGCTTTGATGGCGTAATCTCTCACTTTCTCAGTGACTTCTTTGGATAGATCAGCTGGTATGACAACCTTGGAGTCTTCCGTGGCTGAGTACTTAGCTTCATAATCATAAAACTCTTTGGAAGGGATAACCTCTCCGAGAATCGATGCCCGAGCAACGTCGCCCACTTCCAGCACTGCACATTCAATTTCTCTTCCTTTGACAAAGTCTTCCAGAATCAGTTTGTTATCATAAACAAAGGCTTCTTTAATGGCCACAACGAGTTCGGATCGGTCATGGGCTTTACTGATTCCCACACTTGAACCCATGTTAGCCGGTTTTACAAAAATAGGATAGCTCAGTTCCCTTTCGATTTCGGCAATTTTGGCATCAGGATCTTTTTTCCAGTCATTTTCCCGGAAATAAATATATTTCCCGGTGGGGATTCCCACGCTTTGGAACATGATTTTGGAAAATACCTTATCCATGCCTACTGCAGAACTTAACACCCCGCACCCCACATAGGGTTTATTCAACATTTCAAAAACACCCTGGATGGTGCCATCTTCTCCCATCGGTCCGTGAAGAACTGGAAAAAAAACATCAATCTTAGAGATTTCCGGATGAGAGAAAATTGAAAAGTCTGAAATAAGGTTCTTTTGATCCTGTTCCCAGGAACCATCCTTGATTTTTTCGGTATCGCCTGAATAGATAAACCATTTCCCCTGTTTTGATATGCCGATGGTTACAATATTATACTTTTCCCGATCGATGACACCCAAAACATTGTACGCAGAAACCCTTGAAACCTCATGCTCTCCTGACTGTCCTCCAAAAACTACTCCAATATTGAGTTTATTTTTCATATCGTTTCCTCTCTTTTCTTTCGAGATCTCCCTGTTACTTTTTAATACAATCCAGAAAATCTTCTTCTGTTATCACACGAATACCATTTGCTTTCAATAACGCCACAGTGATACCGTCCCCATCGACTAAATTACCGCTGAAGGTTCCATCATATATTTTCCCACAGCCGCAGGAAGGACTATTGCTTTTCATGATGGCAATTTTTGCACCTGATGTCCGAGCCGTATCCGTGGTTCGCTGGGCACCAAGAGTATAAGGCTCCGTAAAGTCAACTTGCTTATCATTATACACTTTCCGTTCCCCATTGACCATGACTATTTCACACGGATCTCGGGGAATTGGCAGACTTGCCAACACCTCCGGACAAACTGGAATAGCCTGTCCCTGAAGAAAAAGCTGGCGCAACTCATTGACCGGATGAGCCTTTTCCTCATAATTAATCTTCATTCCCAGCAGACAGCTGGATACTAAAATTTTCTTTTTGTTTTCTAACGCTTCTTTCAAACAAGTAAAATCTTTCTGATTCATTTTTTCTCCTCAATCTTCATTTTTATAATTTAAACTATCTTCCCGATAAATCCAGGCGCCCCGTTTAAAAACCATTTTATAAATCATATCCTTTAATACGATTTCACCAATTTTTATTACTTGATCGGGTCCGATCGTTACCCCATCGGTCACCCGGGCACCAATTCCAATTTTCGCATTCTTACCGATGGTTACTGCCTTGCCAATGATCACCCCAGGTTCCAAAGTACAGCTGTCTTCAATCCTGCTGTTTGCTTCGACTATCACCCCGGTACCAATCTGACATTGATCACCGATAACGACCCCAGCTCCAATAATCGCCCCGGCACCGATAACGGTTTCATTGCCCAGAATGACATCCTTTGAAATCACCGCACTGGGATGGATCTTTGCCCCGTTCGCCTGGTTACTCATGCTGTTTTCTCCTATTTTTTTCTAATTCTCAGTCCTTTGGGATAGTGATTTTTAATCAAGCCTTCACTGGCTTTTCCAAATCCCAGCGAATAACCATCATAACCAACCAGGATCCACCCTTTTTTTACTTGCAGATTTAACGCTTCACCTTTTAAATACTGATAGGCGAGCTCTTCACCTGTTAAGTCACAGACATTATTGGCCTGTGCTAACTTAAGTGCCATTGCCAGCGCATAACTGGGTTCAAAGCGATTTTTTTTAAAGGTTCCCAGATGAAGACCAGTACGCAAGAGTTTTAGATTGGCAATCCGCTCCAGCTCCACCCCCTCAGGGATAGCATAGAGATGTTCACCCAAAAGATAGAGACGTTCTTCGATTTTCTTGGAAAATTCCGGTTCCAGATTATTTTTGGCAAAATCAATATAGTCTTGCAACTCAATTCGGGTTGCTTTTTTTAACCGCGATTTGGCGTATCCCTGTTTGATCTCAATGGTGTCGGTGACGGCGGCTGATTTTATTAATCTGGCAATAAAATGGCCTTCACCTAAGACAGTCATGGGCATAATCCGCAGGGTTTTAGCGATCGCCTGCTCCTGATTCCGGGTCCATTCCACTCGTCCATGATCGGTAATCCCCGGTAACTCAATGGTTTCCAGAGTATAAGGATACTTCGCAATAAAAGCTTCAATCATTTGCTCATTTTCTTCCGGCGAAAAGGTACAAGTTGAATAGACCAGCACCCCTCCGGGTTTTAACAGTCGATGGGCGCTTTCCAGTATTTTTTCCTGCTTACCCATACAGCGGTCAACCCGTTCCAGACTCCAGTCGGCCAGAGCTCCCGGGTCTTTCCGGAACATACCTTCGCCGGAGCAGGGCGCATCCACCAGGATCTTATCAAAGCTTTCGTAAAAAGAATCCACCAGACGCTCCGGAAATTCATTGGTGACAATCGCATTGGTGATCCCCATCCGTTCGATATTGGAAGACAGGATTCCGGCCCGGGAATTAACCAGCTCATTGGCTACCAAAAGCCCTGCGGCCTGAAGCCTGGCGCCAATTTGGGTCGATTTTCCGCCCGGCGCTGCACAAAGATCCAGCACCCAATCCCCGGGTTTTGGATCCAGCACTTCAACCGCCGCCATCGCCGTCGGTTCCTGAACATAATAGAGTCCCGCATAATAATAAGGGTTTTTCCCCGGCCGCACCTCATGATCAATATAAAACCCTTCTCTGCACCAGTTCACACCCTGGGTTTTAAACGGTAATTTATTGGCCAGCTCTACTGGGGACAGCTTTAGGGTATTGGTTCGGATGCCTTTGCTTTCTGGCTGGTCATAGGAATCTAGCAGGCTCTGATAGGATTCACCCATCAGATTCTTCATTTTTATCTTAAATGCTTCAGGTAATTCCATTATGATCCCCATTTTTTCCACTATTTTTTTCTTGCAAGTCCAACTTTAACACTACGTCGATTTTTAACAATACTAATTTTATTATACGTAAAGCTCCAATCAATTACAATAAATTTATCAAAAAACGCCGAAATAAAAACACCAACCCAAGCGTTGGTGTTTTTATAAAAACTTTTCTATTCATACTTATGATTGCTGGTTCATTATTTCTTTGGTTTTGCAAATATCATCCGTCCGGCTGCTGTTTGCAGAATACTGGTGACAATCACCGCAGCGGTGGTGCCAATATATTTCTTGCCATTTTCAACCACAATCATGGTGCCGTCATCCAGATAGGCAACGGCCTGGCCGTTTTCTTTTCCACCTTTTACCAGGAGAACCTTCATCTCTTCCCCGGGCAGAACAATTGGCTTCACGGCATTGGCCAACTCATTAATATTAAGCACGTCGACCCCTTGAACGGTGGCAACCTTGTTAAGATTATAGTCATTGGTCAGAATCTTACCTTTGGTTGATTTTCCCAGTTTTACCAATTTTGAGTCAACCTCATGAGTGTCTTCAAAATCTTCTTCAGTAATTTGAACTTCGATTTCCAGGTCCGTCTGAATTTTATTTAAAATATCCAAACCTCGACGGCCTCGATTCCTTTTTAATTCATCCGCTGAATCCGATATCAGCTGGAGTTCGTTAAGTACAAATACCGGGATCACCAATGGGCCTTCTATAAAACCCGTTTTACAAATATCAAAGATCCGTCCATCAATGATCACGCTGGTATCCAGTAGCTTAGGAATGGCCGCGCCTTTCTTTTTGGCGGGCCGCTTTTGTCCGACCGGCACATTGGCATCTTTTTCGCGCTTAGCACTCTGAAAAGCCTGGAGAATATCTTCCCGTTTTTTAATTGGTAAAGAAAAACCAATATACCCCAGGACAATATAAATACTAATGGTTAGCAATCCGCCGATCCAGGGAATGGGAATCTGCGAAAATGCAAAACTGATCAGCATAGCAATCACCAGACCAATCACCAAACCGCCGATGCCCAAGCCAATGTCAATGAGCCGCACATTTTCCATACTGGTCTCAACAACTTTTGACAGCTTTTTAACGCCTTTAAGCATCAGTGGAAATAGAATGAAAAAAATAAGTCCAAATAAAACAATGAGCGCCGCATAAAGGACAACTTCCAATTCAGGAGTCAGGTTTATCTTCAGGGTTTTCAAAAGCCACGTATTGGTTACCAATACGTTGGCCAAGGCCATCCCAACCAGAACTCCAACAATTCCGAATGACACACGAAGTATCTTTTGTATCATCATCTTCACCTCCTTTCATAATATTACCTTATAATTATAGCACTTGATTCTTAAGATTAAACTATTAAATACAACAAAAGGCGTGAAATTCACGCCTCACTGTGTACCGAACTATTGATCAAATCTAAGATTTCTTGTTTGTCTTTATCTTGAATCAAGACCATTTCGCTGACGATGAAATTTCGGGCATTATTCAACATTTTCTTTTCTCCGGTTGAGAGGCCTTTTAATCGATCCAATAGGATAAGATTCTTGACAACCTTTGCTACTTCAAAAATATCGCCAGTTTTTAAACGCTCCAGATGTTCCCGATACCGTCGATTCCAGTTTTTTTCCATCGCATCCATTGGTAATTTCAGCGACTCGATCATCTCATCGATTACTGACTGGGACACAATGGTTCTTACCCCAATGTCATCGACTTTATCAACAGGAATTAAAATCTGTAAACCTTCAGAAACGATCTGCATGATGTAGTAAGGTTTTATTTCTTCAAATATTTCTCGTTCTTCGATTGCTTCAATGATACCCGCTCCGTGCATCGGATAAACAATTTTATCCCCAATTTTATACATTTCAACCACTCCTATCATCGATTCTCTCTATATTATAGCATATAAAAAAGGAATAAGCCTTTTATTTTATTAAAAACTTATCCCTGTGTCAATATTTATTTAGATAATCATAGTTAAACTAATTCGTTTTCGTTTCAGGTCCACAGCCAGTACTTTAACGGTAACCACATCCCCCAGGGAGACCGCCTCAGACGGATGTTTGATATAACGATCAGTGATTTGCGAAATATGCACCAACCCATCCTGATGGACACCGATATCCACAAAGGCGCCAAAATCGATGACGTTTCGGACCGTGCCGATCAGTTCCATATCCACTTCCAGATCGCTCATCGATAAGACGTCGGATCGCAAATGGGGCTTGGGCGCATTCTCCCGGGGATCCCGTCCCGGTTTTTTTAATTCTTTGACAATATCATAAAGGGTTGGGATCCCGATCTCCAGCTGGGTAGCCATTTCTGAATAGTTCAGATCGTTAAATAAATCCTGCTGTTCCCGGGTACCCAGTTTTTCTTTCTTGATGCCTTTAAGCTTCAGGAGTTTTTCCACACTTTTGTAGGCCTCCGGGTGAACCCCGGTATTGTCGAGAATGTTATCCCCGTCATCGATCCGCAAAAAACCGGCGCATTGCTCATAGGCTTTGGCGCCCAGGCCTTTGACCTTCATCAGTTCTTTTCTGCTCTTAATGGGGCCGGCGCTGTTACGATAATCCATGATATTATTGGCAATGGTTTTATTAACTCCAGCCACGTATTTAAGCAGCGCTACCGAGGCCCGGTTGACATTGACCCCGACGTTATTAACAGCATCCTCGACGGTTGCTTCCAACACCCGCTCCAGTTCTTTCTGATTGACATCATGCTGATACTGGCCGACCCCGATGTGTTTGGGATCGATTTTAACCAGTTCGGACAGCGGATCCTGAAGCCGGCCGCCAATGGAAATGGCACCCCGGATCGACACATTGATGTCCGGGTATTCCTCGGTTCCCAGTTCAGATGCTGAATAAACCGAAGCCCCGGCCTCATTCACCACAATGTATTGCACCGGCACCTTCGTTTTTTTAATCGTTTCGGCAACAAACGCTTCCGACTCCCGGGAGGCAGTGCCGTTACCGATGGCGATGATATCGACCTGATGTCGTTCAATCAGTTCAAGCAGCTCTTTTTCAGCCTTTTCAACCTGTCCCTTACCAAAGGTTGGGTAGATGGTGGTGTAATCCAGCACCTTTCCGACCTTGTCCAAAACGGCAATCTTGCAGCCGGTGCGAAATGCCGGATCAAAACCCATAGTGACCTTTTCTTTAAAAGGCGGCTGGAGCAACAGTTTTTTCAGGTTAAGGGCAAACATCTTGATGGCTCCTTCTTCAGCCCGTTCTTTTAAAGCGGTGCGGATTTCCCGCTCAATGGCCGGCGCGATCAGCCGGGTGTAGCTGTCCCCGAGGGATTTTAATAAATAGCTTGAGGGCTGATCTTTTACCAGTTCCTTTTTTAAATAGGCTTCAATTTCTTCGCTGGGGGCCAATAGTTTAACCGACAGGGCTTTTTTCTTTTCGCCCCGGTTCAGGGCTAAAACCCGGTGATCCTTGATGGTTTTAATGGCTTCGGTATGATCGAAGTACATTTCCAGTTCCGGATTTTCCGCTTCTTTGCCTTTGACCACGGTGGCTTTAATCTGACCCTTATCATAGGTACACTTCCGGATCACGCCCCGGTAGGTACCGTTGTCGGAAATGATTTCGGCAATAATATCCATGGCTAATTGCAGGGCTTCTTCAACGCTATTGATTTCTTTTTCGGCGTCAATATAGACAAGTGCCGCTTCATCCAGCTCGGCTTCTGTCAGTTTTTGCGCCAAAATTTGCAGTGCCAGCGGCTCCAGTCCTTTTTCTCGGGCTACCGATGCCCGGGTTTTCTTTTTTTGTTTATAGGGCAGGTAGAGGTCTTCCACTTCCTGAAGGGTTTGGCTTTTTAAAATGGCGCTTTTAAGTTCCGGGGTCAGCTTACCCTGTTCCTCAATACTGCCGGTGACCTCTTCTTTTCGTTTTTCCAATTTTCTTAAATATGTTAACCGCACATCCAGATCCCGTAACAGAGCATCACTTAAATTCCCGGTGACCTCTTTTCGATAACGGGCAATAAAGGGGATGGTATTCCCGCCATCGATTAAATTGATGGTATCTTCCACCTGCTGGGGGCGTATTGAAAATTCTTTAGCGAGTTGATTGATTATCTGTTCCACAAAATTCTCCATTTCTTCGTTTTTAAATTGAACGCTTCGGTTTTAATTTCCAAAGATTAGTTTAACATTTTTTTGATACAATCACAAACCTTCCTTAAAAACCGCCATTATGCTTAAGGCTAATGGCGAGAGTAATTGTAATAAGACGCGGTTCATGGTAAAATATTTTGTACTAATCGAAAAGGAGCGTCACCTTAATGGCTATAAAATTTATTGTGGATTCCATGTGTGATACCAACAGCGACATCTTAAATCGCTATGATTTTGATATATTACCCTTTCCGGTAACCCTTGATGATAAAACCTACTTTGATGGCATCAATATCACCCCCGAAATGGTGGTGGATTTTGTCAATAATAACAGTAAACTTTTTCCAAAAACTGCCCAGATCCAACCCCTGGATATAACCAATACGATTGAGAAACACCTTAAAAACGGTGATGATGTCATTTACCTGGTGCTTTCCTCCAAGCTTTCCGGCACCTACCAGACCGCCCGACTGCTGGCCCGGGATTTGCTGGAAAAATATCCGGATCGGAAAGTCGCGATTGTGGATTCCCTTTCGGCCACCACTGGTTCGGCATTGATTCTTTATCAGGGTCTAAAGCTGAATAAGCTCAACCGTCCCTACGCGGAAATTGTTGACACGATGAGCTTTCTGGCCCAGCACGCCCAGATCTTTTTTATGGTCGGGGACATCAAATGGCTGGCCCAAGGCGGCCGGATCAGTCGTAATGCGGCGATGCTTGGCGATATGCTGAAAATTGTCCCGATCCTATATTTTAAAGACGGGGAGATCCTGGTCTATGAAAAAATCCGCGGTCAGAAAAAAGCCTTAAAAACGCTGTTTGCCATTATTGAAGAAAAAATGGGCAATCGGGAGCAGGTTCTCGGGATGATCCAAAGCACGGCCCCGGATCTCCAGGACAAGGCGAAGAAATATTTTGAAAAAGAACTGGGAATTAAAAATTTCTTGCTGCCTGAAAAAGCCGGTTCTACCCTGACCGTCCATATTGGCACCAATTGTCTGGGGATTATGTTTTTTGATCAGCTGCCGGATAATTATGTCAATGTCATCCCATGAAGTCCAATTATTTAGAATGGATGAAATAAAGCACCTGACCGAATTCAAAATCGGCCAGGTGCTTTATTGTATCAATTGAATTTTAATCAGTTCTAGCCTCTTGGCGGCAGGCTTGAAGCCACCAGCTGAACCAGCCGGCTCAGCGGCATGGTTTGCAGCCAGACCTTCCCCGGTCCTTTTAAGGTCGCCAGGAATAATCCTTCGCCGCTTAAAAAGATATTCTTCATACCTTTGACGGCCTGAATGTCAAAACTCACAGATTCTTCAAACATCCCGATATGGCCCTGATCAATTTTGATCACCTCGCCGGGGGCCAGATCGTACTCGATCATTGCCCCATCCATTTCCACAAAGGCCGTTCCCGGTCCTGAGAGTTTTTGCAGAATAAAACCTTCACCGCCAAAAAAGCCGACGCCGATATTCTTTTTAAAGTACAGATCCACATCCAGGGTCGATTCCCCCGCCAGAAAGCTGCTTTTTTGACAGATAATCGACTGTCCTTTTTGTAAGGTCAAAGCTTTGATTTCGCCCGGATAACTGGAACAAAAAGAAATTTGACTATTGTTTTGCTCGGCAGTATAAGTGGTCATAAACAGCGAATCCCCGGCCAGGGTTCGTCGTAACCCCTTCATCAGACCACCTTTGGTGTTGGTTTCCATGCGGATGTTTTCGGTCATCCAGGACATCCCCCCGGACTCGGTAAACATCGATTCACCACTGTTTAAAGTCACCGTTACCACCGGGAGATTGCCTCCCCTGATTTCAAAATTCATTTTCTCCTCCTCGTTTTTGTTAATATACAAAAATCGCCAACTAGTGGATATTTACCCCAAAATTGGCGATTTATTTTATTGTATTTGATTATTTTTAAACTTTTTCAGATTATTTTTTTAATTTGATCAGGTTGATCAGTCCGCCGGCCAGCAGCATCTCTTTTTGCCGTTCGGAAACTTCCAGCAACATCTCATAGGTTAGGCCTTTGGTTTTATTTACCAGCTTGGCCTGACCTGACTTAACCGCGTCCAGGGCATTTTCAATGATCAGTTCATCATTTAGTTCGATGGTGTCATAATCGGCTTCATTTTCGAATACCAGTGGCAGAATCCCATTATTAATCAGGTTGTTCTTATGAATCCGGGCAAAGGATTTAACCGCCACCCCTTTAATACCCAGGTAAACCGGTGCCAAAGCTGCATGCTCGCGGCTGGAGCCCTGACCGTAGTTGGAGCCGCCGACAATAAAGCCGCCGCCATTATCCAGAGCTCGTTGCGGGAATTCGGCATCACAAGGCGCCAGGCAGTAGTTTGACAGGTAGGGAATGTTGGACCGATAGGGTAGTAATTTGGCGTTGGACGGCATAATATGATCTGTGGTGATATTATCTTCAACCACAATCAGCGCTTTGCCGGCAACCGTGTCTTTAAGTGGTTTGGTAGCCGGGAAAGGTTTGATGTTGGGTCCTTTGATGACTTCCACTGCGGTGCCTTCTTGAGCTGGTGCCATCACCATCGTGTCGTTAAGTAAAAAGTTTTCCGGCATCGCAATTTCCGGCAGATCAAGCTTGCCTAACGGATTGGTAAGCACCCCTGCCAGAGCGGAAATGGCTGCTGCTTCCGGGCTTAACAAATAGACATCGGCCGAGGGCGTTCCAGAGCGGCCAAAAAAGTTCCGGTTAAAGGTTCGCAGTGACACCGCCTCCGTTGAAGGTGCCTGACCCATGCCGATACAAGGGCCGCAACCACATTCCAGCACCCGGGCGCCAGCGTTTAACAGATCGGCCAGGGCACCGTTTTCGGCCAGCATCGTTAACACCTGTTTGGATCCTGGGGCAATAACCAGAGAGACATTTTCAGCCACGGTTTTGCCTTTGACAATGGCCGCAACCTTCATCAGATCCAACCAGGACGAATTGGTACAGCTGCCGATGGCAACCTGATCAATCTTTAATCCTTCGATATCCGAAATTTTTACCACCTTGTCGGGACTATGGGGACAGGCGGTTAATGGTTCCAAACCATCCATATCAACCTTGACCACTTCGTCATAGACAGCGTCAGCATCAGCGGATAGTTCAATGTAATCCCCGCCTCGTCCCTGGGCTTCCAAAAACACTTTGGTCATTTCATCCGATGGGAAAACCGAGGTAGTTGCCCCCAACTCGGCACCCATATTGGTAATCGTCGCCCGTTCCGGAACCGTCAGGGTTTTGACCCCTGCACCGGTATACTCAAAGACCTTGTTGACGCCGCCTTTTACGGTACATTGACGTAACACTTCCAGAATGACATCCTTGGAGGATACCCCAGTACGCAGTTTGCCGGTTAACTCTACCTGAACAACTTTTGGCATGGTAATATAATATGGGTCTCCAGCCATGGCCACCGCCACGTCCAGACCGCCGGCACCAATAGCCAGCATGCCGATGCCGCCACCAGTGGGGGTATGGCTGTCTGATCCCAGCAGGGTATCGCCCGGCACCCCAAAGCGCTCAATCTGGACCTGATGGCAAATGCCATTCCCCGGCTTTGAATAAAAGACGCCGTGTTTTTTGGCCACGCTTTGAATATAGCGATGATCGTCCATGTTCTCCGGACCTTCCTGAAGCATATTGTGATCAATATAGGCCAGGGATTTTTTTGTTTTAACCCGGGGTACCTCCATGGCTTCAAACTGCAAATAGGCCATCGTTCCGGTGGAGTCCTGGGTCAGGGTCTGATCGATCCGAATCCCAATTTCTTCGCCTTTGATCATTTCTCCCACGACAAGGTGTGCCGCAATAATCTTCTCTGTTAATGTTTTTCCCATTTAATTTACTATTTCCTTTCCATTCTGCAATTTTCCTGATTTCTTGGTGTGTATTTTATTATACTTATAAATCCTGATTGTATTATTATACCATCTTTTTTTCGAACTTTCCATTTTTTTACTTTCCCGGTTCTGCTTCAATTTAAATCGAAACTATGTTATACTGAGGCTCAATCAACACAATCGTTGTAAGTGGATGTGGAGGAAATCATGACTTTTCTTAAATGCTTCAGCCGCTTTTTATATGCCCAGGGAAGAAAAAACAACATCATCAATCTTTCCGCTCAGATGTCCTACCGAACCCTGTCAGCATTTATTCCTTTTTTGATGTTGCTTTATAATCTCATCAACTGGTTTTCTGCCGGAATAAATGAAACCCTGGTTTTTGTGCTTTCAAAAATACTGCCCCAGTCGATTATGGCTTACGTTAATCTGGCCATCGAAAATGCCAGCACCATTTCTTTTTCATTGGGAACCAATCTGATTCTTGGTTTTTTTATTTTGTATGTCTCGGTTTCCGCCATGCATTCGCTGATCACTTCTTTAAACCGGATCTTCGGACAAAAGGAGACCCGGGGAATCATTGCGCTCTGGATCCAAGCCATTCTTTATCTGTTCTTATTTCTGCTAATTATCTTTTTTACAATTTTTTTCTATCTGTTCGGAGAGAAACTGCTTTCCTTTATTTTTAACGCCTTGAATTTATCCGAGTTTTTTGCTGTTTTCATCATCCTATTTACACTGCTATATATGATTCTTGTGCCAACATTTATTTTTACCCTGATCTATATGTACGCTCCCAAAAACCATCTCGGTTTTTTTGAAGCCTTGCCCGGCGGCTTTTTTGTGAGCGTCAGTTGGTTTATCATCCTTTTTCTATACGCTCTGTTTGCCAATTCAGCCCTGGATTTCAACACCTTTTTCTTTAATTTGCAAGGGCCCTTCTCGCTGTTTTTCGTGGTCTATCTGATCTGCTTTAGCCTAACTCTGGGGGGCGTTGTCAATCTTTATGGAGCTGAGCAAACATTACTGAAAAAAAAATCCCGGGAGGCTCGAAGATGATTGAATGGATGCTGAATTTGAAAATTGTCAAGCTGCTCTTCTTTCTGATGGAAGATTTTAAAGAGACGGATTTTTCAGGAATCTGCACCCAAATGTCTTTTTACCTGCTGCTGGCTTTTTTTCCGTTGCTGCTCTTTCTGATTTCATTTATCGGGAATTTTATCAAACCTTTTGAATCCTATCTTTACGAAATTTTAAAAACATTTTTGCCCAATCTTTCCTATGAATATGTGACCAGCCTATTGGACAGTATGATCAGTCAGATTTCCGGTTCCCATTACAGTCTGATTCTGATCGCCTTTTTCTTTTCTTCCCTGGCGGCCAGAGCCATTATGGTTGGCATCAACCAAACCTATGGCCGAGAAGAAACCCGAACATTGAAGTTAATCTGGCTTTATTCTTTTCTGTTTACGATCCTGTTTACCCTGGCCATTTTATTAATTGCCTTTGCCTATATTTTCAGTGCCGATGTAGGTGCTGTTATTTTCCAGAAAATCGGGCTATATACATATTATTACCCCGTCCTGAGCTTTGTTGCGATCGCTTTTTCATGGATCATCTCAACCTTTATCTTTAATATGATCTATGTGATGGCACCAGCGCAGCCGTTAAAATTTAAAAGCGGTCTTCCCGGTGCGCTATTTGCAACTTTGGGAATTAATATTGCTTTTCGTATTTTCACCTTATTTATCAATCATTCCACCAAATACAGCACCCTTTATGGGAGCCTGGGCGGACTTTTCGCTCTGATGGTGGCCATCTACTTTATTTGTGTAATTCTGAATCTGGGCGGAAAGATCAATCTGTACTGGTCTTTATATCAGGACAAAGAATTCTCTTTTAAGCGATAGGTGTTACACTTTGCGTGAAATTGTTAAAAAGATTTTACTTTGTTTAAAAAGATGCACTATCAATATTAGGAGATTGTGTTAAAATGTTAGGTGAATAAACACTAGATTCCAACCAAAATTGAAAGGACACGTGTACAATCATGAATAAAATCGATGACCATGCAGATTTAGCCAGTAACAGGCGTTTTCTCAGTTACCAATATTTTGGTGCCCATCTTAACGAAAAAGGGGTCACTTTTCGGGTCTGGGCTCCCCATGCCCAGGGTGTTTCCGTTGTCGGCGATTTCAATGGCTGGAACATCCATGATCATCACATGAAACCAGTTTTCGGCACCGATGGGATCTGGGAGCTATTTATCCCGGAACTATCCCCGGGACTGCTTTATAAATATGCGGTTCGCCAACACGATGGCGAGCTGGCCTATAAAGCTGATCCCTACGGTTTTTACAGTGAGGTTAAACCTAAAACCGCCTCCATTATCTGGGAACTTGATGGCTATTCCTGGCAGGATGAAACCTGGTGCAAAAAAAGAAACGAAACCGATTGGCTGAAAATGCCGATAAATATTTATGAAGCCCATCTGGGCAGCTGGAAGCGCAATGAAAAAGGGGAGTATCTGACCTACCGTGAACTGGCCGATCAGCTGGTTCCCTATCTGGTGGAAATGCATTATACCCACATTGAACTGATGCCGATTATGGAACATCCCTTTGATGGTTCCTGGGGCTATCAGCTCACTGGCTATTACGCTGCTACCAGTCGCTACGGCAATCCCCAGGGACTGATGCATTTCATCGATTGCTGCCACCAGGCCGGCATCGGCGTGATTCTCGATTGGGTTCCCGGTCACTTCTGCAAAGATGATCAGGGTCTGCGGCATTTCGACGGTACCAGTCAATACGAGTTTTCCGAACACCAGCAATGGGGCACCATGGTCTTTGATTACGGGAAGCCGGAAGTAATGGACTTTCTTATTTCCAATGCCCACTTCTGGTTTGACCGCTACCATATCGATGGCCTGCGCATCGATGGGGTGGCCAGCATGATTGAACTTAATCACGGCCTGGACGGTGAACCCTACCATAATACCGAGGGCGGTACGGATCGGCTGGAAGCCCTGTCCTTTCTCCGGGAATTGAATACCATTATTTTCCGAGACTATCCCTTTGCGATTATGTCAGCCGAAGATTCCACCGCCTATCCGATGGTCACCTGGCCAGTAGATAAGGGCGGCCTTGGCTTTAACCTGAAATGGGACATGGGCTGGATGCACGATACCCTGGATTATATGAAAACCGATCCGATGTTTCGGAATCGCTTCCACAATCTGTTAACCTTTTCGATGGCCTATGCCTTCAACGAAAATTTCATCCTGCCCCTGTCTCATGACGAAGTGGTTCACAGCAAACGAACCATTCTTGACAAGATGTTTGGGGATTATAATATGAAATTTGACCAGTTTCGCATCCTCTTCGGGTATTTAATGACTCACCCGGGAAAGAAACTTTCGTTTATGGGCAACGAATTTGCGCCCTTTCTGGAATGGCGGGTCGACGAATCCCTGGAATGGTTCCTGCTGGTTTATCAAAAACATCAGGAAATTCACACTTATATAAAAGATTTGAATAAGTTTTATATTAAAGAAAAAGCCCTCTGGACCGATGACCATAGCTGGGACGGTTTTGAGTGGCTGGAACCCAACAACAGTGAACAGAGCATTCTCATTTTTAAGCGCCTGGGTTTAGAGGATAAGGATTCCCTGATTATCATCATCAACTTCTGCCCGCTTACCTACGCTGATTATCAGATTGGCGTTCCGGCTGAGGGCAATTACCGTCTGGCCTTCAATTCCGATGACATCAGCTATGGCGGCAGCGGTTTCAAAATGAAAAAAACCATGAAGGCTCAAGCCATCCCGCTCCATGGACAAAACTATTCGGTTTCCATCAATATCCCGCCCTCATCGTTCATTGTCTTAAAAGGTGTTGTTCCCCGGGCAAGCGCTAAAAATGAACCGGCACCGGCTAAAAAAACGAAGTCAAAAAAATAAAACTATCTTTGTTGAAAGGAACTACCATGAATTCTTCCGAAAGAGAAAAACTAAAAGCAAGCTATAAGGCTACCTTTACCAAAAAAATCGAAGAGGTTTCCGGAAACTGTCTGGCTGATGCCTCCCTGCTTAAGCAATACCAGGCATTGGCTGAAATGGTAATGGAAAGTATTACCTCCCAATGGGCCAAAACCAACACCCTCTATAACAAAAACGAATCCAAACAGGTCTACTTTTTTTCCATTGAGTTCTTAATCGGACGCCTGATGAAATCCTACCTCAGCAATTTGGGGGTCGAAGATCTGGTTCAGGAATGCTCGGCCGAAATGGGGCTGGACTATGAGGCTATTCTTACCCAGGAATCTGACCCGGGGTTAGGAAATGGTGGCCTGGGCCGCCTAATGGCCTGCTACCTGGATTCCTCTTCGGCCATGGGGATGCCGGCCCACGGCAATGGCATCCGTTATAAATACGGCCTGTTTGAGCAGCGGATTATCAATGGTGAACAGATTGAAGTAGCGGATAACTGGCTCAAAAACGGCTATCCCTTTGAAATCCGCAATCCTGATAAGTCGGTTATTGTCAAATACTACGGCCAGATCCACTCCGAAAATATTAATGGCAACCTCACCTTTGTCCACGAAAATTACGAAGCCATTATGGCAGTTCCCTATGATGTTCCGGTTAAAGGTTATCTCAATGAAACCGTAAATTCTTTGCGGCTCTGGAGTGCCGAGCCGCTGGAAGCCTTTGATCTGCCAAGCTTTAACCAGGGCCATTTTTTAAACGCCGTTCGACATAAATCCGAAGCCGAAGCCATCAGCCAGATCCTCTATCCCAATGACAATGGTTTCGATGGCAAGCTGCTGCGTCTCAAACAAGAGTACTTTTTTGTCTGTGCCGGGATCAAGCGGATCATTGTGGATTTTAAACGATCAAATAATAATTCCATGGACGGTTTTAGTGACAAAATTTGTATTCATATTAACGATACCCACCCGGCCTTATGTGGACCCGAACTGATGCGGGTACTAATGGATGAAGAAGGCCTGGGTTGGGAGGAATCCTGGAAAACCACCTTGGCCGCACTAAGTTTCACCAACCATACAGTCCTCCCTGAAGCTCTGGAAAAATGGCCGGTGGATATGATGAAGGATTTACTGCCCCGGGTTTATATGATTATTGAAGAAATAAACCGCCGTTTTCTACTGGATCTGGATAGCGAATTCCCTCATGATTTAGACCAGAACCACAGCCTTTCGATTATCCGGGATAACTATGTCCATATGGCCAGCCTGGCCATCGTATCCAGCCATTCCATCAATGGCGTGGCGGCCCTCCACAGCAAAATCTTGAGAGAAGAAACCTTTAACGGCTATTATCAGGTCTTCCCCAAGCGGTTCTATTCGGTAACTAATGGGGTTTCACCGCGACGTTTTCTGATGAACAGTAATCCGGAGCTGAAAGAGCTGCTTAATGAATCGATCGGATCGGATTGGAATCATAACCTGTTTCATCTCAAAAAACTGTTGAACTTTATCAATGATCCAATTTTTTATCAAAAGTTCGCTGCGGTCAAACTGTCAAATAAGATTCGGCTTGCCAATTACATGGCCAGCCATAATGATGTGAAGGTCGATCCCGACTCGATCTTTGACATCCAGGTCAAGCGGATCCATGAATATAAACGACAGCTACTTAACGCCCTCCATGTCCTTTATCTGTATAATCGGCTTAAAGAAAACCCCAACCTGGAAATGGCGCCGCGAACCTTTATCTTTGCCGGTAAAGCCGCACCCGGGTATTACTATGCTAAAGAGGTGATCAAGCTGATTACCGCTATTGCCGAGCTGGTCAACAACGATCCGATCCTCCATGACAAGCTGAAGGTGGTTTTTCTGGCCAATTTCAACGTTTCGCTGGCGGAGATCATCTATCCGGCTGCCAATATTTCGGAACAGATTTCAACGGCGGGAAAAGAAGCCTCAGGAACCGGAAACATGAAATTCATGATGAATGGTGCCGTCACCCTGGGCACCATGGACGGCGCCAATATCGAAATTCTGGAAGCCGTAGGCCCCAGCAATATTGTGACCTTTGGTCTGTCTGCCGATGAGGTCCATCATTATCAGAAGTACGGCGGCTATCGATCGATTGATATTTTTGAACAGGATCCACGGATTCAGCAGATCCTTCACCAACTGATTGATGGAACTCTGGGACATGGTCTCAGCTTCCAGGCCATCTATGATTCCCTGCTTTTGTATAACGATGGCTATTTTGTGTTAAAAGATTTTAACGCCTATACCGATGCTCAAAATCAGGTGGATCATCTCTTCCGCAATCCGACCATTTGGACAAAAATGTCCATCAGCAACGTAGCAAATTCCGGTGTTTTCTCAAGCGATCGTTCGATTGCCGACTATCAACGAGAAATCTGGAAAATCATTTAAGGAGGTATCACTTTGAATACTGAATGTGTCGCAATGCTCCTGGCGGGAGGGCAGGGGAGCCGTTTAGGCTCACTGACCTTTAATAACGCCAAACCGGCCGTTTTATTTGGGGGGAAATATCGAATCATTGATTTTCCTCTCAGCAATTGTATGAATTCGGATATTGATGTGGTGGGCGTGCTGACCCAGTACCGCCCCTATATCCTCAATAATTATATTGGTGATGGGTCAGCCTGGGCGCTGGATCAGGTCCAGGGGGGGGTCCATATCCTGCCGCCATATATGGGGCAAAAAGGAGGCCGATGGTACTCGGGAACGGCCGATGCTATTTACCAGAATCTGGACTTCATTGACCGCTTTGATCCTGAATATGTGCTGATTCTTTCCGGCGATCATATCTATAAGATGGATTATTCTAAAATGCTGGCCTTTCACAAAAAGCAGGAAGCCGACCTGACCATTGCGGTGATGGATGTACCCTGGGAAGATGCCCACCGGTTTGGTATTGTAAACACCGATGAAGAACATTGCATCAAAGAATTCCAGGAAAAACCCGAACACCCCAAAAGCAACAAGGCATCCATGGGTATTTATATTTTCTCCTGGAAAGAACTAAAAAAAGCCCTGCTGGACGATGCCGGAAACCGTGAATCCGAACATGATTTTGGCCATAATGTGATTCCCATGCTCCATGAAAGCGGCAAGCGAATTTACGCCTACCCCTACTCCGGCTACTGGCGGGATGTGGGAACAGTTCAGAGCTATTATGATGCCAACATGGATCTCCTGAATTGCGATTGTGACTTTGATCTCAGCGACCGCAACTTTCGGGTCTTTTCCAATAATACCAGCCGTCACCCCCAATTCATCGGCCCCCAGGCCAAGATCAGCAATAGCCTGATCTGTGATGGCTGTATTATTTTTGGAAAGGTCGAGAATTCTATTCTATCCCATGATGTGGTGATTCACAAAAAAACCAGTTTAAAGAATGTGATTGTTCATACCGGAGCTGTCATCGAGGATGGGGCTATTTTAGAAAATTGTATTGTCGGAGCCCGGGCAAGAATCAAAGGTGATGCCCGATATATTACCGATCCCGCCGACACAACTCCTGAAATACACGTCATCAACAACTGAAAGGAGTAAGAAAAAATGAAAAATGCTGTTGGACTTATCTTAAATGTAGATGGAGAGGATGATTCCTTAAAAGATTTTCTTCAACATCGCAGCTTGAGCACCCTGCCTTTCGGCGGACGTTATCGACTGATCGATTTTACCCTTTCCAATATGGTCAATTCCGGTTTATCTCATATTGGTGTCATCGGCTCCCATAAATACAGTTCACTGGTGGATCATCTGGGAACCGGCAAGGAGTGGTCCCTGAGCCGAAAAACTCAGGATCTTTCGATCCTCTCCGGATCAAATAATTACCATATCGGACGGCTGATCAAGGTTAATCTGCGCAATCTCCAGAATAACCGGGGCTTTCTGGACGCCACCGGTGCCGAACATATACTGATTGCCACGCCAAACCTGGTCACCACCTTTGATTTTCGAAATGCCTATGATATTCATATGAAAAACGACAGTGACATTACCCTGATTTTTAAAAAAGATGATCCCCTGTATCATCTCAGAGACAATGATCTCTATCTGGAATTTACTAGAAACCGGGTCAGCGGTCTCCATTATAAACGCGAACATACCACCGGTCATTTTTTCACCGAAATGTTTTTTGTCAAGAAATCCATTCTGGAGGAATTGCTGGATCTCAGTGAGCGTACCGGAGACTGGGATTTAATGGATATGATCAAATATAATATCGATTCCCTCCGGGTTTTTGGCGCCCAACATACCGGTTATATTAAACGGGTGAACTGCCTGGAAAATTATATGAAAACAAGTATGGATCTGCTTGAGTACGAGATTATGCAGGAGCTTTTTCTGGGTAAAAATTCCATCCATACCAAAATAAAAGACAATCATCCCACCCTTTATGAAGATCCTGCCCAGGTATCCAATTCCATCGTCGGCAGCGGCTGCATCATCGACGGAACCATTAATCACAGCATAATTTTTCGAGATACGCAAATGAACGTTGGTTCACACATCCAAAACAGTATTATTATGCAACGATGCGAAATCGGGAGAAATGTCAATCTGAACTATGTAGTCATGGACAAGGATACCAGAATCAGTGACCATACAACCTTAGTGGGCAAACCCCATGCTCCCATTGTTTTAAAGAAAGGCACGGTAATTTAAATGTTGAATGTCCTATTTGTTGCTTCGGAAGCTTACCCTTTTTCAAAAAGTGGTGGCTTGGGAGACGTCCTTGGCGCCCTGCCAAAATCATTTCCCGAAGATGTCGACGCCCGGGTTATCCTTCCCTATTACAGCACCATTCCAGAAGTATTACGGCAAAAAATAAAGCCTCTCAAGCATTTTCAGATGTGGATGTCTGACACCCTGCACTATTGTGGCCTGTTGACCTGTGAATACGAAGGCGTCACCTTTTATTTTATCGACAATGAAGCTTTTTTCAAACGCCCATCGCTTTATGGCTATTTTGATGACGGAGAACGGTTTAGCTTTTTTTGTCGGGCGGTACTGGATTCTATGCCCTTGCTGGATTTCAGCCCGGATATCGTTCACTGCAATGACTGGCAGACAGCTGCTGTTCCCTATCTGATCAAACATCAGTATCGGCGGGCTTTTCCCGATACCAAGGTGGTTTTTACGATTCATAATATCCGCTATCAGGGAGTTTATGGTTTTCACGATATCAGTCCCTATCTCCATCTGGGTTTCTTACCCTCGGACCTGGAGTTTTACGGCAAAATCAATCTGATGAAAGGGGCTCTTTATGCTGCTGATTTGATCACCACTGTTAGCCCAACCTATGCTGAAGAACTGACCGATCCCTATTATGGAGAGGGCCTGGACGGGGTGATCCGCCATCTTAATCAACAGGTAGTGGGGATTCTCAATGGCATCGATGAGTCCATTTATAATTCAAAGACCGATCCCGCCTTATTTGTCCCCTTTGACAATCCGGAAAAAAAGAAAGCCGATAATAAGAAAGCTTTACAGGAGTATTTCGACCTGCCCGTCCGGGGGGATGTTCCGATGGTATCGATGATCACCCGGTTAGTTGAACAAAAAGGCCTGGATCTTGTATCCAACGTGATTCATGAGATTTTACAGCAGGATTTGCAGCTAGTTATTCTGGGTACCGGTGATGCTGTTTATGAAAATCTGTTCCGGAGCATCGCCTATAACTACCCCGATAAGATGGTGGCCATCATCGATTTTGATGAAGCGCTATCAAGGAAAATTTATGCGGCCAGCGATTATTTCCTGATGCCTTCTAAGTTTGAACCCTGCGGCCTTTCCCAGATGATTGCAATGCGTTATGGAGCAGTCCCCATCGTGCGGGAAACCGGCGGGCTTAAGGACACTGTCAGTTATTTTAATGCCAAGACAAAAAAGGGTAACGGCTTCAGCTTTGCAACTTATAATGCACACGACATGCTTTTCACTATCCAGCATGCGGTAACCTTATACCACAACTCTCCATCTGCCTTTAAAAAACTGGTAAAAAACGCCTATAACACGCATTTTGACTGGAAACAATCAGCCGATATTTATCTTTCATATTATAATAAATTAATGGAGTGATAAAATTATGAATTTTCGTCATCATTCATGGGAACAGGCATTTCGCAGTCCCTTTGGGGCACTGCCAGTTGGCAGTACCGTTACCCTGCGAGTCGATGCCACTGAAATTGAAAAATTGCAACTGCGAGCTTCTTTTAATGATCAGGAATTACTACACCCCATGATCAAATCCCAGGAATCAAATTTTTGGGAAATCACCTTAGATATGCCCCTGGTTCCCGGCATCTTCTGGTATGATTTCAGTTTTTCCTCCCGGGGGAGAGCCTATGCCTATGGCACCCTGAGTGACCATTTAGGTGGCGAAGGACGGGTTTATGAATCAAAACCGCCCTCTTATCAAATTACGGTTTATGATCCCAAACGACAGTCGCCGGCCTGGTATTCCCAGGGCATTATGTACCAGATCTTCCCGGACCGGTTTAGGCGGGGAGCAGACTTCGATCTTGATAACTTCCATCAAGATGCCATCCTCCATCCCAACTGGAACGATACCCCCCACTATTTCAGAGAAAAGGACGGCGGCATTAAATACTGGGATTTTTTTGGTGGCACCCTGACAGGAATTACGGAAAAGCTGGACTACCTGCAGAGTTTAAATGTCACAATTCTCTATCTCAATCCCATTTTTAAATCCCAAAGTAACCACCGCTATGATACTGGCGATTATATGTGTATCGACCCGGCCCTGGGAACCCAAAAAAGCTTTGAAACCCTGGCCTCAGAATGCAAAAAACGCGGAATTTCAATTATTTTGGATGGGGTTTTCAGCCATACTGGTGATGACAGCCTTTACTTTAATCGTTATGGTCATTATTCCGGTGTCGGTGCCTATCAATCGCAAGATTCAGAGTACTATCCGTGGTATACCTTCACGGACTATCCCAAAACCTACACCTGTTGGTGGGGGGTTGATGCCATGCCGAATACCAATGAGATGCATCCTAACTTTCAAGCCTTTATCTATAAAAACAAAGACAGCGTCATTCGCCACTGGATGAAAGCTGGGGCTTCCGGCTGGCGGCTCGATGTGGCTGATGAACTGCCAGATCTTTTTATCAAGGGCTTGAAAGAAGCCATGATTGAGGAAAACCCTGACAGTATTCTGATTGGCGAAGTCTGGGAAGATGCCTCCCGAAAAGTCGCCTATGATGAACTGCGTAGCTATTTTTCCGGCTATGAGCTGGATGCCGTCATGAACTACCCATTCCGGGAAACCTTCATCGATTTTGTTCTTGGTGACAAAAGCTCAGTCCTGGCCGCCCGGATTATGATGTCACTTTATGAACACTATCCCCAAAATCAATTTATGGGAAACATGAATCTGATCGGCAGCCATGACCGCCGGCGGATCCTTAACGTGCTTGGTGAAGCCTATAAGTATCTGGGAAACCACAGTCATAAAACCTATCGACTGGATGACACCCAATACGCGCTCGCCGTAAAACGTTTAAAACTGCTCAGCCTGATCCAGTTCACCTTCCCTGGCGTCCCCTGCCTATACTACGGCGATGAGGCCGGAGTCCAGGGTTTTGAGGATCCCTACAACCGGCGCACCTATCCCTGGGGCAATGAGGATCAGGATCTCCTTGCCTGGTATCAATTGATCACCAAACTCCGGGCCGATCATTCGGTCTTTCAAAACGGTACCTGGAAACCCTATGAAGCCAGCGATGATCTTTTTGTCTTTGAACGGCGAAACAAAGAAGCCCTCTGTTTCTGCCTGTTCAACCGAAATTCCCGAGCCGTTCATTTGTTTAAACACCCTGACTTTACCGGCTGCCGAGGTTTGGATCTGATCTCAGGGGAAGCCGTCTCATTAAACCCCATTGTCCTTCAACCCCTTTCTTATGCCATTGTTATGGTAACACCCAACACCTGTCAAATTATTTAGACTCACCATTTCAAAAGGATTGCGGTTATCCGCAATCTTTTTTGTTTTATTATTCTGATAAGGGGTAAGTAAATTAGGATACTTTGAATGCTAAAATGAAAACCAAAGTTTCTCTGATTCTTACACTACTTTATTGAAAGGAATACTCATGAAACCATCAGCACACCTAAAAATAATCGAAGAGTTTAAAGCTGCATACATTAAGAAGATTGAAGAAGTTTCCGGTGAATATCTGGCAGAGTCATCTGTACTTGATCAATATCAGGCTTTAGCTGAAATAGTCATGGACAAAACAGCTTCCCAATGGGCTAAAACAAGATCTCAGTACGACGAGGTCCCGCACAAGCGGGTCTACTTGTTTTCCATTGAATTTTTAATTGGCCGGTTGCTGAAATCCTATGTTAATAGTCTGGATATGGAGGAAACCGTCAAAATTGCCATGGCTGAACTGGGCTTGGATTACGAGACCATTCTCAGTCAGGAAACCGATCCGGGTTTGGGAAATGGTGGTTTAGGACGACTAATGGCTTGTTTTTTAGAATCTTCTGCCACCTTGGGTTTACCCTTCCATGGCAATGGTATCCATTACAAGCATGGTCTTTTTGAACAGAAGATAATTAACGGTGAACAGGTTGAAGTCGCCGACAATTGGCTGCGCAATGGCTATCCCTTTGAAATAAGAAAGCCCAATGAATCGGTTATTGTTAAGTTTTATGGCGATCTCCGTTCTGAGAAAATCAATGGTGTGCTGACCTTTGTTTATGAAAATTACGAACCGATTCTGGCGGTACCCTATGATATCCCATTAAAAGGTTACCATAATAATACGGTGAACTCGCTGAGACTGTGGAGCGCTGAGCCGATTGAGGAATTCGATCTACCCAGTTTCAATGAGGGTCAGTTTCTCGATGCTGTCCGGCATAAATCCGAGGCTGAAGCCATTACCCAAATTTTATATCCCAACGATAATAAATTCGATGGCAAACAACTGCGTTTGAAGCAGGAGTATTTTTTCGTCTGTGCCGGTTTAAAACGGATGATCACACGATTTAAGCGCTATAATAACGATTGTCTGGATGAGTTTGCCGACAAAATTTGTATCCACATTAACGATACCCACCCCGCTCTGTGCGGGCCTGAAATGATGCGAATTTTTATGGATGAAGAAGGCTTAAGCTGGGATGATGCCTGGAAGATTACTGTCAACTCACTAACCTTTACCAATCACACGGTTCTGCCGGAAGCTCTGGAAAAATGGCCGGTGGAAATGATGAAACTTCTACTCCCGCGAATCTATATGATTATCGAAGAGATCAATCGGCAATTCCAGGAAGATTTGAGGATAAAATCTGGACTCAATGAATTGCAAATTAGTTTACTATCGATCATTCAAGATGGTCAAATCAATATGGCTAATCTGGCCATTGTCTGCAGCCATTCTGTGAACGGTGTTGCCGAGCTGCACAGTAAAATCTTAAAAGAGGAAACCTTCAATGGCTATTATAAGCTATTTCCTGAACGATTCCATTCGGTCACAAACGGGGTTACTCCCCGTCGTTTTCTAATTAACAGCAATACCGGTCTCAGAGATTTGATTACCGAATCCATCGGCACTGATTGGATCAACAATCTTTTTGCACTTGAAAATCTCATGGCTTTTAAAAATGATGTGCCGTTTTTTGATCGATTCAACCGGATCAAACTGGATAATAAAATCCATTTTGCAAATTATATTAAGGAACATCATCATATCTCAGTAAACCCGGAATCTATTTTTGACATTCAGGTCAAACGTATCCATGAATACAAACGACAGCTCCTGAACGCCTTGCAGATACTCCACTTGTATAATCATTTAAAAGCAAACCCCCATATCGAAATCGTCCCCCGAACCTTTATCTTTGCCGGTAAAGCCGCCCCAGGATACTATTTTGCCAAAGAAGTCATTAAACTGATTAATTATATTGCCGATCTCGTCAATAATGACAAAGATATCCGCGATCAGATTAAAGTGGTTTTTCTGGCGAACTTTAATGTATCTTTAGGTGAGATCATCTATCCGGCCGCCAATATTTCAGAGCAGATTTCGACTGCCGGAAAAGAAGCCTCCGGTACTGGTAATATGAAATTTATGATGAATGGTGCCATTACTCTGGGTACCATGGATGGCGCCAACATTGAGATTCATGAAGCCGTAGGGGATGACAATATCATTACCTTTGGCTTATCCTCTGATGAGGTCTCGCATTTCGAAAAATATGGTGGCTACAGTTCCGTGCAAATTTATGAAAGCGATCATCGTATCCAAAAAATTATGCATCAGCTCATTGATGGTACCTTTGGGCATTTAACGAATTTCCAAAGTGTTTATGACTCGCTGCTTTTGTATAATGATACCTACTTCGTATTAAAAGACTTTGATTCTTATGTAAACGCTCAGCATCGTATCAATGAACTATTTAAAAACAAAAACAAATGGTTTGCAATGTCGCTCAGCAACGTGGCCTACTCTGGTCTTTTTTCCAGTGACCGGGCGATTCTGGAATATCAAAAGAATATTTGGAAGACACTGTAGATTAGACACCCTCCTTTCCCCCCTTTATCTGGAAACCTAACCTGAGTTTAACCCGGGTTGGGTTTCCTTAGAACTTGAATCAGGCTCTTAACTTCACTACCGTTGTACTCGCTCATGCGGCACTTCGGCTCCGCGGTGCTGCGCCTCAGTCGCGTCAGTCGCCAGATGGCTCCTTCCTAAAAAATACAAAAAGAGTAAGCGTCAAATACAGCCCACATTGAAAAGCAGTCCAATTGATGAGATAATGTTCTCACAAAAGGACTGCTTTTTTATAGCGGTTATTCTTTATTGATAGTTGACCGGCATTCTTCCGGCAGTGTCTCAGACCAGGGTAA
>NZ_JBGSHG010000009.1:0-60536 GCF_041752335.1 Acetobacterium sp. | reverse complement strand
TGCCATCCCCTGGTCTTTACGATCCGTATTGATATACACTTCTGACATCAGCACCTTGCCATTATCTGTAAAGTCAATTGATTTAGCCGTTTCCAACTGGCTCTCCGCCTCGGAGTAATTCGCCATGCCCAGATAGGTTGCCCCCTTACCTTCATAAGCTAATACATTTTTTTGATCGATTTTGATGACGTCGTCATAAGCAAGGATTGCCTCTTCGTACTTGCCTTCTTCCAGGTATTTCTCGCCTAATTCAAGGTTTTTATTGATTTGTGAAATCTTCATCTGATTCATGATCAATAATACACTCACAAGCAAAATACAAAATCCCCCAATCAAACCAATGATAAAAAACAATTTTTTCCTGTGACTCTGATTTTCCGACTGTTTTTTCGTCAATAACTCTTCAGTCAAATCGCCATCAGGATCAAAACCATTCTCTCTGTTTTGATTTTCATTCTCATTACTATTCATTCATGTCCTCCACTGACATAATAACATTTATCAACTTTTTAAGATTATTTATCAATCATTAGATCTTCGGTGATTTCATCATCGTCGTCTATTTCCTGAGTTACTATTGTACTCTCTACTTTATCGACACAAGAATCTATTACGTCTTCACTTGCGGTAGGATTCTGTTTGACTTCTACGTCTTGTATTACTCCGCTCTGAATCGATTCATCAAAATTTTTTCCTGTTTTTAAATTGGCTTTAACTTTTGGCGAACGTGTTTTTTTCGGTTTTTTTCTCTTGCGCAAAGAAATAAACAGAATCAAAACAATGATTAAAACTAGTACTGTAATAACACCTGCTATGATCCACTCAACCGGGGGTCCATTGTATGATGTTGTTTCGTATCCATTCCAGGGGTTCTCAAATCCTGATTTTCCACTAAGATAATGAACCATAAATTTTTCAGAAGTATTATCAAAAACAGCCGTTCCCATTGACGGCGCATTCCCCAAAAAAGATGCGGATTCTAGTTTGCTACAACCGTTAAACGCATTATTTTCAATATTCGTTACGCTGTCGGAAATGGTGACACTGACCAAGCTCTGATTGTCTGCAAATGCTGACTCACCAATGGTTGTAACACTTTCTGGAATGCGATAATTCTTTGAATCATTATAAAAGCTTTGTAATAAGATTGTTTTTTCTTTATCAAACAAGATACCATCTTGAATCGAATAGGCCTTATTATTTTCATCAATGGTCATTTTTGCTAAATCCACGCCCGCAAACGTGCCTTTTCCCATACTGCCTAGACCATTGCCAATATTTACCTCAGTTAATTCCTTGCAATTTTCAAATGCAGCGTCACCAATACTTGTGACAGCATTAGGAATCGTTACTGTTGCTAATTTTGTATTCTTAAATGCTTCTTTTCCAATGCTGGTTACGCCGCTGCCGATTGTCACACTGGCCAGTTCAGATGCATTGGCAAATGCCGTGTCTCCAATAATGGTCACACTATTGGGGATAACGATTTTTGATAATTTCGAACTGTTAAACGCATCTTTGCCGATACTCGTTACCGATTCCGGAATTGTCACACTTGCTCCGGCATATTTCGCGAGTGCACCATCACCAATGGCCGTCACCGGGCTCCCCCCAAATGTAGCTGGAATTGAAATATCGGTACCAGACCCAGTGTAGCCTTTGAGGGTCGCACTGCCATTGGCAATGGCAAATTGATAATCATCCACAGCAAATGGGATGTTATTGTTAATTGCATATTCTTCGGCAGCAGAACCCTTTTTCCCATAGATTGTTAATTTTTTACAACCAGAAAAAGGATTCGATATCTTTGTTGTACTTGCCGGAATATAAATACCTGTCAACTCAGCACATCCAGAAAATGCCGAAGAGTCAATATTAATTAAACCATCCGGCAGTATCATTGTTGTTAAATTGGTGCAGTCTGAAAATGCATTTTGATCAACACTCGTTACACCCTCTGGTATCAAGACGCTTGTCAATCCTTTACAATTTGAGAACAAGTACCCACTAATCTCGGTAATCCTTTGCGGAATTGTGAAACTTGTTAATCCAGTACAATCTTGAAATACATGATTTCCTATTTCAGTTACACCGTCAGACAGAACAACACTCTTTAAACCTGTACAACCATCAAACAAATAGGACTTAACAATCGTTACACTTTCCGGCAATGTGATACTTGTTAAGCCTGTACATCCACTAAAGGCACCTGATCCAATATCCGTCACACCCTGAGGAATGATGATACTTGTCAAACTTGTGCAACCTCTAAAAGCTTCTTCACCAATCGCAACTGTTTTCTCAGAAATCGTGAGATTATCTAGTTTTACACAACCTTTAAAGGCCTGATAACTAATTTCTTTTACACTATCAGGGATGACAACACTTGTCAGTCCCTGAAAATCACGAAATGCACCTTCTTCAATTTTCGTTACACTCGTTGGAATAATTAAGTCAGTCTGCCCTTTGCACTTGCTAAAAGCATCCTCCCCAATGCTGGTGACGGGGTAACCACTCAACTTGCTTGGTATGGTCACATTTCCACCTGAACCAATATATTTGTCAATTCTTACTTCCCCGGCGTTGAGCGAATAGGTAAAATCACCTTCCGTCGTTCCTGCCAAGATAGGACTCACACTAATGGACATTATTGCCAATATCACCATTAGCATTAAAATAAGCAGCTCAATTTGCTTTTTTCCGGGCATTAGCTTCATAACCATTCCTCTTTCAAATATAGATTTTTTCTAATAATCTTACTTTTATACGATGTCGCTTTCTTACCTAACTATGGTTTCATAAATCACTTTTATCTTGCCTTTTAAATCTTTCTATGTAATTCAGGATAGTGATCTAAATTAGTCATTTTTCTGAAATAAAATCTTTTCCGCCAATAAATATCTCCCTTTGACGAACTCCGTCAAAACTATTGATATCAAGATCTTGAAAAACAATTTTTCAGAATGTCTTTAATTTCCAGTGACTCTCCATCCATCGCATCATATTTAATTAGCATCAATTTTAACGGCATAATGTCCCAGTCAGTTAACTAAACCGCTTCCCCCTCCGATAAAATTTAATTTTCAATCCTCCAGAGATCCAATTTGTTCTTTTTTCCAAATAATCCAAATAGACCCATTTAATTTCTCCTTAATATGTTGTGCCTGGGCGTTCACCGAACGCCCATCAATAAATATCCTTATTCAACTTGAGTATCGTTTTTTATTATAATTTAAAAACCCGTTCCAAACATCCATATTCTCTGTTTAGCTTTGCCGTTTAGCCCTACTTTTAAAAATTTCCTAAAGTCATTTCCCTGTTCTATATAATATATCCATTTATCATCGACGCCCAAAATAAAGTAAGCATCTTTATCTAAGGTTTCTGTTTCACCGCCATCCATCTCTATTTTAACAATATCTCCATCCATACCAGAATTGGACCTATGTACAAAATAAAGCGACTCATTCTGCTCAAACATAGAAATCAATGAACCATCATGTATTTTCTGCTTTTCTGTTCCATCTTTTCGCATCTTGAAAAGACTATCATTTTCAGCAGAATTTATGTAGTATATCCAGTCACCGTTTATAATTGGTTCACACTCCCCTATACGATGTGTACAATAACTAACCGTCGCTAGTGCTATTTTTTCTTTTCCGTCTAAGTTCATTCGATAAAGATCACAAGCACTATCACTAACAGTAGATGGCTCTGAAAAATAAATCCACCCATCTTCGATAGCAACTATTTTGTTAACTTCATCGCCCAAAATCTTTAAGCTGTCACTGCCGTCTGTTTTCAGTTTATAAATTCCAAAATTAGGCATTGTTTCACTGTATAAATCATTTTTCCCAAAAGCATAATAGATATAATCGTCACTCACTTTAATTTGTGCCATATCATCTTGTTCTGAATTAATAGTCAACCTGCTCAGTTCTGTATTCTCATTCCCATCTATGCGTATTTTGCCAATCGTCATATTATTATCTTCACTAAAACCTGGATCACCTTTTGCATAGTATATCCACGGTTCTGTAATGCAAAATGCATCGCAGCCTCCATCTAACAATTTTTTCTGTGAGGTGCCGTCTTTCTTGATTTTCGAGAGATCCCTTTGGTCATCAATATAGTAGATCCACTCCGCATTCTTCGAATTGTCAGGAATGATATCTAGCCGATTATCAGCACCCCCCCATAAGGATTCACATATAATTGAATCCGCTTTTTGATGAAGCAAATACATGGTCGCAAAAATAGCTATTATACCCATCAGCAAAACAGCGGCTACTACTAATCCTAATCCTAATTTAAATTTTCTCGTCTTTTTTTGTTGACGGGGACCTGCAACAATTAGCGGCTCCGTTTTTTCATCATTTATATTCATTTGATTCTCCTTTAACCAGCTGTAAAACCAATGGAAAAAGCTTTTGAACAGCTAAATCACCATGATTTCTTAACTATAAATTTTTCATCACCTTGAGTATGTGTTGAAATACTACCATTTAAGGAAAATTCAACTTCGTTTATTTGAGGATTTCCATCAGGATAATTAGGCGAAAATACATTTTCTACTCCGATTACAAAAGGCACTGGCCCCCAATTGTTCGAGGTCATTTTTGCATTAACTACGTAGTTAAATCCACCCACTATATCGCAACTTGTCCCACTTGTATATTCGCGCCCTTGAACAACACTGCCAGTGCCAATTTCAGGTATTAAACTAACCCCACTTGAACCTCTGCAAAAATTTTCAGGACTAAAATCTGGAGTTAGATTCTCAATAGTTACAGAACCAAATACATAAGCTGCTTCTTTCGGATGAAAGGTTCCTCCATTTTTAAATTCATCCCCTTCATACGCTCCCGTTAATGGCATTGTACTCTCTCCACCAACATTTTGCCAGGCTTTATCCAGCATCTCTGTTTCTGACCCTTTTAGCCACTGCCCAATTCTTACGGTAATTTTTTCTTTGTTCCCATTGTCATCAGTTGCAATAATCGAATAGGTACTATTTGGAGAAATTGCTTCATTAAGTTTGGCTTCCTTTTCGGCAGCGATCTGCTCTACCAATTTTTGTTTACTATCCCCGATTGCTGTAATCGAACTGTTCAGAGAATGTAATCGACTCTCCAATTCTTCTTTTTTACCCGCCAACTCTTCAATCTGTTGTTTGATTTCATCTGTTGCGGTACCGACAGTAGGAACATTGACCGTATCAGCTTTTGAAGAGTCAATTTCTTTCTTTAATGCTTCCAGTAAACTCGGATCGGCAAGTTCTTCTGTTTTCGTGTCTGTCAGCAATGTTTGCCCTTCAGCTATTCTATTTGAAATACTATCCTGTAATTGACTTATTTCAGTCGAAAGCGCGTCAAAATCTTTTTTTGCCTCCACCTTGGCACAAGCCGATAAACTCAATATCATAATTAAGCACATCATTATTAGTATGCTCATTTTCAGATTTCCGACTAGTCTTTTCCCCATTTTCAATCCCCTAACATCCTTTCTCAGTAAAAAAATTCAATCACAAGTTCCATTAAGTGAACAACATCATTGTGAACGTCCCACAATTTATTATTCGCTTCACACTTTAAATTTAGTCTTCTCAACAAAACATTTCTTCATTTTTTGATGCCTGCAACCCTGTGATCAACCCTTTAATTTCGTCTTTTATTTCTTTGGTTGTACAAATCCACTTACTGTCCGGCAAGAATTCAAAAAAATCGATAATCATTTGACTGATATTCCGTTCATCAATCAGCACCGAATTCAGCAATGCTTTTTCCCGATGATAAAAGCGGATCAAAACATCAGATGATTCGATCAAATTTAATTCAAAAGCACCTTCCTGTTTGAGCACATTTTCCCGGATCGCAAAAAGCTGGGCCTCAACTACTTCCAACTCCTCCAAAAGCAGTACAAAATAGGCTACTGTTTCATGTTTGTCCAGCGGTCGAACAACGGGAGCCGGAAAATTAATCAGGCTTCCCGTCTCCGCCAGCTGTCGCAGCGATTTTATCGAGAAATAACACCTTCTTTTCCGATCAGAATCAGCATATTGTCGATAAAATTGATGGATAAACTCAATAACTGTCTCGCGTTGCTCACAGTCACTGATTACCAGTTTTTCAATTTGAACCCTGCTACAAAATTTATCGAGACACGGCAGCGGTTCAAAAAAAGCCGTCCTGCGATTCATTATTGCCAGTTCCCCAGCATAAGAAATTCGCTGACTGCATTTACTGGTTAAAAGCCGGCAGCGCTTTTTCAAAGTTGAAAAGGCCTCTTTATATGCTGAAATCACTGTTTCATGCTCATAGAGTAAAGCTCTCTTAAAGTCAGCGGCAATCACTGCGACCTTGTTTTCAGTAATAAAATAATAAGGAAATATTAATGCTAAATCCTGATGGTGATCATGATCATAATATACATAAGGATAATAACCGCTTTTTTTCGTCATCAAAAAAGGCAGGATGGTTTCAAGTGCTGACAAGCTGTTAACCTGCATACCGACCCCATCACATTCTTTCGAAATCGGAAATACATTGAGGATTTCAAATTGATTATGCTCGTCAAGAAAGTACTGTTTAAGTAAATCATAAAAAAAATAAAATTCAAAAGGCAAATAAATCATCATTTGTTTTTCTTCTAGCCGAAAAACAACTTCTTCAATCATTATTTGGACAAGCTTTTGCACTTGTAAAGCACTGTTAAAACATTCCACATCTCTCATGGAATTCTCTTCAAACTCCAATGTCTTGACCGGTAAGGCTTTTATTTCGTCCACAACCTGATAGGTATGACCGATGGCATTCAAAAATTGAAGCGTGTTTTTTCTCTGAAGAAACAGCGATTCTCCCATTTTTGTCATTTCATAGTGTTCCAGAAAAACAGCCTCTTCTTTAGGGGATAATTTCAGGGCTTTTCTGAGCTTTTGAATCGCCTCCTGATTAGGAATACGATCCCCCGTCATGCTTTTTTGGATGATTGTCCTGTCGACACAGGATATTTTTGCCAACTGATAGACTGTCATTCCACACTGATCGATCTGTTTTTTTAACGTTTCACTAAACAACGTCATGCTGTCCTCCATCGCTTTTAATTAGGGATTTCGAAAAATCCCTAATCTCATTCCCGTAACATTGTAAACCCAAGTCGATTCCAAAATCAGATGCTTTCATTCTCACTGATTTTCTGCCGATTAATTATTTTTTCAATTGATTCCCCAATTGCTGATATTCACTTGCCGTTTCATACAGGAGTCGCGAACAGATCTCTGAACCGATTCCTTTAAATTCCATGAGTTCATCTGCAATGACCTCCAATTCTTTTTGAATCTGGCGTGTTTCATCAATCATCGCTTCAATAATATGATCCATTGACTCCCCCTATCACTCTTCCCTAACTTGGGATCTCAAATAAAAACTGATTTGACCCCAAAATTATTTTATCAGTTGATTTTATCTTACATTCTTTGTGGGGTTTTAAGCGTTTCTTATTGACACAGACCCCGTTTGTTGATCCTAAATCTGTAATAAAATAATTACCATCGTGAAAAGTAATCAGACAATGAGAACGGCTGATTCCTCGGGCATTCAACGGAAAATCACTATGTTGCGAGCTTTTTCCAATGATGAAAGGCGTTTTCGAAATCGGGATTTCAATCCGCTCTCCCTCAATCAGAATCGGTAGCAAAAGTGGACAATTTCCATAATTTGGTGGCTTTTCCGGATCGGATGTTGTGACTGACGACTCCGAAATTGACTGATATGGATTAATGGGCATTATTATTTCATCAGATTGAGTTACCTGCCGCGGCTCACGTCGAATCACCTGCCGAGGTGAATTAACTACGGGAGGTGTTTCAATAACCGGCTGAACACCAATCGCTCTTGTGTAGTCATCTGATTCCTTATTAATACATTCATCCTGAATTCCCTGAACAACTGGCGCGGATAAATCCTCTGTCCATTTATTGAGAAAGTCAACTATCGTTTGTTTGGCGTGATTGTCGCCCTCAATAACCAACTCAACAATCATCTTCACCGTGGTCGTTTGCTTTGTACTGAATGATACTTCACTCAGCAGCCGATTTAAATATGCCTCTAAATTTTCGGATCTTCCGTCTTTCTCTAACGCTGGCGCCTTCTGAATCACTTCTCCAACTTCGGTCATGATCGCCGTTTCTGAAGACCACCCAACCAACCCAACATTGCCTTTTCCATCGAACTCTACATCTTCATTCTCATCGGCAGATATATCCGGCAATTGCTCAATTAACGGACTCTCGAGAGTTTTGGGGGGAACTTCTGGGTTTTCCAAAGAAATAGCTTCTGCTTGTACCTGATCGATATTCGTCATTTCGACCTGCGAGTTTTCAACTGGTATCCCCATTTTTAATTCGATTTGAAGGGAATAGTCCGCAATGCGAATCGTATCTGTAACATTTACTGGATACTTTATATGTGCTTCTATTCGCTCTTCATTGATGAATGTACCAGAAACTGATCCCAAATCTTCCAGATAGCATTTGCCATTTTCCTGTGTCAGCTGAGCATGACATCGACTAATGGTTTTTTGGGGGATACAAATTTCGCACTGATCCTGATTTCGTCCAATGATCAGTGGTACATCATTTAATTCATAAACATCGCCTTGATCAACCAGAATAAACTGTCCTCTTCTCACCACTCTCCTGCCAGTCATACTTGCCATATTTTCCTCCTATTTTGTGCTTACTTAAACGCTTCGGCATTACGATTGATATTGGTTTCCACCGTATCATAACTTTTTACGGTCTGATCAAGGAAATTGGCATAGCTTTCGATCACTTTTTTGTACTCTTCAAATTGACCGGACATATTCTTCATGTCTTGAACAATCGTATTTCCCGCATCACTTTGCCAGGTACTGGATAGGGCATTTACCTGAGACTGCATATCTGTGAGTTTTGCATCCAGACTCTTATTGAGCGATCGTATGGTTGTAGCCGTCTTGCTAACTTCACCTAATGATATTTTAATTCCTTCTACTACTGCCATTTCTATTTCTCCTCTCTAATTTGTCAGACGCTTTGCGCCGCTGACGATTTCATTTTGTGCCGACTCATACGTTTTTGCGCTATCCGTTAAAAATTGTGAATATTTTTTCATCAGACTGCCCATTTTCTGAAAATCTTCCATGAAACCTTTAATCTGGTTAACAAATGCAAGATTGTCAATCCCCTGCCATGCCGCCCCCATACCATCGACTTCGCTGAAAAGCTGTTTGTAGATTTTTTCATACTCCGCAACGCCCTGATTCAGCGAATCCGCTGTTTTTTTCAATACACTTGGTTGTACACTAATTGCTCGACTCATTATTTTTCTCCTTAGATTAAAATTAATTTTGAACCATTTTTAAGGCCATTTTCCACAATTGTTCGATTGATATCCAACGGAACTCCATTTTCTTTAAAGCAAAGCAGTGATGTTTCATCTCCCTGATAATAGCCCCAGGAAAAATCTTGTATAGCCCCCACCAACAAATTTATCACTTCACTTACTGGTGATAACGGATAGACAAACACATCAAAGGCTGTCCCCGATGACGGTAGGGTTACTTCCACCAGAATTTTTCTTTCAATCCCCAATTAATCAACTCCTTTCTTCTGGATCACTGAATACTTTGATAAAGATAGGCTGTCCTCTTTTTAAATAATAACCGGCATCCTCAGCAATCGACTCATACATTTCGCGGGTCGTTTTGCTGGCTTTTAAAATAAACTGTTCTGTAACGCCATTGCCAATCCACACCCCATCCTTTCCACTGATTTGTTTTTTACACCATGAATCATATGAGTAGTTTGATATCTGACTTTCTTCATCAGCAATGATAAAAAAGATTCGATAGGATGCTTCACCTTTTTCAAGAACAAGTTTTAATTTGTCCTGGCCGTCTTCAGAAAGCTGATTCAGCAGCTTTCCCAATCCTCTGATCAGTATTAACTTATCATCGAATTCCGGTAATGGTCTTTGTTCTCCTTGTGCATCTTTAAATGCATTATTCCGTTTGACCATCTCGTTAAACAACCAGATGATCGTTGGCTCTAAACCGTCATCTGGATAAAGCTGTTCCTCCCCGTCAAGCCATTTAATTTCCAATTCTTTTCCAAGTAATGTAACGACACCATCGAAATATGATTTTTGAATCATATTCTGACTAAAAATCGGGAAAATCATATTGGCTGTCAAATCAGCCGACACCGTTGTAAATTTTGTCTGACTAAGGCCCAGGGGTAATTCGTCAAGGGTAAACCTATCTTTGAAATTAAAATGATCTGGCGTCAGAATTTCAGGTAATACCGGTACTTTAGGGGCTGGGTGACTAAAATTAGTATCCTGTAATTTTCTGCATAAAGTCGAGATCTCGTCAAAAATAATTTCCGGCTCTTCAGCTATTGTTGCGGTCTGAAATTCAAAAGTAGTATCGTGTTTGAAAATCCCACGACCTTTGAAATTTGAAGGATAAATCCCATTTGTATTGCCCAATATTCCCGCATAATCGTTTTGATCATTCAGCTGAAGCACCAAATTTTGTTTAAAGTTCTGTGCAATCCGATAACGAACCGAATTTCCGGATGTCGCCGTAATTACAAAGAAAATTCCGTATTTCATCCCTTCTCGCGTCAACTGACCAAGGCTTTCTTCTAACTCATCATAATTTTCACAAAAACTTGTATAATTTTCGATGACTACCAGAATATTGGGCAATGTCTCCCCACTTTTTTTATTGTAGGTTTCAAGATTACCGCCATAATTTGCAAATTTTCGTTTCCGATTTGCAACAAATTCGGATAACATCTTGAAAAGCTGCTTCACTGCCTCATTATCAGTCGAAAATAGGACATCACCGACTTGAGGGGCTCCTTTAAATGCATTAAGGGTTTCTGAACCGAAATCCAATAAATATAGATTGAGTGTCTCTGAAGAATAATTCTCCAGTAAAGAATAGATCATGGTCTGAATCAAGCCCAATTTTCCACTCCCGGGAGAACCATAAACAATCGTATTTCCCCCTTGTGAAAGGTTGATCTCCATCAATCCTTGCCGCTGATTTGCGGGATCATCGTACTCCCCTATAATAGCTTTAATCTGATTATGATACTCTTCTGTCTGGTATTTAGTGCGTAACTCCATCAGACTCATTACTGGCTTTAGCGGCGGAAGCCATAATGGCTGTATTACTATTCTCTCTTCATTGGCTAAACTTTCGAGATAGCTAACCACTGCTTCAGTTTGCTTTTTCGGTTTCTGGAAATAAATATTCCGATTATCAATTTTTACTGACTTCATTATCTGACCCACTCGATCGATTAGAATCAGTCCATCATCAACCGATTTTACCCAGGTTTCCTCTGGATAATAGGGTGCTCCGCTCCAGGCAGACTGCCCCAACTCAAAAAGTTCGTTAAATCCGACTTGCATGAAAAACCGACCCGTATTTTTGAGCTCCGCCGCATCACCCCGTTTAATCATATCCATGCTGTCAGCCTTTTCTTGAACTTTGAGACAAATTTTCAGCCGGCTATTGCTCCAAATCTGATCATCTACTACTCCAGATGGCTTTTGTGTAGCCAAAATTAAATGAATACCGAGACTTCGACCAATCCGGGCAGCACTGACAAGCTGATCCATGAAATCCGGTTGCTGCATTTTCAGTTCGGCAAATTCATCAGAGATAATGAACAAATGCTGCAAAGGCACTCTAACCAGTTTTTCCCGATATAGCTTCTGATAATCATAAATGTCTATATTGCTCATATTCAAACGAAGCCCGGCCTCTTTAAAAATGGCCTGTCTTTTCGTGATTTCACTTTGTATTGATATCAGTGAGCGTTTGACTTCACTGCCATCCAAGTTTGTAATGGTACCCACCAGATGTGGTAAATTCCTGAAAATATCAGCCATCCCACCGCCCTTATAATCTATAAGAATAAACGCCACTTCATTGGGATGATAGTTGACCGCCATGGACAAAATGAAGGTAATGATAAATTCGCTTTTTCCTGATCCTGTCATTCCTGCTACCAAACCATGAGGACCATGATATTTTTCATGAAAATCAATTCCAAACGTTTCGCCTCGTTCATTTACACCAACCATTGCTTCCAAGCTTAAAGTCGGGTCATTTTCCGCCCAACGGCTGAGACAGTTAAGATGTTCCACCTTTCCCACTTTGTACATATCCAGGAACTCCAGTATCGTTGGAAAATAGTCTTTCTCGATTCCAGAACCCAGATAAACATCTGCAAGGCTTCGGCAAACCAGATCTAGTTCATAATCGGTCAAATCCGGATTAAATCTCTGGTAGGATCCACTGGTATCTTCTTTATCGTATTTTTTCGAAGCGCCTTCCCGTATTTCAATAACTTTTGAGCATTCTTTTGACAAACTGTTAAAATCTCGATAAAAAGACAATATCGAAATCCCCAGATGTTTTTTACCGTCTAAAATTCGTTGAAGAAAATCTGCTTGTGCTCCAATTTTTTCATCCATGACAAAGATTAAAATTTTTACCGGCAAATCATCGATTTCTTCATCGTTCAGGACTTCACGCTTAGAAATCTCCTTCTCCAAATAAGTGCCAATATCTTTGATTTCTTTTTGATTTCGACCAATGAAGCGAACACTCTTATCGCTGTTCCATGTATGGGGCAACCATTTTAAAGGCTGCAACAGTTCTTCCTGGTTTTCTGAATATAAAAATACTAAATTCAGTGAATCATAGCTATGTAAAGTAACCAATTGCACCAGAATACTCTTAAAAAGACGGATCCGGTCATGGAAGTTACCTAAAAAACCATAGTTTTTTTCGTTTTTTAAAGAGAGCGTGATTGGAACATTCTCAAGCAGCTTAGGTCTTTTCACCAGCTGATACATTTTGTTTTTAAGATCGTCTTCTTCCAGCGTAAACTGTTCCTGAGGATATTCAAGCTTGATCTCAAGTGGTATTTGACCGAGCCCCAGCCTCACTTCAAGAAAATCATCCTGCTCGCTTGTTCTTTCCCAAAGATTGGATTCACGGTCCACAATTCGCTGCAAATAAAATTGGGGCTTTTTAAAATTCTCATTAAGTATTTCACCTTGATTTTTTATTTCATTTTCGATTTTTTCTTCGAATTTATTTAAATAACGGGTATATCTGTTGACTCGGTGTTTTTCATTCGCAATCCGCTGTTTCTTCTCATGTCTTCTCGTTAGTGTCGGCCAAAGAACGGTTCCTGCGAGCATCCCTGCCGACATCATCAAACTAGGAAAAGTTGACAGCATACTGCCACCAGCCACCACAACATTGGAAACGGCCATGACCCCAAAGGTAACAGACGTCATCCCCATGGTAATCGTTGGTCCAATCAATAAAAAGATCGGTATTTTCTCATTCTGTGTTGGGTTTGGTGGTGCATCAATACGAATCTGGGGTGCTTGTATCTCTCGTTTGAACCGAGGCACTCGATAAATACAATAACCAGATCGGTAGTCGATATCCGACTCATATTGTCTTGACTTCATTTCAACACTCTGGGATGGATATCGTTTTAAAATATTTGGATTCACTGTAGTCTTATTATCAGGATTATTAATCGCGATAAACGATTTTCCGATCACAATCACCAAGCCCATAATGTAAATGCTGTCCCCTGGAGTCAACTTCCCTTCGGCAATCCGCTTTCCATTGACAAAAATACCATTCGCACTATTTTCATCAGTAATCGTCAGCTGGTCTCGATTAATACTGATGGTCGCATGGTTCCGAGAAATAAACGGAGTCTTAAATACAATTTCATTCGTTTCCAGCTTACCCAGTCTAATAACACCTTGTTTAGGAAGAAGATACTTTGAAAAAGTTTGTCTGTTTTCAGTAATCGGTTCAGTAAAAATCAAAGCCTGTTCATTCGTTTCGCGAAGTACTATTTTATAAAAGGTATTTAATTTGAGACCAACCTGTTCCATCTCACAGTTTTCATCATTGACAATGCTTGCTTTTTTCCCCGAACGCAAGAACCATTGATTGTTTATCCCTTCTATGTTGATAAGGTTTTCAAGCTCACCAAGAACTTCATTTTTGATCCAGAAATTTCCGTAGACTTTTGGTGGTAAAATTAGTGTCTGAATATTCTCCCATTTTATTAAAGTTAATTTCAATGACTTACCCATTCAACCTTTCTGCTGAAGCAATAATTTTATTTTCACAACTCTCAAAAATATCTGCCGCATTATGGAGAAAATCCGAACACGATCTGACTTTTATCATCGCTGCTTCATTGAACTGTTCCATAAATCTGATATTAAAAAAATTCATATCCAGTCCCTTGCACAATTTCAAAGTACTGAAATAATCATCCAGTCGCTTTTGTCTGTATTGAATCCGCTCCAAACGATTCGCCAGATATTGGAGCCTGCCAGTATCAATTTTTATTTCTTGACCTGCCAGATATTCTGAATTTTTTTCCAACCAGTTTGTAGCGGTAATTCTTCTGAACCACTCATTGAAAATCTTCATGGCTTCCACATAAAAGCAACTGCCAACACCTCTGCACAGTTTTTCCAATATCAGAGCCTTTTTCCCCATATCAATCAATATTTCATCAATCGAACTATAATTCTCAGCCGATTTAAGAAGAAGCACAATTAACATGGCTTTTGGAACGGTATTCATTAGACCGCTGATATCGTGGTGTAACAATGCCTCTGCTTCAATTTCTCCCAACAGCGCTACGACCAGGACCGCTATATTCCCAGAACCAATATTACCTTTTGTCATTTGCTTTCCAATCGAATCGCTGACAAGATTCTGCAGATCAGGCGACCATGATCTTGCATCTTCTATCAAGTCATCAAGCAATCCCTTCAATTGCTGATCTTGTTTTGACCGCTCCACCTGATTGTTCTTTGTCATACGCCCAATCAAAAGATTAAATTTGTGATACATCGTTGGATCGTCTTGATTAATCGTTTCGTAACAAATTTCCCGTTTCGCAACCGATCTCAACAATAAACTGACCTTATCTTTTTGGGCAACAATGGCCGTTATTTTTGCATGATTGGTTTCAACTAGTTCACTGTACTTTTTAAAAAACATGTCTGAAAACCCCTGCGAATCAAAGGTTGTACAGGAATCAATTTTCCCTGAATTATCCAATGTTGTGGCATAAGCTGCAAGATTCCCGCCTTTTGAATGGCCGGTAACCATTACATTTGTTTTGTATGACAGATCCTCCAGTACATTTTCTGTATATTGGTAGGCATATTGCTGGTGCTTTGTATCAAATTCAAAGGCACCCTCCACATTATCCGACCATTGCTCAACCGAATCTGCTGTTCCTCTGAAAATAACAATGGCATCACTCGGATCGGCAGATGGATCAGTTATAAAAGTCGCCGCTCGAAAATTATCCGGATAGCCATTATTTCCATTAACACTGTTTGCCAGTCTCATTAAACAAAGATCCGGTCGTTTAAGTATGGACTCAAACACCTGATTCCATTCGTCAGTATTCATTGCTCCAGGTAATTTCCCATTTTCTATGTAACGTTGAACCCCATTTGTTTTAATATTGTTAACGATTTCTTTCACGGTACTGCCGCCATGATCAACCACCCCATCAAAATAAATAAGGCTACTCAGTAATAGTTGATCATCTGCTGAAAATCTACCCATTAGAAATCACCCACTTTTCTGATAACAATGTTCAACGAATAATCAACCTGTATTGTCCGGCGATCGAAAAATTCGAGGTTTTTCAGCCCATTCTTAAAGGTTTCTTCATCTAAAAATCTATATTCTTCATCAGAAATCACATACAGATCAAGATGTGAAACAAGTTTTTTATCCGCCATTTTGACTCCCAAATCTTTGAGTTGAGCTTCTATAAATTGAGTGCCACCAAGCTGGTCAGACGTCACAAAGATATCAATTTGAGACGAAAAATTTTCTTCAAATCTATAAATCTCACTGACTTTAATATCACCATTTAAGCGCTGGGCAAAAATCACTTGGTCAAAACTAATGAAAACTTCAGCTTCACCGACAGACTCTTTAACAAGATCAGCTACGACGCTTTCATAATCATTTTTGATCAATTTCCCAAAATAGCCATCAGCATAGCTACCCATATTGGTCTCATCGATATACTGATGGATTTCGAATTTATCGTCGGGTTTTCCATCAGGATAAACATAAAGGGCATCGTAAGCGTAAGCCCAGTTGGATTTGATTAAAGTATCCGCTTGAAAGATTTCGCCATATTTTTTCTTCGCGTACTCAAGCATTTCATCTTTTATAGCATCATTTATAGTCATGCATCCAACGCCTCCTGTTGCATAATGTCGATAAGGAAACCCATCAAAATATTATTTCACTTGTTAATTAATGATGTTCTTTTCTTGATTATAGAAAAAATCCGATCCCGGCACAATCTGTGACAAATTTTGTGACAGATTTTATTTTAGTTTAGACTTTATAAATTTATTCTTAAAGCTTTTCTGTCGCTTCCTGATCTCCTGAAAATCCGGTTCTTAGCTCATAATTGCTTGAAGGTTCCGCTAGAGAAATGCTATTGACGCTACGGACACCACCCGGCACGCCTTTTCCCTCGTGCCACTTTTTACGTTCAGTAAATACAATGTGATTCATGGAAATTTGTTCCTTAGTTACCTGATACTGGCGATAAGATAAACTGGCATTGAAATTTTCAAATCTTTTACGTCCAATCTGTCGAACAAAAATAATGTATAAAACCACCATCACCAAAGCACCTGCCGCACCCACTAAGATAAAAATCAGCCCTAAACTCATCCACTTACCATCCTTTTGTCTTAATTTCATTTATTTTGGCTGTCAACATTTGTACTTCCTGATCGCTGCTGGAATTGCCAGCTTTTTCCATGGTTTCTTCATAGGCAGATTTGGCATCGCTGTAATTTCTGCTTTCATTCGGCTTCTGGTTTTCCATTTCAATGAACAGCCAGGCTTCCTGAAGCGGCACCGTATAGTCATCCGGATATTCTGTCTCCATTTTATTTAATACTGCGAAAGCTGCATCAAAATTACCAGTTTCCTGTTCAATAATAGCAATATTTCTGAATAGATATGGTCTTGTGTAGCCAACATCTAACAAGCTCTGAAACGCCTTTTTTGCTTTTTCGTAGCACTCAGCTTGACCATTTTTTGCGATGCCATAATAAGCTTCCCCCAAATATTCATTAATACCAACATCCATTTTTCCAGCCGTTTCAGTTTGATAGGTTTCCAACAGTGTCACTATCGCTGCATAATTTTTTTCGCCTTTATATAATCTCGCCAAAGATAAACATGCTTTACGTTTCAAATCCGTTTTTTTTGTCTCACTGATTACTTTTTCATAACTCGCTCGAGCTTTTATATTATCTCCCTGTCGTTCTGCAATCTGTGCCAGAAGATAATCCGCTGCATCAGAATTTTCAACTTCTTGCTGAAACACTGATACAACTTCCTCCGCCTGATCAAACTGTTTTAAGCCACAATAATCCATTCCCAGAACAAGATTATGCTCAACCGCTGGACTCAACGCCACTCCATCCTGCAGGTATGGAAGCGCCTGCTCGAATTTGTTTGATTCAAAATAAGCATTACCAATAAGATAGGCAATTTCAGCATTTTTTTTGGCTTCCTCGTCTTTTTGATATAATTCAATCCCATAGTTAATTACTTCATCAAAATCACCTTGACGTGTGTATACTTCCATGATTCCCTGCTGAGCTGTCAAACCTTCCGGCATAAGATCTACACCTTTCTGGAATTCATCGATAGATTCTTTTACTTTCCCCTGATCCAGCAATTCTGTCCCTGAACTAATGATGGTGTTATATTGCTGCTCTTTTTCCAGTTTCAAATTATAAAATCCTAAAGGAATCATGGCCATAAAGCACACAAACCCCAACGTCAGCAATGACATTTTTATGGTTTCTCTGGATCTTTGTTTCTGTAGGAACTGATTGAACGGCTCAACTTTTGCGATATCATATAAAATCTGATCGAAGTGAAAATATCGTTGGTTCGGATCAATCGCTATCGATTTTGATAGGATTGCAACGACCCCAGGTGAGCAATTTTTTTTTAAATTATTCTTCATTATCCCAAAACCGCTTCTTGGATGTTTTCGTGTACTCTCCGGTTTTAAACCAGTGGCAACCATATACATTGTCGTTCCAAAACCATAAATATCGGTCTGCACTGTTGCACTTGCTTTTGAAAATCGCTCTGGAGCCGTGTATGAAAGTGTTCCAATCACTTTTTCATCGACTTCGTCTACTTCCGACCTACTCCTTGCCAACCCGAAATCAATCAGCTTGATTTGTCCTTCTGGATTGACCATGATGTTATCCGGTTTGATATCACGATGAATTATTCCCTGTTCATGAAGATATTTGACGGTTTCGGCAACTTGTCCCATCCAAGCCAGTAAAATTTTTTCATCAATTTTACCATTATTCTTTACAATCGTTTTCAGAGAGTCGCCTTGAACATATTCCTGTACAATATAAACAAAATCATCTTTTTCCAGAACTTCAATGACTTTTGGTATGCAGGGATGGTTTAAATTCTTTAATGCATACGCTTCTGCAAAAATATCCAGGTTTACGTTATAACCCTGTTTATCTAAAACCTTGATCGCACGCTCGATGGATAAATTATCATTGCTTTTCGCATAGAAAACAGCCCCCATTCCGCCACAACCAAGTAGACCAATAACAATGTAACGTCGACTAAATACTTCATAGATCCTCTGTTCTATATTTATTAACGCTTTTCTTTCCAATGAATTTCACTCCATAAATAATTTGCTCTGTTTCAGCAAATTGTATTTTAACTACTGTTTATATTATAAATCAATTTGAATAAAAATCAATATCATGTTTTTTTATTATATTTTTTTTATCGTAATTCATATTTTATTGATACTATTACTTGATATCTACTGAATTGTGATATATAATTTAAATTAATATGCTCTTTTGCGGATAGTTCCAACTTAAAATAAACTTCCAAATAAAATTAGTTAAATCTCATAAATATAACTTTAAATGCATTTTTGAAATTTCATTTTTGATCGGAGGAAATCATGCGTAAATATAAAAATCTACATCCTATTGATATCAACACTACTCAGCCCAATCCCAATGCGGCAAGTCAATTTGATAAATCATCCTCCCAACTTGATATCGAACCGACCGAACAACTAACCGACGAATCTTTGCCCGTTCAGGACAAGCATCGACGAAAACGTTTTCTCATCGCCGGCGTTGCTGCTGGAGTTCTGATTCTGGCTGTCCTTGCCTTCCTCATTCCGACTCAGATGAAAGCGTCTGAAATCAACAAATCCCTTGACCTTGGCGAAAAATATCTGGACGAAGGCAATTATGAGGAAGCGATCCTCGCCTTTAATGATGTCATCACCATTGATGACAAACAGGTCAAAGCCTATGAAGGTAAAGGCGAAGCCAATATCGGGCTGAAGAACTACACCGAAGCCGAAACCCAGCTGGAAGCAGCCCGAGCCATTTCAGAAACTGACAACGGCAGCGTTCTGCTTGCCGATGTCTATCTGAATACCAACCGCCAAGACCAGGGTAAAACCCTTCTTGATGGGGTCATCAGCAACCAGCTCAGTGACACCCGGGTGATTGTCCATGCATCCAGACTCTATGGCGCCCTCAACGACTATGCCACCATGCTGGATCTGCTGGAAAAGAAAATTGCCGATACTAAAGACAAGAATCAACTGAAAAAACTCTTTGATGAACTGATTGGGGCCTATGTCAAAGCCGGGAAATCCGAGGCTGAAATCATCACCATTCTTGAACGAGCAGCCGAAGCCACCGGTGATTCCAGTTATCTGGATAAAAAGGCCAGTTACAGTGTCAAAAAACCGGCCTTCAATCTGGCTTCCGGAGAATATCAGGGGGCTCAGAATCTTGAAATCGCAAAGGGCGCTCCTGTCGATAAAATCTACTACACCCTTGACGGCAGTGAACCGGGGATCACTTCAACGGAATACACGGCTCCTATTGCCCTGCAGCCGGGCGAAATCACCGTGAAAATCATTGAAGTCAATGAGACCGGTGTAAAAAGTCCAGTTCAGGAAAATAAATATTCGATAAAACAGAATAAGCTCTCAAACGAAGAATTTATCAATAAGCTATATGGTGTCTGGTATCAGGAAAATTTAAGTGGTCGCCTAATTTATTTTTCCAATAAGCATATACGTATTGGAAGATGGGGATCCGATCCTTCTGACGGAGACTTTCAAATTGAAAATACCACAGAAAATGGTGGTGCAATCTTCATTGCAGATTTTGAGGCGGAAGGCACCCACCGTTCTGCTAAAATTATATTTGATTTCGGAACCCCAGGTGACAATAGAATTAACGTGACGAATGATGCGGGCATCCGTTCTGATTACATTGCCGCAGAGTATCTTGGCAACAACCAATATCGTCTGCCCGCATCCCTTAATATCCCGGGAAATATTACCACCATGAACTAATGCACCTAATCAGAATTTCCAAAAAATTCAAAAACCGAAGCATCTGTCTTCGGTTTTTGTTATCTTTATGTCTTTTGGCACTAATTATTTAAGCTTTCCTTGTTTTCATAGAATTCGGTCAGGCATTTAATAAAATTCTGGCGCTCAATGTCTTCAAAGCCCTTGAAAAATACTTCTCTGATATCTTTATGATAAAAAAGGTATTGAAACTCATTACCTAGATTTCCCTCCGGATACGGAACCCCAATATAATCGTATTCCACTTCAGGCTTTTCCGGATTTGACTGTATGACACCAAAAATCATTAATTTTTTTGTGCCATTTTTTAGAACCACAACGGTTCCTACGGGCAGATACTCACTGGTATTTTTTAACATCCTTATCTTCCTTTCATCTACTACTGGAGAATTTGCAAAACTACATTTATTCTCCCTCTAAGATACCTATCTATACCGACAACTTACGATCCGAACTGAGGATTTACTGCCTTCGTTACAAACCGACAAAATTCAAAAAGCCATCTGAAACAGTTTCCGTAAATCCTTTATTTGTATGCATCACGTTATTCGTGACCCAATCCAGGCCGACCCCGACTCCAACCGTAACAACCCCGACCGCAACTGTAGGAACAACTACTGGCGCCCCCCCTACGATAATCGCGCCAACTCCAACCGCTACAGCTGTACCGATCGCAACATCTTTTACAATATCGATAGTGGATTCTGTTATTGTTTCAGCAACAGCCCGTTGTTGGGAGATACCCTCTGTTTTCATTTCTTCTTGATTATCAAACGCATGTACCGCAACGGTCAGCGCTGCCCCTGCCACTTTAAATGCAGCTTTTCCACCAATTTTAAGATCATCCAAACCTTCTTTCCATTGGTATTTCAGATTTTTTAAAAAACGTTTGCTATAGGTGGAGGCTTCTGAGGCATGACCTGAAAAAACATCACCTAATCCAACCAATTCTTTAAAACCATTCTTGGTTAACTTTGTCGTACCATTAACGACTGTATCTATTCCACTATGTGTCCAATCATAGAGGCCTTCAAGCACTTTATTCCCGTCTTTTACATATTCCGCCAGTGATGATGCCCCGGTATCCGTAAATGAGAATTTACCTGTCATTGCCCATTGCGCAATTGCCCCAGTAAAAAAAACTGTTGCCTTTCCAACCCCGCCAAATTCGCCAAGCCCGTCTTTAATACCTTTAAACCCAACCTTTAAATTTTCAAAAAAAATGGCTTCATCTGTAGTTTTTCCCTCAGTATTAAGGTTCTTTGCACCCTTATTTTGAAAAGACTGATTAATCCTTTGCTCTGCTGCAGTATAAATCGAACACGTCTTTGAAAGAGATTCTGATAACTTTAATAATCTATGATTCACATCATTGACTCTGATACTGAGCTGATTAATCGAACGTAAAGCGTCAACACCCTGAAGGCTGTATTGAAGGGCTCTGATTTCTGACGAAATCCCCCCAACATTTCGAGCGATCGATTGCGCGCTCAAAGTCATTTCCTCTAATTTGTCAAAATTTACTTTTATGCTCATTTTTAACCTCTTCAGTTTAAAGCAACCGACTTCTCAGACTGTCCATTTCGGTTGCTATGGATTTCATTTCCGTTTGAATGTTACTGATCACATTTCGATATACTTCTGCATCCTTTCCTGAATATGATGAACCCAATTCCGATAGAAGCTTGTTCAGCTTCTCTGCTTCGCTCCTCAACTTCTTTGATAAATTCATCAATTTCTTGGCTTGGACAGCGTAAATTATTGAATTTTTCATATTCACCTCACTTAAACACAGAAGCATTATCAAAATTCAGTTGTGTTTTGACAAAATCTTCTTCTTCCGCATCTGTCAAACCAGAATAGATAACTTCTCCAATTTGATTTCTGTTAAAAAAGAAAACAAAATCATCATCAATGTACCCCTCTGGAAAAAGACACCCAATATAGTCAAATACTTTTTGTGATTCAACATGTGTTTCTTTCCTACCATAAATCATCAGCCGCTTTGTTGTCCCTTTTAAAAGAACAACAGAACCCAACGGAAGAAATTCTGCCATTTTCATCTTTCCCCTTTTCTTGTTGATTAAACCCTTTTAAAACTTTCACAACATGTTTACCCATCCGATCATACTACCTATCCTTTTTCATTTTAACAAAGTGACTTGCTTATAACAAGATGTGACAATGCCTGTGACATTAAAGTTAAACTTGAAATGACTTTGATAAAAATTAAAAGTAATCAAACGCTGATTGAATCCGCTAAGGCGCTATTTTCAACGTATGACACTTCACAACTCTCATCCAGTATTGCTATAAAAACAATTTTTTTTGTTCTTTTGACATTTATTAGATAATTTTATTATAGAACAATTTCTAAATTAGTCAAATCACAATTTCTGAATTAGAATATTTTTTTCTTATTTTTCAAAGTATATTGCAATAAATTTAATTTTTTGTTGTCACAAACGCTGTCACATCTTGATTTAATTTTGAAAGAGTATATAATTAAACAAAATGTTATTTTATTAATTTTATATGAAATTAGATTTCTATCAATTCATTGACAAATGTTAATCATCGAGAACATTTCTTGATATTAATCAAATTATAATTTTATTTAAAAGCAATATAATAATCGATGTGTTTTTTACGAACGTACTATTTAAATCAATTTAATAGAATTTCATGTAATTTATGAGATTCTCAGTAAATGAGGAGAAGTGATGAAACAAAAAAAATCAGATCAAGATTGCAAAACTGTCGAAGAAATCCTACTTGACGATAACTCAAAAGACGAAAACCTGTCCGATCATGAATCCCATCGACTTTCGGAGCCTTCCGACGAGAAAACCGAGCTGCTGATCAACCAAGCGGAATCTTCGACGAAGAGCAACACTTCCGAATTCATCGTTCCGGATTTTTCTTTGGATGTTTCCTCTGACAAAATCAACGATGAAACAGAAACGCTTATTGATATTTTAAAAGGAGCAACACCCTCTTTGGAAATTGACGACACTCCTGACGAATCAGTGAATACCCTTCCTGAACAGGATGTCCTTTCCAATTTTAGCACTCAGACGGAGTCCCCTTCAGCTTTTTCCGATGACGGGGATGAACCGACCGAACAACTAACCGACGAATCTCTGCCCGTTCAGGACAAGCATCGAAGAAAACGTTTTCTCATTGTCGGCATTGCTGCCGGGATTCTGCTTCTAGCGGCCCTTGCATTCTTCATCCCAACTCAGATGAAAGCCTCTGAAATCAACAAGTCCCTTGACCTTGGCGAAAAATATCTGGACGAAGGCAAATATGAGGAAGCGATCCTCGCCTTTAATGATGTCATTACCATTGATGACAAACAGGTCAAAGCCTATGAAGGCAAAGGCGAAGCCAATATCGGGCTGAAAAACTACACCGAAGCGGAAACCCAGCTGGAAGCAGCCAAAGCCATTTCAGAAACTGACAACGGCAGCGTTCTGCTTGCCGATGTCTATCTGAATACCAACCGCAAAGACCAGGGTAAAACCCTTCTTGACGGGGTCATCAGCAACCAGCTCAGTGACACCCGGGTGATTGTTCATGCATCCAGACTCTATGGCGCCCTCAACGACTATGCCACCATGCTGGATCTGCTGGAAAAGAAAATTGCCGAGACTAAAGACAAAAATCAACTGAAAAAACTCTACGATGAACTGATTGGGGCCTATGTCAAAGCCGGGAAATCCGAGGCTGAAATCATCACCATTCTTGAACGAGCAGCCGAAGCCACTGGTGATTCCAGTTATCTGGATAAAAAGGCCAGTTACTCGGTTAAAAAACCTAGTTTCGGTTTGGCTTCCGGTGAATACCAGGGAACTCAAAATCTTGAACTCATCAAAGGCAATCCTTCCGATAAGCTTTATTATACTCTCGATGGCAGCGAACCGGGGATCACTTCAACCGAATACACGGCTCCCATTGCCCTGCAGCCGGGCGATATCACGATTAAAGTGATCGAAGTCAATGAAGTTGGCGTCAAAACACCTGTACAGGAAAGCAAGTATGCCATTAAACAGAATAAACTCTCAAATGAAACATTCATCAACCAGCTGTACGGATACTGGTATACGTATGAACCTGAGGAGATTCTAAAATTTTCGAATTCTAGTTGTATTTTTTTAATAAAAACGTGGAGTGCTGGCGGAGATTATCAAATTGTTGACACTTCAGAAAACGGCGGTACTATTTTTATACAAAATTATTGTGTTGAAGGCACATATCCAGGGCCACAAAAAATTGAATTTGATTTTGGAACACCAGGGGATGGTATTATGAATTGCAGGTTCACCAATGTAAACACGGGAGAAACCTACAACTGGTTGCAATTTACTTCTGCTAAAGACCTCGGTAACAATCAATATCAACTTCCTACTGGATTTAAATCAAATAGTTTTAAATCATTTAATGGACAGGTATGGCCCCTTAATTAATATTTATCTTTAAAAACCCGATTTTTTGATCATAGCTATGGTTATTTTATATATATCCCCTTTAATATCAAAAGGGTAAAAATAAAAAATGAAGGAGAAAGTAACTTGAAAAAATTTAAGCAATTATTTATTGTCCTTATGGTATTGGCCGTGGTTCTTTCATTTTCCGGGTGTACACAATCATTCAGTATTGATGGTATGTGGATATCACCAAATGGAATGATTATCACTTTTCAGAATGGCTCATCCAGCGCCTCATTGTTTGGTTTTAACGGCGGCCCAAACGGCAGTTATGAATTATCTGAAAAAACTGATAGCAATGGCGATTACACCTTATACGGGTCGCACTTAACCGGGGGAACCGTTGAATATAGTATAAATGTTGTTAACAATGATGAAATTGTTATGACTCTTAGATCAGAATCCTCTTATGCCCCCAATTCGATCACTTTGGAAAGGAAATGAGGCGAACTATGTTAAGTGCTTTTTTAAAACTCAGTACCAAATCAAAAGCGTTAATATTGATTTTTGTAATATCTTTAGTTATGGTCACTTTCTTTGGCAACAAAGATGCCGGTGGCATTACATATTATGATAATTACTATGAAGCTGGCAGTCTGCTTGATCCTAATGAGTATACTGATTACGGTTATGCGTTTAGTTACTCGGGTGACGCTGGAGAATTGAATCGACAATTGAGAACCTTACGAAATCAAAACATTATCTACGTTATAGCTTATGGGATTGGGGCTGTTACCTCTTTGTGGTTACTACTGCGTGAAGATGATGTCAAAGATTTTTTATTAGAAGTTCGTTCTCTATCCATGGAGAGGATAACAAACTATAACGTTGCAACTAAGAAGAGTGAAATAGACGATGACATAACCGAAGAGCTTATGAAGTAATAGGCCTATGAAAAGATTTAGAACAAACTAAAACAAGAATTTTAACACCCACTTTTTAAAACTTCCCTCGTATCGATTAGTGCTTTTTATTCTACACCAGCTACTGCGAGACCTATAACGCAAGGAAATACACCCTATCGGGTTACTAAGTAATAACTATTTTAAAAATATTGCAAAAGGAGGATTTTGCCATGAACTATGCTTACGGAAAGCCAAGCGAAAAACAGCAAAGAAATTGCCCTACTTGTGGCTTTATCTTTACAAATAACGGAAGTTTCTGTCCCGAGTGTGGTGCAAAGAGGGTATGTAGCGACGAACAAGCCCCAATCAAAAAAGACAAGTACAAAAGCAAAAATAGGAAGACGACACTAATTATAGGTTTGTGTATTGTTTTATGCATTATAAGTTACTTTATTTTCCAAACAATTATCAAACCAGCAGTTACATATAATAATGCCATGTCATTGATTGAAGACCAACAGTATAAAGCAGCTATTGACCAGTTAAATGAGCTTGGAGATTACAAAGATAGCGAAGAAAAACAGGCGAAATATCAGCTATTACTAATCAATCAGGCAAGTGTAGGTGATGTGGTAACATTCGGCAGTTATAACCAAGATAAAATAAAATACAATTTGAATGAGCTTATTGAATGGCGAGTGGTAACAAAGGAAGGTGATAAAGTCTTATTGCTTTCAAATAGTAGTCTTGATCGGCAACCATATAATAACACCTCATCAGATACCACATGGGAGACTTGTTCTCTTCGTTTATGGTTAAATGATATATTTTTAAACAGCGCATTTTCAACTGAGCAACAGTCATTGATTGCAATGTCTAATTTGACAAATGCCAATAATCCAAAATATGCTACAAATGGAGGGAATAATACACAAGATAAAGTGTTCGTTTTGAGTGTCGTTGAAGTTGAAAAATACTCTCTTTATACAAAAGATTGGACACCCTCATCTGGGTCTAATGGATGGCGATTACGTACACCCGGTAAGTATGGAAGTTATGCAGCAACTGTATATAATTATGACGAATACATCGACTACTTTGAATACAGTTCTACCACTGAACCGTATCCAATTCGCCCTGCTATATGGGTTTATATGAACGCTAATGTATAAAGCTTTACTTCCTCGTGAAAATATCATTTAAAATTTTGTCAAAAATGACAAACAGATTCTAAATAAAACAAAGATTAAAAAGACTGACATCAACATCACTTTTTGCAGTGACCACGGTTAAATAATAAGTAACAGGTTATTTATTGAAAATAAAAATGTAGAAAAAGCGGGAGATATTCGCCATAATGTTACTGAAGTTGATGACTATTCATTTGTTGAATATAAAATACTTACAATATTAGGCAAAAGTGATTCCGTGCAGAGTATTATGCTATATATTATTTATTAAAGATTTTGAACGACTACATTTTGAAACATAGTCTCTGAATGACCGCTTCCGGATCCCAGCTGAGCCTGAATTTTTGCCACCACCACCGTTAAAACGAAGGGTTTGGCAATAAAATCATCCCCACCCATGTTCATGGCCATGACGATATTCATGTTGTCGCTGGTGGATGAGATAAAAATTATCGGCACCTTGGAAATCCTACGGATTTCACTGCACCAATGGTAGCCGTTAAAAAAAGGCAGCGAGATATCCAAAAGCACCAGCTGGGGATCATAGGCCACAAACTGATCCAGAATATGATGGAAATCCGCAACTATTTGGGTTTCCAGTTCCCATTTGTCCAAATGATTTTTCAGTGCCCTGGCAATAATCTGATCGTCTTCGATAATTAGTATTTTATACATGCACACCATCCTATCTTTTTCTGATCATCGGCAAAGCAAAACATACATGCTTCGTTGCCGCTTATGCACCATTATAAATCAACCAAATTTCAAAATCCATCTGACAGATTGTTGTTTTTTATAAAAAAACTTTCTCATCAGCCATATAAAAGAGATTTATGGGTATAGATTTAATATAGACCCTGTGGATTTTTCCAATTGTCGATTACTGGCCATTCGTTTGAAATTGTCGCAACCATAATTATTTTGCGTTTTGATTCCAACCCGGACAAGGAGGGTTTAAAATGAAGGATCACGAATACCAGTCGGATAACCGTGAAGACTCACCGGCGAACGACGAATTAAATTGGGCTGAACTGGAACGGACAGAAGTTGATGCAGAAATAGATTCCAGCCAGACGTCCGCCACCGTACCCCCTGCCAATCAGCCGCCGAAAAAAGGCAAAAAAATACTGATCATCATCCTGGCAATTGTCGGGAGTCTACTGATTCTAGCCGGTCTCACTTTTTTCCTTTACAATCAATTTGCCACACCCAATTTGACCAGTGAAGAAAAAATTGAAATAACTACCGATCAGGAGGAATTGAAAAAGCTCTATGACGAACTGCTCAGTTCCTATGCGACCTCCGGAAAATCTGAGGCTGAGATTCTCGCCCTACTGGAACGGGCCGCCAAAGAAACCGGGGATCAAAGTTATCTAACGAACAAGGACAGTTATCTGGTTAAAAAGCCCAGCTTCAACCTGGCCCCGGGCACCTATGAGGGCACCCAAAATCTGGAAATCATCAAGGGTAACGCCGGTGACGCGGTCTATTACACCATCGATGGCAGTGTTCCCAATCAGGCCTCGGCCAAATATACCAGTGCCATTCCCCTGCCCATTGGCGAAACCACGGTTAAAGCCATGGCAGTGAGTGCCAAAGGTTTTTCCAGTCCGGTAATCGAAGGCCAGTATATCCTGACTAGTCCTCAAATCACAACCCAATCCGTTCTTAGTGAGGAGGAGTTTATCAATCGCTTCTATGGTGTCTGGTATCGGCCCGGTACCGAAAATGTGCTGACTATTTCCCAAACCACTTACCGGGAATACATCCCCACCCCACTCAGCGTCGCCAGTGGTGACTATGTCGTTGTGTCAACCACTGAAAATGGCGGTATTATCAAGGTTCTGGATTTTACCGTTGACGGTTACAATGCCGGTGACACCCTGATTGAATTTGATTTTGGAACCCCCGGCGATAATCAAATGCGGCTTCGTCATGAGGGTAAATCCTGGTGGGACTATACTGCTGCCGAATACCTTGGCGGCGGTGAGTATCGGATCCCCTTTGAATTTGCCGGAAAGGATGTCTTCACCCTGGATTAACTTTCTTTGCTTTACACGATAAAACTCCCAGTCACGTGACTGGGAGTTTTATCGTGTAAAGCTATTAAATTCTACTCCACACTCCAGGCTTCCACATTCGGCACAGTATTTTCCTGTCCGGTGTCCGTGCTATAGGTATAGAGATATTCAACGGTTCCCCAGACCGTAACGGTCTGATTTTCAACCAGGGCCTTCTCGCCAGAATTCAACCGATAATAAACCTGAACGATCTGATTGGGATTATCATTGTAGTACAAGAGAAAATCACAAAAGTATTGCTGATTTTCATAGTTTTCATAAACCTGATAAACCCGACCTGTAATTTTTACTTTCTTTCCAGTTTCATTATTGGCATTTTCACGTAGTTCAGCATAGGTTGATTCGACGGTCTGGCCTTTAAAAGCGTCCAGTCTGGTTTTTCGTTGTTCTGTGGTTTCCTGATAATAACCCATGTCAAAATCACCCTCATAGATCACTTCGCCATGATAATTATAAAGCTTTCCGGCACCATCATAACGATTATCGGTGTAGTTACCCTCGTACAAGAGCTTTTTTTCGAAAGACTCTTTCCCTTCACCATTCAAAAGATCGTTTTGATAGTTGCCTTCCTGAATAAACCCATCATCCCAAACCGTTTTTCCAGTTCCTTCAAAATGCCCCTTTTCCCAGGCCCCTTCATAGGTCCAGGCTATTTCATCCCCGTTCGATACGGTAAACTTTCCCGTACCATGAGGTAAACCATCCACCAGATCCCCTGTGTAAACACCAGTTTCGTCTCCTGATTCCATCGTTAACGTGAGCTCCTGATCGGTAACCGATTCAGAGTTATTCCCCGTCGCTGAACATCCTGTAATTATCAGAACCAAGCTAACACTTATCAGCATTATTACTATTTTTTTAATATTTAATCACCCCTTTCAATATCAAACATTTTCCCAATTCGAAAATAATCAATTTTTACTCCACGCTCCAGCCTTCCATATTAGGAATAGTATATTCTTGACCGGCATCGGAGGTGTAAGTATAGAGGTATTCAACGGTGCCCCAGACCGTCACCATTTGACCTTCAACCAAAGGTGATTCTCCCGAGTTTAAGCGATAATAGACCTGCACCATCTGATTGGGATCGTCATTTAAATCCAAGATAAAATCACAGAAGTATTGCTGATTTTCAAAATTTTCATAAACCTGATAAACTCGTCCTGTCATTTTGACTTTCTTTCCGGTTCCATTTTTGGCATTTTCAAGTATTTCGGCATAAGATAATTCAGCAGTCTGGGCTTTAAATGGATCCAATCTAGCTTTCCGCTGCACTAAGGTCTCATTATAGTAACCCATGTCAAAATCGCCTTCGTAAATCACCTCGCCATAATAATTGTAAAGCGTACCCTGTCCGTCATAACGATTATCGTTGTAATTACCGTCGTATAAGAGATTCTTATCAAGATATTCTTGTCCCGACCCATTTAAAAGATCATTCTGGTAGTTACCTTCCTGCATAAACCCATCTTCCCAGACGGTTTCTCCCATTCCCTGAAAATGGCCTTGTTCCCATGCTCCTTCATAGGTCCAGGCAACTTCATCCTCATTGGAAGTAGTAAAAACACCGGTACCCTGGGGTAAACCTTCTACCAATTGACCAGTATAAGTGCCCGTTCGCTCTCCAAATGACAAGGCCAAGGTAATTTCCTGATTTTTCACCGACTCCGACTTGTTGCCAAAAATTCCCGGGATCAGCGAACAGCCTGACAGGAATAGGGCTAAACCAATGGCTGACAGTATCAATATTAATTTTTTCATGATTGACCACCTCTTTTCTGTTTATTAAACCTTTTCGTAAAACCTAAAAATGACTATTCCCAGTAAAAAATCAATACTCCCAGCCCCGCTGATCCATCTCTTCAATAGCGCTGGCAACCAGATCCACAAAGATCTCCAGCATCTGCTCACCTTTTTCAATGCTGGCCTTGGTGGGATCCCCAGTGGCACCGGTGGTGGTGAGTTCCTTGATATCCCAGATAATATCCACCTTTTCATTGATCTTAATGACGTTTTCCGGCACCTGGGACACCGCATCTTCCAGATTGACCAGTTCTGGACGCAAGGCCATCATAATCGAGGTTTCCCCTTCACCACCATGTCCCAGTCCATTCCAGACCTCAAAACGGTTACCCATAATCGGTCCAACCTTTGTCCACCAGTCCGGCAAATAGAGAAACCGTGCCTCCTGATGGCGATTCTTGACCTTATGAGCGGCAATTTCCAGTGCTGGGATATTACCATCATGACCATTTAAAATATAAATGTGTTTGATGCCGTTGTTAATCAGGCTCTCTAAAATATCTTCGGCAATGGCAATTTCCGTTTCATACCGCAAGGTAATGGACATCGGATAACGGTTGTAATGAATGGAGGTACCAAATGGTACACAGGGCAGCACCACCACATTGTCCAGTTTTTCAGCCACCCGTTTGGCCACCTCCGATGGTACAAAAAAATCCGGTCCCAGACAACAATGCCAGCCATGACTCTCGCAGGAACCAAAGGTCACAATGGCTGTTACCTGATTGGTATTTTTTAACATCTCCTGAACTTCCAGCGCAGTCATCTCGTTAAGCATTACCTTTTTCATCATACAATTCCTTTCAAACAATTCTTTCTAAATTTATTTATACCCAATTTTTCACCAGTCATTTGTTGCTAACGAAATTTTTATTAAATCCGGCCTTCCGCAACCAGCTGTTTGAGTTGGCTCAGAAATGCTGCCATCCACTGATTGTCCTGAAGGATGTATTCCGGATGGGCCAAGACTTCCTCTGGTAGTTGCACATAATCACCAGAAATCATTTCAGCGCCACAGTTTTTGATCAGAGCTTCGATAATCGGCAAGGTATTTTCTAAATGAAACTGGAATCCAAAAACTCTTTGTTGGTAAACAAAGGCCTGATTTTTACAGGCTACGCTTGCGGCAATGACATTTGCTTCCCGGGGCAACTCGACGAAGGTATCGCCATGCCAGTGAAAAACCACCGGATTGTCCGGGAAAAAAGCAAACAGTGGCGACTCTTTGGCTTTTTCAGAAAAGGAAATGGGGAACCAGCCGATCTCTTTTTGTTTGTTTTGAACAACCTTTCCACCGATGATGTTGGCAATCAACTGGCTGCCCAGGCACATACCAAGCACCACCTTGTTGCTTTCTATGGCGGCTTTGATAAATTTTTTTTCGGCCTTCAGCCAGGGGTATTGATCTTCTTCATAAATGTTCATGGGCCCCCCCATCACCACCAGCCAGTCAAATTCGCTGAGCTCCGGCAACTTTTCATTATCATACAAATGGGTCGCTGTCACCAGACATTGATTTTCATTGGCCCATTCCAGAATACTGCCGGGATTTTCAAAAGGAACATGTTGTAAATAATGGATTCTCATTGACTGCCTCCGTTGTTATCTTTGTTTTTGTCAGTTTAACCCATTTTATCGCAGAGTTCAATACCAGTAACGATATAAATTTATTACCTAATTTTTCTATATTTAAATAACATCTGGGTACACAAATAGAAAATAACAATTTAAGGAGAATACTTTATGAATCAATTAAAAGGATTATTATATGGGGCATTTTTAGGGGATGGTTTTGCTTTAGGTGCACACTGGATTTATAATACAACCCGCATTGCCGATGAATTTGGCCAAATTGAATCCATTGTTGCACCATTATCGACCACTTATCATACAACCAAGCGAAAAGGCGATTTCACTCACTACGGCGATCAGAGTTTGCTCGTCCTGAAATCCGTATCAGCAATGGATGCTTTTGATCTTGAAAAATTAAAGCAGGACTGGCTCGCTTATATGTCGGCCTATGATGGTTATCTCGATAAAGCATCAAAGGAAAGCCTCGGTCTGCTGACGAAACAGAATAATCTGGGTTCCCAGTCTGACGAACTTGGGGGTTTTGCCATCGTCGCACCAATTATTGTTAAGTACCATCAGGATCCGCGTTTAAAGGAGTATATTGAAGCGACGATCCGCCTGACCCATAATAATGATCTGGTCATCGAGATGGCAAATTTTTTAACCGATGTTTTGTTGAAAATCTTAAACGATGGTCGTCCTGATGATGCCATCACAAGCTTGGAACCCCTTTCCGGCAATCTAATTAATCGTTACTTTCAATCAGTCGTTAAAGACCTCGATCATTCCACGATTGAATTTATCACTAAAAATGGCCAAAGCTGCCATGGCAAGGACGCCTTTCCCAGTTCGCTTTTTGTTATCCTCAAACATCAGGATAATATCAAAGCTGCACTCATTGATAACGTCATGTCGGGTGGCGACTCTGCTGCTAGAGGGATGATCATTGGTATGGTTTTAGGGGCCTATCTGGGTTATGATGCACTGCCCAAAGATTGGCTCAATGACCTGAATCATCTGAATCAAATTGACCAGTATGCGGCTTTATTATAAGGAACTTCGGGTTTCTGTATCCGGCCTCTTTGGGTAACATTTTTTCGCATTTAAAAAAGCGTATCGGCCGATACGCTTTTTTAGTAACCCTTAAATTTCCGAACACACCAGAATAAATCATACTGTTGCTAATTACCAATAAAATTTTACCTCAGACAATTTTTGCTTAAATAAACTTAATCCCCTTGATCAAAATCCACATAATCGCCCCGACTAAAATCCGCGGTTAAACCAATGGACTCAATTTGGTGGACAAGTTCCGGCAAATGCTCAGCAGCTTCCTTTCCGGTACACAGTTTATGATCATAAAGGTTATAATGGTCGCGATTCTCCAATGGCGAAAGGTTTGGCATGACGACATTGGCGCCAGCCAGCAAACCTTTTTCCCGGCCGGCTTCGTTAACCGTTCCCAGGGCCGTTGTCGCGGGCAACATGGCTTTGGGCAGCATGATTCGAATCAGCGACAAGATCACCAGCGTTCGCTCTGGTGATGGCTGATAATAATCTGCAAACGGTGTTTCGCGATGGGGAATAAAGGGGCCGATCCCAATCATCTGGGGATTAAGCTGTCTCAGAAAGATAAAATCATCTGCCAGCGTGTCATATGTTTGAAACGGTGAATCCACCATAAATCCCGCGCCCACCTGATAACCGATTTTCTTTAAATCATACAGGCACCGTTTGCGATTTTCTAAACTGAGTTCTGGCGGATGCAGTTTACCATAATGCTCGTGATCAGCCGTTTCATGCCGGAGCAGATAACGATCCGCACCGGCATCAAATAGTTGTTGGTAGGAATCATAACTTCTTTCACCAATTGAGAGTGTCACCGCACAGCCTGGCAGGCTTTGCTTGATTTGCGCAATCAGTTGGCAAAGCCTGTCGTCGGTAAAATAGGCATCCTCACCGCCCTGCAAGACAAAGGTCCGAAAACCGAGGGCATAACCGGTTTGACAGCAAGCCAATATTTCATTTTCAGTGAGACGGTATCGTGTCACCGTCCGATTGTTTTTCTGCAGACCACAATAGTAACAATTGTTTTTGCAAAAACTGGTAAACTCAATCAGTCCCCGAAAATAGACTTTTTTACCATAATACGACTCTTTTAATTCATTGGCAAATTGACACAGCCGTGAGCGCTCTTCAGTTCTCGATGCTTCACAAAAGTATTGGAGCAATGCTGCCAGCTCTTTTTTGGGTGCCTCGTTCAACCATTCGGAAAACATTTTGGCATCTTTCAACATTGGATTCATCAACTTTGCTCCTAAAAGCGCAAATCACGCTCGCCATTTTCAATTCGCTGCAAATTTTTCTCGATAGTATCATAAACAGGTTGGCCAATGAACTGTTCCATATGTTGTCGAATTACTTCATCACCTTTGACTCGTGTTTCCTCCGAAGCATAATCAACCAAATATTCTTTCATCGTAAAAATAGCATTGGGAATACAGAAATTATAAACAAATTTCGATTTTGCCACCTTCATAAATTCTTCCCCCGTTCGACCGGCTCGATAACAGGCGGTACAGAATGAAGGGATACAATCCATCTCACAGATTTCGGCAACGACATGATCAAGGGTTCGGGCATCTCCTATCGAAAACTGTTCTTTATCCGGCAAGGCATTGGCCTGTTTCGACTGTGCATAGGCCCCCACCCCAATCCGGGTACCGGCATCGATCTGCGAAACTCCAAAAGGGATCACCTGCCGACGCACTGCATCCGGTTCCCGGGCGGTACAAATCAATCCGGTATAGGGTACTGACAAGCGTAAAATCGCCACCAGCTTTTTAAAATCACTGTCGCTGACAGCATACTCCGGATGATCAGAGAAAGGCGTTCCGGTTGCCGGGGTAATCCGCGGAAATGAAATCGTATGGGGTCCCACGCCGTTAAATTCTTCTTCAAGATGGATGGTGTGATATAACAGTCCCATCATCTCAAAACGCCAATCATACAATCCAAACAACACCCCCAGTCCAACATCATCCACACCCGCTTCCTGAGCCCGATCCATGGCATAGGCTCGCCATCGGTAGTGGCCTTTGATCGTTCCTTCAGGATGTACTTCGCGATAAGTCTGATGATTATAGGTTTCCTGGAAAACCTGAAATGTCCCGATTCCCACTTCTTTCAGTTTTTTAAGTTCATCCACAGTCAGTGGTGCACAATTAATATTAGCCCGTCGAATTTCACCATGCTCCGTTTTGACACTATATACTTTTTCCACCGTTTCACACATAAAATCTGCTTCGGTCGACGGTGATTCGCCATAAACAAGAACTGTTCGTTTTTGACCTTCTTCAATCATTATTTTGACTTCTTCTTCGATTTCATCCATCGTCAGGGTTTTCCGGTGCATGTCCTGATTGCTGCTTCTAAAACCACAGTATTTACAATTATTGGCACATTCATCACTGATATAAAGGGGTGCAAAGAAAACAATGCGATCGCCATAAACTTCCTGTTTCAGCTGATTGGCCAGAGCGAACATCTCCTCAATGGTTTCCTGATCCTGGTTCTGAATCAGAATGGCCATTTCTTCCGGATCGAGTCTCACACATTGCTCGGCCTTCTTCAAAACCCGACGAACATCTTCTTTCCCGGGATTTTCCCACTTTTTCAATTGACTCCAGATTTTGTCATCATCAATAAAATCATGTTCCATTTGATCATATTTCGCAAATTCATCCTGATACTTATCCAAAAAATTCATTAACAAGTTACCTTCTTCTTTATTTATTTTTTTGTGATCATCGACTTGACTGATATGCCGTTAATTCTTCCCAGTTTACCTGTAAGCGCACTGATTTCATCATTACTGCCATCGACAATTAATGCAATAACCGATATCCCCCGCTCTTTATAGGGGACACCCATTCTTGCCACAACCAATTCCCGATATTCATGAAGAATGGTATTCACACGTTCTACAGATGAAAAATCTTCAATTACAATCCCCACAATTCCCGTTCTTTTCTCCATTTTAATCTCCTTAACTAAACAAAAGCCCCCTATCCAACTTTGCGGAAAGGGAGCAAAACAGCACAAAAAAAACACATGCCAGATGCACGCCCTTCCGCTCAGAAAAACTTCACAGTCAGGTATATCTACAAGCCCTATATCTCCAGACAGAAAACTGCGAGAAGACATATTGCAATTTATTACATAATCACTTTACCATGAAACCGTTATCTTGTCAAAATAAAATCGTTTTCAATTACTTTTATCAGCCATTTTATCTTATCTGCGAATAGCAATATTTAAAACTAAAAAAAGCGTGCCCAGAATCGGATCCGCTTTTCTAGTGCCTGAGTTTTTGCTAGAAAAACTCAGGCTGAGGATGTGTTCTTTATGGAAATGTAAATTAATGAAAGCAAGGTAAATTCGGGGATGTCACACATCATCCCCGAGGAAGGGCATTAAATACTGACTTGGAGATGTCCTTCTATTCGAAGAGATTCTATTATTGGCTAGGAGAAATTAACCAACTCCCAAGAATCACACACTTCCTGGATTCGCTTGCCGACGTTAACGACTGCAAGACGAAAAAAAATCCTTCTCCAATGGAGAAGGATAAAAGAATCATACTTACAAATTTAAATATAATGCTCTTACAGTCCTCTAAATCGGAGGTTTCATAAGAAATCACTACAAACAGGTCTTCTGGCTCAACAATCAACTTTACATCTCCCTTCCCGCTAATTTCTTAACAGTGGTTATGAGACGGTCATCATGTTTTACAGCTGCGATTACAGCAAAGGATTTACACCTTTTTCCCTTGAATATAGGACAAGTTCACTATTTAATTGAGTTTATTTTACACTATGAATCGATTCTTGTCAATAGCAGTTTCCCGGCAATTCTGAAAGTGTCTCGAGCTTACCGATCAGTTTCGCACGAACTAGAAGAAATTCGCTTAGCGATTTCTTCTAGTTGTGGAAACTACTCGGATGCAATCATTGTTCGTTCTATTGAGTTTCGCAAATACCGAAACGGTTGTTTAGTTCACATCGCCAGTAATAATAAAAATCGGGTTGGCCGCCTTGAGCATCGTTAAACCGCCGATGCCTTCGCCCCGGCTGATGCCCACCTGAACCAGTTCAACATTATCAAAATACTGATTCATCAAGGTGGTGGCCTGAGCGGCATTCTCCAGGGTAACGAAGTTGGCAATGACCCGGCCGCCGGCGCGGGTATTGGCCTTGCACCACTGGAAGAGACCTTCCATGTTACCGCCGGAACCGCCGATGATGACCCGATCCACTGGCTCTTTAATTTCGGCCAGTGCCTCTGGTGCTTTACCGGGAATAATCACGACATGGTCGGCGTTAAAATGTTCTTTGTTTTTTTGGACCAGCTCCAGCGCCGTTTCCTTGGCTTCCACGGCATAGACCTTGCCAAGGTCGGCGGCATAGGCCGCTTCCATGGTGAGACCACCGGTGCCGGCGCCGATATCCACCACCACATCGCCAGGGTTGATCCCCAACAATGAAATGGTCAGGATGCGGATTTCCCGTTTGGTCATCGGCGCCTTACCCCGAATATAGGCGTCGTCCTTATAGCCTGCGATCTTACTCATTGATTACCACCACTACTGCCAGTCCTTCCTCCTGATAGCTCAGGGCTTCTGCCACAGTTAAGCGGGTTATCTTTTCATTAGGATAGGATAACTCTTCACCCACATACAGCATGCTGTTTTCACAACCGGCTGATTGCAGAATCCCGGCAATAAAGGCCGTATTATTATTTTTGTCGGTCAGAATCCCCAGCTTTTTATTTTCCGCCAGGGCTGCTGCCAAATCCTGATCCCGGCCATGAAGACTGATCAGTTTTGCATCCTCCCAGCTGATGGCCAGCTTGGCAAAAAAATACTGCAGCGAACTGATCCCCGGAATACAGACAATGTCCTTTTCCGGCACTACTTTTTTGGCATAGGTCAGTAGACTGTAAAATCCGCAATCGCCGGAAACAACCAGGGCAGTTTTCCGGCTCTGGTATACCTGGGCAACCTTTTCCATCAGCTCACTGAGAGGGGTTCCCTTTCCGATAAAGAGCATTTCTTTACCGCTGGCATCAAAGCTTTCAGCATGGCGGGTGCCACAGAGAATCACTTCCGCCGCGGCAATTTCTTTTAATGCGATCGGTAATATATAATCCGGATGTCCCGGTCCCAGTCCAATAATTTTTAATGGGTACATAATTGTTTCCTCAACTGTTCTGCATCTTTGCTTTGTCCTAAAAAGCCATGGATCTTGGAAAAAAGCACCACTTCCATTGCAATGGTTCCGTAAACCCGATCCGAAACCTTTTTTCGTACTACCTCGGCCAGATGATTAAAATAGTCTGGCAAATCTTCAGCCAAGATGATATCAGTGGCTTCATCGGTGGTTTTGGATGCCATAATTTTTGCCATGGTTTCCCGGGTTGCCCCGAGTAAACCGGCGTGAGCGGTCAGAATTTCCATCCGGCCGTCGGCAACGCTGCTATGGGTATTAAAAATCCCGCCCGCCAGCTTGACCAGTTTTCCCAGATGACCGATCAGCAGAATTTTTTCAAAGCCCATCCGTTCGGCCTCATCCAGCATAAAACCGATAAAATTACTGGTTTTCACCAGCACATTTTCATCAAGCCCCAATTCGTCTGAGAAATCTTTCCCATAATTACCGGGGACAAAGATGATTTCTTTAAAGCCTCTGGCATGGAGCACCGAGAGTTCCAGTTTTAGCGACGCCTTAAGGGCATCTTCGCTCATCGGCTCGACAATCCCCGAGGTACCAATAATCGACAGCCCGCCGGCAATCCCCAGCTTGGGATTAAAGGTGCGCCTGGCCAGTTCTACGCCCTGGGGAATCGACAACTCCACTCGCCAACCTTTGGGTAAATTTGACAGCTGCTTAACGGCATCAGAATTCAAAATCGTGTTAATCTCCTGGGCAATCATCTCTCTGGGGGTGGGATTAATCGCCGGTTCACCGGGTGGGATACTGAGTCCCACCGAGGTCACGGTTCCGACGCCAACGCCGGCGGCAAACTCGATTCCGTCCTGATCTGAAGGCGTGATTTTGGAAAAAACCTTGACGCCATTGGTCACATCCGGGTCATCGCCGGAATCTTTGACGACTGAACAGGAGGCTTCGTTTTCGGAAAAAGTCTGATCGTGCAGCACCAGATCCAGCACCCAGCCCTTAGGCGTATTGATTTCAACCGTTTCCCATTTCTGCTGATTTAAAAACATCAACAGCGCCGCCTTGGTTGCCGCCGTAGCACAGGAACCAGTGGTATAACCATAGCGCAGGGTTTTGCCGTTTTTTTCAATGGTTTTATCTAACATCGCTTACCTCCCTTACTGAAGGGGATAATTCTTTTTGATTAAGAGGGTCGATAAGTAAGGAATCTTGCCTTTTAAGACATCAATATCCCGGACTACCTGCTGGGTTTCCATGCCGATATTGGATACCAGCACAAAGCTCTTTTCCAGACCACGGGCTTCCAGTTCTTCCGCCATCCAGGCATTGTTGGCGGAAATTTTCATCACCACAATGTTCTGGTGGGCATCCAGGATCGCCCGGATTTCTTCCACCGGCTGAGTCATCGCCACAATCCCCAAAGATTCTTCGCCCTGGGTCAACGGAATGTTCAGTTGCGCACCGAGATTACAAAATGATGGTACCCCGGACAGGGTTATCACTTCAATATCTCGTTTTAACAGATATTCCATCACATAAGAATAGGTACTGAAGACCATCGGATCACCCAGGGTAATAAAAGCGACATCCTTGCCCTGATTAAGCAACACTTCAATTTCGTCAGCATTTTCTTGCCATTGTTTCTGCAACGCTTCCCGTTCCTGCGACAGCGAAATCATCGGAAAATTCATTTCAATGACTTTTGACAAATCGGCGATATGACTTTTGACAATTTCAAAGGCGACACTGGTGCTGCCCATTTTTTTCACCGGGGTAATCACCATATCGCAGGCATCTAAAACCTTAGCGGCTTTAACGGTAAGCAGATCCGGATCGCCGGGACCAACCCCGATGCCATAAAAAACTCCTTTTTTTGCTGTCATCATCCTTACCATTCCCTTCCCAGTTGATAAAGCATGGCGTTAAGAATGGCGGCCACCACCGGGCTGCCACCTTTTCGTCCGTTGATCCGGATAATTGGGCTGTCGATCTGATCCAATGCTTCCTTAGATTCAGCCGCCCCAACAAAACCAATCGGCGCGCCAATGATCAGCGCCGGTTTGGCATTACCCAGTTTGACCTGTTCAATCAGGGTATATAAAGCGGTGGGGGCATTACCGATGGCAAAGATACCGACGCTGTCGTCCTTCAAAGCTTTTTCCATACTGACCGTGGAGCGTGTCACGCCCCGTTCTTTGGCTTCGGCAGCCACATCGGCATCGTGGACAAAATTGACAATTTCAATGCCGTGATCGGCCAGGGCTTTTTTATTAACGGCGACCTGAATCATCCGGGTGTCGGCATAGATTTTCTTACCCTGTTTCAGGGCTGCCATCCCACTTTCATAACCGTTGTTCAAAATTTCCAGCAAATCGGCATATTCAAAATCAGCGGTGGTATGAATGATTCGTTTGACCATCGGGGCAATCGCTTCCGGGAAAACCTTATCGCCCATTTCAGCGGTGATAATCTCAAAACTACGCTCTTCAATTTCTCGGGGGTTGTTAATATATTCCATTTTTTCTCACTTTCTTGAATGCTTTTTTTTGTGCTTATTTCTTTATTAATCGATGCTATATGATTTACACCTCGTCGGTGGTAATTTTTATTCCGCCTGGTATCAGACGATTTTGATACAGTTCGGCGTAGACCGCTTCGGGAACATATTTTTTGAATGCTCCGAGGAACCCCTCTTCCTGAAAATCGATCTTGTCATACATAATCCCAATCACCGTGCCGCTATGACCAATGACAGTTCCCAAACCGCCAAAATCCCGGGACAGACTAATCAAACCATCCAGATAGTTCTTTTTTAAGCGTTTCTGGTTAAGGATGGCGCTCTGGGTACAGGCGGCGCCAATATCCTTAAGGCTTTTAGTACGAACCCCTTTTTCAAATTGAGCGACAATTTCAGCAAAGGTGACTAAGTCATCTGGGGAATAGTCATCCTGGCTTTCATTGAAGGTCATCGTATCAATGCCACCATGAAAATCAATAATCATAATGTCTGCTTCCACGGTGCCATCAAATTCTTTTAATACCGAACCGCTGATGTGATTAAAAAGGTTCAAACGCTCAAACATCAGATTGTCGGACGGCTCAATGCCGGTGCAGAGCGAACCGATATCCCTGGGGGGCAGATCCAAACCAAAATAAGTGGAAAGTCCGGCGGCCATTCCGGCGATGTCGGCGGTGCTGCTGGCCATGCCCTTTTCCAGCGGAATGTCGCTGGTCATGGTAAAATGCAGATGCTCTTTTTCCTGCTGGGGAATCGCAAAGCGCTGAAAAACCGCTTCTACCTGTTTTCTGGTTTTGGGTTTTAAGGCTTCCAGATTCCCTGGTCCTTCGGCAATAATAATCCGGGAATAGCGGTCAATTGGACTGGACACCAGACAAGGATTGCCATCATACCAGCCCTGAATATATTCGCCGCAGGTTCCCGGGGTTTCGACCCTGACCCGCCTCATGCCTGCCCCGCTTGATGCTCCAGGACGGCATTTAAGAGACTGGTTAAAAACAGCGGGTTGCTGTAAAAATGAATATGCGGATAGCCGGCCAGGACGTTTTTCTGGCGGTACCCACAGGTCCAGGTTTTGCCTTTTTTAGTGATCACATAGGCGGTGGGTAAGGCTTCCGCGGTGGTCACCAGGCTGTGGTGAAATTCATGGCCGCGAACCGCAATGGTTTTGCCGCCAAGATAGGCGGCAATATTCACATAGCCAAACCGCTGCAGCCGTTTGGTCATTTGGGAATCAGCCGCGAAAAAGCCCACGGCCGGATTGGTTTCGCCGCTGTTTAAGGTCATCGAGTTGGTCAGATACATCAGACCGCCGCACTCCGCATAACAGGGCAGCCCGGCTTCCAGTTTATTTTTAATATCGGCGATCATCGCCGTGTTGGCGGCCAGCTCGGCGCCGAATATTTCCGGAAAGCCGCCGCCGATATATAAACCATCAATGTTTTCTGGCAGACTGGCATCATTCAAGGGACTGAATTCGACTACTTCCACCCCGGCGTTGGCCAGAGCCATAAAATTGTCATCATAGTAAAAATTAAAGGCCCGGTCTTTGGGCACGCCGATCCGCAGCCCCTGATATTTGTCAGCATAGCCTGAAAAAGGATCCACAAAGGGACTCACCACCTGGTCATGCCTGCTGATTTCCCATAATTTATCGAGATCAATATGGGCTTCGGCCAGTTCCCCGGCCTTATCCACTTTTTCCCGGAAGTCGGCAATTTCTTCGACTGGTACCAGCCCCAGATGACGGCTGTCCATGACAATGTCGGGATTATTGGGAAAGTAACCCAGGCAGGTCACATCATTATAGGCTTCAATCATTTCTTTTAATAACAGATAATGGGATTCTGATGAAATCCGATTGATGATGACTCCGACGATATTAGCCTCGGGATCAAAATCGACATAGCCTTTTACCAGTGCTGCGGCACTTTTAGCCATGCCCCGGCCGTCGATGATCAAAATCACCGGCGCCCCAATGGTTTTGGCCAGATAGGCACTGCTGCCGACATCCGATTCCAGACTATGGCCGTCATAGAGACCCATGACTCCTTCCGCAATGCCCAGATCATCCGACTCCAGCCGTCTGAAAAAGAGGCCCCGGATCGTTTCTTCGTCTAACATCCAGGTGTCCAGATTAATCGAAGGTTCGCCGGTTACAAAGCGATGAAACATCGGATCGATATAATCCGGACCGGTTTTAAAGGGTTTTACCGGCAGTCCCCGTTTCTTGAATGCCGCCATGATGCCCATGGTGACCGTTGTTTTGCCGACATTACTGCTGGCTCCGGCCAGCATAAAATAATTCATAATTCTGCCTCCTTTTTTAATGACACGATCTATCTTAGCAATTTCGCAAAGCGGCGGCTGCTACCAGCATACCGACCCCTTGCCAAACTATTTTTCTTTTATTAGAGTCAATGCTTAGGGTCAATGCTTTTTTCTTCAATCAGGGTCAACGCTTTGATTATTTCGATAAATTCCTGATGATCATCAATTTCATTGACCGTCTTCTGCTTTTTAATGGCCTCCAGCCGCTTTTTCAGCTCGCCTTCGGTGAAATCATTGTTCAGACAATTCCGGTGAAAATAAATCTCCCCGGTCAGCTTTTCCAGACCGATCAGGTTAGCAATGTTACCGTGACCAAAGGGCAGATCTGAAATCAGAATCATATCACTCTCCGCCATCACGACCAGATTTTCGGCCTGTTTTTCGCTGCTGATGGCGGTAAAGGGGCTTTCTTCAATCATCGGAATGCCCAGCACATCACAGATGGTCCAGTCGTCACTGCCCTGGTTGACCACCCCGGCGGTAACCTGATGACCCATGGCCTCCAGTTCTTCTAACACCTGGGAAGCCTTGTTACCACCACAGATGACATGAATCCGCAGACTACGGTAGTCTTCCGATTCTTTAATCACCCGGAGCGGAATGATCTCCGGTTTTCCAAACAGCTTATTCTCCTGAATAAACATTTTCATCTCATAGACTTTTTTGAGATTGGCTTCGGTGATCACATCTTTGGGGGTGCCGTCCACAACTACCCGGCCGTCTTTCATTAAAATCAGCCGGTTGCAGTAACGGGCCGCCAGATTAATATCGTGCAGCACCGCCACCACCGTCATCGATTTTTTCAAATTCAGATTGCGGATCAACTCCATTACTTCAATCTGGTGGTGGATATCCAGCGCCGAGGTCGGTTCATCCAACAGAATAATATCCGGTTCCTGGGCAATCGCCCGGGCAATAATCACCCGCTGTTTTTCGCCGCCGCTGAGATTATTGTAGAGCCGTTTTCTAAACTGGAGGGTCTTGGTGGCCCGCATCGCCTCGGTCACAATCGCATAGTCATTCTGACTTTCCTTAGTCCGATAGCTCAGGTAGGGGTTTCGTCCCATCAGAACGATGTCCTCGACGGTGAAATCATAGTCGATATCAAAGGACTGGGGTACCACCGCAATCATTTGAGCCCGTTCCCGTTGGGTATAGCTGGTATTATCTTTTTCTTCCAGGGTAATGACCCCGGATTTCACCGGCAACAGACCCGATAAGCATTTTAACAGGGTTGACTTCCCGGTACCGTTGGGACCGATCAGTCCGACAAACTCGCCCTGGCAGATAGTGGCGTTAAAGCCCTGCAAGATATCTTTTTCACCATAGCCGGAGACCACATCCTTAAAATCCAGCATGATTCTTGGCATTAACCGTTCCATTTCAGGCACCCCCTTGCTTGCGTTTTCTCAAGAGATAGACAAAGAAGGGGCCCCCGAAGGCGGCGGTGATAATACCCACGGGGATCTCCTGTCCGGCCACCGTTCGGGCCAGGGTATCGCACAGAATCAGAAACGCCCCGCCAAAGAGCAATGAAAAAGGAATCAAGACCCGGTGTTTCGGACCGGTTACCAACCGCACAATATGGGGCACCACCAGTCCGACAAAGCCGATGATCCCGGTAACCGAGACCACGGCGGCGGTTAGCAGCGACGAGGTAATCAGAATTTTCTTTTTTAACCGCTCGGTATCCACCCCCAGCTGGGTAGCCGTTTCCTCGCCCAACAGCATGATATCCAGCTCCCGGACTGAGGTCAGCATGATCACCCCGCCGACAATCACATAGGGCAGCACGGTTAGAACCTGGCCCCAGCCCTTGCCGTTTAAACTGCCCATGATCCAGAACATAATCTGGGTCATTTCTTCCTGATTAAAAATCATCAGCAAATACATAATCGCACTGATGGTTTGGCCGATGGCGATACCGCTGAGCAACAGCGTCGATACCGGCACCTTGCGACCGACCCGGGAAATATTATAGACCACCAGGATCGATGCAAAAGATCCGATAAAGGCTAAAATAGCGGTGCCATTCATCCCAAACAAACTGCTGGAAAAATTCATCACAATGCCGATGGTCGCCCCCAGAGCCGCCCCGGAAGAGACCCCTAAAATATAGGGGTCGGCCATGGGATTTTTAAAGATGCCCTGATAGGCAGCGCCGCAGATGGCCAGCACCCCACCGGTAATAAAAGCCAGAATAATCCGCGGCAGCCGCACATTCCAGATAATGGCAACGGCGCCGGCGCTGATATTCTCCATCCCCAGATCGATACGAAAGAGCTGATCCAACAAAATTTTATTGGCATCCCAAAAAGAAATGGATGCCACCCCCAATAAGGTACAGACATAAATGATGATCATGCAAATGGCGATGGATATGATAATGCTGTATTTTTTGACACTATTTTTCATGATTTCTCCAATTAATTGTTTTGTCTGTTCACCCCTTGGGTCTCTCGTTAAGAAAACCAGGGGGCGAACAGCATTCGCCCCATTACATACTTATTAATTCTTATTTACTAAAGATTTCCGGATAAATACTTTCAGCAATCAAGGTCATTCCTTCAATAATGCGGGGACCGGGTCGCTGGATCATATCACTTTCCGGGGTCAGGTATTCAAAGTAGACCAGTTGATCATTGATAATCGCATTGATCTTGTCAAAACCGGCAGTGGCCTTGATCTCCTCTGGTTTGGTGTAAAGAGAAATATAAACATCCGGGTTGTCGGCAATGATTTCTTCAGTGCTAAGCTGCGGCCACTGCTCAGCGCCATCGGCGGCAATATTCACCGCATTCAGGTCGGTGAGCATGGAGTCCAGGGTGGAACCGGGACCGGCGGTGTAGAATTTACCGATATCAAAGAAGACTGCTTTTTGAGTTTTAGCTGTTTTGGCTTTCTCCATTAATGCTTTTCGATCGGCTTGCATTTTTTCAACGATTTCTTTGGCTTTATCATTGGCATTAGTCACTTCTCCAGCCTGGACAATATTAGCCAGCACGCCATCAATATCGGCGGCATTAAAGGTGATCACCTTAGCGCCGGTGGCTTCCAGCTGTTGTTTGATATCGTCAGAAACAAAATCTGAGGCAACCACAATATCTGGTGCCAGCTCAATAATTTTTTCCAGGGTCGGTGAGTTAAAGCTACCAATATCAGTTACCGCTAAAGCCGCTTCGGGATAATCACAGTATTTAGTCCGTCCCACTACCTTGTCGCCCTGATCCAGGGCAAACAGGATTTCGGTCGTGGCCGGCGACAGGGATACAATCTTCTGGGGTTCCTTTTCGATAGTCACTGCGTTTCCGGCATTATCGGTTACCGTTACCGGGTAAGCAGTCGAGCCGCTTTTTGTTTCAACGCCCGCTCCATCTGCTGTCGTTTTGCTTTGTTGACATCCGGTAAAGGATACCATTAGGGCTATCACGACAAAAATCACTAATAAACTTCGCATGCTTTTCTTTTTCATTTTCTTCCTTCTTTTTCTTTATTTTTTTGCATTTTTTGCAAAAATAAATCCAGCTTCCTGTGGAGGCTGGATACTAAACAAAAGGTTTAATCCTGTTCTTCCCACCGAAGAATATCAATGATTATGAGTGTCCTGACTTTTGCGTATCCTTGGTTCTCCCTTCCCATCCTTAAGACAGTGGTATAAGAACCGCGTTGGCAATTACAGTAGCGGGGGCTGTAGGGGTCTTCCACCCCTTTCCTCATCAATTTTCTATTATATTAGTGGAAGTGTATCATAGAATCGGCAACTTTTCAATTGATTATTTTTGCCGCGGTTTTCCATCGTTTATGGCCAGACTGTGAAGCACTGCCCGGGCAAAATCCCGGGGTTCTTTTTCCCACCACGCTTCGTTGGCGATAACCTCATAAGAGATAGTATTGATGGTAGGCACCGTAAGAATCTCGGCCATCACCTCATCCAGGCGAATGCTACCTTCACCGGGAATCCAGTGGCGATCCTCCTTGAAATCATTGTCAGAAAGATGCAGCGCCTTGATCCGCTGTTTATATTTTTTTAGAATCCGGCCGCGGTTCTGCTGTTCTAAAAAATCATGGGAGCTGTCATAGCACATCCCAAACCGGGGGGCATCAATCTGCTCCAGCAGAAAACTAAGCAGATGCTGGCGGGAGACATTTTCCACCGCCAGATCGACATCATATTTTTCAGCGGCATCCGCCAGCTCCGAGAAAAAAGCGCGCCCCTTGTCCAGATCCGGCTGGAATTCATCCAGGTCATTGGTGTGCATGACCATCGCCGGGATCTCAAAAGCCTGGCAATCTTTTAAATAATCTTTGAACATCTGCAGCTTGGGCTGAATCTCCATCCGCGAGGCCGTCCAGATATCACTGTAACCAATAAAGGGAGCGTGAATATTGGTGATGCCCAAACCATTTTTTCTAACAATTTCCGGGAATTCCTCTTTTTTTAAGACCCAGGGTTCAAACTCATCCTCCCAGGAAATCATTGCCTCTTCAAAACCGGCATCGGCAATGATTTTAATCCGATCTTCAAAGGGCATAAAATAACCAAACCAGGAAAACATACTATAATTCATAAAGGTCTCTCATTCTATATTTTTTATTCTATTCTTTTGTAGCCACTCATTTTTACTCGATAACTTCAATTCGAACGCTGGTCATATTTATAAAACTGCGTTATAATACAGTCAAAATCAATTATACAAAACTGGAGATAATCTATGAAAAAATATTCCAAAGGCATCCTGATCGGCATTGGCTTTATCGCCCTGTCTGCCATTCTTTACTATGCACATTTTTTATTCTTTAAAGATTCTCATCATATCTTTATTTATCTGCTCGGCGACATTGCTTTTTTACCGATTGAAGTGCTGCTGGTTTCGGTGATTTTCCACAAGGTTATTGAAGATAAAGATAAAAAGGAACGTTTGAAGAAAATCAACATGGTGCTCAGTGTCTACTTTTCCGAAGCCGGCGTCGAACTGATGCAGTTCTTTTCCCGGGAAGATGACAATTTATCTGATTTCCAGGAGTCCCTGTTGATCAAACCCCAATGGGATACCAAGGATTATAAAAATGCCCTTAAGAACCTCAAAGGGATCAACCATCACCTGAGTTTTAGCGGCCCCTGTCTGATCAGTCTCAGTAAATATCTCACTTCCCACCGGGATCTTTTCCTGAAGCTGCTGGAAAATCCTTTTCTGGTTGAACATGAAACCTTCACCGACCTGATCATGTCGCTTTCCCATGCGGAGCAGGAATTGTCCAGCCGCAAGAATCTGCTGGAACTCAATGACAATGACTACCGCCACCTGATGACCGACATTGAACGGGCCTATAAACTGCTGCTGGTGGAATGGCTGCTGTATATGAACCATCTGCGGAAGTCCTATCCCTTCCTGTACTCTTTTTCGATCCGGACCAATCCCTTTGATCCCAATGCTGAAGTCGAAATTCCCGGGAATCCAGCTACTCGCTGATCGTTTCGACTGACTCGATGGTATACTTCTGTTTGCTGAAGACCAGTTCCATCAGCATTGATAAGTATTTGATGATCACCGCCAGAATCACAAAGACGCCGAAGAAGCCAAAGACGATGACGAGCATCATTGAGGTATAGCCGGAAACCACATCTTCATAGACATAGCTGATCAGGGTATAGATGCCGATGCCAAAGGTGGCCACCATCATAAAGACCGCTGCCAGCAGGGTCATCTTGTAGGCCACGTTGGTAAACAGGATCAGTGAATCAGCGGCCATTTCTTTCCGCTGATGCCGGGTTTCTTTGTCGTAGGCCTTGGTGCAGGAGCTATCATTGTCGTACTCAATGGTGTCGATCTTCAGACCGCAGTTGGCATAAACGGCCTTGCGGTAAGGGATCGTCTTGCTCATCGAATGAACCCGATTAATCGCCCGGCGTGACAGCACCCGGAAGTTTTCCGTCCGCAGTGGATGGGGGCTGTGGGAATAACGGTTGAAGACCTTGTAAAAAAGCCGGGAGCTCTTGCGGCCGCATTTTTTCGGAGCCGCATTGACGATATCAAAGCCGGTCAGACTGTGGTAATAAACGTCCATCATCAGCTCGGCCTGATAATCCATGACCATGTTGTCAAATTCAAAAACAAAATCGCCGATGGACAGATCAATGCCGGCATTCATGGCCAGCTCGACGCCCTGATAAAAACTCATATTGACAACGTTGATCACCGTCCCGGCGATGCTTTTACCAATCTCCCGGATGACTGCCAGACTGTTGTCGTCCGAGGCGTCATTGACGCAGATAATCTGATAGTTTTCAAAATTGGCGTTTAATACCCCGTTAATTTTTCCCAGAAAATCCCGGATCCGCTCTTCATCATTATAAATATAGATCACCGCCGAAACAAAGTTCTTTTCTTTATCCGGCCCGACCCCTTTATTTTCTTGCTGTTTTGTCATGTTTTCAATACCTCATCCAAATCGTAAACCGTATTTATTTTTCCCGACAACACCGAGACAAAGGTCGGTTTTTCGCTGACCTTACGGACCACCGTGGGCCGCGAGTCGTCCACCTCGGAAGCCTTTAAGATCGGCTTCATCGAATAGAGCGAACCGGCATAGCTAAAACCGTAATCTTCCTTTAGATATTTCTCGGCCATAGTGGACATATAGGGCCAGGCCGATTGCGGTTTGGCGATGCAATCATTACAGTTTCCCAGTTGCTTGGGACTGCAATAACCTCGGCTCTGTTCCTGACAGTTAAATCGGGGTAAGCTGTCAAAAGACGACAGATGGGGCGTAAAAGTCACCGAGGTCAGGGAATGATAGCCGCTTTTGCCAAAGGGCATCACCGAAAAAAAGGGCCCGTCCATCACCGTGATGCCCACCTCTGTCAGCTTCTTTTGCGGCTGGCAGAGAATAATTTCGCACAGTTCATACTTAATCTTAAAGGGCTCAAAACCGGCCAGATCAAGGATCTGATTGGTGGAGCCATAGGTGGCATTCAAAAGAAAAGCGGTTTCTACCACTGTACCATTTTCCAGGGTCAGGGCATAGACATCCGAGTCCTTTTCAATCGTCTGCAGCCGGACCCCGTAGCGGATTTCAACCCCCTTCATTTTTGCCAGGGCATCGACAAAATACTGGCCCAGAATCCCGGCGTCATAGGTGTATTCTTTGGTCAGGTAGGCCCCATCACAGAGTCCCTTTTTAAAATATTTCTCGGGAAATAATTCTTCACAGGGAATCTCCGCCGCCTGACAAAATTGGGTAAACTGTTCCCGATTGGTCCAGCTGAAGCTGTCACTGGTGGCATAAACCTGATCAAATTCACTGTGAATGCAGAAATCATAATCCTTGATAAAACGATTAAAATAATGCGCCGATTTAATCGCTGTCGCATAGGACCGGGGGTAGTGGTAACCCATATGGACCCGGGCCTGGTTGATATAGGTAGCCCGTTGAAATGGTGATTTTTCCCATTCCAGCACCAGTACCCGCTCGCCCCGCTCGCCACAGGTCTTGGCGGCGTAAAGACCGTAAAGACCGGCGCCGATAATGATTTTGTCCCAGGTATTATTATTCCCCGTCATTTATGACTCCAGCGCCCTGGGCACAAAGGCATTGATGGCCGTCACCACGGCATCGATTTCGTCATCAGTCATGCCATAGAACAAAGGCAACGAAAGCACCTGATCCGCCAGTTTTTCGGTAATCGGCAGACTGCCCCGGCCGATGTTCAGATAGGCATAGGCTTCCGACAAATGGGGTGGAATCGGATAATGAATGATGCTGCCGATGCCCGCAGCTTCCAGATAATCCTTTAGTTCATCCCGATAGGAGGTGGTAACGACAAACTGATGCCAGACCGTGGTGGCCTGGTCCCGCAGTTTGGGCAACTGGATCACCGGGTTGTTCATCTTGTTTAGATAGGCCGTGCAAACGCGGTTGCGGTCAGCATTAAGCTGATCCAGATAACGAAGCTTGACGTTAAGCAACCCGGCCTGGAGTTCATCCAACCGCGAATTGGTGCCGACGACCTTATTATAATAGCGCTTTTCACTGCCGTAAAAACGATACATCCGAAAGGCCTGATCCAGTTCCGGGCTGTTGGTGGTAATGGCACCACCATCGCCGAAAGCACCGAGATTTTTGGACGGATAAAAGCTGAAACAGCCGATATCACCAAAGGAGCCGGTCATCTGACCCTGATAGGTGGCGCCATGGCTTTGGGCACAATCCTCCACCAGCCGGAAATTGTGTTTTCTGGCAATCGCCACGATCTTATCCATTTCGCAGCTGGTGCCGTAAAGATGGACCACCAGAATGGCTTTGGTCTTTTCGGTAATCTTCGCTTCGATTTTATCCGCGTCGATACTATGGAAAGCGTCCGGCTCCACAAAAACCGGGGTGGCATCGTTAATCGTGATCCCCATCACGCTGGCAATATAGGTATTGGCCTGAACAATGACCTCGTCGCCGGCGCCAATACCCAAAACACGAAAAGAAAGCCACAGGGCATCTAAACAGTTCCCCAGGCCAACGCAGTAATTGGTGCCAATATATTTTGCAAAATCTTTTTCAAAGCGGTCCACTTCATTCCCGAGAATGTAGTTGCCGCTTCTTAAAATTTCCAATGCTTTATTTTCATATTCTTGCTGATGTTCTTGAAAATGTCGTAGTAAATTATTTGCTGGTACCTTCATCTTGTCTCCTCTGCTGTCAGGATTTAGTCTTTTGACGATCTTCTCTGATAAATTCTGACTTTAAAAATTTGATCCGCTTGAGATAGGATACCACAGTTTTAACAACCTTTACCTTAGTATCATAATCATCTTCCCAGATCACCGGAATATCATGAACTTCAATGCCCAGGCGCTCGGCCCGCAGCAGCAGCTCAACGCAATAAAACCAGCCATTGTCCTGGCTGGAAGCAGCAATCAAATCGTCAAAGGTCTCTTTACGGTAAAAATCAAAGCCGCAGAGAGCATCGGTAAACTTATTTTTAAACACCACATGCAAAAGTCCATTGAGTCCCCGGGAGGTAAATTCTCGCGAAGGCTTACGTCCCATCACAGTGGAATTTTTCATCAGTCGGGAGCCCTTGATAATCTTTACATCGGGCTGATTTTCAAAAATATCCTTAACCTGTCTGAGATGCTCAATATTGGTGGAAAGATCAATGTCCATATAGCCGATAATATCACAACTATTGTCCGCCGCGCCGGTTCGCAGGGCGACTCCCACCCCCCGTTCCGGGGTTTTCAGATAATGGACCTCGGGATGCTTTTCGCACAGGCGTCGGCTGATGGCCGCGGTGGCATCGGTGGAGCCGTTATCGATGATGGTCAGCTGATAATCAAACAACTTGTTTTTTTTGAGGAAAACCAGGGTTTTTAAAATCCCCTTTTCCAGGCGCCGCTCTTCATCAAGAACGGGAAATAATATATTTACTTTCATACTTCATCCTTTAGCTTTATTCTTATTCTTTCAGCTTGGGAATATTGATGTCATAGGGGGGATAGACCACACCCTTTTCGGTGATGATGGCGGTGACATTCTGGTGGGGGGTGACATCAAAGGCCGGATTTTCCATGGCGACCCCGTCTGGTGCCACCTGAACCCCGCCAATATGGCTGATCTCGCGACAGTCCCGCTGTTCGATGACGATCTCATCGCCAGATTTCATGGCGAAATCAATGGTTGAGGTCGGTGCCGCCACATACATCGGGATGCCGTGGGCTTTGGCCAGAACCGACACCGAATAGGTACCGATTTTATTGGCCACATCACCATTAGCCGCAATCCGATCCGCGCCCACAATGACACCGTCAATTTTGCCCAGCTTCATCATCCAGCCAGCCATGTTATCGGTGATCAGCGTTACCGGAATGCCGTCGGCGTGAAGCTCGTAAGCCGTCAGCCGGGCGCCCTGTAAAAAAGGCCGGGTTTCGTCGGCATAAACGGAAATGTTTTTGCCCGCTTCGTGAGCCGCCCGGATCACCCCCAGGGCAGTGCCGTAATCGGCGGTAGCCAGAGCACCAGCATTGCAGTGGGTCAAAATGGTATCATTCGGATGGATCAGCTCGGCGCCATGTTTGCCCATATCGCGACACATTTGAATGTCTTCGGCACAGATGGCCTGGGCTTCATCCTTTAATATCGCAACCAGCTCTACCGGTTCTTTATCGGCATTGGCCGCCATCACGTCTTCCATCCGCTTAATCGCCCAGAATAAATTCACGGCGGTGGGACGGGTAGACGCCAGTAATTCGCAAACTTCTTTCATTTTATCATAAAAAACATCTTTTGGCTCATTTTGATATTCCAACGCACCAAAATAAACACCGTAGCCAGCGGTTACCCCGATGGCCGGTGCTCCGCGAACGATCATATCGACAATGGCTTTGGCAATTTTCCGATAATCAGTATACGAATGGACAATAAACGCGGTGGGAAGCCTGGTCTGATCAATCAGCTTCAGCTCCCCATCTTCTAAATAAACTGGTTTCAAGCCTACACCTCTAATTTATCGATGAGCTTAAAGATCAGCGCTTTTACTTTTTCGGTATTTTCATTTAAAACCCGGATGACATCCTCATTGGTGACCGGTTTAATATCCGGATGGTCTTCCAGGCCGGCATCATAATCAGTGATCAGAGCAATGTTCACAACCGGGATTTCCTGTTCCAGACAGAGATAACCTTCGGGATACTGGGTCATATTAACGACATCGGCACCCATCATCGCAAACATCCGGCTTTCGGCGACGGTCGAGAAACGGGGGCCGTTGATAACAATCACGGTGCCGCCGAAGTGTGCGGTAATGCCACACTCTTTCGCCGCTTCCATGGCCATGACACGGAGATTATGATCATAGGGATGAGCCGAGCTGATATGATTAACCTTGGGTTTTTCAAAGAAAGTATCCTTACGGCCAGAGGTCATATTAATAAACTGATCAGTGACTACAAAATCCCCGGGTTTCATCTCAAATTTCAGACTGCCGACGCAACAGGGCGAAATAATCGCTTTTACACCCAGGCTTTTTAAGGCAAAGATATTGGCCCGGTAATTAATTTCCGAAGGGTTCAATGTATGTTCTTTGCCGTGTCGCGGCAAAAATGCCACGGTTTTTTCGCCCACCTTGACCAGGCTGATATCATCCGAGGGCTTGCCGTAAGGGGTATCCACTTCAATTTTCTTCACGTCTGCACTTAATTCGTAGAGACCAGAACCGCCAATAACGCCAATATCTGCTGAATAATACATGATTTCTCTCCTTCAAATTGTTTTATTTAGGTAATTGTCTAACTACCATGTGCTATATTATCTGTTTATCCAAGATGATGACCGCTGCCTTAGCGCAAATTAGATTGTGCCCGGGACGATGCACCCATCCCCAACACAATCTAGATCATCAACTTTATTTTATTCGGGAATATTCAAGCTGGCCAGGGTGGATTTTTTAACAATTGGTTCATCGTCATCCAGCGGGGCCTTATAGCCCAGCCATTGATATTTGGAGTCGTCTTCTTCCTCGACTGGCTCTTCAACTGGCTCTTCAACCACTTCCGCAACCGCTTCTTCAACTGCTGCCAAACTGACTGCTGGTTCTTCCATCGCTGCGTCATCCGCTGCCATTTCCGCATCGGTTTTATCATAATACGGGGTGCAATCTTCTTCGGGAACTACTTCCGCTGCAACTTCGGCCGCTGCCGCCGGTTCCTGAGTATCTTCAACCGCCGGTACTTCTTCACCATCCAGAATCAGTTCGGTCATTTTGGGGATTGGGCGTTTGACAATTTCGTCGTCATCAAGAGGCGCCTTAAAGCCCAGCCATTGATACTTGGCGTCATCCTCTTCTTCAACCACTTCCGCCACAGGGGGCGCCGCTTCGACAACCGCTGCCACGGCAGCTTCTTCCGCTTTGGCTCCCGGAGCAGTATCTTCATCATAGATCTTTTCAGCTTCGACTTCTGCCGCAGTTTGTTCTGGAATCAGTTTTTCTTCGCCTTGAATGGTGACCGCGTAGCCCTTTTTCATGGCGTCATCTTCAGGATTCTTTTCAGCCTTGTAGCCGACCCAGCTTTTCTGCGGTCGATAAGGTGGGATCTCCTCATCGATGATTTTTGCCTTGGCCAGAACCGCAGCACTGCCGCCGTGGATGGTTTCTTCCGGTTTGATGGTTTCCGAGGTATGAAATTCCGTTTCAGGATTTCGCTGATCCTTCTTTTCCCAGCTTTTCTTTTTATCCGGGAAATATTTTTTCAGGATATCCTTGGGAATTTCTTCGTTACAGAGGATCGCCGATACGGAAGTTAACACCTCCGGTAAACGATAGGTGTCCCCCCATTTCATCGACATGCCGACCTCATACTTTAACAGATCCGTCACATTAAAGCCTAACGACTCCAATGAAAAACGCATCAGCTTTGAGTTACGACAGGGCTGATTGGTTTTTCTGGCACATTCCATCCCCTGGGTTTCACAAATCGGGCAATTGCCGGGAATCAGGCCGATAGCGCCATCCACCTCGTCTTCAATTTCCAGTAGCGTTTTCCAGGTCATCACCTTGATCGCCTGGAGCTTATCGGTGCTATAGCTTTTAACCGCTTCGGGATCACGAACATTTCTCAGATCATCCCGGGGCACCTCGAATTGTCTGCCAATAATATGCATATATTTAAACTGTTTTAAAAAGATTGCTTCATCAAATGCGTAAGGAGGGCAGGACCAGTACTTGGAAAAATTTGGACATGCCTTACAAAAGCCCAGCGTTTTTTCCCGATTGAAATACTCTTCCATTAAGTACTCCACTCTTTTTGCTCCCAGGCTAAGTTTGTTTTTCAATTCCATTGTTTACACCCCTTCTCAATCAATCCTGAGATCAACTGACCGATTATGTATCATTATTATTTAATTAAGTGTTAAGATAAGTTCCCAGTCCCAAAATAAAATTCACCTATTTTAGGCTCTTGCCCTATTCTACATCGATTTACCCATTTCTTCAATTAAACTTTTTGTCCAATTCGGGTATTTTTCTCCATTTTTCACAATTAACAAAATATTACCTGTTTTTTTTGAATTTTAAAGTTTATAATTAAAGGAGTAATTTTTTGAAGGGAGATTAATGAATGGAATATTCTCACGAAATTAAAAGAATGTGTACCGTTGGCAATAATGCAAACCACGGTTGTGCCCCAATCCCAGAGGAGGGAAAATGGGTTCAGGCAAAAGATGTTACCGACATCTCAGGTTTAACTCATGGTATTGGCTGGTGTGCCCCCCAACAAGGCGCCTGTAAACTAACCCTTAATGTAAAGGATGGCATCATCGAGGAATGTCTGATTGAAACCATTGGTTGTTCGGGAATGACTCATTCAGCTTCAATGGCCTCTGAAATTATGCCAGGCAAAACGATCTTAGAAGCACTTAACACAGATTTAGTTTGTGATGCAATTAACACCGCGATGCGGGAATTGTTTTTACAAATCGTATATGGCCGTACCCAAACGGCATTCTCCGAAGGCGGACTGCCGATTGGCGCCGGACTTGAAGATTTGGGCAAAGGTTTAAGAAGCCAGGTTGGGACTACCTATGGTACCCTTGCCAAAGGTTCTCGCTACCTTGAAATTGCCGAAGGTTATATCCAGAAATTGGCGTTAAACAAAAACGACGAGATTGTTGGTTACTCCTTCGTCCATCTTGGAAAAATGATGGAAAGTATCAATAACGGCGTTGAACCAGCAGCCGCTTTAGAAAAAGCTTCTGGTAAATACGGACAATTCGACGATGCTGTCAAATACATCGATCCAAGAAAAGAATAGGAGGAAATCACATGGCATTATTTGAAAGTTATGAAAGAAGAATCGCTAAAATTGAAGAAGTTTTAGCTGCCAACGGCATTGCCTCTTTAGAAGAAGCAAAGGCTATCTGTGATGAAAAAGGCATTGATGTGGCTGAAATTGTTAGAAGCATTCAACCCATCTGTTTTGACAATGCCTGCTGGGCTTACACCTTAGGTGCTGCCCTGGCGATTAAACGCGGTATTACCAATGCTGCCGACGCATCCGAAGTGATCGGCGAAGGCTTACAGGCTTTCTGTATTCCCGGTTCGGTTGCTGAACAACGTAAGGTTGGTTTAGGTCACGGTAACCTCGGCGCCATGCTCTTAAGAGAAGACACCGAATGTTTCGCCTTCCTGGCCGGCCATGAATCTTTTGCTGCTGCTGAAGGTGCCATCGGCATCGCCCGCTCAGCCAACAAGGTTCGGGTCAAACCTTTACGGGTTATCTTAAACGGTTTGGGAAAAGACGCCGCTCTGATTATTTCCCGGGTCAACGGCTTTACCTATGTCAAAACCGATTATGATTTTGCCACCGGCGAGCTTAACATCGTTTCAAAAACACCTTATTCCGATGGCGAACGCGCTGCGGTTAACTGTTACGGATCAAATGATGTTCAAGAAGGCGTTGCCATCATGCATCACGAAGGGGTTCATGTTTCCATCACCGGAAACTCCACCAACCCGACCCGTTTCCAACACCCGGTTGCTGGTACCTATAAAAAGGAAGCCCTGGAACAAGGCAAAAAATATTTCTCCGTTGCCTCCGGCGGCGGTACCGGCCGAACCCTCCATCCTGACAATATGGGAGCTGGTCCAGCGTCCTACGGGATGACCGACACCATGGGCCGAATGCACTCCGACGCTCAATTTGCCGGTTCTTCATCTGTTCCTGCCCATGTTGAAATGATGGGACTGATCGGAATGGGTAATAACCCAATGGTTGGCGCAACGGTTTCGGTTGCGGTGGCGATTGAGGAAGCAAGTAAGTAGGTCAACACAAGCTGAATTGTTTCAGACCCAAATCTTGATTATTCTAATTTTGATGGTATAATGACATTAACAGAGTTGCCCGAGACGTTTTACGTCCTGTCGGGGACCAGGGCCGGCGTTTATGCTGGCCCTTTTTATTTGGCGGAAATCGAATGGGATTAAAACCACCCTTGTCTTCGTGTCAGTCCAAAATTTTCTTGTTTTTCTCGCCAATTTCATTAAGAACTGATTGGACCTGTTCAATTAGTTCTTGTTTATTGGGAATATAGTAGACGTATTTGGAAGCAAAAATCTGATTTTCAAGTCCACCCAATGCATATTCTGCAACGATCTCAGATGTATCCGCACACAGAATGATACCCATTGGTTTTTCATCGTCCTCGTCATTTACTTCACTAGCATAATAATTAACATACATATTCATTTGTCCAATATTTTCAGGTTTGAGACTTCCCATTTTTAGATCAATCAAAACATAAGCCTTCAGTATTTTATTGTAAAAAACCATATCCACATAATAATGTGTGTTCCCAAGCGTAATTCTCTGCTGAGAACCAACAAACATAAATCCTCTCCCAAGTTCAAGTAAAAAATTTTCAATCTTAATAATTAGCGCTTTTTCCAGGTCTTTTTCTAGCATAGGCTTGTTTTCCGGTATTCCAAGAAATTCAAAAACATAGGGATCTTTCAAAATATCATTCGGTTTCCGATAAACGATACCTTCTTTAGCTAACATCAATACCTTCTCTTTATTCGTTTTTCCTTCCGAGAGAAGCATTCGCTCGAAAAGCGACGTATCAATCTGTCTTTTCATTTCACGCACTGACCAGTTTGAATTCAATGCTTCTTGTTCATAAAAAGATCTTGCGTTTTTATCAGATACCGTAAATAATTCGCAGTAATGGGTAAAACTCAATTTGCCAGACAGTGACTGGCAAATTGGATAATTTAAATATAATAATCGCATGTTCTGTAGATTCGAACGCGAAAACCCTTTGCCCAACTCCCGGGTCAGTTCTTTTGATAATGACTTCAACAACTGTTTTCCATACTCTGCCTTTTCCGATCCAGCTTGTTCATTATCAACAATGATTTTGCCGATGTTCCAGTAAGCGAATAAAAGCTCATTATTAACAGCTCATTATTAACAGCTCTTGCAACATTTTCCCGAGCTGATTGTAGTATTTGTCTGATCTCATTAATAATTGCCTGATTTTGAAGCTCTGACATTTTTTACACCCTTTCACTTTGACAGCTAGCTATTTTATTAAGACTTGAACCGCATCCATATTATCAATGGTTTACCTTGAAGACCACTTTTTAAAAAATTTAATTTCTTTAAGGGAACCATCTGGATTTAGGACTCTAAGATAGACGCCATCTCCTTTGCCAACAGCCTATATGGCATTGACTGAATTTTTCTTTTTAGTAATCTGCTTGTCAAAGATGTATTTCTCAAAAACACCTTTGACAAGGCCAAATTCTTGTTCATTTTTGCTCTTTCGATTGGTTTCATAACTGAAAATAAATGATAGCCACATAATTCGCCATAATTACCGGCGATGGTCGCTTCATCGGTTAGCTGGCATATGGATGAAAATAGCGGCCATTATTTTTAAAAACAGTACCCCCGCTATGACCTGATTGAGTTCAGCCAGTTTCAGGAAGAAGAAGTGATCGATGACGAAGCAGTTGACGCCATTGCCAAACGCATTCTTAAAAAACATCAGGCTGCCTTTGAGGAATTGGCCAAATGAAACGTCTAAACCGGCGGCAGTGATGGCCTCCGGGATGAAGGACTGCTGGATTCTGCTCCTGGCTGACTTATTCCAATAAGTTTATAAGTTGGTGTCGGGGAAACCTCCGAAAAACGACCATATAAGTTTGTGTCGGGCACAGTTCCCGGAACACAATATCGGTCTGAATTCGGTTAACGACTTGCACGTCGGAAAGACGATACAGGAATTCCAGAAGAAAAATTTTAACCATCATGGCCGGGTCTTTTGATCCCCGCCCGATTGGGCTGTATTGATCCTTTACCAGTTCATAAACAAAGGAAAAATCGATGATG
>NZ_JBGSHG010000008.1:0-3348 GCF_041752335.1 Acetobacterium sp. | reverse complement strand
TCGATGAACTTGATCTAATTGAGCTGTTTGAAGCCCCTGGGCATGGTCGAGTACTTGGTGAAGTTACTGAAAAGCAGAAGGATCTTTATGAAGCATTAGGGATTGATCCTCCATCGTTATAAATTTCGGGAATCCAGGTTACATCATGTTGTACGCATCGGAGCGGACACGGCATCGCCTGTCCGATTCCGCAGCGAACAACAGATTAACAATTGGTCGGTACGGTAGTTTACGACAACCGCAGGGATAAGGCTTAGCCATTATCCCTTTTTGATTGTTCCATAAAAGCCAGCAGCTCGTCTTCACCAAGCGGTTTGGAGTAGTAAAAGCCCTGGGCAATGTGACAATTGTTTTTAAGTAAAAAGTCAATCTGTTCTGGAGTTTCCACCCCTTCGGCAATGACCTGAAGATTGAAATTGCCAGCCAGTTCAATGATGACCTTGGCAATGGTGCCGTTGTCGTAATGGGGAATTCCTTTAATAAAGGAACGATCGATTTTTATTTTATCTACCGCAAATTTTTTCAGGTAGCTCAGGGAGGAGTAGCCGGTTCCAAAATCATCAATGGAAACCTGGATCCCCATCCCATGGAATTCGCTGATGATCGATTCACATTCATCCTCATTGTCCATTAGAATTCCTTCGGTAATTTCAAGCTCCAGCAGCTCCGGTGGCAGCTTGGTCCGGGTCAAAATGGACTGGATCAGTTCCCCGATATAAGGGGCCTTAAACTGGAGCATCGACAGATTAACCGCAATCGGGGTTTGGTAACCGATGGATGCCAGTTTTGTTCCAAATTCACAGGCATTTTCAAGCACCCATGCGCCAAGGGGGATAATCAGATTTGATTCTTCGGCAATGGTAATAAAGCTTCCTGGAGGTACCATGCCATCGACGCTGTTCCAGCGGATTAAAGCCTCCAGACCGATAATCTGATTGGTGGCCATATCCACCTGGGGCTGGTAGTGAAGAATAAATTCATCGTTGCTCAGGGCGTTGCGCAGTTTATTCTGCATCTCATATTTTTGAATTGAGAGGCTGTTGATTTCCTTGTCATAGAATTCAAAACGGCGGCTCTTATTGGCTTTGACATTGTTCAGGGCTGAAGCGGCGGTTTTCAGAAGCTTGGCATAATGGTTGGCATCGCTGGGGTAGAGACTGATTCCGATACTGACGTCAACGATGAGTTCTTCGTCATTAATAGCGATCTGTCTTTCCAGATTCTTGCTCAAGCTCAGAATATACGCATATAAATCTTCATTGGAAGAAACATGGGCTTTAAGGATTCCAAACTCGTCATTCCCCAAACGGGCCAGCACATCCTGGTCAGTGATCAGGGTTTTCAGACGATTGGCCAGGGCAATCAGGACCTTATTGCCAAAATCAAAGCCTTTTGCCTCATTGATAATTCTAAAATTATCGATATTGATCAGGATCAGGGCATGGCTGCCGATATTTTCGGTGTCCCCACTGATGAGTTCCATTCCCGATTCATCGAGAAATGCCTTATTGTTCAGTTTGGTCAGATGATCAAAATACTTCAGATAGTAAATATCTTTTTCGATTTGCTTATGGGCCGTGAGATTGGTGATATTGCCGATATAGTAATCGTTGGCTCCGTTTTTCACCTTGCTGATCCGCAGAAAAAGAAACAGGATATCTTCCGAATTATGAGTATATTCAATTTCACCGGTCCAGACCGGATTCATTTGCAGGCTTTCGAGCAGCGGTTGATTGATGAGGATATTGTTCTCAGACAAATTTAGAGCCGGGATTTCTGTTTCGGGAATACCGATCATTCTGGAAAATGCCGTATTATGGTAGATACAGAAAAATTTCTCATTCAGGATAAAAATACCTTCGTCAGTGCCGGATAATAATTCCAGAATCATTTCCAGCTGGGATTGAACTTCCCGGCGTTTGTCAATTTCTTCATTCAGGGTTTCATTGTTGGCTTGGACTTCTTCAATATACTGGGTAATTCGGTGACTCATCAGATTAAGCCCCCGGGATAAAATACCGATTTCATCCTCACGACTGTAAAGTGCATCCGGCAGATTGATTTCCTGATCACCCTGACTGAAGGTTTCAACCGAGTCAGAAATGGTCACAATCGGTTCTGAAATAAGCCGGGTCATGCGTTTGATAAACAGGGCGATCAAAAGAAGCAGAACCAGCGAAATAAATAAAAGACTGAAGATAAACTGGTTTAGCGAGGCCAGAACTTCAGATTGTGGTATTACGGTGGCCACAATCCAGTTTGAAGACTGGGTTGGCACATAGGCAATATATTTAGCATTATCCCCTGCACCGTGTTCAATGACGCCGCTGTTTCCCGAGGTGATTTGGGCCATATAGGGGTCGAGATAGGCAAAAGGATTGGCACCATCGGCAGCAAAAACCTTGAGATCAACGGGGTGATAAAAGAGCGTCCCATCTTTATTAATTAATAGGGTATAGCCGTTTTTTCCCACCGTGTAGGTATCCATGAGTTCAGAAATATCAGAAACCAGTAGATCAATACCCATGGCTCCGATCACGTAGTTATTTTTAAGGATCGGGGTGGTGATGGAAACCACCATTTTTTCGGTGACAATATCAATATAAGGGCTGGTGACGGTTATGCCCCGGGATTTTAATGTTTCAATATACCAGAGCCGCTTGTTCAGATCATAATCTGGTTTGGGATCAAACTCGGCGGTCGAAGAAATGACATCATTGGACTTGGTGATGCCGAGGTAAGCCAGTGAAATATTGGCGTCGGAGGCCTTAATCGCCTGGAGTTCCTGGGTCACCACATTGAATAGCGGATGCTGCCGTTTTTCCTCCCGGGTATTGAGGGCTTCGGTAATGGCCTGATAATCCTGGTTGGTTTTCATCTGTTCGACAATGACAATATTTTTTTCAATAAATTTATCAATTTCAGTGGCAATCTGTTGAGCATCCTGAGATATTTCCTCTTTGCTGTTCGCTTCAAAAAAACTACTCAAAAGTTGGATCGAAATGATTCCATAAACAGCAAAGGCGACAATAATAAATCCGATAACAATCGTACCAATCCGACGGATCAGGCTCTTTTTAAACCACTGCACGGGTGTTCCATCCTTTCTTTGAAGATTAAGTCAATATTAAAACTGTTAGTTTTAGCTTGCTTTTTCATGTTCTTATTATAAACGAAAAAGATCATAAAGAAAAATAAATTTTAATGTATTGACAGGAATATATCAATTATGTTAAAGTTTAATCAATTAAATATGAAGTCTTCAGGGCAGGGATAGTTTCCCTACCGGTGGTATAGCCCACGAGCCGCAAGGTATGATTCGGTGTAATTCCGAGGCCGACAGTTAAA
>NZ_JBGSHG010000007.1:0-10975 GCF_041752335.1 Acetobacterium sp. | reverse complement strand
TCGCAGCATAATGGCATCGGGTTTCCCACTGGCAATTTCATTGATGCGACTCAGAAAATCGTCCCGGCACAATTTCTGGTTAGTTATACAAATCAGCATAATAGGCTCCTTCATTTTTCTTGTTTATAGTCTATCATATTTGGAGAAAAAGAAAACGTCAATTAGTAAGCTTTATACCCGGATATAGTCACGATAAACCGGCTGAAGGCCCCGGTTTAAAATCATCTGATGGACCTCGGTGACACTGCGGGGATCGGAAATCTCAAACTGCTCATCGCCCTTTTCTTCCTGTTCATGACCGCCCACTCCGACCCTGACCCCAGCGGAAATTTTTGTCGCCACCATCCCGATGACATGATCCCGAAAGCCGGCCCGTTCCCGGGTTGAAATGGTGATCCCCGCAAAGGGCATCAGCAAGCGGTAGGCCAGCATCACCTGCAGCAGTTGTTGCTCATGGACGTCATTGGGGTTGTTATCGGCATTGTTAATAAAGGGCCTGAGCCGGGGGGTGGAAAAGCCGATTTCGGCATGGGGGTATTTCTGCTGAATGAAATAAGCATGCACCCCGGTGGCAAAGGCATCTTTTCTAAAGTCACCCAAGCCCAGCAATGCCCCGAAGGATACCCCCCGCATACCGCCCATCAAGGCCCGCTCCTGGGAATCAAACCGATAGGGAAAGACCCGCTTGGGCCCACTTAAATGAACCTGCTGATATTTGTCGAGGTTATAGGTTTCCTGATAAACTGAGACAAAATCGGCGCCGCATTTTTTAAGGTAGGCGTATTCATCAGCATTCAGGGGATAGATTTCGATCCCCACGGTAGCAAAATATTCTGCCGCCAGCTTAACCGCGGCCCCGATATATTCCACCCCGGAATGATGCCGGGATTCTCCGGTTAAAATCAGTATCTCTGTTAATCCGGTTTTGGCAATGACTTCCAGCTCTCTCTCCATTTCAGCCATCGTTAGCTTGCCCCGGCGGATTTTATTTTGACAATTAAATCCACAGTATACACAGTTGTTTTCACAGTAATTGGCAATATAGAGGGGCGTAAACAGGCCAATGCTGTTACCAAAGTGTTTTCTGGTTTCAATAATAGCTTTCTTTGCCATTTCTTCTAAATATGGTGTCGCTGCCGGTGATAATAAAGCCCCATAGTCTTCCATTGATAAATAATCTTTTTTTAGAGCCTGTTCCACATCCCGGGCAGAGACCTTTAAATAGTCATAGTTATCCACATTTTTTAGAACCTTATCCCGAATATCCGAAGCAATTATCGCCATTCCCGGTTGATAAACCATCGGATCTGTTCGTTTCGCGGCCATCTCAATCCTCCAAAAATCCGGTTAAGGGACTGGATGCTTCTCCCTGGGTTAAGACCCGACCGAGGCCGGCCAGATAGGCATTTCGGCCCGATTCAATGGCCTGACCAAAGGCCCTGGCCATCAATGGAATGTTTTTGGCAGTCGCCACCGCCGTATTGCACATCACGGCATCGACCCCCATTTCCATCGCCTCACAGGCCTGGGACGGCCGCCCGATGCCAGCATCGACGATAATCGGAACCGCGATTTCATTGACCAGAATCTCAATAAAATCCCGGGTGCTCAAACCCTTGTTGCTGCCAATCGGCGAAGCCAGGGGCATTACCGCCGCCGCCCCGGCACTGACTAAATCCCGGGCGACATTTAAATCGGGGTACATATAGGGCATCACCACAAAGCCGTCTCTGGCAAGGATCTCAGTGGCTTTAATTGTTTCATAGTTATCGGGAAATAAATATTTGGAATCCCTGATGACTTCCACCTTGACAAAATTCCCGCAATTGATTTCCCGGGCCAGCCGGGCAATTTTCACCGCTTCATCAGCGGTTCTGGCTCCAGAGGTATTGGGTAGCAGGGTAACATTTGAGGGAATATAATCCAGAATATTTTCTTCGCCCCCCAGATTCGCGCGCCGCAGCGCCAGGGTTACCATTTCCGCACCGCCATTCTCAACCACCGCCTTCACAATTTCCAGTGAAAACTTTCCCGACCCCAGAATAAACCGGGAATTAAAAGTATGTCCGCCAATTACTAATTGATCTGTCATTTCGTCTCCTTTTTGACTTTAATATTGGTATTAATAAAACATCTTGTTCGAATAATTATTGCCTGTGTTCAGTTGCGTAATGACGATCAACCACCACCCACAAAGCGAACCACTTCGAGGGTATCCTCCTCACCCAGCGTCACCGTTTCATAGCTCGCTTTGGGGACAATTTCACCATTTCTGGCCACCGCCAGAGTGGCCACATCAAACTGATTGACTTCCAAAAACTGCAATAGATTTTGATTGTTACCCAGGGTCATTTCTTTTCCATTAACTTTCATTTTGATTTTTCTCCTTCGCTGTTTTAAACGCAAAAAAAGCACAAAACGCGATTACACCCTTTCGGTGGTGTACCCCATTTCGTGCTACTATTTATCTTTTACTGTTCTAATATTATTACATCACATCGCTAAAGTCAAGCCCCGATTTTAATCCGGATTCTGCTATTGACGAGTGTAGGCATTGAAGGCTGCCATTTTGCTCTTATCTTCTTCAATTTCCTGGATTTCTTTTTTTAGAGCTTGCAGTCGGGTTGTCAAGGCGCCAACTTCCTCTTCATCTACCGAACGATTGGTCACTTCTTTTTTAATCCCCAACGCCAAAAGCTGATCGTCTTTTTCCTCATATTCTTGGCGGAGCAGTTCCAGCGTTGATTCACAATTAATCAGCTGCTTTTTAATCATCCGCATCACACGCATATCATCATAATTTTTTAAGATTGTCTCCATTTGAATTCCTTTGCCTTCCTGAAACAGTATTTTTCCTGTTTTTTTAGTTTATCACAGTTGCCCGTGCAAATACTTATGCGAAGACGAAAAATTTTTGCCATTCCTGGTTTAAGTTAAATTTTTACATTTATTTACATCTTTTTACATAAATTAACCCTATTTTTAAGATGAATCCGGATTAAATAGAGTATAATGTTGTAAATAACTGAAAAACAATTGGAGGTACAAAAATGAATGAAGAATTATTAGAACTGATAAAAAATAAAAAAGGCTTTATTTGCGATATGGACGGTGTTATCTATCACGGTAATCGGCTGCTGCCGGGAGTAAAGGAATTTGTCGATTGGCTTTACGCTAGCGATAAAAATTTCCTCTTTCTGACCAATTCCAGTGAACGTTCACCCATTGAACTAAAGGAAAAACTGGCACGTCTGGGTCTGGAAATTGATGAAAGCCATTTTTATACCAGCGCCCTGGCGACCGCTAAATTTCTAAAAGATCAATCCCCGGGCTGTTCGGCCTATGTCATTGGTGAACCGGGTCTGGTCAATGCCCTTTATGACGTCGAGATTACCATGAATGATGTGGATCCGGACTACGTTGTTTTTGGCGAAACCCGCTCTTATAATTATGACTCTGTACTCCGCGCCGTGAAGCTGATTCAAAAGGGCGCTAAACTGATTGCCACCAACCCGGATTTAACCGGCCCCACCGAAGACGGCATTGTGCCGGCCTGTCGGGCCTTTGTGGCCCCCATCGAACTGGCTACCGGCAAGGAAGCCTATTACGTTGGCAAACCCAACCCACTGATGATGCGTACTGGCATTAAACGTCTGGGGGTTCACAGCGATGATGCCCTGATTATTGGCGACCGCATGGATACTGATATTATTGCCGGGATCGAATCCGGATTAACCACCTTTTTGGTTCTCAGTGGTGTGTCCACCCGGGAAACGGTTAAAGATTTTCCCTACCGTCCTAACTATATCCTCACCGGCATTGATGAGATTGTCGCCGGACTGGGACTACAGTAAAAATCCCTAATATTTAGAGATAAGTTTTTTAATAGTCTCAATAGCTTAACAACAAAAAAGCGCCGCTCTGTTTTTCATATAAACAGAGCGGCGCTTTTCTAATTGTGTTGATCCTCTTTGACTTCGATCTCATCCTTTTTGCATAGACATGATGGATCATCTTCTTTTCCGGCTTCTTCCCATTCTTTTTTAATCAGGTAGTAGGATGCCCCAGCCGTTATAATCAATAACGCAATCATTATCAGGATTATTGTTGTGATCCCCAACTGCAACTGCTGGGTGGCCACCTGATAGGTGCCAATAAATCCAAATAACATAAAGGCCCCGGCCGATACCAGCTTAACCGTCCGCTCGGGTATCTTTTTACATAGGACCACCCCGATGATAATCCCAATGGCATCGGCAATCAGCATCCCGGTGGTGGTACCCACTAAAACGCCAATGGCATTATCGGGAAACTTGGTGGCCAGCGCAATCGTCGCCAGCTGGGTTTTATCGCCCATTTCAGCGATAAAAAAGGCGATCGTAACGGTTATAATCGGGCCGAATTTAGTCGCCCTATTTTCCTCGCCATTGAGCTTATCCCCTCTGATTGTCCATAATCCAAAGAAAATAAAAGACAACGAAGCAATTCCCTGAATCCAGATCTGGGCGCCATCAAAGCGGGTAATATAATTTCCCACCGCCACCGCCAGGGCATGGTTAAATACCGTCGCAATAAAAACCCCCATCATTACCTTGGAGGCCTTATACTTAGTGGCAAAAGCCATCGCCAACAGTTGGGTCTTATCCCCCATTTCAGCCAGAACCACCGCCCCGACAGCAACTAAAAACGCGACAAAATTTAAATACATTTTTCGTTCCTTCCAATCGTATTAAAGTAGCACTTCCTTTTCCAAAATAAAAAGACTCTTAGCATAATCCACCCGCAAATGGACTACGCTAAAAGTCTCGTTACCAGAATTGGCTACAAAGCCAGGTGACGAATCACCAGCATGTTGACTTTGTATAACAACTACTCCCTCTTAACTTTTTCATTATACAATACTCTCGTAAAAACTGTCAATGAAAAAAGCCGCAAAAATTAATCCTTAGATTAACTTTCATGGCGTTTTCTATTGATGTTCAAAAAATAAATTTGTTATTCTCTTCGTTTTTAGATCCGCCCAAAATAAATTGGGTTAAGTCTATTTAACTTGTCAATTTTATTTTTTCAATATCTCAATCAACTGGTCAATAGTACTTTGTAAATTAATTCCCGTTAAAAAAGCGCGGCCATTAATCACCGGGATATCGATATCCCCTTCCAGCTGACAGGTACACACAATCGCATCCGGATGTAATTCTTGATATTTTTTAAATGCATCAACTGCTTTGGCTTGAACGGTTCGACACTCAATACCATTTTCCTGAGCAATCTGTTCAATCTTTTTGGCAACCACTGTTGATGTTGCCAGGGCTGTTCCACACGCAACTAAAACAAGTTTCATCTTTTTTTCCTCTTTCAATTTTAGAATTTATCGCTGGATGATTTTTCTAAATTGTCCCATATTTTCTTTCATATCGCCGTTAAACAAACAGGATCCGGAAACGATCACATTTGCCCCGGCTTCCACCACTTCTTTTAAGGTATTAAAATTAATCCCACCGTCAACCTGAAGATCAATACTCCGGTTGCCAATCAGTTGGCGACAGGCTCTTATTTTTTCAGTACTGGCCGGAATATAGCTTTGTCCGCCAAAACCGGGATACACACACATAATCAGAATCATACTAAGTTGATCAAGATAAGGTTTAATCACCTCCAGGGATGTATCGGGAGAAACCACCAGCCCCGGTCTGACCCCTTTTTTTGTAATAGCGTCAATACAAGCCTGGATATCCCCATCCGATTCCATATGAACCGTAATAATATCTGCTCCGGCATCGGCAAACTGGTCAATATATTTAAGCGGTTCAGTAATCATCAAATGGACATCAAAGGGAATGGCTAGCACTTTTCGTAACTGCGCCACCTGATCCGGGCCGATGGTAATATTTGGCACAAAATGACCATCCATAATGTCCACATGGAGATAATCGGCACCGCTTTTTTCGACTTCTTTTAGATCCCGTTCCAGATTGGCAAAATCGGCACTGAGCATTGAGGGTGAAATTTTAATATTCATTGATATTCACTTTCTTTTTCTTACTGTAACTAAATTATAAAAATGTCTTAATGAGATTGTAAATGATTTGAGGTTCTTTTGCATCTTTTATTTTTATCAACATTTTTTCATTTTGAATAATGGTAATAATCGTCTGCAATATCCTTAGCTGTTTTTCAGGATTATTAATGGCCAGCAAAAATACAATCTGAACCGGAATGCTTTCTTTGGGGTTTCCCATTCCGGCAAAAACGATGGTATTTTTTAAGGTAACAATGGAGATGCTTTCTTTTAATACATATTTCGCTTCAGTATGGGGCAGAGCCACCCCTATTTTGGTGGGTAAGCCAGTGGGAAAGGTTCTTTCCCTTTCCACAGCGGCTTCAACAAAATCTTCGGTGATACACCCTTGCTCAAGCAGCGGTCTGGCTGCTAAAGCAATGGCATCAAACTGATCATTGACCGTACAATCGATTTGAATGCGATCGATATGGATTAACGAGTCCATTATTCTTTTTCAGTGGTGTCAACGAGTGGCTTTTGATTTTCGCCTTCGTCGTCGAGATCATCCACTGGATCCTCCTTATAAACTTTAGAAATCGTAGCAATAGATTCTTCGGGTTTTAATTTCATCAGACGAACACCCTGAGTATTTCGGCCAACGGCGGTAATATCATTGCCTTCCAGCTTGATCACAACGCCCTGATTATTAATCATCATGATTTCGCCATCCCGACTAATCACGCAGAAGCCCACCAGTTCACCAGTTTTCTTGGTGACCTTATAGGTTTGAACACCCTTGCCGCCCCGTTTCTGAGGACGATAAAGGTCAGATGCGCTGAGTTTACCATAGCCATTTTCACTGACACAAAGGACAAACAACTCTTCTTTGACAATGTCCATCCCAACAACCACATCATCTTCGCGCAGATCAATACCGCGCACCCCGATCGATGTTCGGCTGATCGGTCTTACCTCTTCTGAACTGAAGCGGATCGCATAACCACACTGGGTTCCCATGACAATTTCTTCATCCTGTTCAACCAAGCGCACATTGATCAGCTCATCCCCTTCTCTTAAGTTAATGGCGATGATACCATTTTTACGGGAAGTGTCATATTCGGTTAAATCGGTTTTCTTGATAATCCCCTGCTTGGTTGCCATAATCAGGTACTTATCAGCTGTAAATTCTTTAACCGGAATCATCGTGGCAATCTGTTCGCCGGCTTCTAATGGTAAGAGATTGACAATGGCGGTTCCTTTGGCTGTTCGTCCACCTTCAGGAATTTCAAAGGCTTTTAAGCGATAAACCTTACCAAGATTGGTAAAGAACATCAGATAGTGATGAGTAGTGGTGGTAAAGAGGTGTTCGACAAAGTCATTTTCCCGGGTGCTGAGGGCGGTAATTCCTTTGCCGCCGCGTTTTTGTGAGCGGTAATTATCAGCCGTAATCCGCTTCACATATCCGATATGGGTCATCGTGATGACTACTTCTTCTTCTTCAATGAGGTCTTCGATTTCAAAGTCTTCGACATCGATATCAAAGTTAGTGCGACGTTTATCGCCGTATTTTTCTTTAATTTCGATCAGTTCTTCTTTGATGATATTCAGAACCAGTTGACCATCGCCTAAAATTGCTTTTAATTTGGCAATAGTAACCATTAGTTCTTTGTATTCTTCTTCGATTTTTTCCCGTTCCAGACCAGTTAAACGTTGGAGACGCATGTCCAGAATCGCCTGAGCCTGAATTTCAGAAAGACTGAACCGTAAAACTAATTGTTCCTTGGCGACTTTGCCATCGGCAGCAGCCCGGATTAATTTTATCACTTCATCAATATGATCCAGGGCAATTTTTAAACCTTCTAAAATATGCGCTCGAGCTTCGGCTTTTTTAAGATCAAAAATAGTCCGTCTGGTGATGATTTCTTTTTGATGTTCAATATAGTGAAAGAGGATCTCTTTTAAATTGAGCACCTTGGGTTCATTGTTGACCAAAGCCAGCATGATCACCCCAAAGGTTTCCTGGAGCTGGGTATGTTTATATAACTGATTTAAAATAATCGTTTCGTTGGCATCCCGTTTTAAATCAATGATGATCGACATTCCTTTTTTCAGGTCGGATTCATCTCTTAAATCAGAGATCCCTTCGATTTTTTTCTCTTTAACCAGTTCGGCAATTTTTTCAACCAGCTTGGATTTATTGACCATGTAGGGGATTTCTGTGATAACAATCTGTTTCTTACCCTTTTTGGTGGTTACAATATCAACCTTACCACGAACCTTAATCCGACCCCGGCCGGTGCGATAAGCACTTTTAATGCCAGATTTGCCCAAAATAATCCCGGCGGTTGGGAAATCTGGTCCTTTGACATGCTTCATCAGTTCATCAATGGTAATCTCCGGGTCATCAATAAAGGCCACGGTGCCATCGATGATTTCGCCCAGATTATGGGGCGGAATATTGGTGGCCATCCCGACCGCAATCCCTGAAGATCCATTAACCAGAAGGTTGGGATATTTTGATGGCAAAACCGAAGGCTCCGTTTCCGACTCATCAAAGTTGGGAATAAAGTCAACGGTTTCCTTATTAATGTCCCGCAACAGTTCAGCCGCTATTTTACCCATTTTTGCTTCGGTATAACGCATCGCCGCGGCGCTGTCACCATCGACCGAACCAAAGTTACCCTGGCCATTAACAATCAGATACCGAATCGACCATTCCTGAGCCATCCGCACCATCGCATCATAAACCGACGAATCACCATGAGGGTGATACTTACCTAAAACATCCCCGACAATACGGGCCGACTTACGAAAGGTTTTATCAGGAGTTAACCCCAGTTGGCTCATCGCGTAAATGATCCGGCGATGAACCGGTTTTAAGCCATCCCGAACATCCGGTAAGGCTCGACCTATGATGACACTCATGGCGTAGTCAATATAGGAAGTTTTCATTTCTTCTTCAATATTGATCGATTTTATCCGATCAAATTCAATTATTTCTTGCATTTAACTTTACTCCTTCTTGACTAGATGTCCAAATTCTTAACTTTTTTAGCATTCCGTTCGATGAACTCTTTACGGGGCTGAACCTTATCGCCCATCAGAATGGTGAAGATTTCATCCGCATAAGAGGCTTCCTCAATATTGACCTGAAGCAAGGTTCGCACGCTGGGATCCATGGTCGTTTCCCAGAGCTGATGGGCATCCATTTCCCCAAGACCTTTGTATCGTTGCAGACTGATCCGTGAGCGATCTTCCACGCCTTCCAGTTTTTTCTCCAAATCCCGGTCGGTGTAGGCATAATCAACCTGTTTTCCCCGGGTGATCTTATAAAGTGGGGGCTGCGCGATATAAACATAGCCGGCTTCGATCAGACCTGGCATATAGCGATAAAAGAAGGTGAGTAACAGCGTTCGAATGTGAGCCCCATCGACATCGGCATCGGTCATGATGATGATTTTATGATAACGGGCTTTTTCAACATTGAATTCATCCCCGACCCCAGTACCGAAAGCAATGATCATCGATTTTAAGGAATCAGTCGTCAGAATCCGATCCAAGCGGGCTTTTTCAACATTCAGGATCTTACCACGCAAGGGTAAGATCGCCTGGGTTTTAGAGTCTCGGCCAGATTTGGCAGAACCACCCGCCGAGTCCCCTTCCACGATATATATTTCAGACAGCGCCGGATCTTTTTCCCGGCAATCCGCCAGTTTCCCTGGTAATGCTGTAGAATCCAAAGCACTTTTACGGCGCGTAAACTCACGGGCTTTTTTAGCTGCTTCTCGGGCTCTAGCGGCCGATAGGGTTTTTTCAATAATATTTTTAGCAATGCTGGGATTTTCTTCCATCAGGGCTGAAAGTTGATCGCCAACAATGGTTTCAACAATGCCTTTTACTTCGGTATTTCCCAGTTTTGATTTAGTCTGACCCTCAAACTGCGGATCGAGCAGCTTAATGCTGACAATGGCAGTTAAACCTTCCCGGGCATCTTCGCCGGTGAGATTTTTATCATTTCCCTTTAAAAAGCCGTTTTTTCGGGCATAGGTATTAACGGTTCGGGTCAGCGCACTCTTAAATCCATTAAGATGGGTTCCCCCTTCCGGGGTGTTAATGTTATTGGCATAGGAAAAAATATTTTCCGAATAACCGGTGGTATATTGAAAGGCGATTTCCAGCGCGTAGTCGTCCTGTTCTTTTTCAAAATAGGTAATCTTATCATACAGGGGATCTTTATTGCGATTCATGTATTCCACATAGGAATGAATCCCGCCGGTATAATAATAGGTTTCTTTCCGTTTAGGTGATTCTTTTTCATTAATCAGATTAATCGAAACCCCCTTATTAAGAAACGCCAATTCTCTTAAACGATGCTCTAAAATATCAAAGTCATAGTCGGTTTCCTCAAAAATAACCTGATCGGGTTTAAAATAAATGGTGGTTCCGGTGCGATTGGTGGTTCCGGTGATGGTCAGATCACTAGTCGGCTTTCCTTTTTCATAGGATTGAAAAAAGATCTGCCCTTTTTGTTTGACTTCAACGGTCAATTTTTCAGACAGAGCATTAACAACCGATACCCCAACCCCATGCAGTCCGCCGGATACCTTATATCCGCCACCGCCGAATTTACCGCCGGCATGAAGTACCGTTAAGGCCAACTCAACCCCGGTTTTTCCCTGAGAATGGTTCATCCCGGTGGGAATTCCGCGGCCATCATCGACAACCGTAATGGAATCGTCTTGATGAATGGTGACACTGATACTTTTACAATAACCAGCTAAGGCTTCATCAATACTATTATCCACCACCTCATAAACTAAATGGTGTAAACCCCGGGAGCCGGTGTTTCCGATATACATTCCCGGTCTTTTTTGAACAGCCTCTAATCCTTCGAGGACCTGTATCTGATCAGCTGTATAATTATCTGATTTGTTTTCTGGCATGTTTTCCTCCTGATTTTCATGGTTTATT
>NZ_JBGSHG010000006.1:0-72404 GCF_041752335.1 Acetobacterium sp. | reverse complement strand
TAAAACTTCTACGCCTTTTGACATGGCTTTGGCAGCGATCAGCATTTCCGGAACAAAAATTTCTCCGGATGAGAATTTATCCCCAACCACGCTCATGGAATCGACCATCGCCTGGAGAATTTCGCCGGGAGCGCTGCCTTCGTCCAGGGCTTCCTGGACCAGTCCGGGAACCAGTTTTGACTTTCCGGCTTCGACCTTTGCTTTGACTTCTTCGATTTTTGACATCTTTTTTTCCTCCTGTTTAATGTTTTTTATTAGTGATATCAAATGATATCAGCTATAATCAACGATTTCCACGTGTGTGCGTAAGTAAATCGTTAAAAACTCAAAAATAATCTATGGATGAGTCTAATTGATACGTTTACATCAGATATTGTAACTGCTTGTAAGCAATTACAATATATATGAATATTGCTTAAAAGTCAATTAAATTCGTAAATAAATATATATGAACTAAAAAAGGAGTTAAGAAAACGATTAAACATTGCAAAAAATAAAAACAAGAAGAAACTCCTATTGTTCGCAAACAATAGGAGTTTCTTCGATATATAAATAATTTTTAACTTCTTTTAGTTGGGGATATTCTTCAAGTAACCGATCAATGGTGCAGTTAGCAGAACTGAGCAGTGATTTGAGGAACAGACTATTGTAATCAAATTTCAAGGAATAAAACATTTGATTGATGCACAGATCAAAGAGTTCTTCTTTGGTGAGGAGGATTTCTTTTTCATACTGCTTCATGGTGAGTGCCCGGATAACCCCAAAAGATGCCGTTACGGCACAATCACAAAGAAGTTCTTTATCCGCGGTCTCTATTTGATCATTTTGTTTAACCAGCGTTTTATATAGCTCATAGAGGTTTCCATCGCGGGTCGCTTTTTCCAGTAAATCAAACTTATTCATCTCGTAAATAAATCGATCGTAGTGTGCATCAATTTCGGTTAATTTAAAATGTAACTTAAAAAAAGTTATCAATTGCAACAGTTCATCATCAGTGGGAAGATATTTAAGCAGATGCGAGTAGAGTGTTTCATAGTTATTATTAAGCATATCACTGGCGATGATATCTTTGGTCTTAAAATAATAGGTGACTAAACCCAGATTGACACCGGCTTCTTTGGCAATCAAAGTATTTGGTGTGTTTTCATAGCCATTTTCCAGGTAGAGGCGCTTGGCGGTATTATATATTTTGTCTCTTGTGTTCATGATCTGGTTATCCTCATTCTCTTGTTTTATAGTATAATAGCATAAAAAACAAAAGATCGTCCATGTCTAATTTATTTTCAGTCAGACGATCCTAATGAATAAGTTTAAACATGGTTGATAAGTTTGTCAGAAGCAGGCGGAAAAAGACAATGATTAATTTGCTTTTAATGGGGTAATATAATAAAACTAAAAAGGGACGGTAACAGATTCTGATTCCAGTAATTTGGGTTAAGAAAGATGAGGATGATAAAATGAATAGGTTTAAGTTATATCTAGTGATGGGAATCACCATAGCATTTATTCTAGTCCTGGCAGGTTGCAGCGGCGACAGCACAACCAGCAGCACCGCCGGTCAGTCGAATATTTCAAGAGCTACTGTGTATGATTTTTATGACAAGGTTCAATTAGATCAGACCAAGGAACAGGTAGATGCCGAATTGGGAGTAACCCCAACCGAAAGCAGCCAGATGGAGAACAGCTTTACGTATGTGAATGATGATACCAGCTTTGGGGTAAGTGTTCTATTTGATGAAAATGGAATTGCCACCAGTAAAACTTTGTTTTATTCGATGACGGAAGATCTGGCTTTTTTAACAACGAAAGCTGTAACCAAGGAACAGGCAGAAAGTATTCCGGATGGAGCCACATACGATGAAGTGAAAAATATTTTAGGCGGCGAGGGAACAGAAACCAGCGCCACTCAGATTCCCTTTGAAGATAATAAGGTAAGTTACATAAGGGTGTGGATCAATCAGGATGGTACCATGCTTCAGGTAGTCTTTTTAACGGATGGAACCACGGGAAAAGTGATGTTTTTTGATTAAAGAGCAACTCAATTGTCTCAATTTGCCCTCGGGCAGATTGAGATAATTTTTTTGGAAAATCGCAGTTCCGGTTGCATCTTTGCTAGTCTGCTGATATAGTAGGGAAAATAAACGATGTGATCCAAATTTTAAATTTAGGAGCTGAAAAATGATAACGGTCAGTGCAACAATCATCTTAATTTCAGTCATAATAATCGGGCTTGTTTTTGCATTAACGAATGGCCTTCACGATGCCAGTTCAGTGGTAGCCACCTTTATCAATTGCGGCGCCGCCAGTCCTAAACAGGCGATTGCTGTTGCATCTTGCTTTGGCCTGGTTGGGGCAGTGATTGGCGGGAACTTGGTGGCGGATGCCATCTCAGAGTTAATTGATCTGCCAACTGATACCGCCTTATTAATGATTCTGTTTGCTGCTGTTTTTGGAGCCACCTTATGGAATTTAATTACCTGGAAATTGGGATTACCTTCCAGTTCCACCCATGCTTTAATTGGCGGAATAATAGGTGCCGTGATGGTATCATCAGGATACGAACACATTTTGTGGGGATGGTCGGAGCTGGCTGGCGAGGGTCACCAAATCACCGGGATTATAAAAGTGATTATGGCCTTGTTTTTATCACCGCTTATCGGTTTTATAATTGCGTTTTTTCTGGAAAAGGCGACGAAATTTCTTTTGCGAAATGCCAAGGTTTCCATTAACAAGAAGATTAATAAAATACAGTGGTTAGTCGTGGCGGGTCTTTCATATAGCCACGGATCCAATGATACCCAAAAAATTATTGGACTATTCACATTGGCTTTGGCAGCCTGGAGCGGAACTGCCATCCACACGGCGCCTCTGTGGGTGCGAGGAAGTGGCGGAATTGTCATGTTTCTGGGCACGCTGCTGGGTGGCTGGAGCATTATGAAGACCTTGGGGCGAGGGATTTTTGATATTAAACCGCTGCACAGTTTAAATTCGCAATTGTCCTCGGTGGTTTCCATTCTCGGGGCAACCCTGGTTGGGGCGCCAGTCTCCACCACCCATGTCGTCGTCGGCGGGATTATGGGTGTTGGCGCTGGGGATGAATACAAAATGGTGAATTGGGGAATTGTTAAAGAAATTCTAGTGGCCTGGTGCATCACCATTCCCTTATCAGCAGTAGTTTCGGCGGTGATCTATACCCTAACAACGATTATTTTTAAGGTTACTTAGAGGAGAGAATTATGGAAAAGAGAAATATTATTGACCGGATTTTTCCGATTAAATACCATTTTCATCAGATGTTGTTGATGCAGGCACAAAGCAACGCTTGCGGAGTGGAAGCCCTGTACAGTTGGTTGAACAGCGGTGCCGACAAAGACAGCCAGGCATTGTTGCAGTGTGTTAAAGAAGCGGATACCATTCGAATGGAAATGGAAAAGAACCTGACCGAAGCATTTGTTACCCCCTTTGATCGAGGTGATATTTATTCTATATCCGTGGGCATGAATCGGGTTTTAAAATATGCCCAGTCCACCCTGGTTTCAATGAAAACCTTTGATGTGAAAGCCAACGATACCATTATCAGTATGGTTGAACAATTAAATAGAGGCGTGGAAATTTTTGCCGAAGCAGTGAGCGATCTGAAAAAGAATCATGGTAAGTCGGAAGAAGCGGTGGTTAAAATGAGAGCGACTCATCGGCAAATTGAAAAACTCTATATGGATGGGATGGTGTTTGTATTTGCCGGAGCTGATCCAATGGCTGCCATTAAAAAGCGGGAGGTTTATCATCATATTAAAGATGCATCGACAAACCTGGAGGAAACGGTGGATGTTCTGCATCGGATTATTGTCCGGCTGTCCTAGTATCGAAAAAGGCGACAAGCAGGCGGCAAGATTTTAAAGTACTCGTTCTCAGGTACTTTTACAGTTAGCTCAGAGCGGTCGCAACAAGAACCCCAAATGCTAATAGGGATGAAGTCTTAGAATAAAAACAGTGCGAAATCGGAGCGGACTGTTTTTTGTGTTTAATCATTTGCAGGAGCAAAGCATTTAATATTAAAATCTTTAAGCATCGTCTGAAATGATGGCAGAATTTAAAAGAATTATGTTATAGTAATAGCCTAAATATAATGGGTGTGATAAAAATAAAGGATTACACAACGACGGATAATATCACAAGACGAGACCACCGGCAGATGAAGGGAGGGCATCATGAATAAGAAAATAAGAAGAATAAAACGATGGCTGGCAATCATGTTGGTTATCTTCTTGCTGTTTCCCGCGGGGAGTCAGGCAGAAGATTCAGTTAATTCTGGCGATCAATCGCTTGAAACAATAACACAAGATAATCAGAGTACGCCGCTAAACCAAGGGTCTGAACAGGGAAACGAAATATCCCCTGTGATTGAAACCCTGGAACAGGTGCCGGAGGTTAACATCAACGATAATCTGGATCAGCAGATTGTTGTTGTTTATGCCGACAGTGGCGAAGACAATGTCAAAGACCTGGCGCTGACAACCGCAGAGGTTGTTTCCGGGGAGCAGGTATCGAATCGGGTTGACCTGATTGAAGTTAGCGAGACAACAGATGTGGAAGCCTTGATGGCTGATCTAAAACAAAACCCCAATGTATTGGCGGTAGACAAGAACGATAAAATCGAAGTGACGGCCCTTCCCAATGACCCCTACGTTGTCAATGGCTCGGCCTGGCAGTTTCAGCGGATTGGCGCCGACCAGACCTGGGATCAGGTATCCAATGCTGACCCGGTGGTGGTGGCTGTCATTGATACCGGCTTAAATGTCAATCATCCGGATATTATTGGCAATACCGTAGCTGGTTATGATTTTGTCACCGGCAAGACCAATGTTGTGGATCTGGCCGGCCATGGAACCGCCGTCAGCGGATGTATTGCTGCGGTTACCAATAATGGGGTTGGCACGGCCGGAATTTCCGGGTTGGCTAATATTAAAATCGCTCCCTATCGTACCGGTGGACAATACAGCGGAGATACCCAGCTGGATGTGGCCTATATTTGTGCAGCCATCCTTAAAGCTGCCGAACGGCCAGAGGTAAAAGTAATCAATATGAGTTTTGGCGGATACGGAACCTTTTCTTCCCTGGCAGTGGCTGTCAGTGAGGCTGTCAGCGCCGGGAAAGTGGTGGTGGCATCCTCCGGCAATGAAGGGGAAGCCTGGAATGCCCGAGCCGGACAGTATTCCTATCCGGCATCCTACGACCATGTTATTTCGGTCGGCGCTATCAACAAGTATAATACCCGTTCTTCCTTTTCTCAATATAATGATCGGGTGGATTTGTGTGCTCCAGGTCAATCAGTTTTAACAACTGCTAAAAGCGGCGGATACGAGTATGCCAGCGGAACCTCTTTTTCCAGTCCGATTGTGGCTGGAGCCTGTGCGGTAGTGATGGCTGCCGATTCCAGTTTAAATGCCGAAGCGGTTGAGACAATTCTCAAAAGCACCGCCCTGGATCTGGGCGTAGCCGGTAGTGATGCTTATTATGGCAGCGGTTTGATTCAGCTGAATCAAGCTGTGGCTGCCATCAATTCCAGTGAAACGGTGGGGCCGACCTATCGTACCCATGTTCAGAACGTGGGCTGGCAGGGCTGGAAATTTGACGGTCAGATCAGTGGCACCTCAGGCCAATCCCTGCGGCTGGAAGGGATCGAAATCAAGATGAATAATCTCGGTAATGATCTTGGGGTTGAGTACCAGACGCATGTTCAAAATATTGGCTGGCAGGGTTTTAAAAGCGACGGTCAAACCAGCGGGACCTATGGCCAATCGCTGCGATTAGAGGCCATTCAAATTCGTCTGACCGGAACCGATGCGATTAACTACGATGTCTATTACCGGGTGCACAGTCAAAATTATGGTTGGCTTGACTGGGCCATAAATGGCGGAAGTTCAGGAACACAGGGTAAGTCATTGAGACTGGAAGCCATTGAAATCTGCGTCGTGCCGAAAGGGGCGTCAGCACCGGGACCAACCAGCCGGCCATTTGTTAGCTAAATAATAATGGGTGGCGAAAAGTTTTTTGAATAAAGTTGATTGATCTGGGTAATGAACTTATAAGAAATCATTAATGAAAGGAGTATCTGGAGATGATTATTACCTGGAACAATATTAGTGAAGTGAACCGACGTATTGAAGAGCGGGATTTGGCCTATAAGGTTCATTTAAGTGATGCCTGCGGCGGACAGAGCATGTGGATTGAATCAATGGACAAAGCCAATCATTTTGAAAATCTGGATGATTTGAACGATTTAATACAGGATTATTTTTCAGAGATTCATGCGGATGTCGAGTTCAGTTGGGATAAAAAATCTTTTTGGTCAAGAGAACGTTCCCTGATAGTTTAACCGGAAAATTTGATTGTGATTTAGTGGGGCAGCCCATACAATAAAACACCATAACAAGGAGCTTTGCAGCCCCCTGCTTATGGTGTTGTTATTTTTTGATATATTTATTTACCAGGCGATAAGCAGTGGTCTGGCTTAATCCCAGAGATTCAGCCATTTCGTTGATATTGTCGTATATCTCATAATAATCTTCAATAATTCCCCGTTTGTAATTTTCGACCAGGTCATCAAAAATGACTGGTCTTTTTTTTATGCTGCCCTGGGCGAAAAAGGCCCCTAATTGTTCAGGTAATTTATCAATGCCAATGACGCTGCCAAGACTCATCACGGCCATCTGTTCCACGGCATTTTTAAGCTGCCGGACATTTCCCGGCCAGTCGTATTGAATCAGGGATTCAATCACCTGATTGGAAAAAACCTTATTCTGGCTGTATTTTTTATTGTACTCTTTCAAATAATACTGGGCGATGGGAAAAATATCATCCCGCCGTTCCCGGAGCGAGGGAATGGTCTGGGTGATGCCGTTAATCCGCCAGTACAGGTCTTCCCGAAAGGTGTTTTTAGCAACCAATTCGGCCAGATTTTTATTGGTGGCGGTAATGATCCGGGTATTGACGGTTTTTGATTCCAATCCGCCCACTGAGGTGAAACGCTGGTTTTCCAGAAAATCCAGCAGCTTAACCTGAATATTGGGAAGTAATTCGCCAATTTCATCCAAAAACAGGGTGCCGTTATCGGCCATTTCCACCAGTCCTTTTTTTCCCTTGGGGCTGGCTCCGGTAAAGGCATAGGGGACATAGCCAAAGAGCTCGCTTTCAATCAGATTATCGGGAATCGAGGCGCAGTTAATCGAAACGAAGGGGCTCGCTTTGCGGGGACTGCAATCATGAATAAATTTGGCAATCAGGCTCTTGCCAACTCCGCTTTCGCCCAATAAAAGAATGGGGATATCGGATTTTGCCGCTTTCTTCAGTTTGTGCAGGGTCTGGTAAAGAATATAACTGCGTCCGACAATATTATTGCTGGCCTTGGTCCGTTCTTCCCGGGAGCCTTTTTTATCTTTAAGATCTTCATCATCACCCGTTTCTTTTTCCGGATTCAGATAATCCAGGTCAAACTCCACAAAAGATTCCCGTTTTAAGGTGTTATAAACCAGCATCACCAGCTCATGATCGGGATTATAGAGGGGCGTGGTAATGGTAATGTGTTCTTCGTCCGTGAGTAGCGAGCGTTGCCGCGAGATGATGGTACGCTTTTTTTCCATGGCGGTAGCGGTGGAGGGCGGTGTCCAGAAACCCTGAAAGGAGGTCAGAAAATTAAGCTTCCACATTTTTTCGGCCGAGATGCCATGGTATTCGAGACAGGCCGGATTGGCATAAAGGACGTTACCGTCTTTATCGGTCACGGTGACCTCGATAAAACTGTTTTCCAGAATATCCAGGAAAAATTCACTGGAAAGTGTTTTTAAATAGTCTAAATATTCCTGGCTGTGATTGAATTCATTTGTTATCATAAGTTTTCCCTTTATCACACATTGAGGTGTGGTGTATTTTAGTTATTTTGCTCGAACCGTATCTTAATCTAGTTTTTTTAGGTTATTACAAACGGAGATCAATCATTTTCATTATTAGAACTGATAATAAATCAAAATAGCCCAGGGCACAAGAGGAAAAAAATGAATATTCCCGAAAGTGAAAAATAATAATGCTGTTTTTTCATATCTGGAAAGAGTATTTGCCTTACGAATCTCAGTAAAGGGCAGTAACCAGAGAATCAGCCGTCGGAAGCATGTTGGCACGATTATTGCGATACATGTTATCAAGAATTAACATGACATCTCGTAAATATGATCGAAAGGAGAATAAAACAAAGTGTAATCGTTTAGGCTGCGAGATAGAAAAACAGACGTCCAGGAAGATCGTTAACCGATTATAGCGGGGACGGGACAATAAAGTGTTAGTTGTGAATTTCGCAATAATTAATTATAAGTTTATGAAGGAGTAGAAAATGTTTAGATTTACAGCAGATCAATTTGTTTATGACATCAATGGAACCAAAATTGGTGGACAACCGGGGGAATTTCCCACCGTTTTAATCGGCAGTATTTTTTATCGGGGACACAAGATCACCCAGGATTCTGAAAAAGGCTTATTTGACGAGGTCGCGGCCAAAGACTTATTGGATCGGGAAGCTGAATTGTCAGCCGAAACCGGTAATCCCAGAATTGTCGATGTGCTGGGTGACACGGAGGTTGCCCTGACCAAGCATGTCGAGTTTGTTTTAAAGAACACCACCTCACCGATCTTGCTTGACAGTCCCAGTCCAGAGGTAAGAATTGAAACTCTGAAGCATTTCGCCAATGATCCGGTGGCCATGAGCCGAATTATCTATAATTCATTGGAAGAAAGCTGTACCGAGCACGAACTGGAAGTAATGAAAGAATGCGGCGTAAAAACCGCGGTTATTCTAGCCTTCAGCAAAAAACACCTGCAACCGGCCAAACGCGTGAAACTACTGGTTGGTGATGAAAAAAACGAGGGTCTATTGACTAAAGCCAAAAGAGCTGGTGTCGAACAATTCCTGATTGATCCCGGTGTTCTGGATGTTGCCAGTAGCAGTTGGACCGCCATGGCCATCCGCGATATTAAAGAACAGCATGGCTATCCCGGTGGTTGTGCCTCATCCAATGCCCTTTATTTATGGAAAAAAATGCGTTCTAAAGGCAGTCCTTATTTTGAAGCGGCCGGAGCATCGGTATTTACCTTCCCATTAACCCATGGCGCCGATTTTATTCTATACGGACCGATGGCCAACGCCGCCTGGGTGTATCAGGCAGCAGCGACAACCGATGCGATGATGTCTTATTGCAATAAGATCACCGGCACTAAACTGGGAACCATGGATACACCACTGATGAAAATATTCTAAAATTCAAAATTTTAAAAAATTAGAAGGAGGATAAGTAGTGATGGAAGAGAAAAAAACAGCAACTAAAACAAAAGACAAAACAGTCTTATATGTCTCGGCGGCAATCGCACTGGTATTTGTTCTGTTGAGCGTGATGTTTACCGAAGGAACGAATGAAGTTTTCAATCAATTGTTCGCTCTGATTACCACCAACTTTGGCTGGCTCTATTTGCTGGCAGTGGGTCTCTTTATTGTTTTTGCAATCGGTCTGGTTGTCAGTCCCTTTGGAAAAATAAAACTGGGGAAAGATGATGATAAACCGGAATTCTCAAACTTTCAATGGTTTTCAATGTTGTTTGGCGGCGGAATGGGAATTGGTCTGGTTTTCTGGTCGGTATCTGAACCGATTATGCATTACCTCAGTCCACCGATTGGTGAAGGCGCAACCCAGTCAGCCATGGAATTGGCGATGCGGGTATCCTTTTTTCACTGGGGACTCCATCCCTGGGTAATCTTTGCGATTGGCGGTTTAGGACTTGCTTATTTCCAATTCCGTAAAGACCTGCCATTTTTGATCAGTTCAGCCTTTTATCCACTGATTGGCGAAAAGATTCATGGACCGATCGGTAAAACCATCGATATTCTGGCTGTCTTTGCCACCATTTTCGGGGTCGCCACCAGCCTCGGCCTGGGATCAACTCAGATTGCCACTGGTCTGGAATACATGTGGGGAATCGAATCCACCCCGATGACCGTTTCGATTATTATTGCCGTTATTACCGTAATCTTTACCCTGGCAACGGTGTCAGGTCTGCATAAAGCGATGCAGATGGCTGCCGATATCAAAATCTGGCTGTCCATTGCCTTTATGGTATTTATCTTTGTTTTTGGCGGCTCAGTATTTATCTTAAATAATTTTACCAATACCCTCGGAACTTACTTCCAGAATATTGTTGGACAAACCTTCTGGATGGGTAATGTGGAATGGCTTAACGGCTGGACCATCTTCTATTGGGCATGGTGGATTGCCTGGGCTCCATTTGTCGGACAGTTTGTCGCCCGTGTTTCTAAAGGTCGAAGTATCCGCGAATTTATTTTAGCAGTAGCCTTACTACCTTCTGGTTTTTCGTTGATCTGGATTGCCATTTATGGCGGAGCGGCCTTTAATTTAAATACCATTTCCGGCGGCGCCATTGAAGCAGCCGTTGGTGCCGATTATACCACCGCCTTGTATGCACTGTTACAGCAGCTTCCGCTTTATGGCATTACCTCAATTCTGGCGATTTTCCTGATTGTGGTCTGCTTTGTTGGCGCAGCGAACTCCGCAACCTATGTATTGGCGATGCTGACATCTGGCGGCGACATGGATCCAGACAAAAAATTGCGCGGCGGCTGGGGAATTGCCCAGGGCTTAATCACCATCATGCTGATATTAGTGGGTGGTACATCGGCCTTAAAAGCCTTGCAGACCGCTTCAATTGTGGCGGCCTTCCCCTACATGCTGGTTATGATCGTCATGTGTTTCAGTATTTTCAAAGCTCTGAAAGCAGACTATGCCGAAACCCAGTTACTAATGAATAAAACCGGTCTTAATGATATCGGCAGCGGCCAGGAACCGGTTGCGGATATCCAGGAATAAAAACAAGAACAAAATTATAGAAAAAGAGGTATTTGAAGATGTTACCAAAATTTGATATTTTGACGGATGAACAGATTGATAAGATTCACAAAAATAGCTTAAAAATTCTCCAGGAAATAGGAGTTGAGTTCTCCTATGACCCCGCCATTGAAGTGTTTAAAAAACATGGTCAAAGGGTTGAAGGCCACCGGGTCTTTCTAGATCCGGACTTTGTTGAAAACATGGTCGAAAAAGCACCGGCACAATTTACTCTCCATGCCCGTAATCCTGAACATAATCTGGTTTGCGGCGGCGAGCACATTATTTATATGCCCGGCTACGGGGCCCCCTTTGTTTATGATGCCGATGGTGGCAAACGGGATGCCACGATGGCAGACTATGACAATTTTGTAAAACTGGCCGGAGCCAGCAAAAACATGCATATGACTGGCGGTACCGTGGTTGAACCCACCGATGTTGAAGATGAAATCAGACATTTAAAAATGGCCTACAGCCATATTATTAACTCCGATAAATGTTTTATGGGCAGCTCTTCAGGTTACGAACATGCCAGGGATTCGATTGAACTGACAGCAGTGCTTCATGGTGGTTTGGATGTGATCAAAGAAAAGCCAGCCTTGATCTGCTTAGTCAACTCAGTAACTCCGCTGAAATATGACGATCGGATGCTGGGCGGGTTAATGGCTTATGCTGAAACCGGTCAGCCGATGGTAATTGCATCTCTGGTAATGGCTGGTTCAACCGGTCCCGCCACTATGGCAGGCGCTTTATCCCTACAGAATGCTGAAGTATTGGCAGGGATTACCCTGACTCAATGCATCAACCCGGGAACACCAGTGGTTTATGGATCAACCTCAGCAGTGACCGATATGTCAACCGGATCACTATCGATCGGAAATCCGGAAAATGCCCTCTTTACTTCAGCCAGTGCGCAATTTGCCCGATTTTATGGCGTGCCCTGCCGCGGCGGCGGCGGCTTAACCGATGCCAAAACTGTTGACGCCCAGGCCGGCTATGAATCGATGATGGTGCTCTTCGCAACCAGCACCACCGGTGTCAATTTTGTCCTTCATACAGCCGGAATTCTGCAGTATTATATGGCCATGTCCTATGAAAAATTCATGGTCGATGATGAAATCGCCGGCATGGTGTTACGTTATCTCAAGGGATTTGATAGCGACAGCGATGAAAAAATGGCCTATGATGTCATTGAAAAAGTGGGCCCCGGCGGCCACTTCCTGACCCAGAAACATACCCGTAAAAACTTTAAAACGGAATTCTTCAGACCAGCTCTCAGTGACCGTCAATCCTTTGACGGATGGTCGAAAGAATCACTCGACACCAATCAGCGGGCAAAACTGAAATGGCAGGAAGTATTGGCCAACTACACCCCGCCGGAACTGGATCCGGAAGTTAAAGAAAAAGTCGAAGCATTTATTGAAAAACGATCAAAAGAATTATTAAAATAGCGAAATTAAAATTATATTAGAAAAAAAGGAGAAAAATAATGAACCCAATATTTGAAGAAATTAAAGATGCAATTGTCGATGGTGATGAGGATTTAGCGATTGAACTGGCCGAGAAAGTTGTTGCCGAAAAAATCGATCCGGTCCAGGCGGTACAGCTTGGTTTTATTAAAGGAATTGAAGAAGTTGGAGCAGCATGGACCAGTGGGGAAGCCTTTTTACCAGATGTTATGATGGCCGCTGATGCCATGAAGGCAGGGATGGATGTCCTCGAAGAGGTGTTAGCAGCCGGTGAAGGTGAAGGCGCTTATGAAGATAAGGGCAAGATTGTCCTGGGCACCGTTGAAGGCGATATCCATGATATTGGAAAAAACATTGTCGGCGCGCTGTTAACCTCAGCCGGTTTTAAAGTATACGATATCGGCATTGATCAGAAAGCTGAAGATTTCGTCGCCAAGGCTGATGAAGTAGGGGCCAAGATCATCGCCGCCAGTTCGCTGTTAACCACCACCATGAAATCTCAAAAAGTATTGGTTGAGTATTTAGATGCGCAAAGTCTTAGAGATAAATACAAGGTTATCATCGGTGGTGGACCCACCAGTGCAAAGTGGGGCGAAGATATTGGTGCAGACGGTTGGGCTGAGACAGCTGATGAAGCAGTTGAATTGTGTAAAAAAATCCTGAATTAATCAAAGTCTATTCAATTATGTTACAATAAAAGTAGGATCACAAAATGAACGCCAAAACTTAAACGAAAGTTTTGGCGCTCATTTATAAAAAGGAAGTGAATATGATGGTGTTCTACATTTCTATTAGTCTTATTCTGCTGTTTCTTGGATTTGGATTCTTATTTCCCGAGCAATTGCTCGAGATCACCAGTCAGATGTTTGGTTTTATCACCAATGACCTGGGTTGGCTATACCTGGCGACGGTTTTGGGAATTCTGATATTTACACTGTATCTGGCTTTCAGTAAATATGGCAAAATTCGTTTAGGTAATGACGATGACCGTCCGGAATATTCTAATTTTTCCTGGTTTGCCATGCTTTTTAGTGCTGGTATGGGGATCGGGCTGGTATTCTGGGGTGTCGCTGAACCTGTTTTTCATTATGCCCAACCGCCAATGGGGATTGAACCCTCATCAACCCAGTCGGCCATGATGGCTTTTAGGTATACTTTTTTACATTGGGGACTTCATCCCTGGGCGATCTATGCCATCGTTGGATTGGCACTGGCCTATGTAACCTTTCGGAAAAAATTGCCATGTCTGATCAGTTCAACCTTATATCCGCTGCTGGGCGAGAAGACCAAGGGACCAATTGGTAAAACCGTGGATATTCTATCGCTTATTTTAACGGTGATTGGCGTCTCCACCTCGCTGGGGATGGGGGCTTTGCAGGTTAATGGTGGGCTGAATACCCTGTTTAATATTCCCAACACTTTTAGTACCCAAGTTATTATTATCACTGTCATCACCGTGTTGTTTTTAATTTCGGCGACAACTGGACTGGACAAAGGAATAAAAATACTCAGCAACACCAATATCATTATTGCCGTGTTGCTTTTGTTGTTTGTTTTTTTCTTTGGGCCAACCGTTTTTATTATCAATACCTTATTAGTCAGCGTCAGCGGTTATATTCAAAATATTCTGCCCCTGAGCCTGGCCTTATCACCCTTTGAAAACGATCCCTGGATCGGCACCTGGACTATTTTCTATTGGGCATGGTGGCTTTCATGGGGGCCATTTGTGGGAACATTTATCGCCAGAATCTCAAAGGGTCGAACCGTCAGGGAATTTGTTTTGGGCGTGATTATTCTGCCAGCCATCTTCTGCTGCATCTGGTTTACCGTTTTGGGGGGAACCGCCTTATATTTTGAAATCTTCGAAGGTGCTGGTATTGTTGACCAGGTTACGAATGATGTGACGGTGGGATTATTTGCCACTTTGGCGATGTTACCTTTGGGAAAAATCATCTCGTTTGTTGCAACAGTCTTGATTATTACTTTTTTTGTCACCTCAGCCGATTCGGCCACCTTTGTCATTGGCATGTTTTCCAGGAATGGGGATTTGAATCCGGATACGAAAATAAAAATAATCTGGGGAACCGTTTTATCCTTGATGGCCATTGTGCTGCTTTTCAGCGGCGGACTGGTAGCGATGCGAAACACCTCCATTATTATGGCCTTGCCATTTTTACTGATCATCATTCTGATGTGTGTGGCAATTTATCAGGGCTTTCGACAAGAGAAAAAAGAATGATCAATGCGAGTACCAGAAAGTGACCGCAGAAAAAAAGTATCAGTATCATGCGGCTTTCATCTGGTAGATACGGAGAAAAAGCTGTGGGTCTAACATGCTTCATTAAGAATGATGATAAAATGTTAAATTTTTTAAAGCAATTGCGATGCTAAAAATAACAACATCATGATGTAAACGAAAGGAACCTTGGTATGGACCAAAACAAGCAAATCCCGAAATCCAAGTCGATTCAGGTAAAACTATTGATTGTCCCACTCATCTGTGTATTAGCTGGGGTAGTAATGATTGGTGTCATTTCTTCGTATTTAACCCGAAACAGTTTACTGGCAGAAATGAAAGAAAACGGGTTTTCATCTTCACAACGTTTTGTCGATCGGATTGAAGATAATACGGAAGCGGTAAAAACTATGAATGAAATGCTGGAATCCCAGATTCGTAGTATTGGGAACATCGTCATCGACAATCGGGCCAGCATCAACGATGGGTATTTAACCCAGCTGGCCGCGCAAACAGGGATCGATCATATCTATTGGTACAATCCATCAGGGGAGATCATCAATGCCGCCAATGGCGAATACCTGGGATGGAAGGCCGAGCCGGGGGATCCCATTCATAATTTTATGATCGGTGGCGCCCCGGAGTTGATGGAAGAAATCAGAAAAAGCACCGAAACAGATGAAAATTTCAAATACGGTTATATCAGAAGCAACACCGGCGAATTTGTTCAGGCCGGGGTTTCGGCCGATCGGGTGCTGGAACTAACTGAAAAATTCGGTTATCAGGCTTTGATTGATGAACTGGTATCCGATGAAAGCATTGTTTATGCCAGCTTTATTGATAAAAATTTAATTGCGGTAGCTGATAGTGATATCGATGACGTTGGCAAAAGCTATCAGGATGATGAAGCGATAAAAAAGGTGGCCCTTGAGGGAGAAATGAGTGCAGAAGAATATTTTTATGAGGCTGAAAATGTAAAGGTCTATGATGTATTGTATCCGGTGGTGGTCAATGGCGAACTCCAGGGAGCCTTAAATATTGGGTATTCCATGAGCACGGTACAGTCGGCGATCACAAAAAATATCCTGCTGATTGCCCTTGCCGGTCTGATTATTTTTCTGTTGCTGGGTATCATCCTTTTCAAGATTTCCACCTCCATCATTAAACCCATTGCCAGCATCAACCATATGATTAAAGAAATGGGAAAAGGGCATTTAGGCATTCGAGTAAAGCTCGATTCACAGGATGAAATTGGAGAGATGGCATTGGCCATGGATCAGTTTGCGGATGATCTTCAGAATAAGGTGATCGGCACCATGAATCAGATTTCGGCCGGGGATGTATCGGCAAATATTGATACAGCGGATGAATTAGATGAGATCAGCCCGGCGCTTAAACGGACGATTCAGACCATTCGTGATTTAATTTTGGAAGCCACTCAATTGTCGCAGGCAGCCGTTTCAGGACGGTTGGAAATAAGAGGAAATGCCCGGGCTTTTGAGGGCGGATTCAAAGAAATTGTTGAAGGGGTTAATGCCACTTTAGACGCAGTCGTGGGTCCGCTTCATATCGCCGCCGAATACGTAGACAAGATTGGCCAGGGTGAGATACCACCGAAAATCACCAGGAGCTATGAGGGTGATTTCGATAAATTAAAACAAAGTATCAATGCCTGTATTGATGGTTTGGGGGCTTTGAAAGAAGGAAATCGAATTCTTGCTTTGATGAGTAAGAATGATTTCAGTCAGAGTATTGAGAAACAATATCTGGGTATCTATGGCGAAATAGGCGAGGCGATTAATTCCGTTCACAACCAGCTTGTCCGAATTGTCAATATCGCCAATCATATTGAAGCGGGGGAACTCAGTGATTTAAACGATTTGAAAGCCATTGGCAAACGAAGTGAAAATGACACCTTGGTACCCAGTCTGATTGGGATGATGGAAAATATCATGATACTGGTCGAAGAGACTCAGATTATGGCTCGAACAGCAGTGGCAGGGGATCTGAGTTTCAGAGGCGATCACGATAAGTTTTCTGGTGAGTACGCCAAGGTCATTGAAGGTTTTAACCAGACTTTGGACGCAGTGATTCGTCCGATTAACGAAGCTTCAGAAACCCTCAAAGAGTTGGCTGAGGGTAATCTCAATACCGCCATGAGCGGTGATTATCAGGGCGATCATGCCATCATCAAAGAAGCTATGAACCAGACCATTGCCAATTTGAAGCGATATGTCAATGAAATTACCAGTACCCTGGAAGAAATGAGCGGGGGAAATCTGAATCAGGAAATTACTTCCGCTTACACTGGAGACTTTCTGGCTATCAAAAATGCCCTCAATGGCATCAGTTCCAGCTTGAGTACAACCATGTCGGAGATTGATGTGGCGGCTGCTCATGTGGAAATCGGGGCCCGACAGATTTCTGATGGTGGTCAGGCACTGGCCCAGGGAACCACCGAGCAGGCCAGTTCCATTGAGGAATTAACCGCCTCCATTGAAGAAGTGGCTGGTGAAACCAAACAGAATGCCCTCCGGGCCAATGACGCCAATGAACTGGCCGTGCGCGTCCGGAAGAATGCTGAAGTTGGCAATGGGCAAATGGCAAAAATGATTTCCGCCATGGGGGATATTGACGAATCATCCCAAAATATTTCCAAAATTATTAAGGTGATCGATGATATTGCCTTCCAGACCAATATTCTGGCACTGAATGCGGCCGTTGAAGCAGCCCGGGCAGGGCAACATGGCAAAGGTTTTGCAGTAGTGGCCGAAGAAGTCCGGACGCTGGCAGCCCGAAGCGCCGAAGCCGCCAAAGAAACCACGGGTCTTATTGAAGGCTCCATTGAAAAGGTTGGCGTCGGAATAAAAATTGCCGATGAAACAGCCGAAAGCCTCAAAGAGATCTTAAATGAAATTGAAAAGGTCACCAGCTTAGTGGGAAACATTGCTCGGGCTTCTACCGATCAGGCCTCCGAAATTGCCCAGATCACCCAGGGGATCGAACAGGTTTCGCAGGTGGTTCAGACCAATTCAGCCACGGCTGAAGAGAGTGCGGCATCTAGTGAAGAATTATCCGGTCAGGCCGAAATGCTTAAACAGATGGTGGGAGCATTTAAGCTGAAGGGAAAAGCCAATCGCAATACAGAAGCCACTGCAGATAAGTATGCACAGAAAAAAAAGCATCGATCACAGCCACAGATTGTCCTGGACGATGAAGACCTTGATAAATACTAGCGCATTGAAGCGATTGTATGGAGAAGCGGATTGCCAGGCTGGTCTGCGATAAACTTGAGCACTGATTTAAGCGATTTGCAGTCTTGCGTGAATAAAAAAACAGAGGCCATCCCATCAGGGGAAGGTCTCTGTTTTAATTTTTGACAAAAATCGGATTGGTGAGATTTCTATAATTTAGCCAGCAATTCCTGTTTCTTCTGATTGAATTCTTCCTCGCTGATGATGCCCTTTTCTTTTAAACCAGCCAATTTTTCGATCATGGCGATGGGGTCTTCTGGGGGCGGATCGGTGGTCGAGGTGACTGTTTGAGGCGACTCAGAGGCCGATTGTTCAGGGGCTGTCGGGGCGGATCCGGCCGGTTTATGGGCGTTATAAATTGCGATAACCCGTTCGGCTTCCAGGGCATAGAGGATGCTGATGGTTTCGATGGCATCAGCCGTTTTTATCTCCATATCATTGGGATTCATCCCTAGGGTCAGGGATAAGTCAAGGAAAGATAAGGTACTGGGTTGGGTGGACATTGACACAATCTGGTCGTAGTGAAAACTTTTTTTTGTGCTCAAATTTCGGTCGTAGAGAACAATTTTACGGTTAGTACAGGTGATGAACTTTTTGGAAACCAGGCTGCCCAGTCCCCAGGCAAAATAGACCAGCATCTCGTCAGGCTCCAGAAAGCTTTTGACAATTTCCAACGTGGTGGGATCCAGTTTGGAAGCAATGAAGGCATCAATCTGAGCATCATCAATTACAAAATCATTGTTAGTCAGGCGCCAGAGATATTCAGTTAAGGTAATGATGTCAATGGTTTTGACTTCTTCGGCCGGGGTGGTGATCAAGGTGATGGAATTTACAATGAGGGTACAGTGTTCCTCGCCCTTATTGATGGCGATGGAAAAGAGTTTTTCGCGGGGAATGGAGCCCGCCACAAAAAATGACTGGTTTTCAGGGAAGCGTATTTTAAAATAAAGGTTACTGGTAGTTAGCAGCAGGAGCTGACCTTTGGAATCTTTGAATTGAAACAAGAACTTTTCCAGGATATTATAGGTCGGAAAAGTTTTTAGAACATTTTTCAAAACTTTTTCTTCATCGGGATGCATGTCAATTTTGGTAGCCGCTGGGCTGTTGGCAGGAAACAAGAGTTTCTCACAGAAATTTCGGGTGAACCCGACGACTTCATCATCCCCGGCATTGATCAGGGGGCTGTCTGGTGCTGCCACAGGGTTAAGAAGCTGTGTCACCAGGGTATCGGTATAGGTTTTGATCCGCTGATCCATTTCTGCTTTTAACCGTTCCTGTTCTTCTTTTTTAAGGGCTAAATCGGCTTGAATTGAATCAATACTTTCCTTGGCCAGATCGGTAACATCTTTAAATAGATCTTTTATTCCCATGATTGTTCTCCTTTTGATTGATGAATTACTTTTTGATTAATTACTTTCATTTTACCTAAGGATGAGGAAAATAGCAAATTAAAACAGCCGCCTGAATTGATCTTTAAGATAAATCCAGACGGCTGTTAAAAAAATATTTAGTTAAGGATGTTTAGCCTTTTAAAATAGAAAGGGCTTCTTCCCGGCCGCATTCCATCAGGTAAGGAATTCTGGTGACTTTGGCACATTCTTCAGTTAAAGACATCAGTTCGTTGCGGGTGATGCTTTCGGTATTGAAGCATCGGGCACCGGCCATTAACTGCTGTAAGCCAACCCGGATTTTGTCGGAGTAGCTGTAGATTCCAATGGCTCCCAAAGGAATATTTTTGATTTCCTTAGCGCCGACGATTTCTTTGACCGTTTCGTAGCAGACAAAAATTTCTTCTGGCGTGGAACCAAACTCGCTGACCGTTTTTGGCAGGTTGTTTTCTTTCATCCATTGATGGATGTTTTTACCAACCATCCCCGGAATCATCAGGGCCCGACCCATACAAACTGCTTTAACATAAGGTGCGCCAAGCGCTAAAGCTTTGAAGACACCGTCTTCGCTGCTGAATCCGCCGGCAAAAGCCAGGTCAGTAACGCGTTCGCCCTGAGCTTCCAGAATTTGAGCAAATTCAACGGCGGCTGAATGCAGATAAATTGAAGGCATACCCCATTCTTCCATCATTCGCCAGGGACTCATCCCCGTTCCGCCGGGTGCACCGTCAATGGTCAACAGGTCGATTTTTGCTTTTGAACACCATTTCATTGCCATCGCCAGTTCTCTTAAACCATAAGCACCGGTTTTTAAGGTGATTCGTTTGTAACCTAAGGCTCTTAATCGTTCAACTTCGGCCATAAAGCTTTCTTCGCTGATAAAGCCAAGACGGCTATGTCGTTCAAATTCTTTGATGGCGCCGTCATTAAAGGCCGCCTGAATAACTGGATCCATCGGATCAGGGGTGACAATGTAACCACGTCGTTGCAGCTCCATAGCCCGTTCGATGGTGTTAACCTTGATTTCACCGCCGATACATTTAGCGCCCTGGCCCCATTTCAATTCAATGGTTTCAATATTGTGCTTGTTGATGATGTATTCGGCAACGCCCAGACGGGTATCTTCAACATTCATCTGAATCAGGATTTCACCTTTGCCAGTGTGATATTTTTTATAGGCTTCGATGCGGCGGTCCATATCAGGGGCTTCGATGACCATATTGTTTTTGTCTAAAACCAGACGGGGATCAATGCCACAGACATTTTCACCACAGACAATGGTAACACCGGAAATAGCCGCACCCACGGCGAAATGATCCCAGTTTTTACGGGCGATTTCAGTGGAGCCCAAAGCTCCGGTAAAAATCGGAACATCCATGGCTACTTTTGAATCCCAGCCATAGGCACATTCGGTGCTGACATTGGGAAAACGGGCATTGTCAGGCGTGCCCACTTCGCCATTTGGCAAGCCTTTTGCACCCAGGGCATAACCCTGGATATTTAAATGAGAGTAATCGACAGGATAGTCTTTGTCGCCGCCGGCAGTAACATCACCGAAGGGACCAGGATAGATCAGTTCCCGGCCTCTGAAAGTAGCCTTGAAAACTTCGCAATTTCCACGACATCCGTCCACACAGCGTGAACAGATACCGGAAGACGGGACAATACTTTTTGAACGGTTAAAGGTTCCTGTGGCATCGTTGCCATTAGGTCGTTGAAGATTCATTAATTTTCCCCCTTGAAAATTCTGTTTTGTAAACTGCAAATTTTTATGATGAATTTCTATGATAATTTGCATCTTTGGAAATTATCAATTTACCTTTATACTCAACTAAAAACTTACTTTATCATTATAAATCAAATACAAAGATTGTCAATAGAGTCTCAATATCAGCGAATGAAAACATATACAGTGACGCCAATGCGTTTTGTTTTTATTTTGACGACAGATATAAAAGAAATCAGCCGATCGGACACGATTGTACTATTTTGACGGACAGTTGTATTCTGATGGTGGGTGGAAATGCAATATTTTTACGAAAAAAATTAAATATAAACTTTTTCATCGATAATTTCAGTATTGAGGACAATGCTTAGGTTGCCGTTTCGACACCGTAATTTGTCGATAAATTCTTTTTGATCGGCATCATTTTTCAGGCAGATACAATAGATGATTTCAAAGAGGGCACCAAAGTCGCTGGTTTTAACCCGCTGAATCTTGTGGCTGACCGTATATTGTTTTAAAATATCATCGAAACTGTGTTGAAAGTCAATATCTTCAGGAATGGTGATTTTCAACTGCATGTTTTTGATCTTGGGTTGGCCGTATTTAGTGACGTTGATGATCACCATTACCGTACAGAGAATAACGGCAAAGATGGCGCCATATAAGATATAACCCATTCCACATGCAAGACCCACCGCCAGGGTAAAGAAAACGTAGGAGATATCAATGGGATCCCCAGGAGCACTTCGGAAACGGATCAGGCTGAAAGCGCCGGCTAGACTGAAGGCCCGGGCGACGTTGTTGCCAACTAATAGAATGATGATGGCAATAATCGCCGGCAGCATGATCAGGGTGACTACAAAGCCTGGGGAATAACCGTCTTTACCGCGGGTTCGGGTGTAGACAAAGCTGATAAATAAACCCATGATCAGGGCCGCGAAAATGACACTCAAGGTTGTCTTGATGGTGAGGGTTTCGGTGAGGGTGGTTGAAAAGAGTGATTCAATCATAATATGCTCCTTCAGTTATTAACACAGGGTGTCAATTTATTATTGGTATTGCCATTGGTGTAGATAGGCAGGTTGATCAGTTTGCCAATACTTTGCTGGCGGTAATCCTGATAGGCTTTTCCGTATTTTGAAAAACTGCTGCTGTATATTTCCAGTTCAGACAGGGCGTGGGTCAGCCATAGTGGAATCGCCCCCAGAATTTTAACCTCCATTAAATATTGATCCGCAGGGATCAGAAAATGTCCAAAATCACCTTTGTCCAGAGACAGACTATGCTGCCGGCTTTTCAGGTTGTAGTCAAAGGTAACCCGCAGTTCAGGGTCGTCTTTTCCGACAAAGGCAATCCGTTCATAGCCGATGTAGGTTTTAGGGGTCACGGGATGGTTTTTTAAGAAAACTTCGATTTCTTCCAGCACCAGCTGGTTCATTGTGTTGATTTCTTTGGGGTATTCCAGTTTTGAAATAAAGCGGGACGCTTCACCAAGACTGAGGGTAGCTCGACGCTTATTGACAACTCCGCCGATTTTCTTTTTCAGCTCCAGGAAAACCTGATCATCTGGGGAGGTGGGGATCGCATAGCTTCGTAAACGGAGCTTTTCTTTGTAATAGGGTTTGGCAAGGGAATGACGGATGATGTCGTAGTTATCGGTATCATAATAGATATTGTAAATCGAATAGCCGTTATTTTGGGATGTGTAGGCATCTGGTTTCATCTGAGTTAACAGCACGGGCATCAGCTGATTGAGTTGGCTTTCATTTAACTGATATTTATTTTCAAAGCGTTTAAAAGTTTTTGTGATCATTGTAGTACCTCCATAAAGTTTTGTGTGCTTGTTTTATATCGCTGCTTTTCTAAAGTATACGCGACCAGTTTGTTAAGAGCTTGTTAACTTTGTGTTTTTTTGGTGAACGTTCTGAAAATAAAAAAGACGCACCCAAGGTGCATCTTTTATTTGGAAGCGTATTTAAATTTTTAGCGTAAACCAGAAAACCGAACCTTTATTGAGTTTTGAGGTGACGCCGTAATCACCGTGGTGCATATCGAGGATGGATTTGACAATGGATAGACCCAGGCCGGTGCCGGTGACCGCCCGCTTGTGGGTTTTATCAACCTTGTAATAGCGATCCCAGATGTAGGGAAGGTCTTCTGCGGCGATCCCTTCGCCGGAATCTGTCACTTCGATCTTAATCCAGTCAGCCAGATCGTCCGCCGGGTTTGGGAAGATGGTTTGGGTGACGATGATTTTTTTATCCTCACCGGTATAGTTGATGGCATTAGTCAACAGGTTGTAAAAGGCCTGAGAAATCCGGGTTTCATCGGCTGCCAGGGTAACTTCCCGGTTGCTGACAAAATCAATCTGGTAGCCATCCATTTCCATCAGTTTATTCATCCGGTTAATCGAGTCGCTCAGGCTGGCGGTTAAGTTATAGGGTTGGCGATGGATGCTGATATTGCCGGTTTGCAGCTTCGAAATATCCATGACATCATTAACCAGGGTGGTTAATCGTTTGGTTTCATCGACGATAATCTGGGCATTTTCGGAATTGTTTTCATCCGGTAAATCCCGCATTGCTTCGGCATATCCGCTGATCAGGGTTAAGGGGGTGCGCAAATCGTGGGAGATATTGGCAATTAACTCCTGACGCAGCAGCTCAACCTTTGATAGCTCTTTGGCAGTATAGTTAAGCGTATCTGAGAGCTCGGCAATTTCTTTATAGCCAGTACCCTTAAACCGGGTGGAATAGTCGCCGGTGGCCAGCATTTTGGTGCTGTTGTTGATGGCTTCGATTGGTCGGGAGATCCATTTGGCAATGATCAGGGCCAGGATAACCGAAAACAGAATCATAAAAGCGGTAATATAATAAAGTTGTACCCGCAAGGTATTGACCGTGGCATTCACCGGGGAAATGATTGAGTTAAGCACCAGGGTTAGTTCCTCATCGTTTGCATCGATGATCGTTTTAGCGTAAATAAGGGTATCCTTTTCTTTCTCTTTTTCCTCTGACGGCGGTTTATCCTGAGTTTGCGTGTTATCAGTTTGAGTCGCATCAGAATCGGGTGCGGGCTCTGGTTCGGTTTCTCTGCTGTAACCATCATGATTGTAATATTGAAACAATTCGCCGTCATTATTGGTCACCTCTGAGGGCAGGGTTTTTTCATCAAAGTCGGGCTTGCTATGGATGATGCAGCCCTTGACAACATGGGAAGAATAGATGGTATCACCGGAACTTGATAAAACCTTGATGCAAATATCGTTATTTTCAGAAACGGTGGAAATGATGGTGGCAATATTCTCGTCATTAATGCTCTTTTCAATGGTGTTGGCAGTCGCTTTGATTTCATTGATTTTAATGCCCTTGTAAAAACTGTTTAAAAAAATCACCTGAAAAAACCACAGCAGTATCAGCAATACGCCGCAAAAGCCCAGCAGAAAAAGAAAAATCTTCCATTTGATGCTGATTTGGCGGGGCTTGTTTTTCTTCTGGAATGAGATTGTGTTTTTTTTCAATGGTCTAACCTTCAAACCGGTAGCCCACGCCCCGGAGGGTGGTGATCAGTGCGGCATATTCCCCGAGACTTTTGCGAAGTAATTTAATATGGGTATCGAGAGTCCGGTCATCCCCGTAGAAATCATAGCCCCAAACCTCAGTAATCAGTTTTTCCCGGGTCAGGGCGATATTTTTGTTCCGGATCATATAAAAAATCAGATCAAATTCTTTTGGTGACATATCAATGTTTTCGTTATCAATGAGGACTCTTCTGGCGGTAAAGTCGGCGGTCAGGCCGTCCTTCACAAAGATGTCGTGCTCCTGGGGTTGGTCCCGGGTGGCCCGTTTCATAATGGCATCAATGCGCATCATCAATTCTTTAGGCGAGAAGGGTTTCACCACGTAATCATCAATGCCCAGCTCAAAGCCATGAATTTTGTCATATTCTTCACCCCGGGCCGAAAGCATCAGCACCGGAATGTTCTGGGTTTTTCTAATTTCTTTAACAGCGGAAAAACCGTCCAGTTCCGGCATCATCACATCCATAATAATAATGTCAAAGGCTTCTTTGCGGCACAGCTCCACGGCTTCCATCCCGTTTGCAGCTTCAATAGCCGTATGTCCTTCGAAAATTGCATATTTTTTAATCAGTGCTCTGATTTTTTCTTCATCATCAGTTATTAATAGCTTATACATCCACTTCACCTCTTTTTCTCATTATATTATAAACAGGATAATATTACTAAGTGTTTATTGCGTGAAGAGGCTCTGATTAATAGCTGAAAAATTATTTAGAAATTTTAGAATCTATGTGACATCATCACAGAAATAAATCGGGAAAGGCGGTAAACTGGAAATATCAAAGAAGCATAAAAATTTACACCAATAAATTATATAAAGGAAGGTTTTATTATGTTAAACTTATTATCAAGAAAATCAGAATCAAAAAATTCAGTTAAGAGAATATCCCCGGATGAGGCCAAAAAACGATTGGATGCCAATGAAGCGATTGTGCTGCTCGACGTCAGAGAAACAACCGAGTATACCAATCAGCATATTCCGAACAGCATCAATCTCCCATTAAGCCAGATTCAGACGGTGGATAAAATCCTTCCGGATAAAAATGCCACCATCTTTGTTTACTGTTTGAGCGGTGGCAGATCGCAAAATGCGGCCAGCCAGATGGTCAAGATGGGATATCAGAACATTTACAATCTTGGCGGTATCAACGGTTGGAAATATGGAACCGTCAGGGGCAGTCATTAAATAAGACAAAAATAATGAGGTGGGTATGGGAGAACAAAAAATTAATGCATTAACCAGGAAGCTATTTCTAAAAATATCACCACCTGGAAACGGTGATATTATTGGTGATCAGGAACGCATTCTTAACGCATTGACCCGGGAATACGGGGCGGTGCGTTTTTCCCGTCGTCTACTGAAAAAAGTATACCCGCTGTGTCGGGAGGCTAATTGGGAGATTACTCTGACCCTGGTAAAAAATGGCGCTAACTAGGAGCTGGTGGAACTGGAATCCGGGGATCAGCGGCATCGTCATTTTGGCGTAGCGGTAGATTTAGGCAGTACCTCGGTGGCCATGAAGATGGTGGATTTAAGTACCGGCAGGGTATTGGGCGAAGAAAGTATCCTAAACCATCAGATTCAGTATGGCGATGATATTCTCAGCCGGATCTTTTATGCCAAAAATAAACCCGAGCATCTCATCGCGGTGCAGGAAGCAACCGTCAGCACCTTTAATGCGCTGCTACAGCAGCTGGCAGAAGCGTCCGGGATCAATGCTCAGGAATCCTCTATTATGGTAGTTTCGGGTAATACCACAATGATCCACTTTTTATTGGGCATTGATCCCTGGCCAATTTTTGAGTATCCCTTTGCGCCAGTGTTTAACCATACCGGGTATCTGGATGTCCAGGATCTCGGTCTCAATACCAGTGGCTATCTTTATTGCATGCCCTCGGTGGCCAACTATTTAGGTGGCGATACCGTTAGCGGATTGCTGGTGGCCGGCCTTCATGAAAAAGCTGAATTAGGCTTATTTATTGATATTGGCACCAACGGAGAAATGGTGTTAGGAAATAAGAGCTTTCTGGTGGCTGGAGCCGGCGCTGCCGGACCGGCACTGGAAGGCGGCATCAGTAAAAATGGGATGAAGGCCACTGCAGGTGCGGTAGACTCGGTCATCATTGCCAAAAATGAGCTCAAGCTGACAACCATCGGCGAACAGCGACCACTGGGTATTTGCGGATCCGGGATTGTCGATTTGATTGCTCAGATGCTGTTAAGCGGTTGGATTGATTTTTCCGGCCGCTTTAATCCCGAGAAATCCCCGCGGATTGTTAAACGTGATGGGGAGTTTGGCGTTTTATACGCCGGTCGGGATGAATCCGGCAATGGTGAAGAACTGCTTTTTACCCAAAGCGATATGAGCCAGTTCATTGACACCAAAGCCGCGGCCAGTACCATGGTTGCCTATCTGTTAGAACGGCTCGGGGTAGCGCCGATGGATGTCGAGCGGCTGTATGTTTCCGGGGCTTTTGGGACTTACATCAACCTGGAGTCGGCAATCACTATCGGTCTTTATCCCGATTTACCCCGAGAACGTTTTGTTTCCTTGGGAAACAGTTCATTGAATGGAGCCTATGCGCTGTTAACCAATGGCGAGAAAATGGAAGCAGTAGCGATGCTGCAGGAACGGATCGAATATCTGGAATTTGGAGCTGCTACGGATTTTATCTCGCGGATGTATGCCGCCCGGTTTCTGCCCCATACCGATTTTGATCTCTATCCCACCGTTAAGGCGGCGCTTAGAAAACAGGGACGATTGCGATAGTCGGTAAAAAAACATGCCGCCCGGTAATGGAAATCATCCATTGCCTGGCGGCCTTTGTTTTGCAAGTAATTAATTGTAAATAATTATTTTTGTTCGATCTGGGGCAGACTGTCAAAGCCGATTTGAAGATCTTCGTCAGTGGGAACATAGTCGGTCATGTTGCCAGCATTGTAATTCATGTAAGCGGTCATATCAAAGTAGCCGGTGCCGGTTAAACCAAAGACGATGACTTTCTTTTCCCCGGAGGCTTTGCAGGCCATGGCTTCGTCAATGGCGGCTTTAATTGCGTGAGCAGATTCGGGGGCAGGCAGAATCCCTTCAATTCGGGCAAACTGGGTGGCAGCCTCAAAGACTTCATTCTGGGTATAAGATTTAGCGCGGATATAGCCGTCGTGGTAAAGCTTGGAAATAATTGGGCTCATGCCATGGTAGCGTAATCCGCCGGCGTGGTTGGGCGAAGGCATAAAGCCGCTGCCCAGGGTGTACATCCGAATCAGTGGGGTAGTTTTGCCGGTGTCGCCAAAGTCCAGGGCATAGCGTCCCCGGGTTAAAGAGGGGCAGGAGGCGGGCTCGATGGCGACAAAGTCGATGTCATTCTTGCCTTCGATTTTGTCAGCCATAAACGGGGCAATCAGACCCAGTAAATTGGAGCCGCCGCCGGCACAGCCGATGATGATATCCGGTTTGATGTCATATTTGTCGCAGGCGATTTTGGTTTCCAGACCGATGATGGACTGGTGCAGACCGACATGGTTTAAGACGCTGCCCAGAACATATTTACAGCTGTCGGTGGTAACCGCCACTTCAATGGCTTCGCTGATGGCGCAGCCCAACGATCCGTTGGTGTCCGGGGTTTCAGCCAGAATTTTGCGTCCAGCGTTGGTGGTGTTGGATGGGGAGGCAATCACCTTGGCGCCATAGGTTTCCATTACCGCGCGGCGATGGGGTTTCTGTTCAGCAGAAATCTTAACCATATAAACGGATAAGTCCAGATTAAAGTAGGCACAGGCCATCGACAGGGCAGTCCCCCATTGTCCGGCACCAGTTTCGGTAGTTAATGAGGCTAACCCCTGTTTTTTGGCGTAATAGGCCTGGGCAGCGGCAGAGTTTAACTTATGGGAGCCAGAGGTGTTGGTTCCTTCGTATTTATAGTAGATTTCGGCCGGAGTATCCAGCTCTTTTTCCAGACAATAGGCTCGAACCAGGGGCGATGGTCGGTACATTTTGTAAAAATTACGGATTTCTTCAGGGATTTCAATGTATTCATCAGTGGTATTCAGTTCCTGATCGACCAGTTCCTCGCAGAATACTGGCAGCAGTTCTTCTTTGGTACAGTATTCGCCGGTGCCGGGATTTACAAAAGGCTCAGGCAGCTCCTTCATTTTGGCCCGAAGATTCATCCAGTATTTCGGCATCTCATCTTCATTTAAATAAATCTTGTAAGGTATTTTTTTCATGGCAATTTCCTTTCTTTCTGCTGTTGACTCATCACAGGTAGAATTTACCTGCAAATACAAAAAACTCGTCCTCAACTAAATGTAAAGGACGAGTATAACGACTCGTGGTGCCACCTTTTTTCACAGGATCAAACCTGCCTCTGCAGAATACTAACATATTCCTCAACACTTACGTAGTTGTCACGTCATGGAATACTCGGTTTAAGCCTTTGACCATGCCCTCAGCGGTCCATTTGATGGATTGCGTTCTGCAAGGCTCTCAGCCTACCTCGCTCTCTGTTAGTGCATCTTCCACCGTTATCTCCGCATCAACGGTTTATTTTATCTTTAATTAGATATATTTTAAATCAAAAATTAAGAAAAGTCAATTAGTAAATTCTAATCTTGACAATTATCTGGAAATGAAGTACAATCGATTTGTAAAGAAATTGTAACGAAACGGAGTTTCGATCTCAGGATTGAAATGGAAATGGAGGTTTTATGATAGAGAAAGAGAAGTTCAGCCCTAACAAAAGAAAAAAGTCGATTCTTAAAATAGGGATGGCCAGCGTGATCATTACCTGTGTAGTGGGAACCGCCAGTTCTTTTGTTTTTGCCAAGGAGATCAAGGTAACTGTTGATGACACGGAAAGAGTGCTCAGCGGTGGCATCTTCCAGAATGTCGGTGAGGTGCTGGAAGACAATGGTATAAAACTGGGCGATCAATATACCGTCGATGTGGATACGAATTCGGTGCTGTTTACAGTTGATACGATCGAAGTGAAGAGCAAAGCCAGCGGCGAGCTGTCATTTGACGGGAAAACCATTATTTATCAGACTGAAGCTAAAACAGTCGGCGATTTGCTCAAAGAGTATAAGATTGAACTAAAAGATCTTGACCGGGTGGAACCCGGTAAGTCGACACCATTAGAAGATGTCGAGGAAGTTGACGTGATCCGGGTTGCGGTTGATGAACTGCCAAGCCGACAGGTCATTACCTATACGATCCAGAAAAAAGACGATCCGGAAATGGAAGTTGGCAAAACCAAGGTTGTTCAGGTTGGTGTTAATGGTGAATCCAGTCAGGTTGAACGGGTGCTTTATGAAAACGGCGTCGAAGTCAAACGTGAAATTATTTACGACGAGATTGTTACCGCGCCGATTCCGGAAATTGTCGAAGTGGGAACCAAGGCAGTTGTTGTGACACCGGCTCCGGTGGCTGAAACTCCGGCCGTTGTGCAAACTCCAGAACCGGTCCAGACACCGGTTACCGAAACCCCGGCGGCTGTCCCGGCGCCGGTGGTCGAAACCCCGGCCCAGACAACCGCCACCAATACCATTCCCGAAGGTGCGGTAAAAATGACCATTCAGTGTACGGCCTATACGGCAACCGGAAATGCTACCGCATCGGGTGTGATGCCAGTGGCCAATCATACCGTAGCAGCCTGGAGCGGTCTGCCATTTGGTACCAAGATTTACATCCCGGCTATGGGCACCACCTATACGGTTGAAGATCGGGGCGGTGCTGTTACTGAAGGAATCGTTGATATTTATATGGATTCTTACGATGCCTGTATTCAGTTTGGACGACAGAATTTGGAAGCTTATATTGTTTATTAAAATGAAATGAATAAAACATAAAAAGGATGTGCTGCAGCACATCCTTTTTATGTTGATATAATTGAGAGAAATAAAAAAGCAGAAACCATTCATGCGGTTTCTGCTTTAATTTTTAAGATGTCGTAAGACCAGGGCCCGATAATCGAAGGGATTGGTAATATCCCGGCTGTAGGGAATTGATGCGATGTTGAGCTTCACATCAGGTTCAATGGCTTCATATTCGGATATCAGAGCATTAAAGGCATCGGTGATCTCCTGATTAATCAGCATTTGATTTTTAACCGAGGTGTTTTCCATCAGAACACTGAAAACACTGCCATCGAGAATATAAATCAGGTGGGTGCTATAGCAATGGGTTTTAATAATCTTCAAGGTTTTATATAGAATTTCGTCCCAGAGCCGCGAGCCGTTCATGGTTTTAAGTTCCTCCAGATGGCGAACCGTAATCATTTCCAGAGTCAGAATGGTTTCGCCCCGAGAAGCGCGATCCATAGCATATTTAAGATCCTTGTAATAGGCTTTTTCAATCGTCAGCCCCGGACTTTCTTCCAGATCATCATAGGAAGCAATTTGCTGTTCCAGATTTTTTTTGAAATGGAAAAGCTCCCGGACCTTTCTGATTAATAAGGCAGAACTCCATAAAATCATCGGGATCACTACCAGCCAGCCAAGCTGGTATAATTTAAATGGCACATCAAGGTAGAAAACCGAAATGATGGATAACATCACATAACTGCACAGTAGCAGGATCATAAAAAAGATACTGGCGCCATAGGGCATGGCAATGGTAAAGATCAGGCAGGTGAATAAAATAAAGACGACACTGTAATCGATAAAATTAAATTCTGAAGCGGTAAAAATCAGAAAAGCGCCAAAAACGATTAATCCCATAAAGAAAAAAACAACCGGCGGAACCATATTGGTTAAGCTGGGCTTTTTAAGGGGGGATTGGTTTGCTTTTTTTGTTGGTTTGGTCTTTTTTTGTTTGGCCGTTTTAGCTTTGGTCTTTATCGGTTTTTCTTTTCCCGGTGGCAGCGGTTTTTTCTGAATCGGTGCTTTGGCAGTCAGAATCGGTTTTGCCGGTTCGATCGTCGGTGCTTTTAGCAGTTCAGGGGATGGATCAGGACGCTGTGCTTCCTGGACCGTTTCGGGAGGAGACAGCGCTTCCGCAATTTCTGAAACACTGGTATTGAGAATCGCAGCAACGGTGTTTGGCGGCACTGGTTGGGCTATCGCTGCTTCGTTTGACACCTGGGAGAGGGCTGCTGTCCGCTCCGATTCATAGGCGTAAGGCGTGGTCCGGCCCAGTATTTTTGAAAGGGTGGGCAGTTCCTCATCATCTTCGCTTTCGCCGATGGGGGTGGAAAAGCCGACCAACTCATTGGGATGCGATGATTGATCAGTGAGACGATCGCCATCAAATGCCAGCCTGTTGATTGGGGTTTCGAAAGGACGGGAATTGAGAACCGCCTGATCCAGAGCATCGTCATCCAAGATATCCACACCGGAAAGAAAATGTTCGCCGGGTTGGTAGGGATCCTGGATGGCTGCTTCAAGAATGTCAGGTTTTACTTCCGCAGAAATGAAACCATCATCAATAAGTGAAGCAAGCTTTGCATCAATTCGTATTTCACATTCCCGGATGGTGGCATCCAGATTCTGTTTTTTTTCGAGAATAATATCCAATTTACTCGGCTGGATTTTGTCATTATTCATATATATCCATCGCTTTCGCAAATAATTTCATTGCAATATTTTTTGGTCATTGACTTTATCATCATAATCGTGGATGATAAAGGAGTTTTTAGAGGCGTGGGAATCATTACAATAAATTAGAAATAGTCCTCTACAACTACACATTATAGCAAAGATTTTGCTTACATTAAAGGGGAAATCGAAAAAAGGCAGTAAATTCAGAAAAAATATTTTATCAACAGCCAAAGGGGCCTGTTATTTACAGCGAAAGAAGTTTAAACTGCCTGTTAATGGGGTTCTGATAATGGGATGAAAAGTTTCAACTTTTAGCTGTGCATATGTGGATAATTTATACAAAACAATCAACAGTCTGATTGAAAAAAGGATAATCCGAAAAGCCCATGATTTAGGCAGTTATCGGGAAAAGGTGAAGCATTTACAAAACTTATCCACAAATAGTGGATAGAATCGACAAAACTGTGGATAAAGCTGTTGATTATCGGTGAAAATAATAAAATTGTGTGGATAGGAGGAGTTAATTGTGGATAACTTTCTAAAAAATGGGGAGAGAATCGAGGATTTAGGGCTTAATAATTTGAGGATTATCCAGAATCCGGATTATTTTTGTTTTGGCATGGATGCGGTATTACTGTCCTGGTTTGTTTCCCGGCGCCTTAAAGGGTCTCCCCATATCATCGATTTGGGAACCGGGACGGGAATAATTCCGCTATTGCTTTATGGCAAAACAAAGGCGGCCTCCATTACCGGCCTGGAAATACAGGAACCGCTGGTGGAAATGGCTAGACGGAGTATGGCACTCAATGGTTTATCAGCCCAGATCAGGATCATCGCCGGGGATATTAAAGAACCCGGCAATGAGATTTTGCCAAACACTTATGATGTGGTGGTCAGTAATCCCCCCTATATGCGGGCCCAGGCGGGACTGAAAAATAATTGTGAAACAAAAACGATTTCCCGGCATGAAATTTTATGCAGCATTGAAGATATTCTCATTTTCAGCAAGCGGATGCTGAAGGATCGGGGACGCCTGTTTCTAGTTCACCGGCCGGAACGGCTGGGGGATATTATTTCACTGATGCGTCTTTATAAAATTGAGGTCAAGCATCTGCAATTTGTTTACCCTTCCATTAAAAAAGAAGCCAATCTGGTCTTGATTGAAGGGCGAAAAAGCGGTAAACCAGGCTTAAAAACCGATGCGCCATTGATTGTTTATCAGGAAAAGGGCGAATATACCCAGGAAATCTATGATATCTATGGGATGACAAAGCCGAAATAGTAGAGTTGATCAGTCTCAAAGGCTGATCAAGCGGAGACATAAAAAAAGAATAATGAAGGCTAGATACACAGATGATTATCTCAATGTTACAGAAGGGGTAATCTGTAACAAAAAAAATGTTTGAGTCAAGAAAATAGTGGTATAAATATCAGCAATGCAGCTAAAAATTCTGAAATCATATGAGTTTCAGGGGAAGCTGGCATTGCTTATTTTAATATCATTGGATTTAATGTATACATGAAAAAGGAGACACAATGGCATTTACTTACTTTTTTAGAGATTTACAAACCCTGGAAATGATTTGTGACCACGCCATTCCCACGCTGCGATTAAAACAGAAGATTAAGATCTGGGATGCCGGCTGCGCTATGGGACCGGAACCCTATACTCTGGCGATGCTGCTTCGGGACCGTATCGGTCACATGTATTTCAGAAATGTAAAAATACAGGCAACCGATATCGATGGCAGCGATCTTTTCGACAAGATTATTTATGAGGCCGAGTATCCCCGGGAGCAGGTGCAACGGATACCTAAGGAAATTTTTGAAAAATACTTCGTCAAGGTGGAAAATCAGGATCGTTATTGTTTGATTGATGAGATCAAAGCGGCTGTCAGTTTTCAGAAGCACGATCTGCTGACCCTTTCCAGTATTGGTCAAGATTTTGGACTTATTTTATGTAAAAATGTTTTGCTTCATTTTAACGAGCAGGAACGCATCGCTGTGATCCGGATGTTTCATGATTCCCTCATCGATGGCGGATATCTGGCGATGGAACAAACCCAAAAACTTCCGGTTGAGTTAAAAGATTTATTTGAACCGGTTGTCTCCAATGCACAATTATATAAAAAAGTGTAAAAAGGAACAGAATCATGAAAATTATCAATTTATCAGTGGGCAGAAAAATTTATACTTCGAATGTTTATTTAGTTACTGGTGACTGGAATAAACTTAGTGACGTCAACACTCTGATAGACGTGGGTCGAGATCCGACTATTTTTGAAAAAATTGATCAGGCATCCACTGGCGTAGGAAAAAAACGCATTCAAAAAGTTGTGCTGACACATAGTCATTATGATCATGCGACCCTTCTCCCGATGATTAAGAAACGATATAATCCCAAAACATATGCCGCATCAACGGTGCTGGAAAATGTTGATGTCATTTTGAAAGGCGGTGAACGATTGAAAATCGGCGATCAGGAATTTGAGGTAATTTATACCCCGGGGCACAGCAATGATTCAATTTGTTTGTATTGTAAAAAGGAAAAGATTCTCTTCGCAGGAGATACCCCATTGGTGATTCGCACCAAAGATACAACCTATGAAAAAGCATTTATTCATGCATTGGAGGAAATTTCAAAAAAAGAAATTGAGACGATTTACTTTGGTCATGGAGATCCCTTAATTGGGGAGTGTAAAAAAGTATTATTAAATTCACTTAACAATGCTAAGAGTTAGAAAAAGGAAGTCAAGCCAAAATTATAAAATAAAGGGAATCATAGGAGGTTCTATGAAAACGTTTGCAAACATGAAGATTAAAGCCAAGTTATTGACTGGATTTGTTATCATGGCAATTATTGTTACGATTGTAGGGGTTGTGGGAATAACAAATATTAAGGCATTAGATCAGTCGGATACTGAATTATATGAAAATATGACAGTGCCTATATCTCAGGCAGGTCATATATCAACGGCTTTTCAACGGATGCGGGTTAATATCCGGGATATGATCATTGCCAATGACCCGGTAGTTATTAAAGAGAATGCAGATAAAATTGCAGAACGTCAAGCTGAATTGGATACCCTGACAGCTGAATTTGAAAGCCGGATTGTTTCCGATGAAATGCGGACTGCCTTTGATGAATTTGTCGAGGCCCGAAAAAATTATAAAGGCTCGATTACAGAATTGATTGCGTTAGCGAATCAAAATCAGGATGCCCAGGCTTTTGCACTGATGGCTGACAGCGGTGTATCAGGGATTGCTGCCCGGGCTGAACAGGATGCAATTGAAAAACTGGTCGAGCTTAAACTGGCTGATGGCAGTGCCAAGGCCACCGCCAATACAGTCCAGGCCAATAGCGTGGTTACCACCATGATCATCGTTATTGTGATTGGTGTGTTGATGTCAATTGTGTTAGGCGTTTTTCTGGGATCTGCCATTAGTAAACCACTAAAAAAAGCGGCCGCCATGTTAAAAGAAATGAGCATGGGTCATTTAGGAATGCGTTTGAAGATGGACTCAAAAGATGAGATAGGAGAGATGGCTATTTCAATGGACAGTTTTGCTGATGATCTTCAAAATGTCGTCATTGGAACGATGAAACAAATTTCGAGAGGCGATGTTTCAGCGAACATTGAAATCCGCGATGAACAGGATGAGATTAATCCAGCGCTCAAGGAAACCATCGAAACCATCAGAGGGCTTATCGTTGAAGCCAATATGTTATCTCAGGCAGCCGTAGCGGGCCAATTGGATACCCGGGGAAATGCCGATGCATTTAACGGTGGATATAAAGAAATCGTCGAAGGGGTTAACAACACTCTGGACGCGGTGGTCGGACCGCTGAACGTGGCGGCTGAGTATGTGGAAAGAATCAGCAAAGGGGATATCCCGCCGAAGATCACCGACAGCTATAATGGCGATTTCAATGAAATCAAGAATAACCTGAACACCTGTATCGATGCTGTTACAGCCCTGGTCGATGATGCCGCTATGCTATCCCTGGCCGGGATTGAAGGCCGACTGGATACGCGAGCGGATGCCAGCAAACATGGCGGCGACTTTGCCAAAATTGTAGACGGCGTCAACAATACCCTGGACGCCGTGATCGGACCGCTGAACGTGGCGGCTGAGTATGTGGACCGGATCAGCAAGGGTGATATTCCGCCGAAGATCACCGACAGTTATAATGGCGATTTCAATGAAATCAAGAATAACCTGAACACCTGTATCGACGCGATTACGGCATTGGTGGAAGATGCCGCTCATCTGGCCCAGGCCGGCATCGCCGGACAGCTGGATACGCGTGCCGATGCCAGCAAACATGGCGGCGACTTTGCCAAAATTGTAGACGGCGTCAACAATACCCTGGACGCCGTGATTGGACCGCTGAACGTGGCGGCCGAGTATGTGGATCGGATCAGCAAGGGTGATATCCCGCCGAAGATCACCGACGATTACAATGGCGATTTCAACGAGATCAAGAATAACCTGAACACCTGCATCGATGCCGTTACAGCCTTGGTCGATGATGCCGCTATGCTATCCCTGGCCGGGATTGAAGGCCGACTGGATACCCGAGCGGATGCAACCAGACACGAAGGCGACTTTGCCAAGATTGTAGATGGCGTCAACAATACCCTGGACGCCGTTATCGGACCGCTGAACGTGGCGGCCGAGTATGTCGACCGGATCAGCAAGGGTGATATTCCGCCGAAGATCACCGACAGCTATAATGGCGATTTCAACGAAATCAAGAATAACCTGAACACCTGTATCGACGCGATTACGGCATTGGTGGATGACGCTGCTCATCTGGCCCAGGCCGGCATCGCCGGCCAGCTGGATACGCGAGCAGATGCCAGCAAACATGGCGGCGACTTTGCTAAAATTGTGGATGGCGTCAACAATACCCTGGACGCCGTCATCGGACCGCTGAACGTGGCGGCCGAGTATGTCGACCGGATCAGTAAGGGCGATATCCCGCCGAAGATTACCGACGATTACAATGGCGATTTCAACGAAATCAAGAATAACCTGAACACCTGTATCGATGCCATCACGGCGTTGGTGGATGATGCGGCTCATCTGGCTCAGGCCGGCATCGCCGGACAGCTGGATACGCGAGCCGATGCCAGCAAACATCATGGTGACTTTGCCAAAATCGTCGAAGGGGTCAATCATACCCTAGATGCGGTGATTGAACCCATCAACGAGGCTTCAATCACGCTAAAAGAGCTGGCCAATGGCAATTTGAACACTTCAATGAAAGGACAGTATAAGGGCGATCATGCATTAATTAAGGAAGACATGAATCGGACGGTCAATTCTCTCAACCGTTATGTCAAAGAGATAACCGGTACACTTGAACAAATGGGTCGAGGGAACCTTGATCAGGAAATAAAATCAGATTATCAGGGAGCTTTCCTGGATATCAAGATTGCGCTTAATGATATTACCAGTCAACTTAGTGCGACCATGGCGGATATTGATGAAGCCGCTGGACAGGTTGAAGCCGGAGCCAGACAGATATCTGATGGCGGACAGGCACTGTCCCAGGGAACCACTGAACAAGCCAGCTCCATTGAGCAGATCAATGCCTCAATTTCAGAAGTAGCTGAGGAAACTAAAAAGAATGCCGTTAATGCCAATGCTGCCAATGAGTTGGCCGTTGAGGTCCGAACCAACGCCGAAGTTGGTAATGGTCAAATGGATGAAATGGTCAGTGCCATGATCGAGATTAATGAATCATCTCAAAATATTTCCAAAATCATTAAAGTTATTGACGATATCGCCTTCCAGACTAATATTCTGGCCTTGAATGCGGCAGTAGAAGCAGCCAGAGCGGGACAACATGGTAAAGGATTTGCCGTTGTTGCGGAAGAGGTACGAACCCTGGCAGCCAGAAGTGCCGAGGCCGCGAAAGAAACTACCGGCCTCATTGAAGGATCCATCAATAAGGTGGAAATTGGAACAAAAATTGCCGATCAGACTGCCATCAGTTTAAAAGAAATTCTAAGCGAAATTGAACGGGTGGCTGATCTAGTGGAGAACATCGCTCATGCATCCAATGAGCAGGCATCCGAAATCGCCCAGATAACCCAGGCAATCAATCAGGTTTCCCAGGTAGTTCAAACCAATTCAGCCACGGCAGAAGAAAGTGCCGCAGCCAGTGAAGAACTGTCAAGTCAATCAGAAATATTGATGGAAATGGTGGGAGCATTCCAACTTAAGGAAAATCCGAACAAACGCAATCAGGAAACAGGTGGATCTAAGCGAATAATGTCGCCTGTTAGTAAGCCGGTGGAACCAAAAATCGTATTAAATGATATGGAGTATGGGGAAATAAAGGTTGATTCAGTGAGGCTTGATAAATACTAAGACAGGATTCAAAAAAGGGCGGTTTTTCCGCCCTTTTAATATTTTATAAGATTAGTGGATTTTGAAGAAGGCTAAAAAGCAGTAAATTATCTTCCCCGCCGGGCCTTGAGAATCCGGATATCTTCGCCCAGAAAAGGAATGGTTTTAAAATAGCCGGAGATTCGGGAAGAAAGCCGTTCGTCATAAAGGGATTTTATTTTAAGCACCGTCAAATTACTGGAAATGATCATCTTTTTTTCGGCATTAAGGCGGCTGTCGATGACCTCGTAGAGTTGTTTCTGGCTGTATTCAGAAGAAAATTCAGCCCCTAAATCATCGATGATCAATAGATCGCAGAGCAGCAGTGGTTCATAAATTTCGGTGGAGGTTTTCTTTTCTCGGAACAGCTGATCCTGAATGCTGGCAACCAGGTGAGCAGCCGTGACGTAGACAATCCCATAACCTTTTTCGGTGAGTTTGTTGACGATGCAATTGGACATAAAGGTTTTGCCCACCCCGGGCGGACCGGTAAAGAGGAGCTGGTCTTCGATGTTATCAAAATTCTGACAATATTTGAGCATATTCTGTTTAATGCTGAGGGCATTGGAGCGATGACTGGCAACACCCGAACCAAGGGGCTGCTCGGAATAATAGTCAGGATTAAAGGTTTCAAAGGTTTCCCGCTGGGCCCGGGTTTTCAGGTCATAGCTGGAAAAACTGATTTCGGCCAGACACTGGTTCAGACAAGCGCAGATCCCTTCGGGGAGAATCCCTGAGTCTTGGCATAACGAACAATAATAGGAGTGGCTCAGCAGGGTGGCATTTGCTCCGGCCAGGGCTTTTTTTGTGGCCTCGAGTTCGCTCATTTGCAGTCGGATGGACACAGTTTTATCGAGCTCCCTGGCGATGGTCGCCCGGGTCAGGGCCACCCCCAGGCGGTTGATTTCATTATCAATATCAGAAAGCTCCGGAATCTGACCATAGAGGGCTGCTTTTTTCTGGCGCAGTTTAAATTGGTAGGCCTGCTGCTTTTCCTGCAGCAGGGCAAAGGCTTCATTATAGGTCTTCATCGTTTATCTCCAGTTCCGGCCATAAATCTTCGGCATAATCAACTTCCATATCCAGGTAAGCCTGTTTACGGGCATCGCTCATGGGTTCAAGGGACTCTTTATGATCAAATTTGGGTTTCGGTTTGTCATTTTTGATATCTTCCAGGGTTTTGAAACCCTGTTCGTGCCAGTTTTTTAAAATCCCGTCAATATATTTCATATTTGGTTTGTTAGTCCGGGATAAGGCCTGGACAATGATATCCATCGAAAAACCGTAGTCCCGAAACCAGGTATCCATCATCTGCCGCTCCGAAACCATGGGGTTTCGCTGAATTCCCAGGTATTTAAAGATCTGATAATAGGCCGTCCGTTGATGGGCTGAGTCTTTAATATAGGCTTCAGCCTCGATATGATCGCGAACCTCGGCATCATGAAAGCTTTTGGCCACGGTTTCCAGATAAGAGACCACCTGAGCCGGGGTGAAGGTGCGATCTTTTTTATTGATCATGTTAATGGAATATTCGACAATCAGAATCACCGCTTCCGGGGTGAAATTGTAGTCGTCCAGCCAGCGTTTAAAGAGCAGGGTTTCTTTTTTGGTGATGGTCCGGCTTTCGTACATATCCTGGATGGTGGTATACATTCTTTGGATTCGGTCTTCCATGAGATTGGAGGATTGGGCATTTTTAGGAACCGTGGTTTCCGGAATGGCTTCATTTTTATAGAGAATTGTGCCGGTGATATTATAAAAACGAACCAGTGCGTCCCGGGTGCCGGTGTATTCAATGGCGATGATTTTTTCAGAGGCCCAGTAATCCCAGGCTTTTTTCACGTCAGTTTCCAATAAATTCAGATCCTTGGCGATATCTTCATTGCTGATGGGAGTAAGACCCTGATTAAAGCATCTCTTTAAGCCGTAAAGATAGACCTTCACGTAGTCGCCCCGAGCCATGGGCATATAGTGATTGATAAAAATATTCTCAATGGGCGTCACACCCAGATCATCATGGCTGGAAACTAATTCGAAACGATTCATTTTTTACCTCGAGTTATGGATTGATAATCTTTTGTTAATAAAAATTTTATAGATAGCATACATATAATTATGCTATTATATCACATCGTATTTAATTTGTGAGGAATTCCTGTTTTCTTTAAGCGGGGAAAAGAATTCTTAAAGAGTATAAGAAAAACCGGGATACTGATAAAAAACCGGCGTAAAATCACGAGAATTCTTGATAAAACTGAAACTTATGATATAATTATCAATTGGATATTGCATATACACTTGCACTGAAAGGAATAAATATGGATGCTTTTATTATAGAAGGAGGTAACCCCCTACAAGGTGAGGTTACGATCTCCGGGGCAAAAAATGCCGTGCTGGGAATTATTCCGGCGGCAGTACTTTGTGCCTGCTCAAGTAAGATAGAAAATGTTCCCGATATTAAAGATGTTAACAAAATGATTGTTATTCTGGAAAAATTGGGCGCTGAAATATATAGAGAAAATGATACCCTGATTATTAATACCGAAAAACCGATTTCATATGATGTGTCAGATTATGAAGAGGAAACCGGCCAGATGCGGGCCTCCTATTACCTGTTGGGCGCGTTACTGGGACGATATCGCAAAGCGATTGTGCCCTTGCCCGGCGGCTGCAACATCGGTGATCGGCCGATTGACCAGCATATTAAAGGCTTTCAGGCCTTGGGCGCAACGGTGGTGATCGAACATGGCCAGGTAAAAATGGAGGCACCGGAATTAAGAGGCGCCCACATTTTTATGGATGTAGTCAGTGTCGGCGCAACCATCAACATTATGCTGGCGGCGGTGCGGGCCGATGGTAAAACAATTATTGAAAATGCTGCCAAAGAACCCCACATCGTTGATGTGGCTAACTTTTTGAACCTGATGGGAGCAAACATCAAGGGTGCGGGAACAGATGTTATCAAGATCGTCGGCGTTGAAGAAATGCATGGCTGCGAATATTCGGTCATTCCCGATCAGATTACCACCGGCACCTATATGATGGCCGCAGCGGCCACTGAAGGGGATATTTTAATCAAAAACGTGATTCCCAAGCATATGGAAGCGATCACCGCAAAGCTCAGCGAAATGGGTGTCATCGTCCTCGAAGAGGATGACGGGATTCGGGTTATCGGGAAGCATCCCTTAAAGGCGGTGAATGTGAAGACCATGCCTTATCCTGGTTTTCCCACCGATCTCCAGCAACCGATGGCCGTTTTAATGACCATTGCCCAGGGTACCAGTACGATTACCGAAAGTATTTTTGAAAGCCGCTTTAAATATGTGGATGAATTACGCCGGATGGGCGCCAATATTTCCATTAACAGCCGGACGGCAACGATTAACGGGGTCAAAACCTTATCGGCCACCAAAATCAGAACCACCGATTTAAGAGCCGGAGCCGCCATGGTGATCGCCGGTTTAATTGCTGACGGCGAGACAAAAATTACCGAGATTGTCCATATTGACCGAGGATACGAAAATCTTCAGGAAAATCTGCGTAATCTGGGCGCTGATATCCGCCGGATTTCCGAGAAAGATCCGGCTGGCCTTTAGCGTAATTAAGGTTGATGAAGCGGAAAGGGACAACGATTACCTTAAATCTCGTAAAGTTAGGTTAAGTCAGGTTTAAGCATCATTCGCTAGGATAAACCTAACAATCCTGCTGGCCCCTGGCGCATTTAAATGGATGTTTTATAAGGTGAAAATGAACAAGGGAGCAACGATTGAAATTTTGTAGTTTATATAGTGGAAGTTCAGGAAATAGTTTATTTGTCTCAAACAACAGCACCAAAATACTCATCGATGCTGGCCTCAGCGGGAAACGGATTCAGAGTGCCCTGGAGGTCATTGAAGAGGATCCCCGGGGAATTGGCGCCATTATGGTGACCCATGAACACAGTGATCATATCCATGGGGTTGGGGTTTTATCCCGCCGTTTTGACCTGCCGATTTACGCCAATCAAAAAACCTGGGAAGCGATGATGAAGGATCTGGGTAAAATCGCCGAGCATAATATTAAAGTCTTTGATTTTGAAAAACCTTTTAATATCCAGGATTTTCAGATTGAAGCTTTTAAAACATCTCATGATGCGGCGGATTCGGCGGGCTTTGTCATTTCTGACGGAAAAAATCAGCTGGGAATCGCCACCGATTCGGGGATTATTACTCCGGAGATGCGCAGTGCCTTATGCGGCTGTGATCTGGTGGTGCTGGAATCCAATCATGACGTGTCAATGCTGGAAGCCGGATCTTATCCTTTCTACCTCAAACAGCGGATAAAAAGTGACTTCGGTCATTTGTCCAACGAGACGGCCGGAGATCTGGCCCTGACACTGGTCAAGGAAGGCACCCGGCAACTGGTGCTGGCCCATCTCAGCCAGGAAAACAATTACCCCCTGCTGGCCTATGAAACCACCGCCCGGATTTTAACCGGGGCCGGGGTAGTGCTGGATGGGGATGTAAAACTTTGTGTGGCCAAAAGAAGCTGTGCCAGTGAGACAATTAACCTTTAAAAGAACTCAACTAAGATTGAGGTGAACGATGAACGACGATCTGAAAAAAGAAAAAAAATCGAATTCCTTTATCACCGGTATGATCGGCGCGATTATCGGCGGTGTGATTGTGGGTGTTCTGCTCCTTGGTGTTAACTTTTTTTTCGACAACAGCACTGTGATTCAGGGCGCTAAAAACGAAATTGTTGTCAGCCAGGGATCAGCAGACTCGGTGGTAGAAGCCATTGCTCAAACCGTGCCGCCATCGGTGGTGGGGATTGAGACAACCGGGGTGGCCATGACCGCTTATGGACCTCAGGAAGCCAGCGGCGTCGGTTCCGGTTTTATTTTAACCAGCGATGGTTATATCGCCACCAATCAGCATGTGGCATCGGATGACATTTCCGGCATGACCGTATCACTGGCTGACGGGAACACCTATGAGGCTAAACTGATCTGGTCGGATCCTAGCCTGGATATGGCCATTATCAAGATTGATGCCACGGATTTGCCGGTGCTCGAACTGGGTGATTCAGACAATGTCGTCGTCGGGGAACTGGCGGTGGCGGTTGGTAATCCGATGGGATTGAACTTTGAGCGAACGGTGACGGCGGGAATCATATCAGCCCTGAACCGAAGTATCCCCCTGGAGACAGGTTTAGCAGAAGATCTGATTCAAACCGATGCTTCTATTAATTCGGGAAACAGCGGTGGACCTCTGGTCAATAAAAATGGTGAGGTTATTGGTATCAATACCTATAAACTGACCACCGGAGAAGGAATGGGTTTTGCCATTCCCATCAATATTCTAAAACCGATTCTTAACGAAATTGTTGCTACCGGAAAATTCAATTCCACGGTAATGGGCATCACTGCTTATGACCGGGCCATTGCCGATTATTATATCACCGATAGCAAGGTCAATTTTAGTGAGGGAATTTATATCGCCTCAGTGCAACAGGGTGGCGGGGCCGCCAATGCGGGCATGGCTGCAGGTGACATCATTAAAGAAATCAATGGCGTTAAAACCAACACCATGCTTAAGATGAAAGAAATTCTCTATGCGGTCAATGCTGGCGATAAGGTAAGTGTTACCTTTGAACGGAATGGCCAAAGTCAGACAAAAGATGTGGTTGTGACGGCGGGGCAGTAAAAAGAAAACCGTTTGAAATTGAAAATTAATGAAAATCAATTGACACTGGATTTTTATGGTGTTATAATCAAAAACATCTTAAGGTTAGCTTAACAGTAGTCAATGAAGACAGGATTGTTAGGACAGATACCTAATGATTTTTGAACGCTTATCAAAGGTGATAACAGGAAACCCTGTTATCACCTTTTTTTATTCAAACCAAATAATCGAATTTATTTATCAAAGGTGATAACAGTCATGAATGTTATCACCTTTTTTTAAATAGATGAGAGAGTCTTTATTAAACGTTTGAATGACATAAGAAAAATGAATCGCCACTGAAATAAGCAAGATTTGGCGGATCAAAAGAAAATAGAAATTATAAATTGCCTAAAAAGGCGACTTTGGTAACTGTATGATCGTCACGATACGTCAGTTGATCAAAATAATTGAGAAAAGAGGAAATTAAAATGATTAATTCTGGTGATGTCGCATTTGTTCTAATCGGTTCAATGCTGGTATTCTTTATGACTCCAGGCCTGGGATTGTTCTATGGCGGGATGGTTCGCAGAAAAAATGTGATCAATACATTAATGTCGGTATTATTCTGTTGTGGTTTGGCAACGGTGATGTGGTTTGCTGTCGGTTACTCAATTTCATTTGGAGAAGATGTCGGTGGACTGGGTGTTGTCGGAAATTTAAGCAATGCCTTTTTCAGCGGTGTCAGTGCTACTGAAGCAGGTCCCTATGCAGCCAATATACCTGGTGCATTATTTGCCATTTTTCAATTGATGTTTTGTATTATTACACCAGCCATTCTGGTGGGCGCTCTAGAAGGCCGAATGAAATTTTCAGCCCTGTTTATTTTTATCACTTTCTGGTTGTTGCTTGTCTACTATCCATTAGCTCACATGGTTTGGGGTTTAGGTGGTTTTATTGCTGGACTGGGAGCCGTCGACTTTGCTGGCGGTAATGTTATTCATATCAGCTCCGGGGTTTCGGGATTGATTGCCTGTATCATCCTTGGTAAAAGAAAAGGCTATGGCATTCAGGCCTATCATCCCCATAGCATTCCGATGGTTTTCACCGGTGGTGCCATTTTATGGGTGGGCTGGTTCGCATTCAATGGCGCATCAGCTTTAGCAGCCAACGGACTGGCCGTTCAGGCCATGGGCAATACGATGATCGCTTCGGCAGCAGCAATGTTAAGCTGGATGCTGATGGAATCGATTCTTTATAAAAAAGTGACTGTCCTGGGTGCTGTGACTGGTGCGATAATTGGATTGGTGGCCATTACCCCGGGTTCTGGTTATGTACCCTTTGGTGCGGCCTTGTTTATTGGTGCTTTGGTTAGTCCCATTTGCTTATTCTTTATGACAAAGATCAAACAAAAATTCGGTTATGACGATTCCCTGGATGCCTTTGGCTGTCACGGAATTGGTGGAATCTGGGGCGGTATTGCCACCGGCTTATTTGCTCAATCTGCCATTAATCCTGTTGCTCAATGGGATGGACTGTTTTTCGGAGCCACCGAATTATTTGTTGCTCAGTTGATGGCGGTAGCTATTTCAGTTATCTACTCAGCAGTTATGACAGGGGCAATCATGCTGGTACTTAAAAAAGTAATGAACATCCGTGTTTCGCCTGAAGCCGAAGCATTGGGTTTGGATATCAGCGAACACAGAGAACAAGGTTACCCGGCATTCTCAGGAATTGATCAATAGAACGGTATTAAAATACGGTTGCGAAGCCATAATGTCATGGCTTCGCAATCAGTAAAGAAAGGAAAAACTTATGAAACTGATTGAAGCAATTATCCGTCCGGAAAAGTTAGAACCTTTAAAGGATGCGTTTTTAGAGGCGAAAGTCAATGGCATGAACATCCGTCAGATTCTCGGATGTGGGAATCAATTTGGTTGGGTGGCTCATAATCGGGGAACCTCGGTAATGATGAACATGCTTCCAAAAATTGAAATAAAAATTGTAGTTGCCAATGATAAGGTCGAGGAAACCGTACAGTTGATTATGGATACCGTGCGAACAGGAGAAATCGGTGATGGAAAAATTTTCATCAAACCTGTCGAGGAGTGCATTCGGATCCGAACCGGCGAGCGCGGCGATATCGCTCTTTAAAAGAACTAATCAATAAAGGACAGCGGCGTTTAAAAGCGATTATATTAAATATTTGATATAATCGCTTTTTTTTTGCGCGCTTTTTTGAAATAATACGAAAGACCCCCAACTCTGATAAATTCAAGGACTGATAAATTCAAGGATTGACTCCAGGGGTGACTAATGCTATAATTCGACTTGCTGAGTCAGCGATGAGTCGGCAAAAATTAAATTAAATATTATAATCAACCTTAAATAATAGCGAAAAGGTTCAGTCGATTGTCAATGAGGAGAGTCGACGAAAAAATGAACCGGGTATGTCATTTAGAGTATCAAAGGCGATAACATTTTTTTTGTTGTCGTCTTTTTTTGCGTTGAGCGTCTGCAATTACTGATTTGTAATTAGCTAATTGAACCAACTTATCAAAGGTGATAAGTGTAGCGGCCAGCCTGTTAAGGGTTGGTTTTAAAGTGGGTTGATCTGATAATCATTGGACCGTTTTCAGTGATTGGCATAAATAACGAAAACAGAGAATTACGGAGGAAATTATGATTAATTCTGGAGATGTGGCATTTATTCTGATTTGTACAATGCTGGTATTTTTTATGACCCCAGGGCTGGCATTATTCTATGCTGGCATGGTGCGGCGAAAAAATGCCCTTAACACGATCATGTCGGTGGTGTTTTGCTGTGGTTTGGCCACAGTAATGTGGTATGTAGTGGGGTATTCGATAGCCTTTGGCCCGGATCTGGGCGGATTCGGCTTTATCGGTGATTTTAGCAACGTCTTTTTTAGGGGTATCAGTGCTTCTGAACCAGGACCCTATGCCAGTAATATTCCCGGTCAGCTGTTTGCTATTTTTCAACTGGTGTTCTGCATGGTCACCCCGGCCATTGTGGTGGGTTCACTGTCGGGAAGAATGGGGTTTTCAGCGCTATTTATTTTTGTAACCTTCTGGATGCTGCTGGTCTATTATCCGATGGCTCATATGGTCTGGGGTCAGGGTGGTCTGATTGCTGGCCTGGGCGCAGTGGATTTTGCCGGGGGATTGGTCATCGAAGTCAGCTCGGGGATTTCGGGTCTGGTGGCTTGTATTATTCTGGGTTCCCGAAAAGGTTACGGCATCAAGTCCTATCATCCCCATAATATTCCGCTGTTTGTTATCGGCGGGGCGATTTTATGGGTGGGCTGGTTTGCCTTTAATGGGGGTTCAGCCCTTGCTGCCAACGGATTGGCTGTGCATGCAGTTGTGACTACCTTACTGGCTTCGGCGGCGGCAATGTTAACCTGGATGCTGGTAGAAATGGTGGCTTATAAAAAAGTTACCGTCATGGGTGCCATCACCGGATCAATTGTCGGTCTGGTTTCGATTACTCCCGGGGCTGGTTTTGTGCCAACCGAAGCGGCCTTGTTTATCGGCGGCGTAGTGAGCCCGATCTGTTTCTTCTTTTTAACAAAGGTAAAGGTGCGGTTTGGCTATGATGATACCTTGGATGCCTTTGGCTGTCATGGCATCAGCGGGATCTGGGGAGTTATTGCCACCGGACTGTTTGCCCAGACGGCGATCAATCCGGTAGCCCAATGGAATGGATTGTTCTTTGGTGATACCCAGCTATTTGTGGCTCAGATTATAGCGCTGTTGATTGCGGTGATTTATTCGGGCACGATGACTGCGGCGATTATGCTGATCCTCAAGAAGGTTATGGCTATTCGGGTTGCCCCTGAAGCTGAAGCGTTGGGTCTTGATATTAGTGAACACAGTGAAGAAGCTTATCCGGCATTTTCCGGAATTGACCAATAGCAGTTTATCGACTAAAATACAAAGTGGAAGTCAGCACCGGATATTAGGGAAAATGAAAGTAAAACAATCATTGTTCCGGTAGTTGGAAATTGCCAATGGCCGGTTATTTTAAGTAAGAAAGGAAAATGCTATGAAACAGATCGAAGCGATTATCCGTCCGGAAAAATTGGAACCGTTGAAGGACGCATTTTTGGCGGCAAAGGTCAACGGAATGAATATCCGCCAGGTGTTGGGATGTGGCAATCAGTACGGTTGGGTGGCTCATAACCGGGGCACCACGGTGATGATGAATATGATTCCCAAGATCGAGATTAAAATTGTGGTAGCCGATGATAAGGTGGAAGAAATCATCCAATTGATTATGAATGTGGTCCGAACTGGTGAAATTGGTGATGGCAAAATTTTCATCAAACCAGTGGAAGAATGTATCCGGATTCGAACCGGCGAAAGAGGAGATGTGGCATTATAAAAAATGCGGTTTTCACTAGTAAAAAAACAGCCACTTATATTTACGCATGTAAATATAAGTGGCTGTTTTAGTTGACCTTTTTTACAAAATGCAACGAGGTGATTGACATTTTCATCAAAAAACATATAATTAATACAATAAATTACAAAATTTCAGAAATGCATAAAAAGCAAAGTATTAAGGCCACGAACGCTCTAGATCGTTGCGCGAACGCCTAATAAGGCAGAAACAGGGAGGTAGCAGATGAAAAAAGTAGTGGATGATGAGCGTCTGATGGTGAAAATCTGTGAGATGTACTATAATCAGGAGATTAATCAAAAGCTGATTGCAAAGGAGTTGGGTCTGTCCCGGCCGACGGTGTCCCGGATTCTTCAGAACGCCAGGGAGCGGGGCATTGTCAAAATAATTATCGATCCAATTTTTGGCAACAATTATGTGGATCTGGAAAAAAAATTGGAGAACCGCTATGGTTTAAAAGAAGTCTTTATCGTCGATATGAAACAGGATAACCGTGATCAGAAGGATGAGCTGGCCAGGGCTACGGCCAACTATCTGGAGCGGTTGATCAAAGATGATACCATTATCGGGGTTTCCATGGGTTCGTCCATTGGTCAGATCTACCGTTTTGTATCCAAGGGTGCCTCAAAGCGGGTGACCTTTATTCCGCTTATCGGCGGAATCGGACATCTGGGTATGGAGTTGCATTCCAATACCATTGTGGAAGCCCTGGCCAAGTCTTTTGGCGGTGTTTCCTATCTGCTCCATGCACCGGCCCGGGTGTCCGGGGTCAAGATCAAAGAGGAATTGATGAAGGAGCCGGATATCCGGCGGATCATTAAAATGGGTGACGGTTTGGATGTGGCGGTGGTGGGGATCGGAGTGCCCAATCGGGGCTCAGCGATTATGGCCACCGGTTATTATGATGAAAAGGATATGGAAACGATGCGCCAGAAAAATGTGGTGGGCGATGTCTGCATGCAGTTTTTTGATATCAATGGCAGCACCGAAGCCTTTGAGGCTGATAACTGGGTGATTGGGGTTGACATTAAAAAACTCCGGCGGGTTCCCCATTCGATTGGGGTGGCCAGCGGTCCCGAAAAAGCTCAGGCCATCCAGGGTGCCATCACAGGGGGGTTTATTAATGTGCTGGTTACCGATGTGGAATGCGGAAAAAAACTGCTGGAGCTGGATGAAGATGCAGAACTGACAGCCAAGAATGGGATGATCGATGCAGAAACCGAGAGGATTAACGGAAAATGATCATGCCAAAAAAAGAAGCATTAAAAGATGTTAAACTATTTGCCCTGGATATGGACGGCACGGTTTATCTGGGCAATGGCTTAATCGACGGGGCCCTGGACTTTATCGATGAACTGCGAGCCCGGCAAAAAGATTTTATTTTCATCACCAACAATTCATCCCGGGTGCCCAGTTTTTATCAGGAAAAGCTAAAAAAAATGGGTTGTTTTGTGGAAGCAGACCGGATCATCACCTCCGGGGATGTGACCATAAAATATTTAAAAACCTACTATCCCGGACAATCCGTCTATCTGATGGGCACCCCGCTGCTGGAGGAAAGTTTTCGACAACACGGCATCAACCTGGTTCAGGAGCAGCCAGATGTGGCGGTGGCCAGCTTTGATACGACCCTGACCTACCAAAAGCTCGAAAAAATGTGCACCTTTATCTTAAATGGTGCGGTCTTTTTGTCCACCCATCTGGATTTGGTCTGTCCTACCGAAACTGGTTTTATTCCCGATTGCGGTTCAATCTGCGCTCTGATTACCAAATCTACCGGGGTGGAACCCAAATATTTAGGCAAGCCCTTTCCCGAAACCATGGAAATGATTCTGGCTATCACCGGGCATAGAAAAGAGGATGTAGCCTTTGTCGGGGACCGGATCTACACTGATGTGGCCACCGGCGTCAATAACGGCGGCAAGGGCTTTCTAGTACTGACTGGGGAGACCAAGCTGGGGGACCTGAAAAATACGGAGGTGGTTCCGGATTGTGTTTTTGACTCGCTGAAAGAAATGACGAGCTATTTATAAGATTGTTTATTTTATAAAAATTGGGGAAGATAATAAGAACAAGGATCATCACAAGAATATGACCAAAAAGAAGCAAAAATAAACTGAAAGGAATGAAAGATTCATTAACAGGTAGGACGATGCACTCAAAAACAGTTACCATTATTAATCCCACCGGTTTACACGCACGACCGGCGGCGACGTTTTGTCAGAAGGCCGGAGAATTCAGAGCTAATATCAGAATCAAGAAGTTAGGGAACGATCCCAAAGAGGGCGAAGCCAAATCGCTGCTGAGTATTATGGCAACGGCGATTAGCCAGGGCGATGTGGTGGAAATTTTCGCCGAAGGCGAGGATGAAATGCTGGCGGTGGAAACCCTGGTAGCGCTGATCGGCAGCGGCTTTGGTGAAGTGTAATTATTATAGGACCTAAGAAGCACCTGGAACAGCAACAGAAAGTGAGGTTGGTGATACCCTACCGTACCGATCAATTGTTAATCTGTTGTTCGCTGCGGGAGCGAACAGCTTTATCAATCTGTTCGCCCCGATGCGTACAACATGATGTAACAATTGTCGGTACTGGGTTAGCATTATGACAAGCCCTCACTGCTAACGCAGCAGGTGCTTTTTTTATGTCTGAAATCAGGGCCGATCAGGCATACACCAGTTTGTTTTTATAAATGATCGATTTTAAATCAGCTTGCCGCCACTGGAGTTCGTCCAGGCTGATACCGAAGTCCAGTTGACCCTGGGTGGCGATCAGGAGATGTTCGAGGTTGCAGTTGCCGGCCCGTTCGCCGATGCCGAAGAGGGTGGAATCGGCATATTTGGCGCCGGAGCGGAGTCCCTGAATGGAATTGGCCACGGCCATGCCCAGATCGTTGTGCATGTGCACCTCAATGTCGATGTTGTCAGGAATCCGGCTGATCGTGGCCTTGCAGAGGCTGGGCGACATAATCCCCACGGTATCTGAAAAACGCAGGGTGGTGGCCCCCAGGTCCCGGGCGGTTTCAATCAGTAAAACGACGAAATCCCAGTCGGCCCGGGAAGCGTCCTCCAAACCGATGGTCAGTTCTCGTTTTTCGGCGTGGATGGCCGCGGCGCAGGCGCTCAGTTTTTCCAATACCTGGGACCGGCTGGTGCGCAGCTTCTCGCGAATCAGCAGATCCGAAGCCGGGACACAAACATGGATAATGTCGGCGCCGCAGCCGATGGACTGGCTGATATCTGAGAGATTCATCCGGTTCCAGCCAATAATCTGCGCCTTCTGACAGGCCAGCTTGATTTTTTCAAAGGCCCGGCATTCTTCTCTGCCCATGGCCGGGGTTCCGGCTTCGATCCGGCTGACCCCCAGGGCGTCCAGAGATTTCGCGATGGTGACTTTTTCCCGGACGGAAAAGGCCATCCCCGGGCTTTGTTCGCCATCTCTTAAGGTCGTATCAACAATATACTTTTTTTTGTTTGTCATTTTGCACCTCGCTGGCAAGGGTTCGCAGTTCCCGATCAGACAGGTTTCGGCCTAACTGGGTACAGCGGGATTTAATGCGTTTTAAAATAGTATGAGTCGCCGATTCGGATAAATCAGAATCGTTTAGCTTATACAACAGGCTTTGCCGACCGGAGTGTTTTCCCAGCACAATCTCCCGTTGGTTGCCAACAGTTTGCGGATTAAAGGGTTCATAGGTGTGGGGGTTTTTTAATACCCCATCGACATGAATGCCGGATTCGACCTTGAAAATATCGGTTCCGATGATGGCCTTCATTTTACCCACCGGCTGGCCGGCCAGCTTTTCATAAAGGTCACGCAGCTCACCTAAAACCGATAAGTCACCGGTAAACAAATCAGGTTGGCTTAGTTTCAGCCCCATCAGCACTTCTTCCAGCGGTGGGAAATTATGGTGGTTGGCAAAACCGCAACTGATACTCTGTCCGCCGGCCAATAGCCATTCCAGGGCGATGGCGGTGGCGCAATGCATCTGGTTGTCGGGGCATAGGTCCAGGGTGTCAACACCGCTGTCCAGCAGAGCGGCAAAAACTGCCGGATAGTCCCGGGTCATCAGGTCTTCCAGCCCGGTGATCCGGATTTTTTGATGGTACCGGGGATTTAATTTGGTGACGGGGATGTTTTTTTCCACCAGCTCATTGGGTTCAAGTCTCCAGAGTGGTTTCGATTCTTTCGGTCCCGGGCGATCTGAAGCGAGCGGATCGGGATAAATCTGGGTCAGAAAAAAACGTCGTCCCCCCAGCCATTGTTTCAAAACGGCAGCAGTGGCCGGAAAACTTAGCCGGTCAACCAGGTCCGGGGTCAATTCGATTTTTGTGATCCCACAGGTAAAAAGCAGGTTACAGAAATGGTTGAGATCCCGGGCGGTCATCCCGGATGTATTAAAGGTTGTCAAGGTTCGATCGATAATAGTAACCATTTGTGTACCCCGCTTTCGTTTGTTTTAATTTAAAAGTTTGGCCGTGATATCCCGTACCGACCAATTGTTAATCTGTTGTATGCGCACACCACGAGAAATCAGCTGCGCTTCTTTCTCTTTGGTTCGCGGGCAGTCGCCAACTACAAGCAAGCTTGTGATTGGCTCGTTGCCTTCGCGCAATTCGTACAGTTGCAATAAGAGTTGATCATAAGTAAATAAGTTAGTTAGCAACTGTTCGCCTTGAGGCACACAACATGATGTAACAATTGTCGGTACTGCGTCAGTGCGCTGTACCGAGGGTTAAAGTAGCTTGATTCTTATCAAAGTAAGGAGTTAAATAACCAGGTCTTCGACCACGTTGCCGCCTTCGATGTGTTCGTCCATTATCCGTTCCACATCGTCCACGGTCACCTTGCCATACCAGACGCCTTCGGGATAAACGACCACGATGGGGCCCTTGTCGCAGATGCCGAAACAGCCGGTGTTGTTTAACATCACGTCGCCGGATAATTCCCGCTCGTCGATTTCTTCAAGAAATGTCTGCAGGATTTTCACTGAATCCTGTTGAAAACAATACCCCTGTTGGGTGCCGTTGATCCGGCAGCTGGTGCAGATAAAAATATGATGTTTAGGACTGACCATTTTTAAATTCCTCCTGATCGTTTATAAATAGTTTTTAAATGATGTAATAATTGGTCGGTACGGTAGAGCAATGTTAGAAATTACCGGCAGTGCGCAGTTCGGACTTTAACATTTCCTGGGCCGCCGTTTTAACGGCATCTTCAATCCGGTCGTAGGTTGAGAAGACCTTGATGCCCCTGCTTTCCAGCCGTTTACTAGGCAGGTCGCCGATGCGCATCGTGATGGCGCCGTCGCAATCATTTAAGGTTTTCAGGATGGTACCGATCTTATCTTCCTTTTCGTCACATTCTTCGGCGCCACTGCAATACTTGGCGATCACCCGTTTTTCTTTAAACTGGACCTCGTCGTCAAGGTAATCATATATATAAAGTTCAGAGGCCTGGCCGAAATGCTGATCCACCAGCATCCCGCCTTTGGAGGTGATCGCAAAGCGCAATCCCTTTGGCGCAGTCAGAACCATGGCTTCGCTTTTAGCTTCATTTTCCCGGAAATCCAGGGAGATATCGCTGTCAAGTTTGCCGATGGCATCGGCCCGGCATTGTTTGCAGTGATACATTTGTTTTAAGTGAACCCCACATTTATCGCGAATCGCATTGATTTCGTGGTTGGTGGCAATTTGCAGACCTTCAAAGGCAGAGCCTTTCACGGGAATCAGGGGCATCACATTAGAGATAAAGCAGCCCATGTCTTTTACCGTTTTGACCACTTCTTCGATGTGCGTATCATTGATTCCCATCAGGGTGACGGTATTGATTTTGACGATTACCCCTTCATCGATCAGGAGCTTGATCCCTGAAAGCTGGTTGGCCAACAGAATTGAGGCACCGGCTTCGCCTTGGTAGCGGTTCCCCATAAAATCCACATGTTTGTAGATTTTGGCACCGATGGCCGGATCAACCGCATTAACCGTGACGGTAACATGGGAAACACCCAGTTTGGCCAGTTCTTTGGCATAGTAGGGCAGCATTAAGCCATTGGTGGAAACGCAGAAGGTAACATGGGGGTCATGTTCATGGATCAGGGTCAGGGCTTTTCGGGTTTCGTCAAAGTTTGCCAGAGCATCGCCGGGGCCGGCAATCCCGACGACGGTGAGGTTGGGCACCTTTTCTTTAACCCGTTTGTATTTTTCAAAAGCAGCCTCGGGGGAAAGAATTTCGGTGGTCACGCCGGGACGGCTTTCATTGGGGCAATCAAATTTACGGACACAGTAATTACACTGAATATTGCATTTAGGGGCGATGGGGAGGTGCATCCGGGCGTTTTTCTGGGAGGCACCACAGCTATAGCAGGGATGATTGGCGGTTTTTTCTTCAATGGTCTGCGCCTGCGGGGTCAGTGGGTCAGTTGTTTTGTTGTTTTCCAGCACTTTCATTTTTGCCTCCGTATCCGGCTCTAATCCGTATTTGGATTTGGGCCCTTCATTATAATAGGTGTTATAGAGGGTTTCCCGGAACCCGCCTTCTACTGCTTTAAGAATGGTGTTGGTAATCTGGTCCAGGAGTACCTGGGAGCCTTCGTAGCCCAACGTCCGAACCCGCTGGCCGCCGATGCGGTCATGGATCGGGAAGGCGCAGCGGATCAAGGGAATCCCGTGTTTTTCTTCAATCCGGCGGCCGTCGGAATTTCCCAACATCAGGTTGGCACCGAGTCGCAGCGCTTCTTCTTCAATGGTTTCAAAGTCGACATCATTTAAGATTACGTAGTTGTCAACAAAAAGCACATCGGCCAGTTTGGAAAGCTCAGCCTCGATTTTTTCTTTGAGCTGAGGACAATTGGAACCAGTAGCAGCGATTACCGGCATCACACCATTTTCACAACAGAGCCGGACCGCCGAAACGACAAAATCCGGTTCGCCGAAGATGGCAATGCGTCCCAAGGCATTGTATTTATGGGAGTCCACCATGCCATCGAGATAGCGCCCTCGTTCCTTGGTGATTTTTTCAGGAATGGGTTTTTTCGACAATTCAGACAAAAGCTCCATTAAAGCATCAGTATCCCGCAGTCCCATCGGCAGGTTGAGCCGTTTATAGGGAACCCCATAGTTTTCGTAGAGGTAAATACCTGGGGATTCGTCAGGCTTAATGGTGTCGGATATTTCGATGGTAGCCCGGGCTCCGGCCATTTTCTGGATTTCAGAAATGGGGGTGCCGTGCATCGGCAGCCGATAGTAACTGCTCTGGTGGACACCGTCAAGGTTTTCGGAAAGATCCGGCAAAAGGATATACTCCAGACCAAACTGATCCAGCAGATCTTTTAAATAACGGGTATCCGCCGGGGAAACCATGGTCGTGATGATATTGATCTTATCATGTTTGGTGGGATCCATCTCGACATGGGAGACAATCGCCCGGAGTGCCCGGGTAAACCCTTCAAATTGGGTGCCGCCGTAACCAGCGGATTTGACCGGGATAATTGTCACCTTTTCATCAGGGTGAGAAGCGTAAAAATTTTTAATAATAAACTCAATATCTTCGCCAATGGTTTCCGCCAGACAGGTGGTCGAAACCCCAATGACCTCCGGTTGATATAATTTGATCAGATTTTCCAGACCGATGATCAGGTTTTTCTCGCCGCCGTAGACGGTGCCTTCTTCGGTGAGGGAAGAGGAGGCGATGTCCACCGGCTCGTTGTAATGGGTGGCCATATGGCGGCGGATATAGGTGCTGCAGCCCTGGGAACCATGGAGGATGTTCATACATTTTTGAATGCCGTAGAAGGCATTGGCGGTTCCCATCGGCATGCACATTTTACAGGGATTAACATTTAGGTTGACTAAATTCTTAGACATTTTTGATACCTCCTATGATTTCCCAGACAGGACTGTTCATCGACAGGTTGATTTCTGAGGCAAAGTTCAGGGTGCCTTCGTAGCCCGCCAGGGGATGCTTGCGTTCATGGTTGTGATCGCAGAAGGCAACCCCCAGCTTATAGGCCAACGGCCGTTCCTTGACGCCGCCGACTAATATATCGGCTCCCATTTCCTTCATAAAGGCTTCCAGTTCGGCTGGATTGGCATCATCTAAAATGACGGCATCCTCGTCCACCAGATGCTGGATGACTTCGTAATCATCCTTGCTCCCGGTTTGGGTGCCCACCATCACGGTGTTCATGCCAAATTCGTGAAACTGTCGGATCAGGGAGATTGCTTTAAAGCCGCCGCCCACATAGATGGCGGCTTTTTTTCCTTCAAGATTTTTGCGATATTTATTTAAAAGAGGGATAACTCTATTTTTTTCTTCTTCAATAAAAGCTTTGGCGCGCTTGATAACTTCTTTATCACCGACGGCATAGGCAATCCGCATCAGTGAATCGGAGGTGTCGGTGACGCCGAAAAAGCTGACTTTGATAAAAGGGATATCAAAAACTTCTTCCATCTGTTTGGCCAGATAGGTCATCGAGCCGGCACATTGAACCAGATTGAGTTGGGCTGCAGGGGCTTTTTTGAGATCCTCGACTTTGGCATCGCCGGTAATATTGGCAACCACTTCGACACCGATGCGTCTTAAATAGTTTTTGATGATCCACATTTCCCCGGCCAGGTTAAAGTCGCCGAGAATGTTAATACCGGCTGTTTTGGCTGGTAAAAATTCGGGGGTGATCAGGCTCATAATGGCGTTGCAGGCCATTTTATAGCCGGTTTTCTTGGTTCCTGAAAATCCCGGGGATTTAACGGCGATGACCCGGATGCCGTATTTTGCTTCGGCGTTGCGACAGACAGCGTCGATATCGTCACCGATGACGCCGACAATACAGGTGGCGTAAATAAAAATGACTTTGGGGGCATGGCTGGCCATGATTTCATCGATGGCGGCCACCAGTTTCTTTTCGCCGCCGAAAATGACGTCAGTTTCCCGCAGGTCGGTGGAATAAGAATTCCGGTAGCCTTCTTCACCGCTGGATAGACTGCCACGGATATCCCAGGTATAACTGGCACATCCAATCGGGCCATGGACAATGTGGAAGGCATCGGTGATGGGGTTTAAAACAACCCGGGCACCGCAGTAAACACAGGCCCGTTGACTGACTGCCCCTGAGACACTTTCTGACTCACACTTGATTCCGCTGCCGTCTCCGCTGCATTCCGAAAAACGAATCGACTTGGCTCTCTCTGGTAAAATTGCACTGTCATTTTTCATTTCACAGCCTCCTTTCAAATAAAGGGGAGGAAAACCTCCCCAAATAATTACATTACCATTTCAAAATCTTCGTCTTCGCAGTCACGATCCTGACGATCCATGAGGGCGTTGAGGATGAGTTCGGCCAATCGGATGGCACCTTTGTAACCAACAATCGGCAGATAAGAGTGAACATATCGGTCGATGATCGGGAAACCAACGCGAACCAGCGGGATGTCTTCGGCGCGGGCAACTTGCTTGCCGTGGGTGCCGCCAATTAATAAGTCAACTGGATCATTTTTAATCCATTGGTGAAGTTCAAATAAGTCACCGCCTTGTTTAGCAGTGCAACCGTCAACGCCGAATTTTTCCAGTAGTGCAGCAGCTTTTTTATCAAAAGCGGCTCCGGGGGTACCGGTTACCATGTATTTTGGGATCATCCCCATTTCCAGAGTGATTTGAGCCATGCCCAAAACGGTGTCTGGATCGCCGAAAATAGCGACGGTTTTGTTGTGGGTGTATTGATGTGAATCCAACAGGATATCCATTAACTGGCCCCGTTCTTCTTCAATTTCATAAGGCACTTCGTTTTTGGAGAATTGATTTAAGGCCATTATGAAAGCATCGGTGTTTTCCACGCCAATGGGCAGGGGTAAGGTTTTATAGGGAACCTTACATTTTTTTTCCAGAAAATCAGCTGGGAACTCAGAAGTCAATTCACCTAAGCCAAGCGTCATTTCACAGTTGCCCAGATCGCGGATATCCGGAATGGAGGTTCCACCCTTGGGATACATGGAGTAAGTTCCTGTCATCGGAGCATCTAAAACGCCGCTGGTATCGGGAAGCATAATGAACTCGGTGCCCATCAGTTTCATCAGGCGTTTCATTTCCCGCATATCACCAGGATTGACAAATCCCGGGAAAAGAGCCAGCTTGCCGTTTTTTTCGCCGGTTGATTGAGATAAATATTTAATAAATCCGGCGATCATGTTATAATAACCGGTAATATGTGAACCAACATAACTGGGCGTATTGGTGTGAACGACCAATTTGCCTTCAGGGATCTTTGCGTCCTGGATGTAACCGTTAAGGTCATCACCAATGGTTTCACTTAAACAGGTAGTATGGACGGCAATGATCTCGGGATCATAAATATCAAAAATGTTTTTAATCGCCGTTTTCAGGTTGGAGCCACCACCAAATACGGAAGCGCCTTCAGTAAATGAACTGGAAGATGCAATGGCGGGATCTTTAAAATGCCGGGTTAAAAACATGCGATGAAATGAGCAGCATCCTTGCGAGCCATGGCTATGTGGCATACATTGGTGAACACCCAGGGCGGCGTACATTGCCCCAACCGGTTGACATGTTTTTATCGGATTGATCCGTAAGGTGGATCGGTCCGATAATTTTTTTGGGGTTAATTCTAACATTATTCCATACCTCCTAAGCTGCCAACTAACGTGGGCTCACTTTTCCATGGTGCTTGAACCATGTTCCAAACAGGGGTGTAAGTGGCCATAGTAATATCTTTGGCAAAATTTAATGCTCCTCTGAATCCAGCGTATGGACCACTGTAGTCATAAGAATGTAATTGTCGTGAGGGAACACCTGATTTTTGAACAATAAATTTATCTTTTATCCCCGAGAAGAAAATATCAGGCTTTAACAGTTTTAAAAATTCTTCGGTTTCGAAATGGTTGAAGTCATCGGTGATGATGGCACCTTCGGCGATGTCAGTCCAGAGACCATCGTATTTTTCGAGGGGCACACCGGCCGCTTTCAATGCTTCAATTTTTTCTGGTGTATGGAAGGCTTTATAGTTGGCTTCGTCCTTGGTAACCGTGATGCTTTCAATATTTTTAGAGTCGGCATCGATTTTAATGCTGGGAATAACATCCCGGCCTTCATAATCATCACGATGGCCAAATTCATAGCCAGCCAGGACAACATCGACACCCAGGTATTTTAATAAATTGATGTAATGATGGGTACGCGATCCCCCGACATAGACAGCGGCTTTTTTACCATCCAGTTTTGATTTGTAGTAAGCCATGCCTTCTTCGATTTCGTCCAGCTCTTCAGCGATAACTGCTTCTGTTCGAGCTAATAATTCCGGGTCACCAAAGTAGGTGGCAATATCCATTAAGGATTTTTTAATACTTTCCAGACCGATGAAATTGACCTTGATCCAGTCCATTCCATATTTGGTTTTCATCATTTCGGCAATATAGTTAATCGAGCGGTGGCATTGAACCAGGTTCAGATCGGCGGTGTGGGCGTTTTTCATATGATCATAGCTACCATCGCCGGTCATCACTGAAACAACGTGATAGCCGATTCGCTTTAAGATTCGTTCAACTTCCCAGCCATCACCACCGATGTTGTATTCGCCTAAAAGGTTGACAGAATATTTCACCGGTTCGGCATCGCCGGTACCGATGATGTATTTCATCAGACCATTGTTGGCAATATGGTGACCACCGGATTGACTGACACCCTTATATCCTTCACAGCTAAACGCCAATACTTTAATGCCATATTGCTTTTCAGCTTCAGCGGCAACGGCGTGGATATCATCGCCGATAAGTCCAACCGGACAGGTGGAGCTGATCATGATACATTCCGGGTTGAATATTTCAACAGCTTCTTTAATAGCCTGTCGTAATTTCTTTTCACCCCCGAAGACGATGTCAGTTTCCTGCATGTCAGTACAAAAACTGTATTGGGTGAAATCTTTGGTGTTTTCATCACCTTTGGCTTTATTTCGTCGGGTACCCCAAGTGTAGTAGGCACAGCCGATGGGGCCGTGAACGATGTTAACAACATCTTTTAAGGGCCCGATAACAACCCCTTTACAACCAGCGTAGCAACAGCCACGGTTGGTCATGATGCCGGGAATCGCCCGGGTATCAGCGGCGATGACTTGAGGTTCGCCGCTGGCAATTTCAATGACGTGTTCTTTTCTGTTTTTATATATTTTAGAGCTATATTTATCGAGTACTTTATCTCTTGAATCCATTCAAATCACCTCTTTCTAAAATGCATCCGCATTTTTTTCGCCACTTCGTACACGAATGGACTCCATAATCGGGATGACGAAAATTTTACCATCGCCGGGGTTTCCGGTTTGATTGTTGTCGATGATAATGGAAACAACCTTGCTGACATCTTCATCGTTGCAAATCACGGTGAAAAACCGTTTCGGAATTAAACGGGATGATTCTGTTAATGCTTCACCAACGGTTGAGACGGGCATTTCCCCGGCATCAACAATATCCTGGATAATGGATAAATCAATGGTTTTCTTGCCGCGACCAAGAACCTTTAAACAGGTAAAAGCAGGGTAGCCTTCATTGACTAGAGCTTCTTTGGTCTGGTTCACTTTATTCTGCCGAATAATCGCCATAACTTCTTTCATATCAATTCCTCCTTTTACAGGCCGGTTGTTCCAGTACTGATTGTATAAGCTTCTTCTACAGGAGAAATGAAAATACGACCATCTCCAAAAGTACCATCCTTGCCAGTTTTTGCATTTTTCATAATTATTCTACAAACATCATCTTTGTCTTCATCTTTTACAATACAAAGCAGCATCACTTTGGGAATTTCATCATAATAAACATCTCCAACCTTGATTCCTTTTTGCTTTCCACGTCCATATACATCCAGTTTAGTAACAGCTGAGAATCCAGCGGATAACATTTCGGATAAAACAACTCCTGTTTTTTCAGGTCTGATAATTGCGCGTACCATTAACATATGTTATACTTCCTTTCACTTTTAAATCATTACAATTGAGTACGGACTAAATATCCATTAAGCCATGTTCCATCAGCAGTTCTTCCAAACGATCCTGATGCATTGGGGTAGGAATTACAAACAGTTGATTACCGTCAATTGCCGCAGCCAGATTACGGTATTCCTGAGCTTGCACGGCCGTATCATCAAATTCCAGAACGGTTTTCTTATTAATTTCGGCTCGTTGAACCATGTTATCACGGGGTACGAAGTAGATTAATTGGCTGCCTAATTCTTTGGCAAAGGCGTCGACCAGTTCTCTTTCACCGTCAACATTACGGCTGTTGCAGATGATTCCACCTAAACGAACACCACCGGTAGAAGCGTATTTCTGAACGCCTTTAGCTATATTGTTGGCAGCATATAAGGCCATCATTTCGCCAGAAGCAACGATGTAAATTTCCTGCGCTTTACCTTCACGGATTGGCATTGCAAACCCGCCACAAACAACATCGCCAAGAACATCATAAAATACATAATCCAGATCGGGTGTGTAGGCGCCTAATTGTTCCAGCATCCCGATGGAAGTGATAATCCCCCGGCCGGCACAGCCAACCCCTGGTTCAGGCCCACCTGACTCAACACATTTTATGTCGCGGAAGCCTGGTTTTAAGATGGCATCCAGTTCAATTTCTTCACCTTCTTCACGAAGGGTATCCAATACGGTTTTTTGTGCCATACCACCAAGTAACAACCGGGTTGAATCGGCCTTTGGATCACATCCGACCACCATGATTTTTTTGTCCATTAATCCAAGTCCTGCGGTGAGGTTTTGAGTTGTAGTAGATTTACCAATACCACCCTTACCATAAATAGCGATTTGTCTCATAATCTTTCCTCCTGAGTGTGAATGTTTGAAAATTCAATGCAAGTTTGGCAAAAAACAAAGAAGTCTTTTCCTCTCACAAAAGCGTAAAAGGTAAGACTTCCTTGTCTAAAAAAACTTATTTTGTTTGCATAAACGAAAAGATCTTAATTGGCAGCGTTTTTTAGCGGCGAATTAAGACCTCTTTGTCTAAATAGCGCGGATAAAAAGAAAAAAAGGTCTCAACTCTTACCCATTTGTAAGGAGCTGAGACCACATTGTCTTTGTAAATCCGTATTGCATTGTTTTCTATGGGCTTATTATCCATGGAATGAGGCGATAAGTCAAGCGGCTTCGGTTGTAAACCCTTTTCAAAATCAAATGGGTTTAAGTATTTAAACGACCAGGGGGATTTTTATGCAGTGAAAAATCGGGATTGTACTTTAGTTGGTTGATGTATTTTTCATCTGATTGGTGGGATGAAATCATTTTCAGCGGTTTGGAATGTTTTTGGGCCGAACCAGTTTTGAGCTACTTCAATAAAACTTAAGTAATTCTTAAGATCGAGCCAAGGGATCAGCCACAGCTGGTGCAGGAAGAACAGTCACCGCAGGATTTTTTCATCGGATCATGAACCAGAATGGCCCGGACAGTGGCGGTTTTTAAATCCACAGTGACGATGTCATCCTGAATGATCTCCATTTTGTCATCGCTGAAGACGATGGTCATCGGTTCGGGAATCAGAACGTCGGGATCCAGGGTGCCTGGTTTCATCAGCGGCTGGACGAACTGCTTACCTTCCGGGGCGGTGATCATCAGGCCGTTATTGCCGGTGATCAGGGATCTGATCACCCCGGTGGGGGAATAGTTGACTGAGTTTTCGTCGCAATTAATGCCGTGGGCATTGCTGTCATAAGCGATCACAATCCCGATTGGGGTCACAATGGGTTCTGGCAGAGCGGGCTCAAAACTTTTTAATTTGCCATTTTCATATAAGGAGAAACCGTAGCGCACCTTTACCAGCCCATCGGGACTATTAATTTCGATGGTTTCCTGGGGCCACATGGTCAGGCTCTTGAGAGCGCCGCTTTCATAAAAGCAGAGGCTTACGACCTTGGCTGAAAAGGTTCCGACGGCCAGATCAAAGGCAATTGGTTTGGCCAGGGCGTATTCATCATTCTCAGTCCAGTAGCCGTTGATCCGGCCATTCAGGGGGAACAGGCGGTGGATCCGGCCGTTTTCATAAAAGCTGATCCGTTCGGCGGCCAGGGCTCCCAGGGAGGTGATCACCTCGGTGGCGGTTTCCAGATCGATGCTTTTGATCTGGCCGTTCTTGAAAAATTCCAGTGCCAGTCCCTCGCGATTTCTCAGGTTGGCAGGGCCATAGTTGGGCACCAGAATGCCCACCGGGGTATTGATGGTATTGGCTTCGTCAAAGGCACAGCCTTTGGGCGAACCGTCGGTATAGGTTTCTAAAAAGGTAATCCCGGTGAGGGGGCCATATTTTTCAGTTTGGCAGGTTGACATGACGAGCTCCTTTTATTCACACGCCACATGGGTGATGACCACATGTTGGGTGGAATCATTTTTATTTTCGATCCGGTATTGCAGTTGCATTTTTGGTAATTGCTGTTCAAACCATGGTGGGATATGGTCACAGATCACTTCCAGGGTGTAAAAGGCGGTCTCTTTTAAAAAGGGCAGCAGGGCTTTTTTTGAACTTATCTCCGGGTGTTTTTTCTGCAGCTGGGTTAAATCAAAGAGGTAATAACCAGGGACATCGGTTTCTTCCGGGGTTTTGACCAGCAGACTGGTGTCTTCCTGGATTTCCGCGTCCTGGCGGAGCAGATCGGCCTGGATGGCATCCAACAATTCCAGATCAAAGGTTTCGGATTCGCAGATAATAAAACCGGAACGGTCAAAAATCTGGTAGGGAATACCGGCGATGGATTGGGTGATGATGATCCGACAGTCATTAAAGGCCCCCAGCATCTGACTGATGTTTTCCCGGATTGAAGCTAAACCACCCGACAGATCACAGCTAAAGGGAACCCGATCGGATTGACGCCAGCCGCTTTCTGCTTTGGAATAAAAGACAAAATGGGTCATCGCATCGAACCGGGTAATCCGGTTGGTGTCATCACAAAAAACAGCCATTACATTAATTTTTTCTTTCATTTGTTCACCTCATAGAATCAAATTAATACGGATTGCTGATTAAAAACAGAATTGCTTAAAATTAGTTGTAGTATAGCATAGAAATAAAAAAGCGGGACTTAATTAACCCGAAGTTGATGAAAAAACGATTGCAGAAATTTTGCGGTATAAAAACCATGGTTCATTACTGGAGTTAAAAGATATAAAATTTGACAATAAAAAAGTCCCTGAAAAATCAGGGGCTGATCTCATAGAAAAGGGTGCAGTTATTGTGAGTCGTCATCGCTGAACTGGTCTTCCAGTTTTTTCTGGCGCTTTTTCACCAGGGTGCCGGTGATGAACAGGGCAGCAAAGATCAGGGCAAACAGCATGGCAAAGATAAAGGCCGTCAGAGCGCCCAGCGCCAGCAGATTGTCTTGTAAATAAACGTTATTCATATACATCGTAATGGCATAGATTACCGTAAAGGCCCCGGAGCCGATCAGGCTGTAGAGCAGGTAGTTTTTGGTGGTGGGTTTGCTGTAAAAATCCCATTGGCCTTTTTTATAACAGCCTACGATAACCCCGCCGCAGTAGATCATAAAGACGGCCCATTCAAAACCCCACTGGGTAAAGGGGGCATTGAGAAACATTGATTGCACCATGATGCTGCCCAGCAGTAGCCAGAAAACAATCCAGAAACAGACATGCTCTATTTTATACAGCTCCAGTTCCTGGCGCTCATCGACTACTTTTTTAAATTTTTTCATTGTCGTTTTCCTCCCAAAATAAATCATTCAACGTTTTTCCCAGTGCTTTACAGATGGCAATGCACAATTGTAAAGAGGGGTTGAATTTACCAGCTTCAATCATCCCGATGGTCTGCCGGGTGACGCCGACTCGCCTGGCCAGCTCTTCCTGAGAGATGTCTTTCTCGGCTCGGGCCACTTTTAATTTTATATTCTTCATCTGATCACCCCTTACACGATGTATAGTACAGTATACAATATAAAATGTCAAGTATATATTGCATAAAGTACATTATAAAAAGCAGACAGTGATTATCTGCTAATTAGAAAAGGGGTTTAGGTGGCAGCTGGGGGGTATCGACCAACTGTTAATGAGTGCTCAGATTAGCTTAAAATAAAAATGATAATTGCTGGCTGCCGTGTTCCAGTTTGTACCGGGCGACGATGTCTTCCATTTTGTAGAGCAGGCCCAGGTGCTGACATTCCCGGGTGAAGCTGGTCCAGAGGCTTTTGGCCTGGGGGCTGGAACAGCTGAAGGTGTTGCCAAAGCTGCGAAGATATTCTTTTTTGATGCCGGGAAAATGGACATCCAGCTGGTCGTAAAAATAGCGGCGCTGGGAATCCCGGAGGGTGACCCCGAAAGCGGGATAAATAAAACGGGCGCCCTGTTCGGCCGCACTGGCGACAATGGCCTTGATGTTTGCCGGGGTGTCATTGATAAAGGGGAGTATCGGCATCAGCAGCACCCCGGTAAAGATGCCACTGTCGGACAATTCTTTGATCGCGGCAAAGCGGCTAGAGCTCGGCGCGACATGGGGTTCGATGATTTTGGACAGCAGATCGTCGGCACAGGTAATGGTGATTTTAACCAGCACTGGCGATCGCTTCTGAATTGCGGCAAGCAGATCTTTATCCCGGGTAATAAGGGGGCTTTTGGTGGCGATGGCAACCCCGTAGCCATAGCGTTTAAACAGTTCCAGGGCCTGGCGGGTGAGCTGGTGTTGCTGCTCCTGGGGATTATAGGGATCGCTCATGGCGCCGGTGCCGACCACGCCCTTTAAGGTTTTGCGGCGCAGGTTATCTTCCAGAATGATCAGGGCCTTTTCCTTGGCTCGAACCCGGTCAAAGTCTTCAATTCCATAGCAGTCACTGCGGCTGTCGCAGTAGATGCAGCCATGGGAACAGCCCCGGTAGATATTCATATTATAGTCGGTGCCGAACCAGAAATTATCTTTGGTTCGGGTCAGCATATTTTTAGCAGCGATGGTTTCCATTGGTAACCTTTCTTTAGTGCGCCTTCAGCGGACAATCAAACCCATTAACTTGGCCAGTTCAGCGGCCTGGAAGGTGGAGACAACGGCCCCGCTCAAGGCGTCGATGGAGACAATCAGGCCGTCGATCTGGCAGGTGGTGAAGTCCAACCCTTTGAGAGGGGTCTTGAAAAAGCTGGTTTGACTGAAATTGACATCATCCAGTTTGATCTGTGAGAGTTTGCACTCACTGATGGCGGCTTCGCTGAAATCGCATTGGGAGATTTCCAGGGCTTTGAGTTTGGCCTTGCTGAAATTGGCATATTGGAAACTGGAGTCAGAGGCCAGAAAATTCTCCAATTGAGCCAGATGAAAATCAGCCCCCACCAGCTTACAGGCAAAAAACTCACAACGGTTAAAATAGACCTCGGCCAAATTACTATTGGACAGACTGCAGGATTGAAAACGTAGATCCCGGCAGTCGATTTTTTCAAAGTTACAGTCAGAAAAATCACAGTTTTCAAAAAGTGATTCCCGGAACGAGAGATGGGAAAAATCCCCACCGTTTATGGTTAAATCTTTAAAATGCCGGCCTTCGATATCCAGTTCTTCCTCCCGGGCCCAGGCCAGCAGGGTGGTGAGATCCTTGGTCATCTTAAGATTAGGGGAGATGTTTGGTATTGATCGTTTCATAAAGCCTCCGTAAGCGTGTTATTTAGACCAGTTTAACATGATTTTTAAAAACTGTACAATTAAATAGGCTTCAGATATTTGCAATTTTTATTGATAAAGTTTATAATTTTCAAAAGAGACATTGTGATAATACGAATAAACAGGAGAAAAAATGGAAACATCGCAGCGCATCCAAAAAATGGGGGAACCCGCCCTTTTAAAATACTATCCGCTGGTAAGCGAGGCTCAGAAAAAGGGGAAGAAGGTTTATTTTTTAAACATCGGCCAGCCGGATATTAAAACCCCGGCCGGTTTTTTAGACAGTGTCAGTGGCATTGATCAGCAAGTCTTATCCTATCAGGCCCCGGAAGGGATCATCGAGCTCCGGGAAGCGGCCTGCGATTATTATCGGCGCCTGGGACTGGATTATGACATCGGCGATCTTTTTGTCACCAATGGCGGCAGTGAAGCGCTGCTGTTTACCTTTATCGGGATCTGTAATGCCGGGGATGAAATCCTCACCGCTGAACCGCTTTATAGCATTTACAAGGAAATGGCCGCCGCCACCGATGTTAACCTGGTTGGTTTTAAAACCTATGCCGAAGACGGCTTTGCCCTGCCCGATGCGGCGGTGATTGAAGCGGCCATTACGGCCCGGACGAAAGCCTTGTTAATGACCAATCCCGGAAATCCCACCGGCAAGGTCTTTTCCAGGGAAGAAATTGAGGTGATGGTGAAACTGGCCATCAAACATAATCTCTATCTGATTTCGGATGAGGTCTACCGGGAGTTCGTCTACGATAGCCAGGACTATCTGAGTCCGGCTCAGTATCAGGAACTGGCTCAGCATTTTATATTAATTGACAGTATTTCCAAGCGCTACAGCGCCTGTGGGGCCCGGATTGGTTTTATTGTGTCTAAAAATAAAACCCTGATGAATCAGCTCAAAAAGTTGGTTCAGATGCGGCTGTCGGTCTCCACCGTCGATCAGATCGGGGCGATTTCACTGCTGCAGCTGGATGGCCATTTTTTTGACGGGATCTTAAAGGAATATACCTGCCGGCGGGAGATTGTTTATGCCGCCTTGCAGGAAATTCCCGGGGTGATCTGCAAAGAACCCCGGGGTGCCTTCTATTTCATGGCCAAGCTGCCGATCACAGAAGCCTGTCATTTCATCGAGTGGCTGATCAATGAGTTTGATTATCACGGCGAAACGGTGCTCTTATCACCGGCCAATGATTTTTATTTAAATCCCAAAGACGGTACCGACGAGGTCCGGATCGCCTATGTGCTTAACGGCGAAGAAATGAAAAAAAGCATGGAAATTTTAAAGCACGGTCTGGCCGCTTACGCCATGGCTTTTCCGGAGCTGTGTAAATAAGCAGTGGCATGATGGCAGGGATGTCAGTTATATGAACCAGAATCAGGGACTGGTGGTAGGCTGAGTACCCCTTGGTCATTATCAATCGCCCGCACCATGGCCTGATGCTATAAATTAAGAAAACCACAAGGAGAATACATTGAAAATTAAGTCAGTACAGAAAGGTCAGGATTACCTTGGCTTTTTATTTATAAAGTCGCAGATGACCAAAACCGCCACCAATGGCAGCCGTTATTTTAATATGGTCTTGAACGATGCCGATTTTGACGAAATTGATGGCAAAAAGTGGGACGTTAAGCCCGAAGATGAGGAAATCTTTACCAATGGCAAGCTGGTAAAAATCAAAGGTAAGGTCCAGGAATTCAACAACCGGCTGCAGCTGATTGTCGAGAAAATGCGATTGATCGACGACACCGATGAGGTAAATATCGATGATTTCATTGAAACCGTGCCGGTGGACATCGACGAAATGCTGGGCTATATCAGCGATACCATTGATGATTTTGGCAATGCCGACATCGCTGCCATCACTAAAAAAATCTTTGGCGATCAGGTCGCCGTCCTGAGCTATTTTCCGGCGGCCAAAAAGCATCATCATGCCATTAAGGGTGGGCTGCTCTACCACACCTATTCGATGCTGCGAATCGGCAAAGGTCTGGTGGGGATTTACCCCTTTATCAACCGGGATCTGCTGTATGCCGGGATCATCCTGCACGATATCGGCAAAATCAATGAAATGGTCTCCGACGAAAACGGGTCGGTTTCGGATTATACCCCCGAGGGTAAACTGCTGGGCCACATCACTCAGGAAATTGTCGAACTGGAAGTAGTGGGCCAGTCCCTGGGCACCGATCCTGAGGTGTTGATGATGCTCAAACACATGATTCTTTCCCATCACTACCAGCCGGAATTTGGCAGTCCCAAACGGCCAATGTTCCCGGAAGCCGAGCTGCTCCACCATATTGATATGATCGACGCCCGGATGTACACCATGGAACAGGCTCTCAACCGGGTCGAACCAGGGAGCTTTACCGAACCCAACTGGAGCCTTGACGGCATTAGTCTATTCCGCCGCAGTTTTGAATAGGAGCATCTCATGAGTCTAGTTTATCAGGAAAAAAAGCGGGTTACCTGTTACGAATCCGATTCCACCGAAAAAATGCTGCCCACCACCGCCATGAACTATTTTCAGGAAGCCTCCACCAACCAGGGCAATCAGCTGGGTCTGGGCGGGGACTATCTAAAGAAAAATAACCTGGCCTGGTTTTTGGTCAAATACTGTATCAGCTTTAACGATTATCCCCGCTATCAGGACGAGGTTACGGTGACAACCCGAGCCACTGGGATGGAGAAGTTCTGCGCCACCAGGCGGTTCACCATCGAAGATGCCGCTGGAGTGGCGAAGGTCGTCGCCGACACCCAGTGGTTACTGATCAACCGGGAGTCCGAAAAGATGGAGCGCATCGACGAACATCCGGAGATGTCAGCTTATGAGTGTTTTGAAAAAGGGGAGCCGATTTTTAAAAAGCTTTCAAAAATCAATCGGATTGATCTGGAAAAATCCTTTTCGGTCCGGTTTCTCGATATTGATTTCAATCAGCACGTTAATCATGTCAAATATCTGGCCTGGGCGATCGAGGTGCTGCCCCTGGAAGTGGTTAAAACCATGGTGTTGTCGGAAGCAAAGATTGTCTATAAGGCGCAGTGCTTTTACGGGGATCAGGTTCGGGCATTGGGGGAACAGCTGGCCGAGAACCACTATCGGATTGATATTGTGAATCAGGAAGACACCATTTTGTGTCAGTTAGAGCTGATTTTAAGATAAAGAAAAAGCCTACGCCTCGTTAGCGGCGCAGGCTTTTCTTTTACCGGGAAAGCAGATGGGAAAATAATAGTAAAAATTAAATATTTTACAAACAAAGTAATAAAACGCTTTCAAAGAATATAAAATGGGGTATTTGTAAAAAAATTGGTATTAAATTGAAATGATAATTTAATAATGGAAAAGAAATACACAAGATTGAAGATTTAAGGGAGGTAAAAGCATCAAGAGTAAAAAATGATACAAAACTAACATTTCAAATTCAGATTCGGCCCCAAATACTAGTAAAATTTTATCATAACTATTGTTTGATTTTTGCGATGGAATCGGTTAAACTTATAATAGTTGTTAAATATTTATCAAAGTATTGGAGGAAAAAAATGGGATTTAAATCAGATATTGAGATTGCACAAGAGGCTACACCACAGGATATTCGTGTGATAGCTAAGAAATTGGGTTTAACAGAAGACGATCTGGACTTATACGGCAAGTATAAAGCAAAGGTTGACTACAATCTGTTAAAGAAAAAAAGCGACAAAAAAGCACGTTTAATCCTGACCACTGCCATCAATCCAACACCAGCCGGTGAAGGAAAGACCACGACCACCATTGGGGTAGCCGATGGTTTGGCATACTTAGGAAAAAATACCCTGGTAGCATTAAGAGAACCTTCCTTAGGACCCGTTTTTGGTGTTAAAGGCGGAGCTGCCGGCGGCGGATACGCACAGGTTATTCCAATGGAAGATATCAACCTGCATTTTACCGGAGACTTTCATGCCATCGGCGCAGCCAACAACTTATTGGCAGCTATGTTAGATAATCACATCAAACAAGGCAACGAATTAGGAATTGACCCTAAGAAAATCACATGGAGACGTTGTGTTGACATGAATGACCGTCAATTACGAAATATCGTTGATGGTTTGGGAACATCCGGCGATGGCTTTACCCGAGAAGATGGTTTTGACATCACCGTTGCATCTGAAGTAATGGCAGCCTTCTGTCTAGCCTCTGATATCGTTGATTTAAAAGAACGATGCGGACGCATCATTATTGGCTACAGCTTCAAAGGCGACCCAATCACCGCTGAGCAATTAAAAGCCAACGGTGCCATGGCAGCATTGCTTAAAGACGCATTAAAACCAAACCTGGTTCAAACATTAGAAGGCACCCCCGCCTTTATTCATGGTGGACCATTTGCTAATATCGCCCACGGTTGTAACTCCGTAATCGCGACCCGGATGGCCATGCATTTTGCTGACTATGTAGTAACCGAAGGCGGATTCGGCGCTGACCTTGGAGCCGAAAAATTCCTCGATATCAAATGTCGGATGGCGAACTTAAAACCAGACGCTGTTATTATTGTCGCAACCGTCCGTGCCTTAAAACATAACGGTGGCGTCGCTAAAGCTGACTTAAACGAAGAAAACCTGGTAGCCTTGAAAGCCGGTCTGCCAAACTTATTAAAACATGTTGAAAATATCACTCAGGTATTTAAATTACCAGCCGTGGTTGCCATCAATGAATTCCCACTGGATACCCCAGCAGAATTAGAATTAGTTAGAGCAGAATGTAAAAAATTGGGCGTTAACGTAGCTCTTTCTCAGGTATGGGCAAAAGGCGGAGAAGGCGGAGCTGAATTAGCTAAAGAAGTCATCCGTCTGATCGACGAAAGCGAAGGAACCTTCGAATACTGTTACGAAGACGACATGACCATCAAAGAAAAAATTGAAGCCATTGCGACCCGTATTTACGGAGCAGACGGCGTCAACTTTACTCAGATTGCTGAAAAACAGATCGAAAACATCACCAATATGGGCTTTGGTAAAGTGCCAATTTGTATGGCCAAAACCCAATATTCCTTAACTGACGATCCCAAAGTATTCGGTCGTCCAACCGGATTCAGAATCACCGTTCGTTCTTGTAATATTTCCGCCGGAGCCGGATTTATTGTCGCTCTGACTGGTGATATCATGAAAATGCCGGGTCTGCCAAAA
>NZ_JBGSHG010000005.1:0-6841 GCF_041752335.1 Acetobacterium sp. | reverse complement strand
CATGATCTTGTTGCCAGTCAGCATATTTCCCAATCCGGCAATGTGCTTGCCATAGGCGACCGCTTCTTTAAAGGGTTCGGTAAAGCTTTTGGAGACCAGCAGCGCAAAATTGGTATTATGGGTTTTTAAACTATCCGACTTGTAGCTGTGGCCATTGACCACCGCCAGTTGGTTATCATAATATTCGGTCGACACGACGCCCCCGGGGTTGGAACAGAAGGTCCGGACACTATCATCAAAGGTGGGAGTATAATAGACCAGTTTGCCTTCGTAAAGGGCATCATTGATTTCCTGCATGACCTCGTTGCGGGTTTCCAGGCGAATCCCGATATCGATTTTTCCGACCTTGGTTTCAACCTTGTATGCTTCGCACATACTGGTAAACCATTCCGAGCCATCCCGGCCCACAGCCACCAGCACCTTGTCAGCCCGATAGGTTTCACCCTTAGCGACCACGCCGACGACGGCATCATCCTCGACCACCAGACTTTGCACCGGGGTCCGGAATTTAATATCGATGCCCAGATCGTTGATCAAGTAGTTCTGAATCCGCTGATAGATAGTATAACCCACCTCGGTGCCCATATGACGCACCGGACATTCAATCAGTTTCAGATTGCTCTGGATCGCCTTAGTACGGATATCGCGGATCTTGTCAGGATTATCCAGGCCATGAACCCGTTTGTCGGCGCCAAATTCAATGTAGAGGTCATCGACATATTTAATCAGATCGACGGTGGTGTTATAGCCGATATATTCTGGCAATTCGCCACCGACATCTGGTGAAAGCGACAGCTTGCCATCAGAATAGGCTCCGGCTCCGGCAAAACCGGTGGTAATATTACAGGGTTTACAGCCAATACAGACATTGGTCTGACGTTTGGGACAGATCCGCTTTTCAATCGAATTGCCCTTTTCCAGCATCAGGATCTTAATTTCTTTATTCTTTTTAGCCAGTTCCATGGCGGCAAAAATACCGCCTGGGCCGGCTCCGATGATTATCACATCATATTTCATTTTGTTCTTCCTTTATGCAAACGCATCCGGCCCGTAGTCATCTTCATTATAACCGACCGCCAGATCGTTGAATTTTGTATATTCGGGAATCCATGCCAGGCGAACGGTTCCGGTTGGCCCGTTACGTTGCTTGGCAATGATTAATTCCGATAAGTTTTTTAATTCCGGGTTTTTATCGTAATAAAATTCCCGGTACAACAGCATAATCACATCGGCATCCTGCTCGATCGAACCGGACTCACGTAAATCCGACATCACCGGATGATGATCCGTTCGGGCATCCGGGGCACGGCTGAGCTGGGATAAGGCAATGACCGGGGCTTCCATTTCCCGGGCCAGAGCTTTCAGACCGCGGGACATTTCAGAAATTTCATTTTGCCGGTTTTCGCTGCGGCTACCGCCACTCATCAATTGCAGGTAGTCAATCACAATCAGATCCAGGGCTTTTTCAGTTTTTAGCCGCCGACATTTGGAGCGGACTTCAGAAACCGTGATCCCCGGGGTATCATCAATAAAAATGCTGGCGCCGTAGAGGGTATTGTAACCAACGACCATCCGCTCCCAGTCTTCCTTGCTGAGGTTACCGGTTCTGACGTTATTACTGTCGACCAATGAGGCCGCGCAAAGCATTCGCTGCACCAGCTGTTCCTTCGACATTTCCAAACTGAAAATCGCCACCGAACGGTTATCTTTGATGGCCGCATTTTGCGCGATATTCAAGGCAAAGGCGGTTTTTCCCATCGATGGCCGGGCGGCCACAATAATCAGATCGGATGGCTGCAAGCCGGAGGTAATATGGTTGAGCTCGGTAAAACCGGTTTCGATACCGGTGAGCTTGCCTTTTTTACTTTCAATGGCTTCAATCTGAGCCAGGGTGGTGCTCAGGGTTTCTTGAATACTCTGAAAATCGCCGGTTCGCCGGCCCTGGGAAACCTTGAAGATTTCCTGTTCAGCGCGATCGATCACATCCCCAATATTGTCATACTGGCCATAGCTGTCTTCGAGAATCTGGGTCGCCGTATGGATAAGATTGCGAATCACCGCCTTCTCATGAACGATCTGGCAGTATTCCAGGTAATTCCGGTTGATCGGTACCATCTCAATTAGCTCGCTGAGATAGCCAATTCCGCCGATTTTTTCCAGCACCCCGCGATTTCTGAGCGCGTTGATCAGGGTGACGGTATCGATCGGTTTTCTTTCATTGTGAAGATCCAACATCGATTCGTAAATTTCTTTATGGGCACCCCGATAAAAATCATGGGGCGATAACAGTTCTTCAGCCCGGGCAATATTTGACTCATCCATCAGGATCGCGCCTAAAACAGACTGCTCCGCTTCGATATTATGCGGGGGGACTTTGGAATTCATCACCACTTGGTCTCCTAGGCTTCGCCTTTGATGATCACGGTCAGTTTTCCAATCACACCCTGATAGGTTTTAATCTTAACCTCAGCCCGACCAATATTTCGCAGCGGCATTTCCAGCTCAACCTTGCGTTTATCGACCTTGATGCCTTTTTGTTTTTCCAGGGCTTCGGTGATATCTTTGCTGGTTACTGATCCGAATAGCTTGCCGTCTTCCCCGGCTCGTTCGGTAATGGTGATTTCTGTTTCATCGATTGTTTTTGCCAGCTCAACCGCTGCCTGACGCTCTGTTTCGACTTTATTCGCCTCATCAGCCTTGGTTTGTTCGGCCATGGCAATATTTTCTTTATTGCCGATGACACCCTTGCCGGTTTTAATCAGGAAGTTTCGGCCGAAACCATCTTTAACTTCAACAATTTCACCTTTATTTCCAACATTTTTTACATTTTCTAATAAAACTACTTTCATGATCCATTCTCCTTCTTATATTTATTAATAGCGGTGAGCAACAGCTCTTTTCCGGTTTCGAGATTTTTTTCTCCCGGGAATTGCGCTCCGGCAATGGCCAAATGGCCGCCTCCGCCGAGTGTTTCCAAGATTACCTGAACATTGACTTCACCCATCGAACGGGCACTGATAGCCAGACCCTCGTCATTTTTCAGAATGATAAATGAGGCCACAATCCCTTTGATGTTCAGCAGTTCATCGGCGGCCTGGGCGGCAATAACCTTACCATAATCGGTGTTGTTCTCAAAGGTTGAGATGGCAATGTTATCAAAATATATTTTAGCATTCTTGACTGCATCCGATTTGGCGGTATAGGTATTAAGGTCATCCTGCAGCAGAATTTTGCTGACTAAGGTATCGGCACCCTTTCGCTTTAAATAAGAGGCCGCTTCAAAGGTTCGCACCCCGGTTTTCAGGGTAAACATCTTGGTATCCATACAGATCCCTGCCATCAGGGCGTTGGCCTCAATGACAGTGAGCTGATTTTTCTCATCAAAATACTGGAGCAGCTCGGTAACGAGCTCGCAGGTAGACGAGGCATAGGTTTCGGTATAGGTCAGCAGGGTTTCCTTAATGGCCTTTCCGGAGCGCCGATGATGATCAATGACAACAATTTTAGGGATCTGATCCACCAGCGATGGCATTTCCAGATAATTCACCGTCTGGGTATCGACGATGATTAGCAGGGTATTTTTAGTGGCATAGCTTTCAGCTTCCTTGGGGGTAATAAAAGCATCCTGATAGGCTTCATTCTCGAGCAGATAGTCAAAAAGCGATTTAATCGAATAGTTAATCTCCCGAATCACGATTTTTCCTTCTTTACCAAGCGCTTTAATCGCCCCCAATAGCCCTACCGCCGAGCCCAGGCAATCCATATCGGGGTTCTGATGACCCATCAGCAGGACGTGATCCGATTCTTTAATCAGCTCTTTCAGACCATAGGCCTTAACCCGGGCCTTGACCTTGGTTCGCTTTTCGGTAGCTTCGGTTTTGCCGCCATAAAAGGACATTTTTTCATCCTGACGAACCACCGCCTGATCGCCTCCCCGGGCCAGAGCAATATCCAGGGCTGAATGCGATAATTCCTGGGATTCAATAATCCCCAAAATACTCTCTGAGATACCAATGCCAATACTGAGGGTAATGGGAACTTTTTCGTCATTTTCAATTTCCCGGACCTCATCCAGTATTTTAAAATTTTCTTTTTGCAGAGCACAGATTTTTCCCCGTTCAAAAATCATCAAATAGCGGTCACTTTCGTATTCAATAATGACGCTACCCAGCTGTTTAGCCCATTCATTCAGCTTCAGGTCAACCTTGCCGAGAATCGCCGAGCGCTTATGGCTGGGAATTTGCTCGATAATATCATCGTAATTATCGATGACGATATAGCAAAACAGCGGCGAATTTTTCCGATATAGCTGCCGCTGCTTACTTTGCTCGGTGACATCAAAAAAATGCAACAGCTCAAAACTATGAACCTTGTCAGAAAAGGCATTGGTAACCACCCCATAATCCCGTTCTTCGTGATGGAAGGTGAATTCATCGGCCTTAATCGCTTCCCCCAGATTAAAATCCAACTCATCAATGATACACTTTTTGAATAAGCCTTCTTTTTCTTTTTTAAAAGCCTTTCCGAAGGCCTGATTATACCAGTAAATCATTCCCTCATTATCGACAATGGCCATGGCGATGGGCATTTCATACATCCGCTCCTGATTGATTTTGTCCAGATCGCCGTATATTTCGTCGATGGCCTTGTCGATTTTAATCTCGTCAATGCTGGTATTTTTGGTGTAGTAAACAATCAGGATCATAAAAACCACAACCCCGGCAATTCCTAAGAAGATATTATAAAAACCAAGTGCCATCGAAACAATCAACTGTGCCGCGATGGCGAACCGGACAACATCTTTTTTTGACTCTTTCATTTTATCTGGGACTCCCTTCGAAATATTCGGCGAATTCCAATGTAAGTATCAGCTACCCCGACAATGGTTACGATCGAGCTGAGTAAAAACCCCAGAAGAACGACTAATACTTTTAAGCCTTTATTGGTCAGCTCTTTATATTCCATATAATTAAGTATCAGCGACAGTCCCATGACAAAGAAAATAATGTTAACAAAATTCATCACTGTCACTATGTATACCTGGGGTATGGTGGATACCTGGAACATACTGATCATAAAGTCACCAAGCAACAGCACCATCAAAAAATATTTAAGAGTTACCGGCATTTCCCATTGACTGAGGGGTTTAAAAGTTTTTACCTGATACCCGATGCGTTTTAGAATCATGTCCGAAACAATAACATTTACGATCCCAAAGATAACGGGTAGCAACAAAAATGCACTGGGCAGTGCCAGCTTCATCATCTCGATATTTTTTTCCATGGCTGTTTTCGCAATTGTCAATTGTTCAGCATCCATAATATTGGCCGTTTCATAAAATGCCATTACCTCACTGGTGCTCTGCGTAAGGGTTTGAAACAGCAGATTGGTAAAACCGACTCCCATCACCAATTCATAACTGGCCACCACAGCGACCAGCAGAATCGCAAAACCAAGAATCCCAATTACAACTTTTTTGACCGCTGTTAAATCCCGATTATAGGCAAAACCCAGACTGCATCCGACAAAGAGCATCAGCGCCCCAAAGGAAATCGCATTGAGCGGTCCTAAAAACAGGCCGATCAGAATCGTGGCCGCAATGCTGGAAAGAATACTCACTTTCAGTCCCTGGCGCTTCCCCAGAACAACCATCGGTACCGGTATAAAAAATACCAATAGTACAAAGAAAGGCAGATAATAACTAACTAAGGTAAGAATTACTCCCAGTGCACAAAACATCGCACCTTCTGTTATTCCACGTGTTTTCATTGATCCTCCATATTGGCAACTTAACTGTTCCCATACGCAGTTTATTTATGCGTAAAAAGTTACTGAACCATTATATCACAATAAAAGAAAATGCCCATTATTTTTGTTTGCCGTATCCTTAATTTTGCTGCTAAACGCATCCCCGCTTTACGGTTATGATTTGACGGATTTTGTGAAAACGCCAGCACCATCAAATTATTCCTGACATAGAAAAAGCTGCTCACTTCAGGTCCTTCCTGAAACAAGCAGCTTTGCAATTTTTAGTTATTTGAGCTATATGGTAAAAGAGCAACGTTTCGCGCACGTTTAATCGCTTCAGTTACCTTTCTCTGATGTTTAGCACAGGTGCCGGTGGCTCGTCTTGGTAGAATTTTCCCGCGTTCGGAAACGAATTTCTTCAGCGTGATTACATCTTTATAATCAACATTTTCTACTTTTCGTTCGCAGAACTCACAAACTTTTCTTCGCTTTTTAAATGGTTTTGGCATTGTATTTTCCTCCTATCTTAAAAAGGTATATCGTCATCATCGGCCATCAGATGAAAATCTTCATCTAATCCCATTACTGACATATTGTTATTATTATTTGATTGTGGCGCTGAAGCTTGTTGATATCCGGCTGTGGAATTTTTCTGTCCTGAAGAAACAAAATTAATTTCGTCGGCAACAACTTCTGTGATATAACGTCGTTGACCATCCTGTGCGTCGTAACTTCTTGATTCTAGTCTTCCAGATAAACTGATTTGGCTTCCTTTAGTCAGATATTGGGCTGCAAATTCCGCCTGTTTTCCCCAGACCACAATGTTAAAAAAGTCGGCTTCTTTTTGACCGTCTTTATTTTTAAAGCGTCGATCTACCGCAAGGCTAAATCTAGTGACTGCTTTACCTGTGGTGGTATTTTTCATCTCAGGATCTCGGGTTAATCTTCCTAGTAAAATTACTTTATTCACAGAACTGCCCCCTATTTCTCTTTTTTAATAACGATGCTTCGAATAAACTGTTCGTTAATTTTGTATAAATGATCTAATGCATCAAGTACTGAGTTCTCAGCTTTGAAGTCTACTAATACGTAG
>NZ_JBGSHG010000004.1:0-149803 GCF_041752335.1 Acetobacterium sp. | reverse complement strand
TTAAACATTCACAGTATAGAAAGAAGTGGTATTTTGAAAAAAGCAGTTGGTTTTATGGAATTTAAGAGCATTCCAGTTGGTATAGAATCCACTGATGAAATGCTGAAATCCGCAAATGTTGAGCTGCTGATGGCATCACCTTTATGTCCTGGGAAATACGTCAGTATTATTGCTGGAGATGTGGGAGCCGTCGAGGCGTCAATAAAGAATGGGGCACATGTGGGTGGTATCCATATGTTAGAGTCTCACGTTATACCGAATATTCACCCCGATGTTTTACCAGCCATGTTAGGTGCTGGAGAGATTGGTGATGTGAAATCTATTGGTATTGTTGAAACGATTAATGCTATTTCTTCAATTTTGATCGGAGATATTTGTGCGAAAGCATCAAACGTAGAACTCCTAGAAATTCGAATTGCTAGAGGCTTGGGTGGAAAAGGCTTTGTATTAATCACTGGTGAAATTTCTTCTGTTAAAATGGCCATTCAAACGGCTCAAACAGAGATGGCAGAATCAAATCTCATTACGAGCTATTCTGTTATTGCATCTCCGCATAAGGATATTGCAAAAATATTGTTTTAACAAAAGATGAAAATTTAAATGTATAAAAGACAAATGGCTTCGGTCATTTGTTTTTTATACATCAAATTTCTATTTTTTATAAATGCTCCAAGGCCATTTATAAAAAATAGAACGACACTACGTCATATAAAGGAGATTGTCATGGCTCGAAAAAGTAAACCTAAATCACAATTAATAAAAGACACAGCTATTCAAAGTAGTTTGGATACATCGAATTCAAGTGAAGTGGGGAATGAAGAAGTGGGAAAATTGGATGATTTTATAAAAAAGGTTGGCAGAGTGATCGTGGGTAAAGAGGAAAATGCCGAAGATTTAAGTGACAACAATCCCCAGGAAATGAATAAAGCTAAAACATATGTGGATGCCCAGGTAAAAACAGAAGCAGATGAGAAAGATGAAGCGGAAGCGAAAGCAAAGAAAGAAGCTGAAGTCAAAGCCAAGGCAGAAGCCAAAGCCAAGGCGAAAAAGGAAGCAGAAGCAAAGAAAGAAGCAGAAGCTAAAGCCAAGGCGGAAGCAAAAGCGCAGGCAGAAGCAGAAGCCAAAGCAAAGGCAGAAGCCAAAGCAAAGGCAGAAGCAGAAGCCAAAGCAAAGGCAGAAGCTGAAGCAATAGCGAAGGCAGAGGCAGAAGCAAAAGCGAAGATAGAGGCAGAAGCTAAAGCGAAGGCAGAGGCAGAAGCCAAAGCGAAGGCAGAAGCAAAAGCAAAAGCAAAGGCAAAGGCAGAAGCAGAAGCAAAAGCAAAGGCAGAGGCAGAAGCAAAAGTGAAGAAAGAAGCAGAAGCCAAAGCCAAGGCAGAAGCAGAAGCCAAAGCAAAGGCAGCGGCAGAAGTGAAAGCGAAGAAGGAAGCGGAAGCCAAGGCAAAGAAAGAAGCTGAATTAAAAGCAAAAGCAGTCGCTGAGGCAGCGAAACAAAAAGAAAAGGAATTGGCAAAAATAGCTGCTCAGGGGAAAGCTGAAGCCGACAAAAAAGCGAAAGAAATAGCAGAAAAATCAAAGGCGCTTTTAGGAAAAGTTCACGAAAGAGCTAAATCAGAAGCTGCTGAATTGAAAAAGATCAAGGATGTTAAAATTAAATCGGAGCTCTTATTGGAAAAAGCCCGGACGAGTGCACAGGAGCACGCTGAAACGATTATTAAAACAAAAGAAGTAAAACAGAAATCGAAAGCTTTGATCGATAAAGTTCATAAAAAAGTTATGGAAGAAGCCGATACGCTTAGACAAAAGGCTGAAGAGAAGCATGATAAGCAGGAAGAAAGGCGGAAGACAGAACAGGAAGAAACAAAACAAGTTGAGCTAGTCAAAGAAAAAGAAGCTGAAGAACTTGTAAAAAGCAAAATTGAAGTTGAAGATCATTATCGTAGTGAAGTTAAAAAGAAAGCCAAAGAACTGGAAGAGATTACTGCTAAGGCTGTTGAGCGTGCAATTGCAAAAGAAAAGAAAGTGCGCGCCGAAATTGCTGAAAGAAGAAAGAAAGCTCATGCTGAAAAAGAACAGGTAAAAAAAGCAAAAAAAGAAAAAGATTTGCCATTTCACCTATTATAAAAGAAGAAGCTCCTTTTGCTAAGGAGCTTCTTTTTTATATCAATAACCCCTGGTCAGTTAGATGTTTTCGGCTATACAATTAATTAAGATTGTAATATAATAAAACTATTAAAAGTACAGGATAAAGAGGGAACTATGTCATATTTAGCGCTCTATCGAAAATATCGGCCGCAAACTTTCGACGAGGTTGTGGGTCAGGACAGTATTAATCGAATACTGAAAAATCAAATTAAATATAATCGAATCGGACATGCCTACATGTTTTCAGGGATAAGAGGAACAGGTAAAACCTCCTTGGCAAAAATATTCGCCAAGGCCATTAATTGTCCCAATGGTATTGATGGAAATCCATGTAATCAATGTGATGTTTGCCTCAAAATAGATCGCCCTGGAGTTATGGATATCATCGAAATAGACGGTGCATCCAATCGCGGGGTAGACGAAATACGTGAAATTCGGGAACGAATAAAATACCCGCCAACAGTGGGCGAGTATAAGGTGTATATTATTGATGAGGTTCATATGCTAACCAAGGAAGCATTTAATGCTTTATTAAAAACCCTTGAAGAACCTCCAGAACACGCCGTCTTTATACTGGCCACCACAGAACCAAATAAGTGCCCAGTGACGATTTTGTCCCGATGTCAACGCTATGAAATTCGTCCAATCCCTAAAGATTTAATTATCAAACAGATGAAAAAAATCTGTCAGGATATCCAGGTGAATATGTCTGAGGAAAGCTATGATTTTATCGCAACCCGGGGGGAAAACTCAATGCGGGATTCCCTCAGTTTATTAGATCAAATCATTGATCTTAAAGATGAAACTGGAAGTGTAGCTTTCAGTGATCTGCTGGCATTTACTGGAATGGCAGACAAACAAAGTGTCTGTGACTTAATTAAACGGATCATTTCTCACGACAGCGCCGGTGTTTTAACTTGCTTAAGAGAGTTGGTCAGCAATGGAAAAGATAATATCTTATTAATGGATCAGGTAATCGAATTTATGCGGGGGATTCTGATTGCGAAAACCGCAAAAGAGACGGCTAAAGAAATTTTACTATGTACCATTGAGGATTTTGCAGCCTATGAAGAATTAAGTGAGCAGCTGACATTTAATCAATTATATCAAATGATCAGTCAACTCATTGATGAAAAGAATAAACTGAAATACAGCAGTCTTCAGGGAATTATAGTGGAAATGGCGCTGTTAAAAATTTGCCTGGGAGATCAATTGCCACTTTCAACTACGATGGCAGAGATAGGCACACCAAAAAATGCGAGAACGCCTTTACCATCAATGAACATCCAGAGCAAACCGTCGATTGAAACAGTTTCATCAGATAAACAGTTGATTGATAACAGCCGATTAGAAACCGAATTTGAAGATCAGGAAGAGGAGCGATTCTCACTAGATGTTGAAGACTTTAAAACGATGTCTGAAAGTAAAGACGAGTTAGAACTATCTAGCCAGGAAAAAACGGTAAGTTCACCAATAGCAGATAGAATATCGAACACTGGTAGTCGTCATGATGAAATGAGGTTCTTTAAAATGCTCTGCGATGAAATAGGAAAAACAAACTCCGGTCAGGCGATGTTTCTAAAACGCGGGGAGCCGGCACTCGAGGATGAGAGACACCTGTCAATTGTTTATTCTGTGGAAAACAAGAACTTTTACCAGTTTGTTAATAAACCAGAGTTGATTAAAGGCTTCGAAACGGTGCTCCTTCAGAAGACAGGAAAACCCATTACTGTTGCAATTAAATTGGAAGAAGAAAATTTCAATGAACTTGATTTGGTCGAAAAAACCCTGCGAATCGTCAATGACGAGGCTGTAAAAGTAATCAAAACCGATGATAAACTAAAAAATTAGGTTAAAAAGATAGTGATATCCATTGACCATTAGTGTTATAATAATAAAGTTATTAAGAATAGTAAACTATTGGAGGACAGAATGGCAAAAAGAAAATTGCCGGCCGGAATGGGCGGCGGAAACATGAATAATATGATGAAACAAGTGCAGAAAATGCAACAAGATATGGCGAAATTACAGGAAGAACTGGAAGAGCGGGAAGTTGAAGCGACAGCCGGCGGGGGAGCTGTTAAAGTCGTGGCTACCGGTAAAAAGGCCATCTTGTCGATCAAGATTGATCCGGAAGTAATTGACGAAGATGACATTGAAATGCTTGAAGACCTGGTGCTGGCGGCTGTCAATGAGGCTCTTGTTAAAGCAGAGGACATGGTCAATACCGAAATGGGAAAAATTACCGGTGGCATGAATATACCGGGGTTAATGTAGGCCATCGATGGGCTATTACCCAAAAACCCTTGAGCGGTTGGTTCTGGAGTTGGGAAAACTGCCAGGCATCGGAGAAAAATCAGCTCAACGGTTAGCCTTTCACATTATCAACCTTACAGATGAAGAAATATCGAGTCTTTCCGAGGCATTAATATCAGCGAAATCAAAAATTGTCTTGTGCCAGAAATGTTTTACAATTACCGATAAAGAAATTTGTGATATTTGTGAGAATCCAAAGCGGGATCAGCAAACCATCTGCGTGGTTCAAACCAGCCGGGATATTTTCGCAATTGAAAAAACCAGAGAATACAACGGGCTGTACCACGTTCTTCATGGCGCCATCTCACCGCTGGAGGGTATTGGCCCCCAGGACATCAAAGCCCGAGAACTACTACTTCGGATTGGCGAAAGCGACATAAAAGAAGTTATCATGGCAACAAATGCTACCGTCGAAGGCGAAGCCACAGCCATGTATTTAGGCAACCTGATCAGTCCACTTGGCGTAAAGGTGACCCGTTTGGCTAAGGGAATTCCCATCGGCGCGGACCTTGAGTATACAGATGAAATCACATTAATTAAAGCCTTTGAAGGAAGAAATGAGCTAAACCTTTAAATAAAAGGAGAATTAAAGATGTTTGTTAAAGAAGGAATTATTGCTTCACCTGGTATTGTTATTGCTAAAGCACTTGTTTATGAAAAAATCCTGGTTGAAGTAAACAAGAATAAAATTGAAGACACCAAGTCAGAAATCGTTAAATTCCAGAATGCTATTCAAAAAAGCCATGAACAATTGGAAACGATTCGAATTAAAGCCGTCAGTGAGCTTGGTGAAGAAGAAGCTGCCATTTTTGAGGCCCATGCCATGGTTCTCGATGATCCGGAATTCGTGGAAGGCGTCGAAACAGAAATCAATGACAATCATTTGGGAGCCGATTATGCGGTTAAGATCATCACTGACCGGTTTTATGATATCTTTGATCAGATGGACGATCCGTATTTCAGTGCCCGGGCAGCTGATATTAAAGATGTGGGTACCCGGGTGCTTCATAATATTCAGGGGATCGTTCAGGCCGATCTGTCAAGTTTGGATGATGATGTAATTATCATTGCCGACGATCTGACTCCATCGGATACAGCACAGATGGATAAAAAGCGGGTGATGGGTTTTGCAACCAATATCGGAAGCAGAACATCCCACACGGCCATTATGGCACGCAGTCTTGAAATACCAGCAGTTCTCGGTTTATGTGATATCACTAAAACGGTTAAAACCGGAGATTTGATGGTCGTTGACGGACTGACTGGCAAGGTGTGCGTTAATCCTACGGATGAACAATTAGAATCTTACGGAAAAGATAAACAGAAATATCTAGATTATCTAAAAGAATTGGAAGAACTCAAAGATTTAGATGCCATTACGTTGGATGGTAGAAAAGTTGAATTAGTCGGAAATATCGGCGAGCCAAACGATGTGGTCGGCGTGTTGAAGAACGGTGGAGTCGGGGTTGGACTCTATCGAACTGAATTTTTGTACATGAATAGTGATGTGATGCCCAGTGAGGAAAAGCAGTTTGCTGCTTACCGTTCCGTGTTGGAAGCTTTTCCCAATGGACCAGTAATTATTCGAACCCTGGATATTGGTGGCGATAAAAAGTTGCCCTATTTACCAATGGATGAGGAACTGAATCCATTTTTGGGCTTACGGGCAATAAGGCTTTGTTTTAAAGAAATCGGTTTGTTCAAAATTCAGCTCAGGGCAATTTTAAGAGCCAGCGTTTATGGACATGCCCATATCATGTTCCCGATGATTTCATCAATTACCGAAGTCAGGCAGGCAAAAGCCATCCTTATGGATTGTATGAAAGAACTGGATAAAGAACAACTACCCTATGATAAAGGTGTTAAGATAGGGGTGATGATTGAAATTCCTTCGGCAGCCATTGCCGCCGATATTATTTCGAAAGAGGTGGATTTCTTCAGCATCGGCACCAATGATCTCTGTCAGTATACCCTGGCGGTGGACAGAATGAATCAGGAAGTGTCCTATCTGTATGATCCGTTTAATCCCGCGATTTTACGTCTGATTAAACAGGTTACGGCAACCGTAGCTGACAAGAAAGAAACCTTTTTCTCGGGGATGTGCGGTGAAATGGCAGGAGATCCTTTAGCAGCCGTGCTGCTGTTAGGATTGGGTCTCTATGAATTCAGCATGAGTGCCCTTTCAATTCCCCAGATTAAAAAGATCATTCGTAGTGTTCGTTATGAAGATGCAAAAAATATTGCGGACGCTGCGCTTGATATGGAAACCGGTGAGGAAATAATGGATTTTATTCAAGACTCAATGAAGAAATTGAATTTAAATATTTAAAAAAGAATAATTAGGAGGAATTACAATGGTAAAAAAAGAAGTTACAGTATTAAATGCAACCGGTTTACATGCTCGTCCGGCGTCCATGTTTGTTCAAACAGCGGGTAAATTCAAATCAAAGATATTCGTGATAAAAGAGGGAAACTCGATTAATGCAAAAAGTATTATGGGCATTATGGCCGGCGGGATTTCACAGGGAACAACCATCGAAATTCAGGCTGAAGGCGACGATGAAACCGAAGCAGTAGATGCCTTGGTGCAATTAATCAATGATAAATTTGGCGAATAGTTTCTTTGAAATAAAAAATAAAATAAATATCTGTTAATTAAGGGTATTTTGAGGTAAAATATAGTAAATATCACAATGAAGAATGGAGGAATTTAAAATGAGCAGTAGCAAATTATATTTTGTTGGCGGACTTTTTCTGGGAACCATCATCGGCGGGACGCTAGGGGTGTTATTGGCACCAGATGCTGGCGAGCAAACCCGGAAAAAACTTGCTGAAGGCACTGAAGAAGCCTTAGGCAATGCCTATGATCAAGCCGTAGAATATGGTGAAAATCTCAAAGAACAATTCCAGGACATGCAAGAGCAATTTACAGAACGTGTTAATGAATACAAAAACCAGATCGAAAGCAAAATTCAGGAAATTCAAGATGAAGTTGAACAGGATATTGCTGATTTAAACGAAGAACTGGAAGCCCTTGAAAAAGAAGAAACAGAATTATCTGAAGAATCTGAAGTTGCTGATAAAGAAGAAGCGTAAGGATTGGATGCTATAAATGATTACGTTAAATTTTAGCTTGTGGGAACTAGCGCTGTTATTAGTAGGGGTTGCTTTTGTGGTCGGAACGGTTTATCTGGTTAAGCTGTTTAAAAGTCTGGCAGCAACCTTTGACACAACCACGAAGCTTATGGAAGACAATCGTCTGGCGCTTCGCAGTATTATGGAAAACGCTGATGATATTACCAAATCGACTGCACATATTGCGGATAAGTCCAGTATGATGGTGGATGAGGTTGAATTGGCGCTAAATACCATCAAAAAAGATGTAATTGATCCAGTGGTAAAGGCCGCATCGGTATTAAAAAAAGGCTTGGGAGTTTTTCAAACCAGGAATAGAAACGATAAGATATAGGCCGTGGATTTCAGCCCTAGGCCCAATGACGGTGAACACCTCATTGGGTCTAGTTTTGGATTTATGAGAAGGCCGGCAGTTGGCGACCGCCTGCGAAATGAAAGCTCAGTGAATACAAAAGCTTTCTTTTCAAACAGATTAATTGTGAAATGGAGATTTTATGAACAGCAATAACATAATTGAAACGGGAAAAACCAGTATGGTCAGTATTAAAGGCGAAATCGACATTTATTCCATTGAAAAATTCAGAGCGTCAATTGAAAAAGAAATTATGACCCAGGCAACGCAAATTATTTTGGATTGTTCCGAGTTATCCTATATGGACAGCACCGGTATGGGTGTTTTAATCGAGTTGCGAAACAAATCAAAAGAAATGGGACAACGGATTATCATGATGAATCCGCGGCCCAATATTAAAAAGCTATTATCCCTTACCGGGGTCGATAAAATAATTGAAATTGTCGACAATCCTGTTAACTAAGCAAATTGAGAAGAGGAAAAAAGAATGGATAGTATAAAACTGACACTACCAACTAAACCAGAATATGTCAGCTTGGCACGTCTTACAATTGCGTCAGTAGCAAATAATATGGGCTTTTCCATTGGCGATGTGGAAGATCTGAAGGTTGCCGTATCTGAGGCCTGTACAAATGCCTTGAACCACAGTAAGAATCCAGATACAACCTATGATTTAACCTATGTTGTGGAGCATCAGAAATTGGTCTTTACGGTAACCGATCGAGGTGTTGGTTTTGAACCGGAGTCAGTGGCGATGCCTGATCTTAATGGCAAACAATTAGGTGGCTTTGGTTTATTTATCATCAAATCACTAATGGATAGGGTGGAAATTATTAGTGAGAGAGGATCCGGAACCTCAATTACCATGATTAAGAACCTATCGACGACCCATGAAGTATGAGCGAAAAATCAGTAAAGAAGATATCAAAAAGTTATTTGCCGAATACGAAGAAACAAGGGATCGGGACTTAAGAGACTTAATTATTGAAAATTATCTTTATATACCCAAAATTCTGTCACGCAAATATGGGCATAAAAGTGGAGATAATGAAGATATTTTTCAGGTTGCCTGCTTAGGCTTAATGTATGCGGTGGAGCGGTTTGATGTCAGTCGCGGCTATGAGTTTGATACCTTTGCTACACCTACAATTATTGGCGAAATTAAACGTTATTACCGGGATCGGGAATGGCTGATCCGAATCCCTAGGAAGGTTCAGGATCTCAATCGGGAAATTAATCAAACCCGGACAACCCTGGAACACAAGCTGATGCGGTCGCCAACCATCTCTGAAATTGCTGTTTATCTGGAGATCTCAGAGGAAAGCATCATCAAAGCCATGGAAAGCAGCAATGCCTATTATCCCAAATCACTATCGATGGAATACGAAAGCAATCAGGATGGCCAGGAGGTCAGTTTGATGGACTTATTGGGAAACCTGGATAACAACATGGAAAATGTAGAAAACATTGATCTTTTAAAGCAAAAAATTCAAGCGCTTAATCCGGTTGAACGGATTATTGTGGAACAACGGTTTTTCCGGGGTAAAACACAAAAAGAAGTGGCAGAATATATTAATAAATCCCAGATGACGGTGTCGCGAATTGAAAAAAAAGTGATGAAAAAAATAAAAGAGGATCTATAATAAATCTTTTTGTAGATTATTTTTTAGAAATATTATAAAATAGCCTTATACCAAAAAAACCAATTAAATCATTGGCAAAATAAGCGAGGGGGAAACAGCATGAAAACGTATCCAACAAAGAACATCCGTAACATTCTTATACTAGGTCACGGTGGGAGCGGAAAAACAACCTTGACTGAAGCATTGGCATTTAATGCAGGTGCCGTTGATCGTATGGGAAAAATTGACGAGGGAAATACCCTATCGGACTTTGATCCAGAAGAAAAAAGACGAAAGTTTTCAATTTCATCATCTATTATTCCTTTAGAATTTGGGGGACATAAGATCAATCTTATTGATGTGCCAGGTTATTTTGATTTTATTGGGGACGCTTTTGCGGCACTTCGGGTGGCTGATGCAGTTGTTATCGTCGTTGATGCACTGTCTGGCGTTCAGGTTGGAACCGAAAAAGCCATTGAACTTTTAGAAAAGGCAAATGTTCCGGCATTTATTGTTGTTAATAAGATGGACAGAGAAAACGCCACCTTTGCCAAGGTTATGGACGAATTAAAAGAAACCTTTGGCAATAAGGTCGTGCCCTTTGAATTACCAATGGGTGAGGGCGAAGAAATGAATGGTGTTGTTAACATCGTCGATATGACTGGTAGCGAGAGAAAAGAGAATCGTTGTTTTGATGTAGCCATCACCGACGAAATGAAAGCAGAATTGGAACCCTATCGGGACATGATCATGGAGTCAGTTGCTCAGACCAGCGAGAGCCTGATGGAAAAATATTTTGAAGGTGAAGAGTTAACCCGGGATGAAATCCATAGCGGCATTCGCAAAGGGGTTATCGATGGCGAACTGATACCGGTATTATGTACCTCAGCAACTCAGAACATCGGGGTTGAAACGCTCGAAAATATGCTCATCGAGTATCTTCCGTCACCTGGAGAAGGCAAGTTTGAGGTGGGTAAGGATCCCCTGGATAAAAAAGAAATCGAACGGAAATGCAGTAACAGCGAACCTTTTTCAGCACTTGTATTTAAAACGATTGCTGACCCCTATGTGGGAAAATTGTCGATCTTTAAAGTTATGTCAGGGGTTCTGGATCATTCCGTAGAAATATATAATGCAACGCAGGAAGTCAAAGAAAAAGCCAATCATATTTATGTCCTCAGAGGTAATAAACAGATTGAGGTTGAAAAACTGGAAGCAGGAGATATCGGAGCGTTTTCCAAGTTAAATGATACGGTTACCGGGGATACCTTAACCAGTGTCAAGGCACCGATTGTTTATGATAAAATTGAATTACCAAAACCAATTATTGCCATGGCCATTGAACCAAAAACCAAGGCTGATATTGATAAACTGGCCACCGGCCTGCATCGATTGGTGGAAGAAGATCCAACCATGACGGTGAGCCGCAATAAGGAAACCAAGCAAACCCTGGTATCTGGTTTGGGCGAAATGCATCTGGAAATTATTTCCCAAAAACTGAAACAGAAATTTGGCGTTGATGTTAATCTGGTTGATATGAAGGTTCCCTACCGGGAAACCATTAAGAAAAAAGCAACCGCAGAAGGAAAACACAAAAAACAATCAGGCGGCAGCGGTCAGTTTGGTCATGTCTGGATTGATTTTGAACCGGGAAGTGATCCCAATGCACCATTCCAGTTTGTCGATAAGGTAGTCGGTGGCGCAGTACCCCGGAACTTCATTCCCGCTGTTGAAAAGGGACTTGAATTATGTATGATTGAAGGAGTTCTGGCCAGCTATCCCGTCACTGGTGTTAAAGCGACTCTATATGATGGTTCCTATCATGCCGTGGATTCTGATGAAATGTCCTTTAAAATGGCAGCCACAGCGGCTTACCGAAAAGGTATGAAGGAAGCAGCACCAGTAATCCTGGAACCCATCTACCACATTGATATCACCGTACCCGAAGAGTACATGGGCGATATCATGGGCGATTTAAACAAAAAACGCGGTCGAATTATGGGTATGGAATCAGCATCAGGTGGAAAACAGCGAATTCTGGCGGAGGCACCTTTGGCAGAAATGTTTAAATATGCCACCGAACTGCGTTCCATGACCCAGGCCAGAGGCGAATTCGCTATGGAATTTGTCCGCTATGAAGAAGCTCCAATGATTATTTCAGAAAAAGTCATTGCCGCAGCACAAAAAGAAAAAGAATAATAGAGCTGACTTTAAAGAAAGGCGGGAAGAAATTCCCGCCTTTCTTTCTGCGACGAAGCAGAGCGGAATCGTGGTTGTCCAAATCCATAAGAGTATGTTATAATAATTCGATTAGGATACGAAGGAGCAGTCAATGGAATTATTAGAAAAAAAAATCAGACAAGAAGGTCGTGTCAAAGGCCAGGGAATCCTCAAGGTGGATTCTTTTTTAAATCACCAGTTGGATGTGGAACTATTTGAAGAAATGGGAAAGGCTTTTGCCAAACGCTTTGCCGGAGAGGGAGTCAACAAAATCCTGACCATCGAGACATCAGGAATTGCCATTGCAACCAGTACAGCCAGATATTTTGACTATTGTCCGGTGGTTTTTGGAAAAAAATATGTATCATTAAATTTAGACGAGGAAATCTATTCCAGTGATGTCTATTCCTATACCAAACAACAGGCCTATAAAATTATGGTATCAAAAAAATATTTAAGTCCGACAGATCGTATTTTAATTATCGATGATTTTCTGGCCAATGGCAAGGCAGTCGAAGCTTTAATTGATTTGATCAATCAGGCCGGTGCCACCCTGGTGGGTGTGGGTATTGCCATTGAAAAAGGATTTCAAGATGGTGGGGCGATAATCCGTGAGCAAGGAATCGCGCTGGAATCTTTGGCAATCATTGACGACATGAGTGAGGAAAAAGGAATAACCTTCCGTGATCAATCAGGAAAGAAGTGAACAGATGGACAACAATGGACCCATTGGCGTCATCGATTCGGGCATCGGTGGTTTTACCGTACTGAAAGCACTTCAAGACCGACTGCCCAATGAAAATTATCTCTATTTTGGCGATTCGATGCGAATGCCCTATGGTGAGCGGGAAAATGATGAATTAATCATGCTGGCCAATACCATTATCAGCGATCTGGAAAATAGAGGGGTTAAAGCCGTGGTTTTAGCCTGTAACACCCTTTCTTCCCTGATTGTCGAACTGAGCGCCCGGGTGCCGCTGTTTAGTGTCATCGAAGCCGGCGTCCAGGAAACCCTCAACTGGCGGGACCGGGGCCTGGTGGGGCTGATTGCCACCACGGCAACGGTTAAAAACCGCGGCTATGAAAAAGAACTGGAGCTTTGGACCAAAGAGGTCGAATACATCGCCCAGGGAACCCATACTCTGGCCAAGGTGATCAACGATGGCCAGGGTGATTTGAAAATTTTGAAAAACAATATCCGAGAAGCCGTTGAACCGATTTTATTAAAGGGCATCAAAAAAGGCATCGTCATCGAAGAACTGTTACTGGGGTGTACTCACTTTCCGATTGTGTCGGTAACGATCCGGCAGATGTACCCAGAACTTGAGCTGATCAACCCGGCCAATGGCCTGGTCCGGCAATTAAACAAACACCTGACCGAGTTTGACTATTTCAACACTCAGGACGAAGTGGGACGCACCAAAATTCTCACCACCGCCGATTATGATATTTTCGAACGGATGATCAAAGAATTGGAAATCGATTGTTATTCTCTGGAAATGACAGAATTGAAATTACCATAAACCAGCTAAGTGTGGTTTAAAAAAGATCATGGCTGTTGATATAAACATAGAATGAACAGCCATTAGAATAAGGAGTAGCTATGACAACAGAAGCACCAGTAAAAAAAATAGTATATAGTGGCATCCAGCCATCGGGAACCTTTACCATCGGCAATTATTTTGGCGCGATGAAAAACTGGGTAAAGATGCAGGAGGATTACCGTAGTCTTTTCTGTGTGGTGGATCTTCATGCCATCACCATGCCTCAAAAGCCGGCCGAACTACGCAGACGAACCAATGAATCCATTGCGCTGCTGTTAGCCCTGGGTATCGACCCCGAAAAATCGATTCTTTATGTTCAATCGATGGTGCCCGAGCATTCGGAACTGGCCTGGATTTTAAACTGTTCAACCTATATGGGCGAACTCAGCCGGATGACCCAATTTAAAGATAAATCTCAAAAACAGGGTGAAAATATCCGGGTTGGTCTTTTTGACTATCCAGTCTTGATGGCTGCGGATATACTGCTTTATCAAACTGATTTAGTGCCAGTGGGCAATGACCAGCGTCAGCATGTGGAACTAGCTCGGGATATCGCCATTCGTTTTAATCAGAATTTTGGTAATGTGTTTAAGGTGCCAGAAGCTTATTTTGGCGAATCCGGAGCCCGCATTATGAGTCTTCAAGAACCGGGACGGAAAATGTCCAAATCGGATGAAAACACCAATGCCTTTATCTCATTGCTGGATGACTCCAAAACAATTGTCAAAAAGTTTAAACGAGCGGTCACCGATTCGGATATGGCCGTTTATCATAACCGCGAAGAAAAACCTGGGGTTTCCAATTTAATGGAAATCTATTCCTGTGCCACCGGAAAAAGCCTGGATGACATCACCCGGGAATTTGATGGCAAGGGCTATGGCGATTTCAAGCTGGCCGTCGGCGAAACCGTCGCTGATACGCTGCTGCCGGTGCAAAATGAGTATCACCGGTTGTTGGGTGAAAAGGCTTATCTGGAACAGATCATGCATGTTCATGCCGAAAAGGCTTCCCAGATTGCCTGGAAAACTCTGTCAAAGGTGCGTAAAAAAGTTGGCTTTGTGACCGTATAATAAGGGTTCGATGTGATGTTGCCGTACCGACCAATTGTTAATCTGTTGTTTGCTGCACCATGCGAAATCCGCTAAGCTCCTTTCGCATTGGTCGCGGGCAGTCGCCAACTACAAGCAAGCTTGTGATTGGCTCGTTGCCTGCACGCAGAATCGGACAGGCTCTGCCGTGTCCGCTCTGAAGCAAACAACATGATGTAACAATTATCGGTACTACGTGTCTCTATCGACAGTTTTGATCACCATCTTTTAAAAAGGGATGGTGATTTTTTAAAATAGCGGATAATTAGTGGTGTGAAAATTGAGAAAGGAAAAACGGATGGGAATTACAATGATCGTGGGCCGACAATCTCAGGTTTTGAGTGAGGCGGTTTATCACCAGATCGGTGCGGCGCTTTCTGCGGGTAAAGTAAAACTCTATTTAATGGTTCCGGAACAGTTTACCCTCGGTGCCGAAGAAGCGCTGATCAAAGCCAATCAACTGGCCGGGCTGCTGAACGTGGAAGTATTGAGTCCCAAACGACTGGGGAACCGGGTGCTTCAGGAAACCGGCGGGCTTACCAAGACCTATATGGACAGCCACGGGAAAAATATGCTGCTCCAAAAAACTCTGGGGGATATTCAGGAAGAACTGACTATTTATCGTTCCAGCGTTAAAAAGCCCGGCTTTCTGATCAGTATTTCGGATCTGATTGGTGAACTTAAGCAGAATGAGATTGCCCCGGAAAATTTGGAAGCAACCAGAAAGACCTTGAATCAGGGAATCATGCCTCAGAAATTGGGGGATGTGATCAAAATATATACTCATTTTCAGGAATTGTTGGGAAATGATCGTAAAGATGAAGAAGACTTTCGCAATTTTGTCTGCGAGAAAATACCAACGGCAGAATTTCTGCAGAATAGCGAAATCTGGATGGATGGTTTTCAGAATTTCTCAGCCCAGGATTACCGCATGATTGAAAATCTGCTGGAAACGGTCAAAGAAATCCACATAGCCCTACCCTGGGATCCCGATCCGACAGCACGTGATCAGGAAGTTTTTCAACTAACGGCCAACACCATGGACAACCTCAAAGAAATTGGTGCCAGAGCGCAGGCTTCATTTAAACTGGAAAAGCTTTCCCGGCAAAATGAACAAAAGCAAAAAAGTCTGGAGCTGACTCATCTGGAGGCTAATCTCTTTGCCTATCCCAAGCTGGAATACCAACAAGAAGTCAATCAAATCAGTCTGACCCAATGCCAGAATACCTGGGAAGAGGTAGAAATGGGCGCCCGCCAGATTCTTAAGCTGATTCGGGAAGAAAAGCTGTCCTTTCGGGATATCGTGGTTTTGGCCGGAGATCTGGACGAATACGGCAGCATCATCAAGCGTATTTTTGCCCAGTATCAGATTCCCTATTTTATGGATGATCTGCGTGCCATCGGGGATAACCATCTGGTCGAAGCAGTCGTAACAGCGTTGGAGGCGATCCAGAATAATTACCGGCTCGATGATGTTTTCGGTTTTGTGAAAACCGGATTTTCACCGATTACCTTGTCAGAATGTGAAGATCTGGAAAATTATGCCCTGGAGTTTGGGATCCGCGGAAAACAATGGGAAAAGGAATTCACCAAAGTCAGCCAGAATCCGGCTCTGGATCTGGATAGCCTTAATGCGCTGCGGATTAAACTGATGACCCCGCTAATCCGGCTCAAAGCCGAGCTCAAGACCGGCCGAAGCTGTCAGGATTATACCAGAGCGCTCTATGAATTTTTAGTGGTGATTAAAACCCCGGAAAAAATAGATGCCCTGGTGGAACAGCTTTCACAAGCCGGTAACTATGAAGCCATGGAAATCTATCACCAGATCTGGAATATCCTGATGGAAGTCTTTGATCAGATTGTCGAAACCATGGGAAATGATGAAGTGACCAGTGAAGAATACCTGCGGATTTTAAAAAGTGGCTTTCAGGGCTATCGTCTGGGAATCATTCCGCCCTACCGGGATTATGTTAGCATCACCGATTTACGCAGGAGCCGCAGCTCGGCCTTTGAGGTACTGATTGTCTTTGGTTTAAACGAAGGGAAAATCCCGGGGACGGGCAGTGAGCCTAACCTTTTCTCAGATCTGGAACGGCAGATTCTCGGCGCTCACCAGATCCGGCTGCAAAACAATCGCAGTTTTCAAATGGATCAGGAACGGTTTCTGGTTTATGATCTGTTAACCAAGCCTAAATCCCAGTTGGCTCTCCATTGGGCTTTAGCCGACATGGAAGGCAATAGCCAGCAGCCCAGCATTCTGCTGAGCCAGATTGTGGGGATCTTTCCGACGATCGATATTTTATCAACCCTTAATGATGGGGTGGCAGCATTCTGGAATACCCTTAGCACGCCCGATGCGACCCTCTGGCATCTGGTCAGCCATCTTCGTAATAGCCAAGCCCAGGCCGGTTCGGAGCGACAGCCGGAAGAGGCCTTGTGGGCAGCGGTACAAGACTGGTATCAAAACAACCCGGATTACCAGCAAATGATCGGCAATCTGACTGAAGCTCTGAACTATTCCGGGGTTTCTCAGGCCATGACCGGTGCGGAAGCTGCTGTTCTTTACGGAAAAAACCTACGTACCAGTATTACCCGCTTGGAAACCCACCGCCAATGCCCCTTTTCCCATTATGTCAGATACGGCTTAAAACCCGAGAGCCGGCCTATTTATAATATTGCTGCCCCAGAAATCGGCACCCTGCTCCATGAACTGATCGACGGCTTTTTTCGGGAAGTCCATGACCAAAAACTGGATCTGCGCACCCTACCTAAAAATCAGCGCGATACCTTGCTGGAAGGGGTAATGGAAAGCTGTCTGCCACAGATAAAAACCAACGTCTTTAACAGCACCGGACAAAATCAGTACCTGGGAAAAAAACTGGAACGGGTCGGTAAAAAGTCCATTGATATCCTGGTACAGCAGCTATGTGCCGGGGATTTTGAACCCCAGGCCACCGAGTTCAGCTTTGAACAGGAGATCAGCCTGCCGGATGCAAAACTGGGCGAGGTCAAGATCTATGGGAAAATCGACCGGCTGGATCTCTATGAAAAAGACGGTCATACTTGGGTCAAGGTGATCGACTATAAAACGGGCAGTAAGAAACTGAGCTATGATGATATCTATTATGGCCTTTCGCTGCAATTGCTGGTGTATCTGGATGGGGCTATGACAGTTATTGATGCCGAGGATATCCTGCCGGGGGGAACCTTCTACTTTTATGTCGATGACCCGATGCCGCGGTTGGATTTTGGCGAAAATGTTCTGGCGGCCATTAATAAGTCCTTTAAACTCAATGGTCTGCTGCTGGACGACGAAATGGTTATTGCCGCCATGGATCATGACGCCGACGCCAAAACATCGGATATTCTACCGGTTTACCGATCGGAATTTAAGCTGAATCGAGAGGAATTTGCGGGTATCATTGACTATGTCCGTAAAACCGTGGTTCGGCAGATCAAAAACATTTATGAGGGCGATATTAAAGTTAGGCCTTATAAAAAAGGCCATGACTATGCTTGTCAGTATTGTGATTACAAGGGTATCTGCCAGTTTGATGACGCGATCACCCGCGGTGGTTATGAGGTGCTTAACGCAACGATGAAGAAAGAACAGTTTTTTACATTAATCCAGGAAGGTGTAACCAATGAAATGGACCAGTGATCAGTTAAAAGCAATCGAAAACCGGGAAACCAACATGCTGGTTTCAGCCGCTGCCGGATCAGGTAAAACAGCCCTGCTGATCCAGCGGATTATTCGGATTATCCGAGAAGAAAAGGTGGGCGTCGATGAGCTGCTGATTCTGACCTTTACCCGGGGCGCCGCCGGAGAAATGAAAAATCGTCTCAGTCAGGCTCTGGCTCGGGAACTGGAAAACCCCGAAAATGATCGCAGCTTTTTAATGAAGCAGATGAATATTTTAGGGGGCGCTTCGATTTCCACTCTTCATTCCTTTTGCCTCAGCGTTTTACGTCAGTATTTTCATAAGGGTGACATCGATCCCGGCTTTGCCATTGGCAATGATACCGAAATCGCGCTGATGCTCAAAGAGACCCTGGAAGAGGTTTTTGAAGACGAATACCAGCAGGCCATCACCATGAAAAATAGCGCCCAGGAAAATAATGCTCAAAACAACCCGGAACAACCGGATCAGAACCCGGAAAAAAATCAGAAAAATAACGAACCGGCCATTGATTTTCTGGATCTGATCGAAAAATACAGCGGCAATAAGAATGATCAGGCCTTAAAAGACACGGTCGAAACCTTGTATCGCTTTCTGGCCACTCAACCCAACCCCGAAAGTTGGAGCCACCAGGCCTTGGCGCTGTTTGATTGTGATCAAAAAAGCCTGGAAGCCTCGGTGTGGGGAAACTCCTTAAAAAAAATCATTGAAACAGAGCTTCAGGGCGCCCTGGATTCGGCCATCAAAGCCAGTGACATCAGCGCTGCTGGGGGTTTTGAGAAAACTCATGAGCAGATGAAAAGCGAAGTGCTGATGCTGGAAGCACTGGAAAAAGTAATCCGAGACGATCTGGTGCAGGGGCTGGAAACCTTGAAAACCCTGAGTTACGAGCGCTTCAAAGGGGCGGCCAAAGAGGATAAGGAACGTAATGAGCAGATCAAAAAATATCGGGATGAAGCCAAGACCAGTATCGCCAAACTGCAGAAACGTTTTGCCATCAATATCGATGAAATGGTGCAGGAGCTGAATGATCTACAAAAACCGATGGCCGATCTGGTGATACTGACGCAGAAATTCTGGACCGCCTTTCAGGCCAAAAAAGCCCAGAAAAACCTGGTCGATTACAATGACCTGGAACAGCTGACCCTTAAAATTCTAATGGATCCACAAGTAGCCGATGAGGTTCGCGCCCGCTATCGCTATATTTTTCTGGACGAATATCAGGACACCAATGAAATGCAGGAAACGATCCTGCAGCGGATTGTGCGGGATAATAATTATTTTATGGTCGGGGATGTTAAACAGAGTATCTACCGGTTTCGGCTGGCCGATCCAACCATCTTTATCGGCAAGTATGAAAGCTTTGGCAAGGATGAAAACCCCAATAACTGTCTGGTCACTCTCAATCAGAATTTCCGATCCGCGCAGGGGGTGATCAACAGCGTCAATGCCATTTTTGAGAAGGTCATGAGCACCGGGCTGGGGGAAATTAATTATGACGAACAGGCTCGGCTCAATAAGGGTCTGCCCCACGAAGGAGCCTATCAAAAAACCGAAATCCATATCATTGAAGAGCAAAAAAAGGAAGCGGATGCCGGTGATCTTCAGGCTTTTGACGAAGATGACCGTGAAGATCTAACCGCAGTCGAAGTTGAAGCCCGGTTTGTCGCCAATCAAATTCAGTCGCTGGTGGGAACAACTTTTTTTGATACCCGCCATAATCAGGAGCGAGCCATTAACTATGGTGATTTTGGGGTGCTGATGCGGAGTGTTGCCGGAAGAGGGGATGTTTATCTCAAGGTGTTTAGTGAAATGGGGATTCCCACCTATTTTGATGGCGGCACCAATTACTACGAATCGCTGGAAATCACGATGATTTTAAACCTGCTGAACCTGATGGATAACCAGCATCAGGATTTGCCGTTGTTGAGTATTATGACTTCGCCGATCGGCAATTTTAGCACCACCGAATGTACCCGGCTGCGGATTGCCCATCCCCAGGGATTCTTTTATCAGGCGGTGGAAGCTTATTGTCGGGAAGAGGGCGATGAACTGTCCCAAAAACTGGGCGGCTTTTATCAAAAACTGACTGCTTGGCGGTATCAATCCAAGCTGATGGCGGTGGAAGATTTTCTCTGGAAAATCTATCTGGAGTCCGGCTATTACGCCTTTGTCGGCGCCCTTCCTGGCGGCGAACAGCGGCAGTGCAATTTGCGAATCTTGTTGAAGCGAGCCGGGGACTATAAAAAATCAACTTTAAAAGGACTGTATCAATTCATCCGCTTTGTCGAAAACATGAAAAAACACAAACAGGATATTTCACCGCCAGCGATGGTCAGCAATCATGAGGCAGTGGTACGGCTGATGACGATCCATAAAAGCAAGGGGCTGGAGTTTCCGATCGTAATTCTTACTGGTGCCGGGAAAGGTTTTAACAAGCGTAGCAATTACGCGCAGGTGTTATTCCATAAGGATTTGGGAATCTGTCCTGACTATGTCAATCTGGAAAAACGGTATAAGCATAATTCCCTGGCTAAAGAAGTCTGCAAGGCGCAAAGCAATATCGAAATGCTCTCTGAAGAAATGCGGCTGCTTTATGTGGGGATGACTCGAGCCGAGGAAAAACTGGTGATTGTCGGAACGGTTAAAAACCGCGATAAAGCCTGGCAAAAATGGTATAACGAGCCCGACGAGTACCACCTCCTCAATGCTGCCAGCTTGCTTGACTGGGTGATGATGGGCGTATTGGCTGGCCGCGATCCGGCGCAGAGCAATCTGGAGTTGGCAGATTTCAACATTGCTTACCATCAGGCTGATCAGTTTACTGACAAGCGGGATCTGGAAGAGCAGCGGGACAGCGCTGAGGCGTTATCAGAGAGCGACGAGGGGAGCGAGAACCCTGAAGCAGTACCGGAAAAGCCCACAATCAGTATTTCACAAGCTGACCGGGCGGCCATTCAGCAGCGGCTGGATTTTCGCTATCCGGCCAAAGCGGAGAACGAACTTCCCAGTAAGATGAGTGTTACCGAAATCAAAGAGTATCAAAAAGGGGAGGGGTCTGATCAACAGGAAAAAATCAGAACGCTTTCAAAGAAGCAGGAGAAGCCCAAGTTTCTAGAACAAAAACAGACTGATTTCACCGCTGCCCAACGGGGATCGGCGCTCCATCTGTTAATGGAAGTGGTCGATTTAAAACCAATCCGGGACGAATTGCTAAATAATGGCCAGTCAGCCTTGCCGCTGTTTCTGGAAAAATATCTGGCCCACCAGATTGAAGCGCTGATCCAAAAAGAATTTCTGCCAGAAGCACTGGCCCGAACCATCAGCGTTGATAAACTGATCAGCTTTTATACCTCACCCCTGGGGATCAGGCTGTTATCAGCCGAAAAAATCAGGCGGGAAATTCCCTTTAACTATGGCTACGCACCGGCTGAGATTCGGGCGGAATGGGTCGATATTTCAGAAAAGATTATCGTTCAGGGGATCATTGACTGTGCCTTTATGGAAGACCACCAATGGGTCATTATCGACTATAAGACTGATTATTTTAAAGACGCTCGTCTGCGGGAGGAAATAATTAGTGGCTACGCGATTCAGATCAATCTTTATGCCAAGGCTCTCACTGCATTAACCGGTATCCCGGTGAAGGAAAAAATAATCGGGCTGATTACCATGAAAGAAAATATCAGCATCCAGTGATAGGATGAATTATTTTAACAGTGATTGGGTGTTTTCTTAATTAAAACATGGTAAAATATTAAAAACGACCATGTTTAAGCTTAGGCGCATACGACGTCAAACTACAGTCAGGCTTTTGACCTGACGCTTTAGCCGATCAATATTCAATGGCAACGCAAATGATCAAATTTTATAATAAAGGACATATCAATGAAAGCATTGCAGAAAGACACATTCAGAGAAATAAAAAAATCGATCAACCGCTTTTTATCCATTGTCGCCATCATTGCTCTGGGTATCTGCTTTTTTGTGGGGGTAAAAACAACCGGCCCGAGCATGAAATATACGGTCAGTGAGTACTATCAGAACCAGCAGCTGATGGATATGCGGCTGGTTTCTACCTATGGCTTTTTGCCGGCGGATGTGGATGCCGTCAAGAACACCCCGGGGGTGGCGACCGTGATGCCCAGCTATTCGGCCGATGTGATCATCGAGCGGGGTGATAAACGGCCGGTCATCAAACTGATGGCCTACCAGTCCGACCAGGCCCTGAATCAGCCGGTGTTGATAGAAGGCCGACTGCCGGAAAATGAGGGCGAAATTCTGCTGGAACAGCCTCAGGAAGATAAAGGTATGGGAGTTTCCAGCCATATTTATCAACTGGGTGAAACGATTAAGCTTTTCCCGGAAGTTGGCGATAAAGCTTTGTCTGAATCGATCAAACGGGATCAATTCACCATCGTCGGTTTTGTCAGATCCCCCCAGTTTGTCTCCATCGAACGCGGCAGTACTTCGGTAGGCCGGGGGAGTGTGGATTATTATGGTTTTATCGCCCCGGAAAATTTTGCCTTTGAGCGTTTTACTGAGATTTATCTTTTGTCTCAGGTCACTGCCGACGGGGTTAATCCCTTTTCAGTGGAATATGAAGATGCCTTAGTTACGATGGAAAACCAATTGGAAGCTTTGGGTCTTCAGCAGCTGCAAATCAATCACACGGATATTCTGGCCAAGGCCCAGGCGGAACTGGATAAGGGGCGAGCCAAGTATAACGATGGGGTGACCCAGTTTAACGAGGGCATTGCTCAGGGGGAAGCAAGCCTGGCCGATGCCAGAGATCAGTTAATTGACGGTGAGTCAGCCCTGAATGCTGGCTGGGATGAATATCACACCACAATTGCTCAGACCCAGGCTCAGCTCAACGATGCTCAGAATCAGATCGTCAAGGGTGAGGAAGATCTGATCAATGGAGCCAGTACCTTAAAACAGGAGCTGGCAAAAGGCGAGGCGCAACTGGAAACCCTGCGCCAGGGTATCGTCGATCTGAAAAATGGCATTGTCCAAATGGAAGGTCAGGATCCCTCTGGCCAGTTACCGGAACTTGAAGCCCAGCTGGCTGCGCTGGAAAACCAGATTGCCCAGGGAGAAAGTGCTTTGGTAAACCTGGAGGCCATGCAGGCGGGAGTCGAAGCTCAGATTCAGAGCCTGGATCCGACTGCTCCAGATTATCAGGCTCAGCTGGCCGCCCTGGAAACCCAGTTGGCTGAGATTAATAGCCAGATTTCCGGAGTTGAAGCGGGTTTAGTCCAGGCTTACGCCGGAAAAGACCAGCTCCAGCAGGGCATTGACGAGATCTATGCCTTTCAGGCCCAGTTAACCGGAATGAAAACTCAGTTGGCCGAGTTGGAAGTAACCCTGCCCCAGGCCGAAGCTGCCCTAGCCCAGGCCGCCATTGATGGTGAAAATCAGCTGTCCGCCGGATGGGTGACCCTGGCTGCCAGCAAAAACCAGCTGGCAGCGGGAATTGCGGCCTTTGAGGCCGGACGGGAAGAAGGCCTGAGTACGCTGATTGCCTCCCAGGATCAATTGGAGGCCGGATGGGCGGAACTCAGTGATGGGGAAGCCCAGTTGGCTCAGAAACGGGCAGAGGGCGAGGCGGAACTGGCCAACGCCGCCAATGAGCTGGCGAAGGCTGAGGCGAAAATTGGCGATCTGGAATTTGGAAAATGGTATCTGTTCAATCGGGATGATAATCCGGGCTATGCCAGTTACGGCGAAGACGCCCAGCGGATTGACAATATTTCCGGGGTGTTTCCGCTGATCTTTCTGCTGGTGGCAGCACTGGTATCCTTCACCACCATGACCCGGATGGTGGAAGAGCAACGGACGCAGATTGGAACGCTGAAAGCATTGGGGTATCGTCATGATCAGATTGGGTCGAAGTTTTTTGTCTATGCCTTATTGGCTGGCAGTATTGGTTCAGTTATCGGTTTGATTATTGGCATCAATACCTTGCCGCATTTAATTGCCGGGGCTTACGGACTGCTCTATCAGGTTCCCGATTTATTAATATCACCACCCTGGATTCCGATTATTATCGCCTGTTTGATTGCGATTTTCTGTACCGTAGCGGCGGCCCTGATCGTTACCCATTACGAGCTAAAAGAGCATCCTTCGGAGCTGATGCGTCCCAAGGCACCTAAGATTGGAAAACGGATTTTTCTCGAAAGTATTCCTTTTATCTGGAAACGGCTGGGCTTCATTGAAAAGGTCACTGCCCGCAACCTGTTGCGTTACAAGGGCCGTTTTTTTATGACGGTAATTGGGATCGCCGGTTGTACCGCTCTGATCCTGGCCGGGTTTGGGCTCCAGGATGCGATATTTTCGATGATCCCCCGGCAGTTTGAAAACATCACCGTCTTTGATGGCTACATGGCCTTAAAAAATGAAGAAACCCTTGCCGAAAAGGCTGACTTCAAAAAAATATTGGATAATGATACCCGGTTCAGCGAGAACATCCTGGCCCATCAATCTAAGATGACCATTGAAAAAGCCGGAACGGGTACTGGCAAAGCGGCCTATCTATTTGTCCCGGAAACAGCTGCGACGATTGATCATTTTATTCATCTTCAAGACAGAAAATCAGGAGAAGCCATTAATCTGGAAGAAGCTGGCGCTGTTTTATCGGAAAAAGTTGCCAACAGCCTGGGACTTAAGGTGGGTGATAACATCCGGATCTATAATGAGGATGAAAGTCATGAGGTGGTTTTGGGTGCAATTACCGAAAACTATCTGGAAAACTATCTCTATCTGTCCCCGGCAGCTTACGAAAAGGCCTTTGGCAAACAGCTTAAGGTGAATATGGCCTACGTCAATATTCCAGATACCACAACGGATCTTGAGAATGCCATTGCCAATGACTGGTTGGCAAAAGATGGGGTGGTAGCAGTGAATTTCACCGGGAATATTGTCAAATCATCGGCAGACAGCATCAGTAGCTTAAGTATCGTGGTGGTAGTGATGCTGCTTTCCGCCGGAGCCCTGGCAGCGGTTGTCTTATACAACCTGACCAACATTAATATTTCCGAGCGGGTGCGGGAAATTGCTACCATCCGAGTACTGGGATTTTATGATATGGAGGTGTATAAATACATTTTCCGGGAGAATATTGTTCTTTCGGGTATCGGAATTGTTGTGGGCTTGTTTTTAGGAGTCCTGCTTAACGGCTTTATCATCAACACGGTGGAAACAGACATTGCTATGTTTACCCGGGGCATTGAACCGAGCAGTTTTATTTACTCCGTGGTCTTTACCCTGGCCTTTACCTTTATTGTCAATATTCTGATGACACCGATTATCAAACGGATCAGTATGGTTGAATCATTAAAATCAATTGAATAATCAAATCTAAAATAATAAAAGCCGATGGGAAATTTCACATTTCCCATCGGCTTTTAATTGCGTGAAGGCAACGAGCCAATCACAAGCTTGCTTGTAGTTGGCGACTGCCCGCGAACTACGATGAAGCAAAGCGGAATCGTGGTTGCGTGAAGGCAACGAGCCAATCACAAGCTTGCTTGTAGTTGGCGACTGCCCGCGAACTACGATGAAGCAAAGCGGAATCGTGGTTGATTAAATCAGTTGTTGTTAAACTAGTCAGATATTAAAACAGTGGAAAGATCATAACGGGTTGGTGATAAACGAATCACCGGAGCTATCAAAGGGGGTTCCTTTCGGAACCACCATAATTTGAATACTTTCCAGGCGGTAGCCATAGCCAGCAGTGCCAGATTGTTCATCAGCACCAGCCCAGCCCAGCCAACCTTGATTTTCGACATGGGTACGATAATAGATATCGAACTGATCGGCGTCAGCGCCGGTCAACTTAATTTGAATAGCCTCCAGTCGACGCCCTTCACCGGAAGTGCCGCTGAGCTCATCGTTATTGCGCCAGTCCTGCCATCCGATATCCTGAATATGGGTTCGATAGGAAACACCGACATCGTAGCCGGGATTATCTAAAGTAATTTTGATGGCTTCGAGCCGGTAACCTAAACCCGCGGTGCCACTGAGCTCACCATTTCTTTTAAAATCAGGTTCCCAGCCAAGGTTTTGAATATGGGTTTTGTATAAGGCGGTTAAGGGTTTATCAGTTATTACCTTTTGTAATGCCTGATCCAGTTGGATTAAACCATAACCAAAGTAATCATCTTTACCAGGATCACCCAGATCCAGAGCAGTGGTTGTCAGAGCCGCTTCCACATCGCTGGCATTTAAGCTGCCATTGGCAGCCAGTAAAACACCGCAGGCTCCAGCAACGATCGGAGATGAGAAAGATGTGCCACTATCTTGGGTATAGCCGCCAGTAAGGGAAGTGGTATAAACATTTTCTCCAGGGGCAGCCAGGTCCACCATATTGTTATATTGGGAAAAAGAGGCCCGGTCATTGAAACGAGTGGTGGCAGCGACTGAGATGACACCATCATAGGAAGCCGGATAAGAAGACAATCCTGTTTCAGGATCAGTTGGCTCGCCTTCATTTCCGGCCGAAGCGACCAGAATCTTGCCCCGGTCTTTGGCGTATTGAATGGCTGCAGCTTCGCTGTTATTATAATCATAACCGCCATAGCTCATATTAATGACTTTGATTTCGGAACGATCGGCGGCATCCATTAATGCAGCACAGATATTGGCAACGGTGAGACCTTTGGTTCCGACCCGGTAGGGCGCAATTTTTACATTGGCTGTTCCAGCCACCCCAGAAAGGCCGATGCCATTATTGGCGGCAGCAGCAACAAAACCGCTGACTAAGGTGCCGTGACCGTCCTGATCGGTGATATCGGTACTTTTGGTGACATAGTCGTAACCGCTAATAATGCGGCCGACCAGATCCGGATGATTGGTATTGAGGCCGGTATCTAAAACGGCAACGCCAATGGTTTCAGAATTCGATACCTGATCCCAGGTTTTATCGGCGCCGATACTCACAAACTGCCATGCTTTGCCATCGGTGACATAAGGATCATCAGGCAGGGAATAAGTTCTTAGCATACTATTGCGATCAGCTACCAGAACATTGGGATTTTCATTGATGGTTTTGATAAATTCATCTATGTTTACATCGCTTTTTACCTCCAGTAAGTCCACCCGATCCGATACGGTTTCCCCGGATGCGATATCAGTGGTGGATAAGGAAAGGCTCGAAACATTGAATGAGCTCGAATTTTTATAAATAATAACGATCTGCTGATTGATATTGCCGTTATTGTCCACATCGGGAAGTTCGGACAGGGTATTGATGGTCATCTGATCTTTCACACTCACTTCACTTGAATTGGGATTATCACCGGTTTGGATTGCTTCATTTGCCAGGATCGGGGTCGGTAAAAACAACATCAACAGCACAATAGCGAGCAAAGTCAGGCGGTGTTTCGTTTTACTTTTCATGGGATTCTCCTTGGATAATTTATGAGATTGTCATTGTATAAAGTCACATAGACTCATTCTAATGACATAAAATAATTGCTGAGCAGATTATATCACAATTAACCAGAGATATCCTTATATTTACTCCTGAATGGGGTTTCTGTGAAGGGATAATTCGGGAATTTATAAGCCTGGTTTGCGAATAGGTTTATCAAGACGGACTGTCGTTTCATTAAATGAAAAGAGCGTATCATATTCTCAAAAGAGCCTCGTTAAAAAGTCGAATTTTTCCACCTTCTTTTTCTTTCAAATAAACTATATAAATGTTAAAATAATTACAATTGAATGAGTGTATTTACCTGACAGAAAAGAAGTTCTGATTTGGAAGGAATAAGTTCAAAATTCAAATCTGCATCAGCAGGTTGTTTTGATACTGCCTTCCTGTTTCTACAGGAAGTTTTTTTTTAGAGAGATTTGAAAGGAGTGATCGAACATCGAACGCGTAGCTGTGCTAACTGCTATTTTAGAAAATCCTAAAGAAGTTCAGGAAGAGTTTAATCGGATCATTGCAACCTATCAATCATTAATCATTGGCCGGATGGGTTTACCGCTTTCAGATAAGGGCATATCCATTATCTGTGTCACCTTATGCGGCAATATGAACGAGATCAATTCTTTGAATGGTCAGTTGGGTAAATTAAAAGAAGTGCATTCAAAATTAACAGTGTCAAAAAAAGAGTTTCAAGAAAAGGATGAGAAAGAAAATGAGTAAAAAAATGAACGTAAAAAAAATGATGATCCTGACTGGTTTAATCATGGTGATGATCCTTGGTTTTACCGCCTGTCAGGCAAAACCGGCCGAACCGCAAACGGTTAAAGTCGGAACCCTGGCCGGACCAACCGGAATGGGGATGGCAGAAATGATTGTCAACGGCGTAGATCTGGGAGAAAATGTCACCACCGAATTTACCGTGGCCGGTGCTCCGGATCAATTGACCGCCAGTGTGATCAGCGGTGAATTTCAGATTGCCGCACTGCCCAGTAATTTAGCGGCAGTGTTGTTTAATAAAACCGAGGGTCAGGTTGTCCTGGGATCTGTCAATACTCTGGGAGTGTTGTATATTGTTGCCGATGAATCTGCTGGCGTCACCAGTATCGCTGATTTAAAAGGAAAGACCATTATTGGCAGCGGACAGGGTTCGACCCCGGAATATGTGCTGAACTATTTATTGGAGAAAAACGGATTGACACCAGGGGTGGACGTCACCATTAATTATGTGGCCGAACACAGTGAAGCGGTTACCCAGTTGGCAGCCGGACAGGCTACCATTGCGATGATTCCTGAACCATTTGTGACTACTATTACAACAAAAAAACCAAATATTAAAATTGCGGTGGACATGTCAAAAGCTTGGGAAGAAGCCAGTAATGGATCCCAATTGCAGATGACCGCAGTGGTTGTCAATAAGGAATGGGCGCAAGCCAATCCCAAGGTGCTGGACAAATTTATGGAAGCCTATGAAGCATCGATAAATGCCGTGAATGACAATCCCGCTGAAGGAGCAAAAAATATTGTTGCAGCGGGGATTATGGCCGATGCAGCACTGGCCGAAAAAGCAATTCCAAACAGCAATATCGTTTTTATTCCAGTTAAGGATGCCCAGGAATCACTGAATGAATACTATACCATATTAGCTGGATTTGAACCAAAAGCGGTTGGAGGAAAAGTTCCAGGTGAAGATTTCTACGTTCTTGGAAAATAAGCAAAACAGACCCTATAAAAATATCATTGTAAAAATAGGAGTGGCCCTTTTCTGGGCACTCCTTTGGGCCTTGGCAGCCCGGTGGGTCAACAGCCCGCTGGTGCTGCCATCGCCGCTTAAAACCCTGGAAGGTGTGATCATCCTGGCTGGGGATTTTGAGTTTTTTGTGAGTATCGGGGTCACCTTGCTCCGGGTATTTGGCGGCGTTTTTGTTTCTGTGATACTGGGTTTGGTTCTCGGTCTGGCCGGCGGCCTCAACAATCCTTTTTATGAGATCATGAATCCCTTCGTCAGTACGATCAAATCTTTGCCAGTAGTATCAGTGATTATTCTGATTAATTTGTGGATCGCCTCGGGTCTGGTGCCCCTGGTGGTCACCTTTCTGATCTGCTTTCCGGTAACCTGGACAAATGTTGTGCAGGGCGTGAGAGCTACCGATAAAAAGCTGCTGGAGATGGCAAAAATTTATAATGTCGAACAGACAAAGATTATTCGCGATATTTATGTACCATCGGTAAAACCTTATGCGGTTTCAGCGTTAATGAACGCTATTGGACTGGGATGGAAGGTCACCGTCACCGCCGAGGTGCTGGCCAATGCCCTGCCATCGATCGGGATGAATCTGTATTATGCAAAAATTTATCTGGAAACCGATTTATTATTTTCATGGACCCTGGTGATCGTAATCTGCAGCCTGGCCATCGAAAAGATAACCCTCCATGTGATCGGAAAGAATCGGAAGGGGGATGGCCAATGTCCATTATCATAAAAGACCTCGACAAGAAATATGGGGAAGAAACGATTTTTGAAGATTTTAATCTGGTTTTTGAAAAGAATAAAATCACCGGCATTCTGGGACCATCCGGGGCCGGAAAAACCACCCTCCTAAATCTCTGCAGCGGGTTGGAACAGCCTGATCGAGGAACCATCGAAGGGATTAATTTTCAGTCGCTCTCCTACATTTTTCAGGAGCCGCGATTGCTGCCCTGGCGAACAGTGCGGGAAAATCTTCGTCTTGTCTTTAAAGAAAAAGCGATTAAAAAACCGGGCCCCCATGATGCCGATATCGATGCCATGCTGGAACTGGTGGGATTGGCGACAGTGGGGGATTATTATCCCCAGGAACTCAGTGGCGGAATGCGTCAGCGGGTTTCCATTGCCCGGGCTTTTCTATACCCTTCCGAATTGCTGCTGATGGATGAACCCTTTAGCAGTTTGGATTGCTCGCTGAAGAACCGGTTGATTGAAGATTTTTCAAAGATCTGGGAGCAGGACAAACGGACGGTGATTTTTGTCAGCCATAATGAAGATGAAATCAGACGGTTGGCGCATGTAATCCTGACCTTTTCGGACAAACCGGTTCAGATTCTAAAAAAAGAATGTTTAAGTGACAATTCTAAAAAATTGTAAAGGCTTACCTGATGAAAAACTTATTTTCTTATGTTAGACTAGAGATAAGCATATGAATGAATAACTAAAAAATAAGAAATGGGGTAAACCATGGATATAAAACTAATCGCATTGGATATGGACGGCACCACCCTTCAAAAGGATTATATGTCAATTTCAGAAAGAACCCGGATTGTGCTGGAAAAGGCCATTGCCAAAGGTATCCATGTGGTCCCATCAACAGGACGTATTCTGGGACAATTGCCGAAATCGGTGATGAGTATCCCGGGCATTAATTATGCTGTGACCTCAAATGGGGCAGCCGTTACCAACTTAAATACCAATGAAGTCATCAGTAGCAACTATCTGGGGTCTGGTAGTGTGAAAAAGATTATGAAAACACTGACCCGCCGCAACTTATTTTGCGAAGTTTATTATCAGGGCCAATCCTACGGCGAGCGCCGCTACTTTGATATGATTGGTGACCGAAATGAATTGTCCGAGGATCTGATTGCCTTTATTCGTAGTAATGCCATAGCGGTTGATAATGTCCTGGATTTTACCATGGAAAATGCTGCCGAAATTGAAAAAATTAATATTCCCCTGCTCAGCGATAAAAATCTTCGGGTGCTCTGGCAGAAGTTTTCTCAGATTCATGGGGTGACCCTGACAAAGGCCATCGCCAACAACATAGAGGTCAATCATCGTTTAGCCAATAAGGGCTCTGGGTTAAAACAGCTTTGTCAAATATTGAAGCTGGAACCGCGAAATGTCATGGCAATTGGCGACAGTGACAACGATCTGCGAATGTTGGAGTTTGCCGGCCTCAGTGTCGCAATGGGGAATGCGTCTGAGGAAATTAAAGCCATTGCCAATCATGTTACCCTACCCTTTTATGAAGATGGCGTCGCCCATGCGATAGAGAAATATGTTTTGGTTTAATAAACTAATAAAATTAAGGAGATTATTATGAACAAAAAAGCAATCATTGCCGATAAGGCACCAGCAGCAGTGGGTCCTTATTCCCATGCCTATTTAGTTGGAGAGACCTTGTATACATCGGGTCAGCTGGGGCTGATTCCGGAAACTGGTGAATTGGAAGTAGGCGTAGCAGAACAGGCTAAAAGAGGATTGGAAAATTTAAATGCGGTTCTGGAATTTGCCGGTTTCAGTCGGAAAGATATTGTTAAAACCACGGTATTTCTGGCAAATATGGCAGATTTTGCGGTTGTTAACGATATTTACGCTGAATTTTTCGAAGGTCAGGCCGAGTATCCCGCCCGTTCCTGTATGCAGGTAGCTGCTTTGCCTAAGGCCGCTCTTTTCGAAATTGAAGCCATCGCCGTTAAATAAAACATTTTGAACAGAAATAAATAGCTTCGATTAAAGCGCCCATGGTCATGCCTTTCCGGCAATGACCATGGGTATCTTCTTGATGAATAAAAAAAGCGAGGAAAATAAGTGAATAAAAAACTGCAGACCTATGTAACGCTGGTGGATTTTTTAGCTGAATTTATGGGTGAAAATACGGAGGTGGTGCTCCATGATATGACCGACTGGCATCATTCGGTGGTGGCCATTCGCAACGGCCATATCAGCGGGCGGAAGGTCGGCGATCCGATCACCGAAACGAACCTGAGAATTCTCCGAAGTGAAGTTCATAAAAAAGTACCCTATATGAATAATGACCCCAAGAAATTCAAGAAAAAAGAATCGATCAAGTCGGCGTCCTGGTTTATCAAGGACGAAAACGAAGTTTTAATTGGGATGATCTGCATCAATTCAGATTGTCATGATTTAATTACCGCCCGGGAACTTTTGGACAAAATGATCCGACCGCCGCTGGTTGAAACGGCGATCAGAGAAAAAGGTCCGGACAAAATAAATATTGATGTCAAAGAACTGGTGGATAATAACCTGAATCATATCTCCCGGGATCTGTTAAAGAAGCTGAAGCTTTTATCCAAGGATGAAAAAGTCGAGCTTGTGGGGAAACTGGATGAGATGGGAACCTTTTCGGTTAAGGGAACCATCTGGTATCTGGCGAAATGCATGGGGGTATCGGTGCCGACCCTTTACCGCTATCTTTCATTGACAAAAAAATAATCGCAAAGGGATCACTAAGGTTGATTCGACTATTGAGTAACGGATATACTTTCAACCTGAACGTTAAAAAGATTAAGGTTACCTTAATCTGAATAAAAATTAAATTAAATTTTATTTAATCGTTTACTTTTTGTTCAAAAGATGTTATATTGATAACAATAATTCTCATTTTCACAATAATTTCCAGGAAGACCTCAGGCTATGCCTGAGGTCTTTTCCTTTTTTTGAGCATCAGTAAGCTGAACTCAATCTGAAAAATTGAGTCTTAAGTAAATCTTGTTTCAATTCATCCCCAGGGGATAGAATTTACAAATCTTAAAAAATAGCATATAATATTGGATAGCAGAAAAAGAGTGAACAAATGCATAAATACGATAGAAATAGGGGTGCAATATGACAAGTCAGTTAAATAAAGATAATCTGCCTGAGCATATAGCCATAATCATGGACGGAAACGGCCGTTGGGCGAAAGCAAAAAATCGTCCCCGTTTATTTGGCCACAATGCCGGCATGAAGACATTGAAAAAAATTGTCCGGGCGTCATCAGATGCCGGAATAAAAATAATTACGATGTATGCTTTTTCCACCGAAAATTGGAAAAGGAGTCCCGAAGAAGTCGATGGACTGATGAATATCGCTGTTGAGTATTTCCATAAAGAAGTTGGGGAATTACATCAAAACAATGTCAGAATCAACGTGATTGGAAATCTAAACGGGCTGGGAAAAAAAGTCAGAGAAGCCGCCGTAAAAGCGATGGAGACCACCGCCGAAAACACCGGACTGGTGCTGAATATCGCCCTGAACTATGGCGGCAGAGACGAAATTCTTCATGCGGTTAAGGAGCTCATGGCCGAGGAGATTACCCCGGAAGCGATGACAGAAGCTCATATCAGCGATCATCTTTATACCAAAGGCCAGCCGGATCCAGATTTGCTTATTCGAACCGGCGGGGAAAGCCGACTCAGTAATTTTATGCTGTGGCAAATGGCCTATTCAGAATTTATGTTTACCGACATTTATTGGCCAGATTTTGAAGTTGAAATCTATTATCAAATGATCGAAAATTATCAGAACAGGAATCGACGCTATGGATCGGCCGAGTAGCAGTCTGGAGATTCGCCGGGCGGAACGAGCCAGAGCAGAGAGCAGACGGGCTGATAAGAGTTCCATGAAAACCCGAATCTGGACCGGGGTTGTTGGTTTGCCACTGCTCATTTTTATTTTGTATACCGGAGGATTTATCCTGGTCATGGGGGTATCCATTCTGGCTTTTGTCGGGACAATGGAATATACGCGAGCCATTAACAAAATGATTCGCCCTAAGATTAATGCAATCCTGATGATTTTTTTGACCGTCATGTTGATGGTTACCATCAAATTGGATTATTATTTTCTGATGCCAGTTTTATTGGTGGCCTTCATTATTATTTTCTGTTATGAAATCCTATCGGGAAATGTGGGGATTCAACGGGGCAGTGCCACGCTGATGGGATTGATTTATGTGCCGGTGATGTTTGGGCACCTGTTCCTTTTTGAAACAGTCAATAAAGGAGCCTATTACATGTGGCTGATTTTTGTGATTGCTTTCACAACCGATACCGCAGCATATTTTATTGGCAAATCCATCGGTCATCGAAAGATAGCGCCGCTGATCAGTCCCAAAAAAACCATTGCCGGGTCAGTTGGCGGGGTGATTGTCGCGGCTTTGTGTACGATCCTTTACGGAACCATTCTCAGTTCCTACTTCAGTTTTGTTTTACCCTGGTATTTATACCTGGTTGTTGGCGTTTTTGGAAGCATTGCCGGACAATGCGGGGATTTGACAGCATCAATGATTAAGCGAAAAGCCAAAATAAAAGATTTTGGTACCATACTGCCCGGTCATGGCGGTATTTTAGATCGCTTTGATAGTATTCTCTTTATCATTCCTTTAATTTATATATTTGCCAAATTAACCATTGGCATCGCGTAGGTGAAAATTTGAATTTATATACCGTACTCATTACATTGCTGATATTATGTGTTTTAGTGATCGTTCACGAACTGGGACATTTTATCGTGGCAAAAAAAACGGGCATCTTCGTTGAAGAATTTGCCATTGGCATGGGGCCAAAACTGTTTGGTCGGCAGGGAAAAGAAACGCTGTTCACCATTCGGGCATTTCCCGTTGGTGGCTTTTGCAAAATGCGGGGTGAAGAACCAGAATTTGACGCAGACGGAAATCTGCTTCCCAAGGATCCCAGCATCCCCATCGATCCCCGGAGTTACGAAGCAAAAAGCCGGGGCCAAAAGCTGCTGGTACTGGTGGCCGGTTCGGCCATGAACATTATTTTTGCTGTGGTCTGCCTAATTGTGGTGGCCTTGTTTACTGGTCATACCAACGTATTTGATGCCATCGGCACCGCCTTTTTAAATACCTGGCGGTTTTCCGGTCTGATTTTTCAGAGCTTTGGGATGCTGTTCACCGGTCAGGTGGGCCTGGATCAGCTGGCTGGCCCGATCGGAATGGTATCGATGGTGGATACCTTCCTGCAAAGTGGACTGATTATTCTGTTGGCGTTTACCGCCATGCTCAGTGTCAACCTGGGGATTATCAATCTGTTTCCGTTGCCAGCCCTGGATGGCGGGCGAATCTTTATCCTGCTGATTGAAATGGTGGTGCGTCGAAAACTTAGTCTGGAACTGGAAATGAAGATCAACTATTTTGGATTTATTGCCCTGATTGCCCTGGCGGTCCTGATTGCCGTCAATGATATCATGCGGCTGGCAGTATAGGAGAAAGATGTGAAAAATCGAAAAAAAACCCGGGTTGTCAAAATTGGCTCAATTGCCATTGGTGGAGAAAATCCCATTGCGATCCAGTCGATGACCAATACCGATACCAGAAATACTAATGCTACGATTGTTCAGATTAACGCTCTAGAAGAAGCCGGATGTGAGATTGTCCGGGTGGCAGTTCCTGATGAAGCAGCGGCCAAGGCTATTGTCGAGATAAAAAAGGGAATTCAAATTCCTCTGGTTGCCGATATTCATTTTGATTATAAATTGGCTCTGACCGCCATGGAAAATGGAATCGATAAGCTGCGCATTAATCCGGGCAATATTGGTTTAGAAAAAGGCATTCGGGAAATTGTTGCCATGGCCACCGAACGGGACATTCCGATCCGGATTGGGGTGAACGCCGGTTCCCTGGAAAAAGAAATTTTGGCGAAAAATGGGGGCCGGGCCACCCCGGCCGGGATGGTGGAGTCGGCGCAACGTCACATCCGGATTCTCGAAGACGCCGGCTTTGATAATATCGTGGTTTCGATGAAGGCTTCGGATGTGCGCTTTACCATTGCCTGCTATGAACAATTTTCGCAGCAGTACGATTATCCCCTGCATTTGGGGATCACCGAGGCCGGAATCCTGCGCAGCTCGGCAGTTAAATCAGCCATGGGCATCGGCTATCTGTTGCTTAGTGGTTTGGGGGACACCCTGCGGGTATCGATTACCGGCGATCCGCTCGAAGAAATTGATGTGGCCCGGGACATTCTTCGCGGCATCGGTTTATACACCGGCCGACGGCCCCGGGTGGAAGTCATTTCCTGTCCTACCTGCGGACGCACTGAAATTGATCTGATTGGTATCGCCCAGGAAATCGACCGGCAGCTGAGAACTGTTGAAAAAGACATCCGGGTCGCCGTGATGGGTTGTATTGTTAATGGTCCCGGAGAAGGCAAGGCCGCCGATATTGGCATTGCCGGCGGGAAAAAAAAGGCGGTATTATTTAAAAAGGGTGAAATTATAAAAAGCATTGCCGAGGATGAAATCATCTCGGTATTATTAGCAGAAATAGAAAAAATGTGAGGCGAGATCTTTGAGTATTTTAACCCGACGACAGGAACGATATCAAAAAATAATAGCGGACTATCATCTGATCACCGATAGTATTAAAATCAATTCCAGTAAAGGGGAATTGATTTTTAAATTTTCCAGTCCAAAAAAACAGGCTGATACTGAATTTATCAAAAATGAAATGCAGGAAATTTTTGATTATGCTAAAGCCTTGGAAATCGAGGTGGCTCCCCTTCAGTATCAGGATGGCGAGCATCTCCTGGCCACCGATGGCAAAGGGGTCAGTCAGTTGCTGGTTGGCATCAATCAGAAGATAACCAATATCCTGTTGATCAATACTCTGATTGCTGAAGGCAACACCTTTTATGTCAGAGGACGGTCCACTGGTGAACTGGATGGGGAAGCCCTGGCGATTTTTTCCAGTCGTTTCAAGCGCTTGATCGCTGAACACTATGGCCTGGAATCTGACTTGGTGGTGCGTTTTACCGATGACGATTCGGTGGCGGAAAAAAGTCAGCAGGATCTGGAAAAACGATTGGCGGCAATAAAACCGGTTAGTGCCAGTTCAAGCAGTTCAACGAATGGGTCCAGCACCGCCAAGCTTCCCAAGGCCGAAAAACCCGGGGATGTGGTCACGGGAAAAAAGATAACCCGTAGCTGGGAATGGCTCAAAAATGTAGATTTTAATATTAATGGGGAATCCGAAGGGAAAAGCCTGGTGATCAAAGGCTGGGTTTTTGGCGTCAATACCCGACCGTTGAAAAACAATAAGACCCTGCTGACCTTTAATATCACCGACAATACCAACAGTATTACCTGCAAAATCTTCACCGACAAAGAAGAAGTCATCGAAGGAATTAAAGAAGGCAGCTGGTATCTGGTTGAAGGCAAGATCAATTATGATGAGTATTCCCAGGAAATGATGTTTTATCCCCGCAACATCAACCTTGCCAAAGAAACCATTAAAACCGACGATGCCTTGGTTAAACGGGTCGAACTTCATCTGCATAGTCAGTTCAGTGCCATGGATGCAGTCAGTAAGGTGGAGCAGATTATGAAACAGGCTTCCAATTTTGGCCATGACATCATCGGCATCACCGACCATGGGGTGCTGCAGGCCTATCCGGAAATGATGGAATTGGGCCGCAAGAAAAAAATCAAGGTACTCTATGGGGTCGAGGGTTATTTGGTGGAAGATCAGCTTAATATGGTTTACGGCAACCAGGATCAGGACTTCTGCGGCGAATTTACTTTTTTTGACCTGGAAACCACCGGGCTTGTTCCCGGAAACCATAAGATCATTGAAATTGCCGCGGTGCGCATTAAAAACAAACAGATCGTCGACAGCTTTTCGACGCTGGTCAATCCCCATTGTGAAATACCGGCCTTTATTACCAATCTGACCAATATTACCAATCAGATGGTGGCCGATGGCGTGGAAGAACGGGATGCTCTGGAAAAATTTCTGGAGTTCTCCGGCGAGACCATTCTGGTCGCCCACAATGCCGCTTTTGATATGAGTTTTTTAAATAAAGCCTTAACCGATCACGGCATTGCCCGGGAAAATACCGCGGTGGATACCCTGGCGATGTCCCGGTGTCTGCTAACCCAGATTAACCGCCATAATCTGAAAAAACTATGCTCTTATTTTAAAATTGATATTCAAAATCATCACCGGGCGTTGGATGATGCGGCGGCCTCGGCCAAGGTGTTTGTCAAGCTTTTGGATCTGGCTGAGAAAAAAGGCTGCACCTCGATCCAGACCCTTAATACTTTGTCCAGTCGAGAACGGAGTATCCGGCTTAATGCCACCAACCATATTATCATCTATGCCAGAAACCAGGCCGGAATCAAGGATTTGTATCGCCTGGTTTCTGAATCGCATCTGAATTATTTTTATAAAAAACCGCGCATACCCAAGTCTTTGCTGGCGGAAAACCGGGAAAACCTGTTGTTGGGCTCGGCCTGCGAAGCAGGAGAATTGTTTACCTCCATGGTTCACAATAAGTCCCAGGATGAGATTCAGCAGATTGCCAGCTTTTATGACTATCTTGAAATCCAACCGCTGGGAAATAACCAGTATCTGATTGACAATAACAGCGTCCCCGATCAGGAGGCCCTGAAGACCTTGAATAAACGGATCATTGATTTGGGAAAAAGCCTGAACAAACCAGTGGTAGCCACCGGCGATGTTCATTTTGTCAATCAGGAAGATTCCCTTTACCGGGAAATTTTATTCACCGGTCAGGGTTATAAGGATGCCGGTAAACAGCCGCCGCTATATTATCGAACCACCCAGGAAATGCTGGATGAATTTGCCTATCTGGATGAGGAAACCGCCCGGGAAGTGGTGATTGACAATCCCCGCAAAATCGGCGCGATGATCGAAGAAGTACTGCCGATACCCGATGGCACCTATCCACCGGTGATTGAAGGATCCGACGAGGAAATTCGCGAAATGGTGGAAGAGCGGGCCAGGGAGCTCTTTGGCCAGCCGCTGCCGGAACTTGTCGAAAAGCGGATTAAAAAAGAATTGGATTCGATCATCGGCAACGGCTACTCAGTCCTCTATCTGATTGCCCAGAAATTGGTTTATCATTCCATGGAAGACGGTTATCTGGTCGGCTCCCGGGGCTCGGTGGGGTCATCCTTTGTGGCCACTCTTTGTGGGATCACCGAGGTTAATCCGTTGGCCCCGCACTACCGTTGCCCCCGCTGTAAACATTCCGAATTTTTTAACAGCACCGAGGTCGGGGTGGGACCGGATTTAAAAGATGCCAATTGCCCCCATTGCGGAGCCAAGCTGGATAAAGATGGCTTCGACATCCCCTTTGAAACCTTTTTAGGATTTGAAGGCGATAAAGAGCCCGATATTGACCTTAATTTTTCCGGCGAGAATCAGGCCGAAGCCCATCGCTACACCGAGGTGCTCTTTGGTAAGGGCAAGGTTTTCCGGGCTGGCACCATTTCTACCATTGCCGAAAAAACCGCCTTTGGCTTTGTCAAAAACTACTATGACGAAAAAGACATCAAAGCTACCCGAGCCGAACTGGAACGGGTGATTTCTTGCTGCGCCGGGGTCAAAAAAACGACCGGCCAGCATCCTGGCGGAATTATGGTAGTACCAACCTATAAGGACATTTATGATTTCTGTCCGGTTCAGCGTCCCGCTGATGACACCGAAAGCGATACCGTCACCACCCATTTTGCCTATGAGTCCATCAGCGGTCGTTTGTTGAAGCTGGATATTCTGGGCCATGATGATCCTACAATGTTAAAAATGCTCAAGGATTTTACCGCCATTGATCCGGTCGGAATTCCCCTGGATGACGAAAAAACGATGAGTTTGTTCACCTCCACCAAAGCTCTGGATTTTACCGACAATGATTTTGAATCGCCCTTGGGGGTTTGCGGGATTCCCGAGTTCGGTACCAGTTTTGTTCGGGAAATGCTGCTCGATACCAAGCCCACAGCGTTTTCCGATCTGATTCGGATTTCCGGTCTATCCCATGGCACCGATGTGTGGTTAAATAATGCTCAGGATCTGATCCGCGATAAGAAGGCCACCATTAAAGAAGCCATCTGTACCCGGGATGATATTATGATTTATCTGATTTATGCAGGATTAGAAGCTAAAACAGCCTTTACGATTATGGAAGCGGTCCGAAAAGGAAAAGGTCTCAAACCCGAATGGGAAGAAGATATGAAAAAGAACAAGGTGCCGGAATGGTATATTGATTCCTGTAAAAAAATCAAGTACATGTTTCCCAAGGCCCATGCGGCCGCCTATGTTACCATGGCCTTTCGAATTGCCTGGTATAAGGTTTATTACCCGCTGGCTTACTATGCCACCTACTTTTCAGTCCGGGCCAGCGAGTTTGATGCTCAGCTGATCAGCCAGGGTAAGGGGGTGGTGGTGCAGCGGATGAATCAGATTAAAGAACTGGGAACCAAGGTCTCCAACAAAGAAAAGTCACTGTTGACGGTGCTGGAGATTGCCCATGAAATGATGTGCCGCGGTTACAGCTTTAAAAATGTTGATGTTTATGAGTCTCATTTTAGCCAGTTTCGAATCATTGGCGATACGCTGCTGCCACCACTCAACGCCCTGGAAGGGATTGGCGACAAGGCGGCCCAGCGAATCTTTGAAGAAGCCCAGCTGCGCCCCTATATGTCCCGGGAGGATTTGCAGAACCGCACCAAGATCAGCAAGTCGGTCATTGAAACCCTGGAAAAACAGGGTTGTCTTAACCAACTGCCGGCTTCCAATCAGATTACCTTTTTTTAAGCACTCGTTTTTCCATAAAGAAGGGGGGCGTGGAATCCACGCCCCCCTTTAATATTGCCTACATTAAAATTAATCAGTCTTTACTTCCCGGGCCATTTCCCGGGCCCAGGCATCCACAGCCAGCACATCATCAAGACCAGGACAGGAAATCACCTGATGTTTTTCCATCACCAGCCGGTTAATCCGGGGAATGTCCAGAAAGTGGATCTCCTGATTTATAAATCGGGCCACTGAAATTTCATTGGCTGCGTTAAGGACACAGGCCATGGTACCGCCAATTTCAAGGGCGTCGTAGGCCAGCAGTAAACAGGGAAAAGCTTCAAGATCGGGATCTTCAAAGGTAAGCTGGCGAACCAGCCTGAAATCTAGAGCTTGACGGTTATTGGCGATCCGATCCGGATAGAAGAAAGCAATTTGGATCGGCAGCGCCATATCTGGCATCCCCAATTGGGCCATCGTAGAATGGTCAATGAATTCCACCATCGAGTGGATAATACTCTGGGGATGAACCACCACATCAATCTGATCACATCTCAGATTAAACAGCCATTTGGCTTCGATAACTTCCAACCCCTTATTCATCAGGGTGGCTGAATCGATGGTGATTTTTTTACCCATCGACCAGTTGGGATGTTTCAAGGCCTGAGCCAGGGTAACAGATTCCAGCTGTTCTCGGGTTTGACCCCGGAACGGTCCACCGGAAGCGGTAATGATGATCCGCTCAATTTCTTGATGTTTATTTCCCATCAGACATTGAAAAATGGCGCAGTGCTCACTGTCCACTGGCAGCAGCGAAACCCCTTTAGCTGCTGCTGCATCGATGACAAGCTGGCCGCCGGCCACCAGCGTTTCCTTGTTGGCCAGAGCGATATCTATGCCCGCATTAATGGCCGCCAGGGTTGGCTGCAGGCCAATCATGCCGGAAACCGCCGTGAGCAGCAGATTGTTTTCCGATGCGGTGGCGACCGCAATCAGGCCATCTAAGCCAGACACTACCGCTACTGTAGATCCCTTTGTTTTCAAGCGCTTTTCAAGCTGGAGTGCTGAATCCCCATCCATGACACAAACAATCCGGGGGGAATAGGCGTCGATCTGCTTTTCCAGGAGATCAATGCTGGTGTTGGTAGTTAAACCGATAATATTTAAAACGTCGCTGTTTTCAGAAACCACTTCCAGAGCCTGGGTTCCAATCGAACCGGTCGACCCGAGGATGCTGATATTTTTCATAATTACCTCTTTTACACAATTAATTCTATCAATTTCTGTTTAAAATCATATAATACAATTCTTAAAAATAAGAGATAAATTTAAACAACAGATTAACAATTGGTCGGTACGGGAGTTTGAGAGATCCTGAAAGCCGTTTATTATTTGTTGTGTTCGGTTTATTCCATATCATCAATCAGTCATTTCAATAATGTATCTCAAACAAGAGAAAATTTCCATTTATTCAGCCATTTCTTTGACATATAATCATGTAAACGAATAATTTTGGAGGTGTTCTTATGGCAAGAACCTATTATTTTCCACCAGTAGTAATTATGGAACCCGGTGCAATTGAATTAATTGCTCCCGAGATCAAACGTATGAACGTGAAAAAAGCTTTAGTTGTAACCGATAAAGTGCTTGTTGAAGCAGGTATTGTTCAAGATGTACTCAATGTATTAGATGGAGCAAAAGTTCCGTATGCTTTATTTTCAGATGTTAAACCAAACCCCACCGTTGCCAATGTAAACGCCGGTCTTCAGGCATTGCAGGATAATGAATGTGATTTTCTGGTTAGTATCGGCGGCGGATCTCCTCAGGATACCGCCAAGGGGATCGCCATTCTGGCAACCAATCCCGGAGATCTCCGGGATTACGAAGGCGTCGGGAAAACCGCTAACAAATCGCTACCGATCGTGGCTATTAATACCACTGCCGGAACTGCCAGTGAAGCAACCATTAACTATGTTATCACGGACGAAGCGCGTAAACTGAAAATGGTTATCGTTGATCCCAACTGCCTGGCTACTGTGGCTGTCAATGATCCGGTTTTAATGATGAAAATGCCAAAATCATTAACCGCAGCGACTGGTATGGATGCCTTGACCCATGCCATTGAAGGTTATACAACGGCTGGGGCCTCACGATTTACCGATCTTTTTAATCTGGAAGCGATCAAAGCCATTTCCGGCAGCTTAAGACAAGCTGTTGAAGATGGTGACGATTTGGATGCCCGGGATGCCATGGCTTATGGTCAGTTTGTAACCGGTATGGGCTTCTCTAACGGTGGGCTGGGAATTGTACATTCTATGGCACACCAGTTAGGCGGATTCTATGACCTGCCTCACGGCGTTTGCAATGCCATTTTGCTGCCCTATGTAACGGCATTTAATGCCGATGCTGTTGGCGACAGATTAAAAGACATTGCCGTGGCGATGGGGTTGGATATCAGCCGTCGGGAACCTAAAGAAATCAATATCATGGCCATTGATGCCATTAAAAAATTATCAAAAGATGTTGGCATTCCCTCGGGACTCAAAGAAATCGGCGTCAAAGAAGAAGATTTCAGCGAATTGGCAGACCTGGCTCTGGCCGATATCTGTACCGGCGGAAATCCGAAATGCCCGACCAAACAAGACGTGATTGCTATTTACAAAGCTGCTTTTTAAGTTTAGCGAATAGAAAGCATTTATAATTGATAACGAATAAGACATTCTGAATTTTTGGAGTGTCTTTTTTTTGATAAAAAAAACAAAAAACAAAAAATCGCATTTATTACTGTTTTGTACAAAATATTTTCAAGTTATTCTATTGTTTTAGTTTTAATTGCGACATTATTATGGTATAATACAACCGTTACAAAAACAATAAAAATTACCCGAGAAGTAACAAATATAGGTCACACTAAGATTGTGGGAAAGGGGAAAAATGAAAAAACATCGAATAGTATCAGGTATCGTTACTGGTTCCCTGGTTTTGGCATTTTTAACAGCACCCGTCAATGCGGCTTCATTAACCGAGCAGTTGGCACAAAGCAATGCTCGACAGGCAGCAGCAAAATATCAAGTTGACATGACTCAGAACACCATCAACGGGATTGAGGAAGAAATCAGTAAGGTCAATGAAGAGGTTAATCGAATCAGTGGGATCATTGGTGCTATCAATGAAGAAATCTCAACCATTGAAGGGAATATAGCAAAAAAACAGGAAGAACTGAAAGTTGCAGAGGCGAAAAAACGGGAACAGGAAGATGCCATGAGCGATCGGGTCCGAGCTATGTATATGTACGGCAACGGCAGTATCATGGAATTCATCTTTTCAGCTTCTGATTTTTCTGATTTTATTACCAAGTTGGATATGTCCCGTTACATTATGACAGCGGACAAGGACTCCCTGAATGCTCTGGACGAAACAAAAAAAGTAATTGATGAGAAGAAACTGAGCATTGAGGCAGATCGCTTAAAAACAGTTGAGAAAAAAACCGAACAGGAAGTTGTTTTGACTCAGCAGGAAGAAGTACTAGCCCAAAAAGATCAGTTATTAGCCCAAAATCAGGCAGCATTAGACGAATATAAGGCAATTGAAGAAGCTGAAGCAGCTACATCAGCTGATATTGAAGGACAGTTGCAAGCCTATTATGAACAGCAGCGTGCAGCTGCAGAACAGGCAGCGGCTCAGAATAGCGGCAACAATGGATCGACCGATGGCAGTGAAGGAGATACCACCAACAGTGGCGGTGGAGACACATCAGGTGGCGGATCAACGGCACCTCCGGTGTATTCCAGCTCTTATGTTTGGCCGTGTTATGGCGATATTACCAGTCCTTTCGGCTGGAGAATCCATCCCATTTGGGGTGATTCCCGATTCCATGCTGGAGTTGATATTGGAGCATCGTCTGGTACCCCAGTGGCCTGTGCCGGAAACGGAACAGTGATCTCAGCCGGTTGGAATGGTGGTTATGGGAATTGTGTAATTGTCGATATTGGCAATGGTTTATCAGTGGTCTATGCGCATCTAAGTGCGATGAATGTCTCAGCTGGAGAAACCGTAGCGGCGGGTCAAACCGTTGGGGCAGTAGGAAGCACCGGCGATTCAACCGGATCTCATCTGCATTATGAAGTGCGATTGTATGGATCACCAATCAGTCCCTATATATAAAGCTAATTAGTTAATTGAGATAAGATTAAAGTATGGAGAAAAGATATAAATAAAAATCTTTTCTCTTTTATTTTTGCCCAAAAAACAAATGTTCTGCCGGCAGGATTGTTGAGATTATGCAGAAAATTTAAATTTGGACGAATTTAGATACATTTGTTACAAAAAATTTATTTTTTTAATGAAATTAATTAAAAAGTGTGCTAGAATAAATACAGATTCAAACAAGGAATGCTCGGAAAGTGAAAAAAGGCTGATATCCAGAAGGCTTTTCTATTCCGGATTAAATAATTAAGGTAATCTTAACTTATCACATTCATTTAAGAAGAAAATAGGATAGTACATGTTAAAATACCGTGTCAAAGCAATCAGAATGATAAGTAATTTAGGAGTGGCTAAGATATGATCGAATTTAAAAATGTAACCAAGGGTTATGATAAAAACAAGAGCGATGCGCTTAAAAATGTGAGTCTCTTTATTGATAAGGGTGAGTTTGTCTTTCTTGTCGGCCGAAGCGGTGCGGGAAAATCCACATTCATTAAGCTTCTTTTAAGAGAAATCGAGGCCACTGAAGGCTCGGTTTATATTAATAATTTTAATGTATCCAAACTTTCAAAAAAGGAAATCCCGTTTTTAAGGCGAAAGATGGGAATTGTTTTCCAGGATTTTCGGCTGCTGGAAAACAAAAGTGTCTATGAAAATGTAGCCTATGCCATGGAAATAATCGGAAAATCAGAAAAACAGATCCAGAAGCGGGTTCCGTTGGCTCTGGATATGGTTGGTTTATCCCATCGAATGAACCATTATCCCCACGAGTTATCCGGGGGAGAACAGCAACGGGTGGTCATTGCCCGGGCCATCATCAATAATCCATCCATTCTGATTTGCGATGAGCCGACCGGAAACCTTGATCCTGAAACATCTTATGAAATCATCAGTATCTTAGAAGAAATTAACCGCAGAGGAACAACGGTCGTCGTGGTAACCCATGACCGGGAAATAGTGGATACCATGAAAAAACGTGTCTTGACATTGGAAGATGGTATTCTTAAGGTAGATGATGCGACAGGCAGGTACGGATATGAAGTTTAGTTCCATCAAAACAATGCCCAAAAATGTTGTTCGTGATACCATGAAAAGCATTGAGCGAAACAATCTGATGAGTGCCGCTTCGGTGCTGTCGGTTATCGCCGCCTTAATTATTCTGGGAATATTTTTGATTTTAACCATCAATGTTCAGGAAGTTACCAAAGATGTGGAATCAAAACTGGAACTGAAGATATTTCTCCAGTCGGATTTCACCGATACCCAAAGAAAAACCATCGAACAGGCGCTGGAAAAAAGCGATCTGATTGAAAATGTCACCTTTGAAAGTGCTGAGGAAGCATTAGAAAAATTCACTGTGAGTCTGGAAGATTATGCGCCATTACTCAGTGGCTATAATTCAGAGAATAATCCCATGCCGGCATCTTTTGTAGTCCGGGTAACTGATCCCAATGACATGGAAGAAGTTCAAACCCTGGCCATGTCTTATGAACGCGAAGGGGTTGAATATGTCCGTTACGGCCAGGAATATGTGGAAGCCTTGGTGAGCTTCAATAAGTTTACGAACACCTTGAGTATCGTAGTACTGGTGGTATTATCGATGATTTCCATTTTCATTATTTACAATACCATTAAATTAACCGTTTTTGCTAGACGTCGAGAAATAGGAATTATGAAATATGTGGGTGCTACCAACGCCTATATCCGGGCGCCCTTCATCCTTGAAGGAACCTTACTGGGGTTAATGGGAGCCATTGTGGCATTCCTGATTATCCGCATCACCTATTACTATATTTTGGGTTTAGTCGGTGGAAATCTCTTTCTGCCGGTGGATGCCACTTTGGCTTCCCCAGATGCAGTAATGGGTCAACTGATATTTTTCTTCCTGCTTTATGGAGGATTTATCGGAGCAGTCGGCAGCGTATTTGCGATTCGCAAATTTTTGGACGTATAAATGATTAGACGTGGTCGAACACAGGAGGATTGTCGGATGACAAAAAAACGAATTATTTCTGGCCTTGTGGGCATGATTGTCACATTGGGGATACTGGTATCTCCGGTTAACGCAGCATCCTTGTCAGAACAATTGGCGGAGAGTAATGAAAAACAGGCAGCAGCGCAATATCAAATTGATATGACGCAAAACACCATTGCCGGAATCGAAGCAGAAATTGGCAAGGCCAATGAAGAAATGAGTCGGATTACCGGCGTCATTGAGACGATCAATTCTGAAATAGCGGTGCTGGAAGCTAATATTGCCAGAACCCAGGAAGAGTTGAATATTGCCGAAGCCAAACGAAAAGAACAAGAAGAATCAATGAACGAACGTGTCCGTACCATGTACATGTATGGAAATGGCAGTATGCTTGAGTTTTTATTTACATCAAGTGATTTTGCCGATTTTGTCACCAAGGTTGACATGTCCCGATATATTATTGAATCAGATAAGGAATCATTGGATGCCTTAGCTGAAACAAAAAGAATCATCGATGAAAAGAAAGATAAAATTGAGGCCGACCGTCTTCAAACAGTGTCTAAAAAGACTGAACAGGAAACAGCCTTAGCCCAGCAGCAGGAAATCAAGGCTCAGAAAGACAGCTTGATTGCTCAAAACCAGGCCGTTATTGCTGAGTATCGTGCTGTAAAAGATGCTGAAGAAGCCAACGCTGCCAGTATCCAGGCTCAGATTCAGGAAATGATGGCTGCCCAGGCTGCTGCCTCTGGCGGATCAACCACTGGTGGCAGTACAAGTTTTGTACCATCAAACGGAACCTATCAATGGCCCTGTCCAGGTTATTATCCATCAGCAGATGATGATTTCTTTGGTACCCGCTTGCACCCGATCTGGGGTGATTACCGAACCCATTACGGCGTTGACATGGGAGCTCCCTCGGGAACACCGATTCTGGCCATGGGTAACGGATCTGTTTTATCAGCCGGTTGGAATGGTGGCTATGGAAATTGTGTAATTGTCGATTTAGGAAATGGGGTGCAGGCCATGTATGCTCATATGAGTGATTATGCCGTATCAGCAGGCCAAACTGTTAACAAAGGCGATGTGGTTGGATACGTCGGATCAACCGGGGATTCCACCGGGGCCCATCTACACTTTGGGGTACTTTCAGGTGGATCATATGTCGATCCTTTAGGATATTTTTAAGCGAAACATTGTAGAATATAACGAAAGAACAGGAGAAAAGAATCATGATTCTTTTCTCCTGTTTTATTTGCAGCAGACTAATTTTGGGGAAAAGGTGAAGATAATGGAAAACAAATCAAAAAAAATAAAACTCATCGTAATTGTTGTGGTGATCATCATCACGAATTTCATCACCTTTACAGTGGTGACGACCAGTAATTTCCTCCTTGGGAACAAGCTGATTGTGACGGTCGACAGCAGCGAAACAGCGGCGGGGATAAAAAAACTGTTGGCGTTGAAAGAACAGATTGGTTTAGAGTATTATAAGGATGTCGATAACACCACATTGATCGATGGTGCCATCAAGGGGATGTTCGACAGTCTGGGCGATCCCTATAGCACTTATTTTACCTCTGCGGAGTTTTCAAAATATATGGAATCTGCCACTGGTGTTTATGAAGGCATCGGCGTGGTAGTAACTGAAGACGAACAGGGTTATACCACTGTCATTGCGCCCCAGAAAGGAACTCCGGCAGAGGCAGCCGGCATTAAAACCGGAGACAAGATCATTAAGGTGGACGGTGAAGATGTGAGCACCATTGGATCAGATGCGGTTGTTGCGAAAGTCAAGGGGCCCGCAGATACCACCGTCAATATCACCATTGCCAGAGGTGATGAAATTATTGAAATGCAATTAGTCCGCAAAACCATTGAAGCAAAAACAGTGGAATCCCGGGTGATTGGCGATAAAGGTTATATTCAAATCAGTGAGTTCACCGATAAAACCGCAGACGATTTTGAAACCCAGCTGGGTGAGCTGCTGGCCCAGAACATCACCGGTCTGGTTATTGATTTGCGCAGCAATCCCGGTGGCGGTGTGAAGGAAGCAGTAGAAATTGCTGACCGGATTCTCGGTGAAACATTAGTTGTCTATACGGTTGACAAAAACGGCAATCGAACCGAATATAAATCTGATGGCACTGAACAGCTATCCTTACCGATGGTAGCGCTGGTAGATGGGGGATCTGCCAGTTCCGCCGAAATTTTAGCCGGTGCGCTCCAGGATACCGGAGCTGCCCAATTGGTGGGAATGACGACATTTGGGAAGGGCATTGTTCAGGAAATTATCAGTCTTACCGATGGCGGTGGTTTTAAGGTAACAAACTCCGAATACTTTACTCCCAACGGAAATAATATTCACGAAAAAGGACTGGAACCGAATATTGTCATCGACGCTACCGACTTCATGAAGAATAATTTTTTCACCGACGAAGAAGATGTCCAGCTTCAAAAGGCCCTGCAAGTACTCAGCGGAACCAATTAATTTTGTAGAGCATGCCAATTCGGCATGCTTTTTTAATTTTTGGCAGAAAAATTAAGAATTTATTAAATCAGAAGGATTATCATTTGCCATTAAAAAAAAGCTGTGGTAAAATAACAGAACGAATGTTCATTCAATTGATTGGAGGGTGCTGATGAAAGAGATGAAGCATGCATTTAAGGTTGTGTCCGAATACGAACCCAAGGGAGACCAGGGACCAGCTATTGAGAAAATTTCAAAAGGAATCCGGGATGGATTAAGATATCAAACCTTATTGGGGGTAACTGGCTCAGGAAAAACCTATACCATGGCCAAGGTCATTGAGGCGGTCCAAAAACCAACCCTGGTGATTGCCCATAATAAGACCCTGGCAGCCCAGCTGACCAATGAATTCCGGAGTTTTTTTCCGGATAATGCGGTGGAATATTTTGTCAGCTATTATGACTATTATCAGCCGGAAGCCTATGTACCCCACTCAGATCTGTTTATTGAAAAAGACTCATCGATCAATGATGAGATCGATAAATTGCGGCATTCCGCTACGGCGGCCTTGTTTGAACGGCGGGATGTGATTGTGGTTGCCAGTGTGTCCTGCATTTATGGACTGGGAAGTCCCTTTGATTATGAAAACATGATGCTGTCCCTCCGCCCGGGAATGGAAAAAGATCGGGATACAATTATCCGCAAATTGGTAGATATCCAGTTCACCCGGAATGATATTGCTTTTGAGCGGAATAATTTCCGGGTTCGCGGGGATATCCTGGAGATATTTCCTTCGGCTTCGTCAAACAAGGCGATTCGCCTGGAGTTCTTTGGTGACGAAATCGAACGGATTACGGAGATTGATACCCTGACTGGCGAGATTTTTGGCGAGCTGAACCATGTATCGATTTTTCCGGCCTCCCACCATACGACGACGCCGGAAAATCTGGAACGGGCGATTTCAGGAATTCAGCAGGAACTAAGGCAGCGCTATGACGAATATACCAACAGCAACCGCCTGGTGGAAGCGCAGCGGATTCTGCAGCGCACCAATTATGATATCGAAATGCTCCGGGAGATGGGTTATTGCAATGGGATTGAGAACTATACCCGCTACATTAACGGTTTGCCCCCAGGATCGCCACCCTATACCCTGATTGACTACTTCCCCAAGGATTTTCTGATAATTGCCGATGAATCCCACGTCTCGATCCCGCAGATTGGCGGGATGTTTGCCGGCGATAAGGCCCGCAAGAGCAATCTGGTGGATTACGGTTTTCGGCTACCCTCAGCCTATGATAACCGGCCCCTGAATTTTTCCGAATTTGAAAGTAAAATTAATCAGATTGTTTTTACCACCGCCACGCCCAGTAAATACGAAAAAGAACACAGCCAGAATACGGTAGAGTTGATTATCCGACCCACCGGTCTGATTGACCCGGAGATAACGGTTCGCCCGGTGGCTGGTCAGATTGATGACCTGCTGGGTGAAATCAAATTGACCACCGGCACAGGAAATCGGGTATTGGTCACCACGTTGACAAAAAAAATGGCCGAGGATCTCACTGATTACCTGAAAGAAAATGGGATCCTGGTGAATTATCTCCATTCAGATGTGGATACCATCGAGCGGATGAAAATTCTTCGGGATTTACGGTTAGGTACCTTTGATGTACTGGTGGGCATTAACCTGCTGCGCGAAGGTCTGGACCTGCCGGAGGTTGGTCTGGTAGCAATTTTAGATGCCGATAAGGAAGGGTTTTTGCGGTCTGAAACATCTCTGATTCAAACCGTTGGCCGGGCTGCCCGTAACCTGGAAGGCCATGTGATCATGTATGCCGATAAGATCACTCCGTCCATGGACCGGGCCATCGGCGAAACCAATCGCCGTCGGGCCATTCAAACGGCTCATAATGAAGCCCATAATATTACCCCCAGCTCAGTTAAAAAAGACATCCGCTCCATCATTGAGGCAACCAAAGTGGCCGAGGAAGCGGATACCTATGCGATTGGAAACGAAGCAGTTGATATTGATGTAAAAATCAAAGAACTGGAACTGGAAATGCTGACAGCGGCAGAAGCCCTGGAATTTGAACGGGCCGCTAAACTGCGCGACGAAATCCATCATCTGAAGAATTACAGAAGATAAATAGCCGATATAAGGAGTAATATGAAATACATCGAAATAAAAGGTGCAAAAGAGCACAACTTAAAAAATATTAACCTCAAAATACCTCGGGATCAGCTGGTGGTTTTTACCGGGCTGAGCGGATCGGGTAAGTCATCGCTGGCATTTGATACCATTTATGCCGAAGGGCAACGCCGTTATATGGAGTCCCTTTCCTCCTATGCCCGGCAATTTTTGGGCCAGTCTCAGAAACCGAATGTGGAGAGTATTGACGGTTTATCCCCGGCGATTTCCATTGACCAGAAAACCACCAACCGCAATCCCCGCTCCACCGTTGGCACGGTAACCGAAATATATGATTACCTGCGGCTGCTTTACGCCCGGATTGGGATTCCCCATTGTCCAAAATGTGGAAAGGTGGTAGAATCTCAATCGGTGGATCAGATTGTCGATCGCATCATGGCCCTACCGGAAAAAACAAAGTTTCAGATTCTGGCACCGGTTGTCCGGAAGGAAAAGGGACAGCATAAAAAAACCATTGATCACGTCAAAAAAGAAGGCTTCGTGCGGATCATTGTGGATGGGGAACCGATGGAGGTTTCCGACGAAATCAATCTTGATAAAAATAAGAAGCATAGTATCGAAGTGGTGGTGGATCGTCTGGTGGCCAAGGATAACCTGGGAAAACGACTGTCCGATTCCCTGGAAATTGCCCTGAAGCTTTCCGGTGGATTGGTGATCTGCGATGTAATCGGCGGCGAGCAGCAGCTTTTCAGTGAAAAACTGGCCTGTGCCGATTGCGGCATTGCCATGGATAAACTGGAGCCGCGCACCTTTTCATTTAATAATCCTTTTGGGATGTGCCCGGATTGTCATGGCTTGGGCTTTCATCAGGAAGTGGATCCGGATTTACTGATTCCCGACAAGAGCTTAGCAATTTCCAATGGGGCAATCAAATTCTTTGGCTTAAAAAGTGATTCCAAATACTATTATAATCTGATTAAAGCGCTGGCCGAAAAACATCAATTTGCCATTGACACGCCGCTGGAAAATGCCAGCGAGGCATTTTTGGAGGCCCTCTTATATGGCAGTGACGAGGTGCTGGAAATCTCCTATGAAGGAAAGTTTTCCGGGACCTATAGTTCCACCTTTGAAGGCTTGATTAAAAACATGGAACGGCGCTATCTTGAAACCACCTCCGAGCGGATGCGGTCTTTAATAGAACGCTATATGTCTGAAACGCCCTGTCCCACTTGTAAGGGTAAGCGTCTTAACCCCATCAGCCTGGCGGTGACGATTCATGATATGAACATTGTCGAGATTACTGATATGTCCATTGGCCAGTTAATTAAATTCTTCAAAACCCAGATTATGACCGATCGGGAAATGATGATTGCCGAATCGATCTTCAAAGAAATTGAGGCTCGGCTGAATTTTCTCAAAAACGTCGGGTTGGAATACCTGACCCTGTCACGGAATGCCGGTTCCTTATCCGGGGGCGAGTCGCAACGAATCCGGCTGGCCACCCAGATTGGCTCAGGGTTGGTGGGTGTGCTCTATGTTCTGGATGAACCCAGCATCGGACTGCATCAGCGGGATAATCAGAAACTGCTGGGTACCCTGCGGCGGTTAACCGATTTGGGGAATTCACTGATCGTCGTGGAACACGATGAAGAAACCATGCAGGCTGCCGACTATATTGTTGACATTGGCCCTGGTCCCGGGGTTCATGGCGGCGAAATCGTTGCCCAGGGAAGTCTGGACGAAATTATGGCGGTGCCTGAATCCGTCACCGGCCAATATTTTAGCGGTAGGCGATTTATTCCGATTCCGGACCGGCGCCGGGAAGGAACCGGAGAGCTGATTAAAATTGTTGGCGCCCGGGAAAATAATTTGAAAAATCTCGATGTCGATTTTCCATTGGGAAAGTTTATCTGCGTTACCGGAGTTTCAGGATCAGGAAAAAGCACCCTGATCAATGAGATTTTATATAAGGGAATTTCCCAGAAGCTCTATCGGAGCCTCAAAAAACCGGGAAAATACACCAGTATCGAGGGGGTAGAATTCATTGACAAGGTCATTGATATCGATCAGTCGCCGATCGGCAGAACCCCCCGCTCCAATCCGGCTACCTACACCGGCGTGTTTGATCAGGTTCGGGATCTTTTTGCCAAAACCCCGGAAGCCAAGGCCAGGGGTTATCAGAAAGGCCGGTTCAGTTTTAATGTCAAGGGCGGACGCTGTGAAAAATGCAGTGGTGACGGGATCATCAAAATCGAAATGCATTTTCTGCCCGATGTCTATGTGCCCTGCGAGGTCTGTGGGGGCAAGCGCTATAACCGGGAAACCCTGGAAGTAAAATATAAGGGCAAAAACATCGCGGATGTACTGGACATGACGGTGGAAGAAGCCCTGGAATTTTTCAGCAATATTCCCAAAATTAATGACAAACTCCAAACCTTGTATGATGTCGGTCTCAGTTATGTGCGCCTGGGTCAGCCCTCAACCCAGCTATCAGGCGGCGAAGCCCAGCGGGTGAAACTGGCCACCGAGTTAAGCAAACGCAATACCGGCAAAACCCTCTACGTTCTCGACGAACCCACCACCGGTCTGCACATCGCCGATGTCCATCAGCTGATCACCGTAATCCAGCGACTGGCCGACAGCGGCAGCACCGTGGTTGTCATTGAGCACCAGTTGGATATGATCAAGGTCGCCGACCATATCATCGACCTCGGTCCCGAAGGCGGCGACGGCGGCGGCACTATCATCGCCATCGGAACCCCCGAAGAAATCGCCCGGGTCCCCGAATCCTACACCGGTCAGTATCTCAAGAAAATCTTACTGTGATTGATAAAAAAGAAAGCTGATCCAGCTTTCTTTTTTAGATACGTTTAAATAAAGCTTAAGGTCATAAAAAGTTTCAGACTCTAATTGACAATGGATTTCAATTAGAGTATAATAAAGCTAACAAAAAAGAAAGTCAGCATTAACAAATGTTGACAGATTTCATTTATGAATTTAAACCATAAGAATAGAAGGTGTGTTTATGTTTACTTTGAAAGATTTAAGACCAGGCCAGAAAGCCTGTGTAGGCTCTATCGCCGTAGAAGGCTTAATGCGTCGCAAACTCATGGACATGGGTGTAACACCAGGGGTAGAGATTCAAGTTAATAAAACAGCTCCATTTGGAGATCCCATTGAGGTTCGCTTAAGAGGATATTCTCTCAGTCTCCGGAAAAAGGACGCTGAAAATATTTTAATGGTTCAGTAATAAACGAGAAACCACCTGTACAGGTGGTTTCGTTGTTTAATCAGCATTTTAGCGAGGCATCAATGGAAATGAGGAATAGAAATGAAATATAAGGTAGCATTGGTGGGAAATCCCAATTCGGGAAAGACCACACTTTTTAATTGTCTGACCGGCAGTAATCTCTATGTGGGAAATTGGCCGGGGGTAACCGTTGAAAAAAAAGAAGGAGATCTGAGAGATACAGCTAAGGATATCACTTTAGTGGATCTGCCCGGAATTTATTCATTGGCGCCCTATTCCATGGATGAGATTGTGTCCCGGAATTTTCTGCTGGAAGAGCGGCCGGATCTGATTATCAATATCATTGACGCCTCCAACATTGAACGAAATCTTTATTTAAGTACCCAGCTGATGGAGCTTAACTGTCCGATTGTCGGCGCTTTGAATATGATGGATGTGGTTAAGAAAACCGGGATCGAAATTGACGTCCGGGAGATGGAAAGAATCTTCGGCTATCCCTTTATTGAAATATCCGCCCAAAAAGAAACGGGAATTGACGAACTGATCAAGCTGGTTGAAAAAACCGTCGAGATTAAAAAGCTCAAAGAATTTCCGCAGATATTTCCCCAGGAAATAATGACCCTATTCAATGAATTTGACGATCTCATCGGAAACAAGTATCCTGAGGTTTTATCAAATTATCCGCATCTTTTTCGGGTTATCAAACTGATTGAAAAAGATGAAGAGGTGTTGCTGAAGATTCATAAACATGCTGACTTGCTGGAAGACATCGATGCGGTTCGAAGAAAAATAGCAACGGTGGCTAATCATGATGTCGACAGCGCCATTGCCGATTATCGGTATCGCTTTATTACTGCAGGGATCAATAAGGCAACCAGGAAAACCAAAGAAAATGTCATCCCATTCCAGGAAAAACTGGATCGGATATTAATGAATCGATATGCAGCCCTGCCGATTTTCTTTTTCTTTATGTTTGTTATTTATTATGTTTCGATTACGCTGGTGGGGGATATTACCATTGGCGGCATTGAGTGGTTTATCAATGATGTGCTGATGGTTGGGGTTAAAACGGGCCTGGGTAGTCTTGGAGCAGCCGACTGGATTATTGCTCTGATCAATGACGGTATTATCACCGGCGTTGGAGCGGTACTGACCTTTGTGCCCCAATTAGTGGTGCTCTTCATTTTTATTTCTATTCTGGAAGACAGCGGTTATATGGCTCGGGTTGCTTTTATTATGGATCGGATTTTTAGACATTTTGGTTTGTCCGGAAAATCGTTTATCCCGATGGTAGTGGGATTGGGCTGTTCGGTTCCGGGAATCATGGCCACCCGAACCCTGGAAAATGAACGGGAACGTAAACTGACTGCGGTATTGACACCCTTTATTTCCTGTGGAGCCAAGATGCCCATTTACGTATTGATGGCTTCGGTATTCTTCGCCGAATATCAGACCCTGTTAGTATTCTCGCTTTATTTGGTGAGTTTAATCGTGGTTTTCACCTCAGGTTTTGTTCTTTCAAAAACCTGGTTTAAAGGAGCGGATTCCGGTTATCTGCTGGAGATTCCGCCGCTGCGATTGCCAAAGCTTAGGAATACAGCGACTCAGGTGTGGGAACGAATCAAGGAATTTATTGTTCGGGCTGGAACCATTATTTTTGCAGCATCAGTAGTACTTTGGTTTTTGCAGAGTTTTGATCTAAGTTTTCAAATGACCCAAGCGCCAGATGAAAGTATCCTAGCCATGTTTGGCAAGGTCATCGCCCCGATTTTTATCCCGCTGGGTTTTGGTAACTGGGTCGCCTCAGTTGCGCTGTTAACGGGAGTCGCTGCCAAAGAAATGATTATCAGTACCATGAGCGTGCTTTTGTCAGGACAGGATGGTAGTTTTACGGTTGCCATCAGCCAAATCTTTACCCCGGTATCGGCGTATAGTTTTGTGATTTTTGTGCTCTTGGCATCACCTTGTATGGCTGCCATCGCCACCATGAAAAAAGAACTGGGAAACTGGCGGGATTTTTTCTTTGCATTATCCTATCAAATTGGTTTGGCCTATGCCGTGTCATTTATCGTTTATCAGGTCGGCAGTCGGATTTTTGTTTAGTATTTAGCGCATTATAAATAGAAGAAAGAAGGACTCAATGATTACCTGGATTTTAGCAGCATTAATTTTAGGTGCGGCGGGTTATATTATCTTTAAGAAGGTCAAGAAAATGAAAGCAGGGGATTTTTCCTGTGAAGGCTGCAAAGGCGGCGCCGGCTGCCCGGGCTGTCATATAAAAACTGAGCCGCCCAAAGAAGATTAAGATTGATAATTGGTCGTAGACATAAAACTGAAGTAGTACCGACAATTGTTAGATCATGTTGTACGCATCGGAGCGGACACGGCGTAGCCTGTCCGATTCCGCAGCGAACAACAGATTAACAATTGGTCGGTACGGTAGTTTAGTAAAAAAAAGCCCCACCAGTAGAGCTGGTGGGGCTTTAAAAAAACTACTTAATTATGCAATAAAAACGTTTGTAGCCTGTAAGCCACGATCCGTTTTTTCGGTATCAAAAGTTACGCGTTGGCCTTCAACAAGGTTTTTACGTCCGTCGGCAATAATTGCTGAGAAATGTACAAATACATCTTCGCCGCCATCTACTGAAATAAAACCAAATCCTTTTTCCTCATTAAACCATTTTACTGTACCATTATTCATTTTAGGTACCTCCTAAATATTATTTATAAATCGTGATGCAAAAACAAAAAACACATATTTTTGCAAATCATCTAAACGTAAAAATGACTTGCAAAAATATGTGAAATCAATAAATACACTTTAATTCTCTTTTATTATACACCCGGTGAAGGATAAAGTCAAATGGTTTCCTAAACACTTTAGATGTTTAAGGAATCATGAAGAATGACAGCAGGTTATATTGTCGCCGAAAAACAATGAAAGAAATGAAAGGATCCATCTCGTCCGGTATGAGACGAGATGGATCAAAAAAAGCTGAACTCAAGATTTATGTGGTACAATAGCTGTTAAAGTCAATGGACTCATATTTTCGTTTTAACAGATCTTTCGCTTCCTTTAAAACTTCCTTCTCTGAAAGTGGAAGTCTTATCTCACGTATTTCGATGATTTTAAAGGGATTGTCTTTTATTGATTTTGTCAGCGTAAATCCACCATAAATTTTCGGAACAATCTTCACTTCGAAATTACCAAAAGAAATCAGGGTGTTGTGGCCATCTATAGATATTTTTTCAAACATGGTAACACTTCCTTTCTGTATAATAATCAGATGTTTAAAAAAGTATTATTATTATACCAAAATTAAGCGGCGAATAAACACAAAAATTCAAAAAAATATTTATTTAAGGTTGACCACGATGTATGATAAAGAAAAATTAAAAGATTTGCCCCAGAATCCTGGGGTTTATATTATGAGAAATAAGAATGGTGAAATTATTTATGTCGGAAAAGCCATTAATCTTCGTAATCGGGTGCGACAATATTTTCACGCGGCCAGTCAGCTCTCCTCGAAGACCGTGGTGCTGGTATCGCATATCGAAACCATTGAGACCATTGTAACCGATTCGGAAATGGAAGCACTGATTTTAGAATGCAATTTGATCAAAACCCATCATCCCCGGTATAATATTCTGCTCAAAGATGATAAGAGTTATCCCTGGATTCGGCTCACCGTCAATGAAGAGTATCCACGAATTCTGATGACCCGGGAATATAAAAAAGATGGAGCAAAATATTTTGGCCCCTTTACCAGTTCCTATGCAGTAAAAAATACGATTGAAGCTATTTTGAAAATATACCCCTTAAAAACCTGCAACCGTCAGGTTGTTTATGGAAAAAAGACCGGCCGGCCCTGTCTGAACTATCATATTGGCCAGTGCCAGGCGCCCTGTCAGGGAAATGTGTCCAAAGAAAAATATGCCAGCGATATCCAGTCGATTCTGGATATTTTAAATGGCCGGCATCCGGATCTGATTAAAAATCTGAACGAAAAAATGATTGCGGCTGCATTAAACCAGAATTATGAAGAGGCGGCAAAATACCGGGATCAGATTTCCGGAATCCAGCATATCATCGAAAAACAGAAAATCAGCTCCAGCACCAAACAGGACCAGGACTTTATTGGTTTAGCGCAAAGTGATGATCTCGGATGCGTCCAGGTTTTTCACGTCAGGGAAGGCAAGCTGATGGGACGGGATCATTTCTTTCTCGAAGAGCTTGGGGATGTGAGTCCCCGTGAAGTGCTGGAAAGTTTTGTTAAGCAGTATTATGCCAGTTGCGGATTTATCCCCCGGGAAATCATCTTAAAGGAAACCCTGGAAGATCGACAAGTCATTGAAGAATGGCTGGGCGATCTGGCCGGTAAAAAAATCGAAGTTCTCTCACCCCAACGGGGGCAGAAAATAAAAATGCTGGAAATGGTGGCGGATAATGCCGATCTGGCCCTGAAACAACAATTGCTGGAAAAACGGGAAAAAGAAATCCGTTCCAAAAGCCGCTTGGACGGACTGCAGGAACTGTTGGGTATGGCCCAACGACCGAGTCGCATTGAAGCCTATGACATTTCCAATATCAGCGGCACCAATAACGTCGGTGGAATGGTAGTTTTCGACGGTGGCAAGCTGAACCGTAAAGCCTGCCGCCGCTTTAAAATCAAGTCAGTGGAAGGTCAGAATGATTATGCCAGCATGCAGGAAATGATCTTCAGACGGATGGAACGGGCCATGAAAAACCAGGAAGGCAATAATTTTCTGCCATTGCCGGAAATTATGATGATCGATGGTGGGCTTGGTCACGTCAATGCCGCTGAGAGCATTGTTTCCCTATACCCGGTTGACATCGCGGTGTGCGGACTGGTAAAAGATGACCGTCACCGCTTGCGGGGAATTTTCTACAACGGCACCGAATACCCGATCAAAAAAGCAACCCCACTCGGTGTCTTCTTGTTCGAGATTTCCGAAGAGGTTCACCGTTATACCCTGGGATACCACCAGATTTTAAGAAAAAAAGAAATGCTGGCCTCTCAGCTGGAGGAAATTCCCGGCGTCGGCAAAAAACGGCGGGAAGCCCTGATGGTCCATTTTGGCCAGGTGGATAAAATCAAAAAAGCCACATTAGCAGAACTACTGGCAGTCCCGGGGATGCAGGTAAAAACAGCCCAGGCGGTCTTTGAATTTTTTCATAACGAGAGGTGAAAAGACTTTTATCAATAGAAACTTTGAGGTAGAATAACTTGAGTAAATTAATCAGCAGTAAATCAATGAAAAGAGATAAAAGAAGTATGAATGGTAAAGTAAATTTAGACGATTTCTGTAAAGAAATCAAACTTGAGAAAATTTATTATAAGTCAACGGAACTGAACCTGGTCAACAGCGGGATCAATCGACCGGGGCTGCAACTCCATGGTTATTATCAGCATTTTGATTCCAACCGGGTCCAGGTAATTGGCAAGGTGGAAGTCGCTTATTTGCTGGACCTGGATCCGGAAGTCCGAAAACAGAAAATTGACGACTTTTTTTCCTATGAATTTCCCTGTTTTATTGTTTGTTGGGATCTCGATGAGACCCATCTGTTTGAAGAAGCGGCCCAAAAATATGGACGAACCCTGTTAAAAAGCAAGGAACATACCACGACACTATTTTATGATCTGGTTAACTATATCGATCAGCTGTCAGCCCCCCGAATCAGTTTGCACGGGGTACTGGTAGAGGTTTTTGGGGTTGGGGTTCTGATTACCGGCCCCAGCGGTATTGGCAAAAGCGAGACCGCCCTGGAAATTGTCAAACGTGGCAATTGTCTGATTGCCGATGATGTGGTTGAGGTCAAACGGATTCGCGATGGGCACCTGATGGGCACCGCTCCGGAGCTGCTGCAGCATTTTATGGAAATCCGGGGTATCGGCATCATTGATGTAAAAACCCTTTATGGCGCCAGAGCTGTCAAAAAAGATGTGGAAATAGATATGGTGATCCGACTGGAAAATTGGGATGAACGGTCCCCCTATGATCGGCTGGGTCTGGATGAACAAACCCTGGATATATTGGGAATTGAAGTTCCGGAAGTAATGATTCCCGTTTCCGGCGGACGAAACCTGGCTTGCATCATTGAAACTGCCGCGATCAATAACCGTACCAAGCAATATGGTTATCATTCAGCCCAGGTTTTTTGCGATCGGGTTGCTCATCAAAATGATCTTGAAGTGGAGAAGCGGGAAGCGAAGAAAAAACTGGAAGAACTGAAGTAAATTGGCATTTGATAAATACCGGACAGTTATTTATCAAATGCCAGTCAATATAGAATGAGAAAAGAGATTAAGAAATGAGAAATTACGTTTTAGATGCCCATACCCATACCCTGGCCTGCGGGCATGCCTACAACACCATCCTGGAATTAGTTGATGCCGCGGCCAAAAAAAATCTGGAGCTGATCTGTATCACCGAACATGGACCGGCCTTGCCGGGAGCACCGACCGCCTTATTTTTTGCCAATTATAAGGTGATTCCCGGAAAAATTAACAATGTCAAAGTTCTCAAAGGGATTGAGAGTAATATTATGGATGCCGAAGGGAATACCGATATTCCGATGGATTTTATCAAGTCGCTGGAAATTATATCCGCATCCCTCCACACCCCGACCTTTAAACCGCAGACAAAAACCATCAATACCAGCGCCGTCTTGGGGGCCATTGCCAATCCCCATATCGATTTTATCTGCCATCTGGGCAATCCTATTTATGAACTCGATTATGAGGCGATTCTTCAGGATGCCAAAAAACACAATACCCTGATTGAAATCAACAACGGCTCCTTTTTTATCCGCAAAGGATCCAAACCCAACTGCGAATGGATCGCCAACCGCTGTAAAGAACTGGAGATTCCGATTATTATTGGCAGTGATACTCATTTTGCCACAGACATCGGTGATTTTCCTTACGTCGACAAGGTTTTGGATGCGATTGACTTTCCCGATGAACTGATTGTCAACCTGGATACCAACCGGCTGATTGATTACCTGGAAAGTAAAGGCCGGGTGCTGTTTGCTGATCCCCGGGAATATGCTCAAGAATTGTTTTTGAAAAACGAGTAAACTGTGATAAAATGTATATTCAAATAAATTCTTAAAATAAATACTTCAAAATAAATGCCTAAGATCAAATGGGAAAGGACATTAAGTATGAGGATAAAAATCTTAACCGATTCTGCCTGCGATATCCTAAAAGACGATCAACAAAAATTTGATATTGAGATCATGCCGGTTTACGTGGTTGAAGATAAAACTAACTATCGCGATGGAATTGATATATCATCCGAAGTAGTTTGTGACAATATGAGAAAAGGTGTGCGCTATAAAACATCGCAGATTCCCTATGGCGATTTTTACAAACGCTTTGAAGAACTGATCTCCGAAAATCAGCCGTTTATTTATCTGGCTTTTTCCAGCGGATTGTCCGGTACCTTTCAGGCAGCGGCATTGGCGGAACGGGATTTAAGAGAAAAATATCCCGAAGCAATCTTTAAAGTTGTTGATACCAAGGCCGTGTGCTATGGTCTGGGGCACATCGTTTATGGAGCGGCTCAAGCCGCTAATGATGGCTGCGACATCGATGAGCTACTTAAGCGGATCAATTATTATATTGATCATGTCAAACATGTTTTTACGGTCACTGATCTTCAATATCTGTATCGGGGTGGTCGACTGAACAAGGGGACAGCCATTATCGGTAATATGCTAAACATTAATCCATTGCTTGAAGTCAATAAATCTGGCGAACTGCAACAGATTGACAAGGTCAGAGGCGAGAAAAAGCTGATCAAAAAAATGGTCGATTATCTGGAAGCGAACGGGGACCAGTTGAATCAGCAAAGCATCGGCATCAGTCATGCTGATAACCCGGAACTGGTGGAACTGTTTGTAAAAATGGCAGGGAAGCGATTTAATACCGACCGCTTTAAAATTGTCCCTCTGGGCTCAACGGTTTTAACCCATTCCGGCCCCGGAACCCTGGCTGTCTTTTTCTTCGATGAATGGAAAGAAGCCTTTCAGTTTGAATAGCGCAAAATGGACATTAGATTAAATCCATTGAGATTTATATATTACAAATATTGATTCAATAAAAAATAAGGAGCACTATGTTAGATAAGTTAGATTTTTTAGCAGAAAAGTATGCTGAATTAAATGAAAAGATCAGTGATCCCGAGATCATCGGCGATCAGAATCAGTGGCGAAAGCTGATGAAAGAACATTCCCACATCGAACCGATTATTCAAAAGTACAATGAGTTTTCCGAGACCTTGTCAGCGATTGATGACACCAAAGAGATGCTGGAAGATAAGCAACTTGAAAAAGATTTTAAAGAAATGGCCGAAACTGAGCTGGATGAATTATCAAAAAAGAGGGTCGAACAAGAAGAAGAATTAAGAGTTCTGCTCCTTCCCAAGGATGTCAATGATGATAAAAACGTTATTGTCGAAATTCGAGCCGGTGCCGGCGGCAGTGAGGCGGCCTTGTTTGCCGGGGAGCTATTCAGAATGCTTACCCGTTACGCCGAACGGCAAGGTTGGAAAAGCGAAATCATGAGTTCCAGTATTCCTGATATCGGGGGAATTAAGGAAATCATTTTTGCCATTGAAGGCAACGGGGTTTATAGCCGTCTGAAATACGAAAGCGGCGTCCATCGGGTCCAGCGGATCCCCAGTACCGAATCTGGCGGCCGGATTCATACCTCAACTGCCACAGTAGCGGTTCTGCCAGAAGCCGAGGATGTCGAAATTGAAATTGGTGCCAATGACCTGCGCGTCGATGTTTACCGATCATCCGGCAACGGCGGACAAAGTGTTAACACCACCGACTCCGCAGTTCGAATTACCCATATCCCCACCGGCATGGTAGTAACCTGTCAGGATGAAAAGTCCCAACTGAAAAACAAGGACAAGGCTTTGAAAATTCTAAAAGCCAGACTTTATGAAATAGAACAGCAAAAACAGCAAAGTGAAATCGCTGAAAACCGAAAAAGTCAGGTTGGCACCGGAGATCGCAGCGAGCGGATTCGGACCTACAATTTTCCCCAGGGCCGCATTTCCGATCACCGTATCAATATGACCGTCTATCAACTGGAAGCCTTCCTGGACGGCGATATCGATGAAATGATCAATGCTCTGATTACCAGCGATCAGGCCGAAAAACTGAAACAGCATTCGTAAGTCACAAAAAGCTTTCCTAACTTAAGGAGAGCTTTTTTTAAGTACAGAGAATTAATTGATAAAAATTTAACCTTATATAGAAAGCGGATGGGTTTAGTACTGTAATATTTTACCAGTAGGAAGCTTGTAACCAGTCAAGCGCAAGAAATAGCTATAAAAATTCCGTATTAGGTTGACAAGTTTTAGCTTTAAAAGTAGAATGAAAACCAGTTGAAAAAATTAAAACATAAATTTGATCTTTAGATCAAGTTGTCCTTAAGGAGGAGTAACAATGAAAAAAGTAATCGTAGCCGATCAGGCAGCATGTGTTAATTGTTTGACATGTGAATTAGCATGTTCAACCGCATTCTACAAGGAACCCGCTTCAGCATTGTCATGTATTAAAATTACCGAAAAAGAAGATGGTAGTCTCAAAACTTTGGTATGTGTACAATGCGGTAAATGTGCAAAGGCATGCGAAGTCGGTGCAATCACTCAAAACGCCAAAGGTGTTTACATGATCAGTAAAAAACTATGTGTAAACTGTGGCAAATGTGTCGAAGCATGTCCATTTGGTGTCCTGGTTAAATCAGAAGATCGTGATGTCCCTTCAAAGTGTATTTCATGTGGAATCTGCGTCGATGCCTGTCCTCAAAATGTATTAGCGATTAAAGAATCCTAATAAGCTGTACCATAATCGGATAACTAAAAATTTGTCACTTAAAAACGTCCCCTGTTGGAACTGGTTTTCGAACAGGGGACGTTTTTTTGTATAAGAGGTTGTGGAATTAGAAATCAATCCGTTGGGAAATATAATCAACAACTTCTGCAATGGGAACACGGACCTGATCCATGGTATCACGGTCTCTCAGGGTGACGCATTCGTCGTCCAGGGTGTCAAAATCCACAGTGACGCAGAATGGGGTGCCAATTTCGTCCTGGCGGCGGTAACGCTTGCCGATGCTGCCAGCTTCATCATATTCAATCATAAAGTGTTTTGACAGCAGGGTGGAAATTTCCATGGCCTTATCACTTAGTTTTTTAGAAAGCGGTAAAACAGCCGCTTTGTAAGCCGAAAGGAAGGGATGGATCCGCATAACGTTGCGTTCTTCGGTTTTGTCGCCGCTGGTTATCGTTTCTTTTTCCATGGCGTTGCATAAGAAGGCCAGGAAAACCCGGTCGGCACCCAAAGAGGGTTCGATGCAGTAAGGAATGTATTTTTCGTTGGTGACTGGGTCGGTGTATTTCATGTCTTTTCCAGAGTGATTCTGGTGCTGGGTTAAGTCGAAATCGGTACGGTCGGCGATGCCCCAAAGTTCACCCCAGCCAAACGGGAAGCGGAATTCCACATCAGTGGTGGCGTTGCTGTAGTGGGAAAGTTCTTCCTTTTCATGATCGCGGAAGCGGATGTTATCATCCTTCATCCCCAGATCAAACAGCCATTTCTTACAGAACGCCTTCCAGTAATCAAACCATTCCAGATCAGTGCCTGGGGCGCAGAAGAATTCCAGCTCCATTTGTTCAAATTCCCGGGTTCGGAAGATAAAGTTACCAGGCGTAATCTCATTCCGGAAGGATTTACCAACCTGAGCAATCCCAAAAGGTACTTTTTTACGGGTGGTTCGCTGAACATTTTTGAAATTGACAAAAATACCCTGAGCAGTTTCCGGTCTCAGGAAAATTTCACTGGCGGTATCTTCATTAACCCCCTGAAAGGTTTTAAACATCAGATTAAACTGGCGGATGTCGGTGTAATCCATTTTACCGCATTCGGGACAAACAATCTGATGTTCTTCGATAAAAGTTTTCATTTCTTCATTGGACCAGGCATCAACAATCACATCTTCGCCTTTTTCAAAATAGTAGTCGGCAATCAGTTTATCAGCCCGAAAACGGGACTGACAGGCTTTACAATCCATTAGCGGATCATTGAAGCCGCCGACATGTCCGGATGCAACCCAGGTTTTAGGGTTCATCAGAATGGCGGCATCCAGTCCCACATTATAGGGCGATTCCTGGACGAATTTTTTCCACCAGGCTTTTTTAACATTGTTTTTCATTTCAACCCCTAATGGGCCGTAATCCCAACTGTTGGCAAGACCATCGTATATTTCGGAACCGGGAAAGATAATTCCCCTCATTTTGGCAAGACTGACAATTTCAGCCATTGTAAATTCTGACATTTTTTTCCTCCTGATAAATGTATTTTTACTTGTAAGTTAAATAAAAAAACCGCCCCTTGTAACAATACAAGGGACGGTATAACCGCGGTTCCACCCAAGTTGTCTGCCATCAACGGCAAACCACCTTACTTATTTAACGAATTTCACGTCAGCCACTCGAAGAATTTATAGTGGCTGCAGCTTAAAAAGTGCCATTCATAGAGTTTGATTACAGATCTTTCACCATCATCTGTTCGCTTTAAACCATTGGCTCACTGAAGTATTCTTTTATCAACGCTTTTAATATTAATTTGTAAACTAAAATGAAGAATATCAAAAAGCGATCGGTCTGTCAAGTTTTAATTTATTAAATGAATAGATTGAAATGCGTTACAATGGTAAACCAGGATAACACAAAAGTTCAAGTTGCATAAAAATAGGCAAACTAATCATAAAAAAAATAAAAAAAAGATTCTCATTATGTAAACTTAGTGTTAAAATATTGTTAATTATAGATTAAGAGAGAAAAAAACAAAAAAAAGATAGTTATCCTGGTGAATTAAGGATTTAAAGATTAGGCACGATGTGGTCTAATCTTTCATTATGAAGGGCGAAAATTTGGATTCATCCGAATTGTTTGAAGCTCGTCGGAATGCTTTGAATACCCGGGATGTGATCTCAATTTTTGATATTTTTGGAGGAAAAAATGACGTTAGAGATGCTGATTGGCCTTTTTGGAGGCTTGGGGTTATTCATTTTTGGAATGCATATGATGAGCGAAGGCTTAAAAACAGTTGCCGGAACAAAAATGAAAAAACTATTAGAAGTTTTAACTAACAACAAGGTCAAAGCGATTCTGGTGGGGACGGTGGTAACCATGATTGTTCAGAGTTCCAGTACCACAACCGTAATGGTTGTGGGCTTCGTCAATGCGGCTCTGATGACATTAACCCAGGCGGCGGGTGTTATTTTAGGGGCTAATATTGGAACCACCGTGACGGCCCAGCTGATCGCTTTTAATGTAACGGAATTGGCCCCAGTTTTCATTGGTTTTGGAGCACTGATTACGCTCTTTAGCGCGAAGAAAAGAAATCGGGATTTAGGCAGTATTGTCCTTGGCTTTGGGATTTTATTTTTTGGGATTGCAGCTATGTCGACGGCAATGGAGCCCTTACGGGAAAGTGAAGATTTTATCTATCTGCTATCAACTTACGGTACAAATCCGCTATTAGGGGTTCTGATCGGGACACTGATCACCGGTATCATTCAAAGCAGTAGTGCATCCATCGGTCTGCTGCAGGCGCTGGCTCTTTCTGGTGTTTTTGCCAGCATCGGTGGCACTGGAGCGATTCAAATTTGTATTCCCATTTTAATTGGGACAAATATTGGGACCTGTGTGACAGCGCTTATTTCCTGCATCGGAACCTCGACTACGGCAAAAAAAGCGGCGTTTATTCATCTTTTTGTTAATGTATTTGGGGCTATTTGGGTAATGTTATTATTGGTTGGGATGGACAGCGCGATGGTGGTTAATCCCATTTATGAATTTATTGTGAGCATTTCTGGTGTATTTATCAGCAGCAGCGGTGAAGTGGTTCCCAATGTGGCAAGACAGATCGCGATGGCACATACCATCTTTAATGTGGCCAACACCATTGTATTGTTTCCGTTGATTGGTTACTTTGTCTCTTTTCTGGATCGGGTTTATCCAGAAAAAGAGGAAGAACGGGGACTGCAACTGGATGACCGGTTCCTCAACAATCCGTCCATTGCTTTGGGACAGGTGGTCAGAGAAAATATCAGACTGGGTGAAATGAGTATCAAAAATTTCAGAATAGCCTGTGAATCGATAATGGATGGCAACGAAAAGCTGGTCGAAGAAATCGTCAAGCGGGAAGAGCGAATTGATGAATTCCAACAGGGAATTGTCGAATATTCGGTTAAATTGTCCAATGAAAACATGTCAGAAGAAGAGAATGACCGACTGGCCTTTGTTTTAAAAGGAAGCCATGATCTGGAACGAATTGGCGATCACGCCATGAATATTGGAGAACTGGCAGAAATGCGGGCTTCCAATAAAATAGTCTTCAGTGATATTGCCAATCAGGAAGTGTTAAATTTGATCAGTTTAACTACCAATACACTCAGGGATATGGTAGAATTAATGCAAAATGAAGACACCGTTTTGTGTTATAAGATTTTGGATGAAGAAGAAGAAATTGACGAAATGACTGAAAAATTAAAAGATGATCATATTCGCCGTCTCAACGAAGGGGTCTGCAATCCTTATGCCGGAGTCATCTTTCTGGATTTATTAACCAATATTGAACGGGTCGGTGACCACGCTTCAAACATTGCCCAGGGGATTCTGGGACTGAAACTTCATCAGGGGCTCATTACCCAGAGTGAATTTGATAATGAAATAAAGGATGAAGAGGCATAAAATTGAGCTGAAACCGAAGCTTTCCTGAAACCTGTCAATACTGCTAAACCGTTGTATTTACAAGGCTTTCTCTTAAGGAATGGAATAATTCCATTGACAGTTGATGTGAAATAAAGTAATATTATAACAACGTAATATAAGCATACTTATTGAAAAGTAAGGGCGCAAAACTACAGGGTCTAAATACAGAAGTACATGACAGCCAGTTGCAATTTTAAGGTTATTACCATAATAAGCAGCGGCATTGTCGCTGCATTTTTTTGTTTTAATATGACTTAACAGGATCAAGTAAAATTGATAAAATAACAGAAATAAAAAGTCCTTAAATGAGTTGCATAGTATTTAAGCTTTAATATATAATAATTGCACCTTTGTCTTTTTTAAGAAAGATTCTTTTTAGTGAAACAATTAGTGTATACACAAGAGTTTTCTTAAAATCAATTTAATTTATAACCATGATGTTTATAAAGATTTTTTTCGCTAATATACTATAATATAATGATTATATCAGTCCATGAGACTGTTATATAAATAGGACAATATAAATTGTTCTGGTTATTTCCGACACAATTATGGTGGCGTAAATAATCAAAATTTGAAGGGAGGTAGGCAATGAATTTAGAGTTTCAATCGGCTGGAAAGCCGACAATGAACGGGTTGCGAGGGATTAACGCAAAAGCAGAGACTTCTGCAGCCAATCAGTCAAAAGGACATGAAAGAAGTGCCCAATTTAAAAATCTGCTCGATCAGTCAAAACAGGATATTAAACAGGCAGATCATCAATTGGAGAAGGTAAGGGAAAATCGACGGGAGTCCCAGGCAATTGCAGAAAGCAATCGGCGGGAAGCGACCCAGAGATCATCACAAGACATCGAAGTCAAAGCAGATAACGGTCAAGTTGAAGAACCGGTGACGGAGCAGCTGAAGAGTGATGAAAAACAGGAAAACAGTTCTTTAACAACCCTTGAAACAGCTCAATTAATGGGCGCACAGAATTTTCAGGGAGGTATTGAAACGTTGACACGGCTTAACCTGAAATTGGGTCTTGAAGAAAACAAGACGGAGGGTCTCAATGATCAGGGGCAAGTTATTACCGTGACTGATATGGATGACCAATTACAAAGTATGACTGTTTCTGAAAACATTTCACAGTTAGCTGAAATGGGTCAAGACGAGTTTCAAGTTTTACAGCCAAATATCGGCATTGTCGAAGATGAAGAAGTTAAAGGCATGGAAGGACTATTAAAAAATTCCGGATCCGAGTTGGCAGCGACTGAAGCAACAAACAAAACAGTTAATCTTACAGAGCAGCTGGTGAACCAGACTGGTCCAGATGATGATCCAGAATCCCAAATGTTTGGTGGTATCAGACAGGTAAAAGGTGATCAAACCAAAGAGGGTAAATCTGAAACGCTTAATAATGTGACAGGCGGTACTGATTCGACCGAAGCACAAAGTTCCGAACAACCAAAGGCTTTTGATGGTCAACTGAACACCTTAAACCAAACCGAAAACCAGAATCCTGGTGAAAGAGGTGTACAGGAGATCAATGTGATGGGCATCAGCGCCAATAACGGGTCAGAAGTACAACCCGACGCCAAGGTAGCGGTAGCCCAGCAGGTGGAGCAGAAAATTCTTCAGAATTTTGTACCCAACAAGCCAATGGTGTTGCAGATGACACTATCGCCAGATAATTTAGGCGATATTGATATCAAGCTCAGCTATGATCAGGGAAAATTGATCATTGATATTACCGCGATCAGTCAGGAAACCCAAAATTTATTGGGAAAACAAATCAATCTATTGGTAAGGGGCTTAGCGCTTCAAAATGTTCAAGTGGAAACAGTGCATGTGAATACCCCAGTAGAGCAGAGCAGCGACAGTCAGGATGCTGCATTTATGATGAATGGCGGTTCCGATCCCAATGAGAATCAAAATCAGACCCTCTTAAGAGAACGGTTTATCAAAAACAGTGGAGTACTAAACAGTATTTTAACAAGCAGTGATGAAGATGAATCAGTACTGATTCCCCAGAATCTGCAAAATTATACGAACTATAAAGTAAATTATTTGATCTAAGGAGGAATAAATGATGGCAATTGATGGAATTAACACCTTAGCCACTACAGCAGCGGCAACAACGCAGACAACCAATGCAGCAGCTAAAACGTCCCTGAATATGGATGACTTTTTAAAACTGATGGTCGCCCAGCTGCAAAATCAGGATATGAACAATACCGCCGATACATCAGAGTATACATCTCAAATGGCTCAATTTTCGATGGTACAGGCATTAACAGATTTGACGGAGCTTTCAAAAACGACTTATAGTCTTAGTATGATTGGCAAAGAAGTCACCCTTGCGGAAACCAAGTCGGACGGGACACTAAATGTTATCACCGGAACCGTGGAAGGCGTTAATCTTTATAATGGTGATGCGCAAATTATCGTCAATGGCGTGAACTACCCCATGAGCAGTGTGATGGAAGTAGCGCAGGCTAAATAATTAACCGACTTTGAAAGCTGAGGTGGAAAAATGGCTGACACGATCAATGGTAATTATTATCGGCTAAATGATGCGATCATACGGCAAACCGAAAGACTCAATAACACAAATCAGAACCAAACCGTTAATGATACGCAAAAAACCGATGTTAGTTTCAAGGATCTGCTCAATCAACAAATAAAGAATACCGTTACATTTACAAAACACGCCAGCATCAGAAAAGAACAGCGAAATATCGAAGTGTCTGACAGTGATTTGGAAAAATTGGGAGATGCATGTGACAAAGCCCAGGAAAAAGGGATCGGCAATGCATTGATCATGATGGATAATTCCGCATTTATTGTGAATGCAGCAGATAAACGGGTTATCACCGTGATGGACAAAAACGAAATGAAAAATAAACTATTCAATGATATTGATGGTGCCGTATTTATATAGTTGGACCTCTGTGAGGAAACTATGAAGCTTTGACCGACCGATAAGCTTCAAACGGCACAGAAAGGATTTAAAATGATCAGATCTTTATATTCAGGAATTTCCGGGATGGCAGCCCATCAAACTAAATTAAACGTAATTGGGAATAATATTTCCAATGTTAATACCTATGGCTTTAAAGCCAGCCGAGTTGTCTTCAGCGATGTTTTATATCAGAATTTATCAACCGCCACTGGAGCAACAGCTACCACCGGTGGGATCAATGCCAGTCAGCTGGGTTACGGAGCTAAAGTTGGCAGCATTGATATGCTCAACACCATCTCATCTGGAGCTACGACCGGCAGAGCATTGGATGTTTACATTGCAGGAGAAGGTTACTTAACCGTCCAACCAGAAGCTGGCAGCAATCGCTATACCCGGGTTGGTAATTTAAAATTTGACGCCGAAGGAAATCTCACCGATGGCGGCGGCAGCAAAGTAATGGGGATACCACTGGATGCCGATGGGAATCCCGTTTTAGATGCCAATGGGACATTGGCGATTGCAGACTTGCAGGCGATCAATGTGCCGCCAGCGGAACTGGAAAAATACACCGGTATTACCATTGGTAAATCTGGCGAGATTACCGGGATCAGAGCAGGAGATCCAGAGTTTACCCAAGCAACAGGAATCAGCTGGTTAAATTCATTAACAGTACCAACAACCTCAAATTATACCGGCAGTGTTCAAATGGCCGTTGGAGATATGGTTCATATCGATGTAGATAATGAGGACGCAGTAGCGGCAGTAACGATAGAACCGACCGCTGATATTCTTGGTACATTGTCTTTGACAAAAACTGGCGATGTCTATACATTGGCAGATGGACTTACCGACATAGCGGGTACGGAAATTACAGACTATGGCACACCGACTCTTTCCGCAGCGGGCATTTTAACTTTTTCAAAACTACCTGGTTTGAAGATTGATACAACAAAGGTTACTTTTGAAGAAGGGGTTGCGCTCGAATTTGGTGATTTCTCACAAGATGGATATGTCTCAGTAGTGGCAACAGTTAAGAATCAGGGCGGTGTAACTGAGTATCTTAAAACGGCTGAAGACTGGAGTTTTGACGGGTCGGAAACAAATGTTGTTTTGACCAGTTCATTAACAGGAGATACAGTTACTTTAGAAGTTGGGGCAACGGCGTTCCAAACTGTTTATGATGGCGGCTTACCCAACACAACTATCGGTAAAGTTGAAACCGGTAGTGACAAACCGGTTACCTTAGGCTATCTGGCCCTGACAAAATTTGCCAACGTCGACGGATTGCTCCAGGACGGAAATGGCTACTTTATGGAATCTGCCAACTCCGGCGAAGCCATTGCCTCCAAGGCCGGAACAAATGGAACCGGCGGTACCGAATCAGCCAATCTGGAAATGTCAAATGTCGATCTTTCCCAGGAATTTACCGATATGATTATCGCCCAACGTGGTTTTCAGGCAAATTCCCGAATTATCACCGTTTCTGATTCCATTTTGGAAGAATTGATTAATTTAAAACGATAGTTTATAATAAACTGAAACAGTTCACCCGAAGGAGAAAACTCCTTCGGGTAGAACTTTTTATCCTGGCCAGTCACCAAATGGGTGGTGCACTCATTTGGTGACTGGCTATTATCTGACTGGGAAGTTGAAAACTAATTCTGCTTAGGCTAGTCGAATAATAAAAACTACATTTTGAGGTGGAAATATGATAGAATTAACAAGATTGAATAAACAAAAGAATGAGAAATTTCTACTCAATTGTGAGATCATTGAAATCATTGAAGAAAAACCAGATACTACGATCCGGCTGACAAACGGCAAGCACTATGTGGTGACCGAGAGTTCGGCTCAGGTACTTTCAAAGATTATCGCATACAAACGAAATATTTTTAGTCGTTAAAACTAAATTCTGACAGGAAGTATATATTTATGGAAATTACAACAATCATTGCTTATGTCCTGGTCATTTTTACCATGCTTTTTGGGATGACGTTTGGAGCAACCGGATTTAATTTTGCTGCATTAGCGAACTTTATCAATGTTCAGAGTATCTTTATTACGATTGGCGGAACATTATTTGTTTTGCTGGCGTCTTTTCCCATTAAATCTTTTTTGCATATTCCCAAACATCTTAAGATGATTTTTTTTAAGAACAAAAAAGATCCGCTGGAATATGTTGAAATTTTGACCGAGCTTTCCAAAGAAGCCAGACGTAAGGGATTGTTAGCGTTAGAAGCCAAAGCCGCAGATATCCAGGATGAGTTTTTAAAAGAAAGTGTCCTGCGAATCGTCGATGCCATCGAACCGGACAAACTCAGGTCCTGGTTTGACCAGAAAATTGATTATATATCGGCTAGAAATGATGAAGAGCGTAAACTTTATGACATGGGAGCAGCGCTGGGACCGGCCTTTGGGATGATTGGAACCCTGATCGGCTTAATCAATATGCTAAAAAACATGAGTTTTGAAGGCGGCGCCAGTACCTTAGGTTCGGATATGTCGGTCGCGCTGATTACGACACTCTACGGTTCGATGCTGGCTAACACACTATTTATGCCGATTTCCAATAAGCTTGAAATCGCTCAGGAAAGAGATCTGCTGATAAAAGAGTTGATCATTGAGGGCGTTGTCGCTATTAAAGAAGGGGAGAATCCCAAATATATCCGCGATAAACTGATGAACTTTTTAACGGAAGATGAGCTTAGAAAAGCAAATGGTGAGGCGCCTTCAAAAGGCGGAGGAAAGTCTAAAGGTAAAAAAGGAAAAGCTGTTGAAAACTAAAAATAGGGGTATATAATATGGGAAAGCGCAGTAAAAATAAAAAAGCCGTCAATAAAGACGCCTGGCTGAATACCTATGCAGATATGATCACTCTGATTTTAGTTTTTTTCATTCTGCTTTTTTCCATGTCAACCATTGACGCCGCAAAATATAAACAGCTGGTTGAAATATTTAATCCAGCGGCAGTGTATGAAACAACGGGAACAGCAACGGAGTCAGACGGATCGACATCGCCAAACGAGGACATCTCGGTGGAGGAAATTGTTGATCTGGAAGACTTGTACCAATATTTAAGTCAATATACCAAGGAAAATGGATTAGACGAAGCAGTGAGTATAGAAAAAAACGAAAGTGCTGTTTCGATCAAATTTATGTCGTCGATCTTTTTTGAGCCGGATAGTTCCCGGATTAAAGCGGGTGGCCAGCAGATTTTAGCGGATATCGGTCTGGCGTTTAAGGCGGTGGAACCGACCATCAAGTCGATTCGGATCGATGGTCATACGGCCATGGCAGATTCGCCGGTGGATGATCGGGACTTATCCAGCAGTCGGGCCAATGAGGTTTTAAGATTCCTGCAGGGTCGTTATATTGCGGATCCTTCAAAATTATTGTCAGTCGGATTTGGACAATATCGACCGATTGCACCGAATGACACGGAAGAAAATAGAGCCAAAAATCGCCGGGTTGAAATCATTATTTCTGAAACTGAAGATTTCTTCAGTGACATTGCGACAGATACAGAAACTGAAATGGTTGCACAGTAGAACAAAAGACAATAGCTAGGAGAAACGAACATGGCAGAAATTCTTTCGCAAAGTCAAATTGATAGTCTTTTAAGCAGCTTAATAAGTGGAAAAGACGAGCCGGAAGCGCCAAGCACCAGTTCGGGCAAAAAGGTTAAAGATTACGATTTTAGAAGACCAAAGCTTTTTACCAGAGAACAGCTTAAGCATCTATTCAGCATCTACGAAAATTATGCCAGGCTGGTGTCTTCTCATATAACCGGAATTCTGCAGACTTATAGTTTGGTAGAAATTATTGAGGTGGAAGAACAGCAATATTATGAATTCAATAATGCCCTTCCTGATTCAGTACTGATGGGTCTCATCGATTTTGATATCAAAGACAGTGAGGATGAAGAAGATCTGGTGATCATGGATATTTCCAAGGAGGTCGGTTTTTGCAGTTTTGACAGACTTCTGGGCGGTTCTGGAAAACCGCTTAAAGAAGATCGTGAATTTACAGAAATAGAAATTGGCGTCATGGAATATTTTTTCAAAGGGATGATCAACCTGATGAAAAATGTGTGGTTCGATTACTTGGAAATCGCCCCACGATTAATGAAAATAGAAACCAATTCGCGAATACTTCAAGGGGTCGGGGCGGATGAAAATGTCGTCATCATTGTTATGAGTATCAAAGTAAATGAAACCCAGGGGAAGATTAATATCTGTATCCCGGCAACGACCCTGGATATGCTCTTTCAAAAGAAGATGTCTCAGACCAAGAAAAATATAAAAAGAGGAGACCATCAGGCAGAGGAACAAAGACGGCTCAATATTATCAATGAGATTAGAAAAACAGAACTAGAAATCAAAGGCGTGTTAGGTGAGACTGAAGTACTTTCCCAGGACATTTACGAACTGGAAGTAGGCGATATCATCAAGCTTAATAAACCGGTGAATTCGATGGTGGATATTGTTGTCAATGACGAGGTTTGGTTTAGAGGAGAAATGGGCGATTATAAGAAAAAAAGGGCAATTCAAATAAAAGAGCTTAATGAGAGAGGAAGTGAACTATTCTTATGACAGATGTAGCAGAGAATCCAGATAAACTGTCCAGCATGGAAGTGGATGTCATCGGTGAAGTCATGAACATCAGTATGGGCACAGCAGCCACAGCCATGTCCACGATCTTAAATACAAAAGTAAACATTACAACGCCAAGAATTGAAACAATTGGTGTCGAAGAATTTGAGTTCTCTTACCTTGAACCGGTTGTTGGGGTTTTAATTAATTACGTTGAAGGCATCGAAGGGGCTAATGTACTGCTGCTGCAAGAGTCAGATATGAAAAAAATCTTGTCGCAGCTCTTCGATATGGAGACCAGCGATGATATCGAATTTGACGAAATCAGCAAGAGTGCCATCGGTGAAATCATGAATCAGATGATGGGAGCAGCAGCAGGCGCTTTGGCTTCGTTTTTGGGAAAAGTCGTCAATATTTCCCCACCGATTCTTTTGGATACCACCAATAAATCAAGTATCCGCGATTTATTCTCACTTAAAGGCGATAATCTGGTCAGTATCAAATTTAACCTGAGTATCGAAGGCCTGGTTGAAAGTGAGTTTATCAGTGCCATGGAACCAGCCCTGGCCCGGGAAATTGTATCGATGTCAATGGGAGCAAGTGGCATGGGTGATGAAGAGGAAGAAGTAACACCGCCACCACCTCCTGTTCAGCAAGCGCCACCGGTTCAGCCGGAAACGGCATATCAGCCGCCACCCCAGGCACCTCAACCGGAACCCGCCCGGGTGGTCAGAAATGACCCGCCGCCAGCAGTCTATGCGCAACCGCAACAGCCGGTACAGGTTAATCCCTATGAATATCGGCAATTGGGGGAAGATCAAAAAATCAATATACCCGGAGATAATCTCGATCTGCTGATGTCAGTGCCGATCCAGATTACGGTAGAATTAGGTAAAACCAGAAAAAAAATAAAAGACATTGCCGAATTGACTCTGGGAAACATTGTTGAGTTGGATCGGCAGGCCGGAGATCAGGTCGATGTCATTGCCAATGGACGATTAATCGCCCGGGGCGACGTGGTGGTTGTAGATGACAACTACAGTGTTAAAATAACCGAGATTATTAAAGTCAGAGACAATTCTGAACAAAAAAAATAGCAGAAATTAATATAGATTAACAAATAATTTTGAAAGAATGGATTAAAGGAGAAAAAAATGAGTAAAATTTTAATTGTAGACGATGCGGCCTTTATGCGTATGATGATCAAAGATAGTTTAAAAAAAGGGGGATTCTCTGATTTTATTGAAGCCGAAAATGGCGAAATTGCCCTGGCGGAATACAAAGAAAACCGACCGGATCTGGTCCTTCTTGATATCACCATGCCAGTAATGGATGGCATCCAGGCCCTCCAGGCGATTAAAGGGTTCGAGCCGCAATCCAAGGTGATTATGTGTTCGGCCATGGGTCAGGAAGGCATGGTCGTGGAAGCCATTAAAAATGGAGCATTGGATTTTATTGTCAAACCATTTAAAGCAGATCGCCTGATCCAAACCGTTAAAAGCGCTCTGGGCGAGTAACAGAGAGCAGGTCCAAATTGGGTATTGGTGATGTATTTTCAATAATTCTAGCACTATTGGGGACCGTCGGCGTTATCGTCTTAACTTATTATGGGAGCAGATGGTATGTTGAACGGTTTATCAAAAGACCGGGAACACTGTCCGGTGAGCATCATATGAAGGTGGTTGAAAGACTGATTGTTGGAAAAAGTGGTTCAATTATCATCATTGACATAAAAGGCATTCAATACCTGGTTGGAGTAACTGAGCATAATATCCAAATTTTATCACAACTGGAAGAACCAATTTCCTTTCAAAAAAAGCAGGAAATATCAAAAGAAAGCTTTTTGAGTATGGTAAAATCATTTTCTCAAAAGGAAAAACAGAATGAATGAAATAATAAAGACATTAAATAATAGAAAAGTGGTTATTAAAAAAGCCCTTGTCATCATGCCGATTCTTGCCATTTTGTTTTTTCTTACTGCTGTAAAAGCGCATGGTGCAGAGTTATCTGTTGAAGGCCTGCTGGCTGGTGAAAGTTCCGACACCGTCAAAATCATCGTCTTGATGACGCTGATTGCCATCGTTCCGACGCTGCTTTTAATGATGACATGTTTTGGCAGAATCATCATTGTGCTGTCCTTTTTAAGGAGTGCCCTGGGCTTACAGCAAACGCCACCCAACCAGATTCTGGTTGGCCTGGCCCTGGCCATCACATTTTTTGTGATGTCGCCGGTTTTAACAGAGATCAATGAGGTGGCGCTGCAACCCTATAATGCCGGAGCCATTGACACCCAGCAATTTTTAGATTCAGCGGCGGATCCGATCAAAGAATGGATGCTGATGCAAACCACTACCACCGATGTGGATTTGTTTAAAAGCCTGTCGATTCAGGCCGGTCAGACCGGCATTGAAAATATGGTTCCTCAGGAGTTACCCCTGACCATAGTCATCCCTGCTTTTATCATCAGTGAATTAAAAAGAGCCTTTCTGATCGGATTTTTGCTGTTCATACCATTTTTGATTATCGATATGATCGTTTCAAGTGTGCTAATGTCCATGGGGATGATGATGCTTCCTCCGGTTATGATTTCGCTGCCATTTAAGATTATGTTATTTGTCGTGGTGGACGGATGGGGTTTATTAGTCAAAACCCTGATTATGACCTATAATTAAGGAAGGGAGCAGCATATGGGTACAGGTGATTTAATCGGAATTTTCAGAGATGCAATTTTTACCGGGATGAAGGTGGCAGGTCCCATATTGTTAATCAGTATGTTGGTCGGGTTGGTTATTTCAATCATTCAGGCAGCGACATCCATTAATGAACAAACCATGACCTTTGTGCCAAAACTCATTATTACAGCGCTGATGATGATCATCGCCGGCGGATGGATGCTGCAGCAGATGATGGATCTGGTCTTTCGGATATTTGAATTAATAGCCACCAAGATCTAAAGAAATAAACATGGGTGATAAACGTGACGTTTGACATGAACCAGTATTTAATTTTTCTTTTAGCCAGTTGCCGAACGGCCGGTGTTATTTTCTTTAATCCGATCTTTGGCAGAAAGGGCGTTCCCAACATTATGAAGGTGGGATTGTCTCTGGCCATTGCCCTGTTTGCCGTTTTTCAGTTGGGGACGACGCAGGTTATAAATTACTCGGCCATCGAATTCATTGGCGCCATGCTCCAGGGATTTATTATCGGGATTGTGATTGGCTTCATCATGTCGATGTTTCTTTCAGTATTCCAGCTTGGTGGCGAACTTATCGATATGCAAATGGGTTTGAGTATGGCTTCGATGTATGATCCGGCTACCAAGGCCAACATATCGGTCACTGGAAACCTGCTGACATCCATGTATATTCTGATTTTTTTTATCTCAAATGCGCATCTGGCTTTGTTTACTGTGGTGATCAAATCATTTCAGGTGATTCCATTAGGGATTGGACAGATCAGTGAGCAAGTCGGAGTATTTTTTATCGAACTGATGTATTATATATTTGTTTATGCCGTACAACTGGCCATCCCCATTATCGTCACCGAGATTATTGCCGAATTTGCCGTTGGAATTTTAATGCGGCTGGTACCAAACATCAATGTTTTTGTTATCAATATCCAAATTAAAGTCATTATTGGTTTGATTGTTGTTTTTACCCTAATACCGGCATTGGCTAATTTTATGACCCAAATGAATTTATTGATGATGGAAAAAATAACTCAGGTGCTGACATTTTTCATTTAACACAGATAATAATCGGAGAAAAGAATGGCAGGATCAGAAAAAACCGAAAAAGCAACCCCGAAAAAGAGAAAAGATGAGCGAAAAAAGGGTAACACCTTTCAAAGCAAAGATGTGGTCAGTGTTGTTCTTCTCTTTGTGGCATTTTTCGTTTTAAACTTGCTGGTGCCCTTTATTTATCAGCAGATTAAAAATATTTATATTGCCCAAATGAAAAAAATCGTAACTCTGGATACCCTCACCGTTTCAAGTGTCAATCAGCTTTTTAGAGAAGCCGCAATCGTTTTTTTTATTTCGGTGCTGCCGGTGGCGGTGGTTATAATGATTGTAGCCATTGTGATGTCAGGTGTGCAGACGGGATTTTTGGTAACAGGGGACGCATTAAAACCTAAGTTTAATCGGATTAACCCTTTTACCGGGATCAAAAGAATGATTTCATTGCGGTCGCTGGTTGAACTGCTTAAATCCATCGCTAAAGTGGCATTAATTATCGGGGTTATCTATTCCGTTATTATGAGTATTATTCCCATGACTCCCGATATGTTAAACACCAGGCTTGATGAAAATGTGATGTTTATTAGTGACCAGACCATGTCAATGGTCCAAACCGTTGCAATGATTTTTGCGGTAGTCGCCATTCTGGATTATGCCTATCAACGCTATGATTATGAAAAAAAACTAAAAATGACCAAACAGGAAGTCAAAGACGAATATAAACAAACCGAAGGAAATCCCGAAATCAAAGGGAAGATCCGGCAAAAACAACGGGAAATGAGTATGAGCCGAATGATGCAGATGGTTCCTCAGGCCGATGTTATTGTCAGAAACCCGACCCATTATGCGGTGGCGCTAAAATACGATGCCGATCATGACGTTGCCCCGCTGGTATTGGCAAAGGGGAAAGACCACATTGCTCTGCGAATCGTCAAAGTGGGGGAAGAAAACAAAATTCTCGTCAAGGAAAATAAAGTTCTGGCCCGTGGTTTGTATGAATCCGTCGAGATTAATGATTATATCCCGGCAGAACTCTACAAAGCGGTGGCAGAATTAATGGCATGGGTTTATAGTACTAAGAAGAAGGAAAATGTCAAATGAAAATCATTCAGAATTTAGTTGTTGTATTTGTAGTTCTGACAATCGCTCTTATTATTATACCATTACCGCCATTTATTCTCGATTTTATGTTTATTTTAAACATTGCCATATCACTGATTATTCTCTTAACCACCATGTATATCAAAGGGCCCCTGGATTTTTCCATCTTTCCATCGTTGCTCTTGATTACCACTCTTTTGCGGCTGGCCCTTAATATTTCCTCAACCCGGCTGATTCTATCAAACGGCGGGGAAGCCGGTGCGGTGATTGAGACCTTTGGTTCCTTTGTACTGGGCGGTAATGCCATTGTCGGGTTCGTGGTATTCATTATCATCGTTATTGTGCAATTTATTGTTATTACCAAGGGTGCTGAGCGAATTTCCGAAGTATCAGCCCGATTCACCCTGGATGCGATGCCTGGAAAGCAGATGTCCATTGATGCCGATTTGAGCTCCGGAGCGATCACCGATACCGAAGCCAAGGAAAGACGGCAGAAAATCCAGACCGAAGCCGAATTCTACGGTTCCATGGATGGAGCCACCAAGCTGGTCAAAGGCGATGCGGTGGCATCGATGATCATTGCGGTGATCAATCTCGTTGGCGGGATGATCATCGGGATGTTACAGGGCGGGATGCCCCTGGAAGAAGTGGTTTCAGTTTATACCATTGCCACCGTTGGGGATGGTCTGGTCAGCCAGGTGCCAGGGCTGATGATTTCCGTGGCAACCGCCATGATTGTGACCCGGGCGGCCTCAGAAAACAACCTGAATGTCGATGTCAAAAATCAATTCTTGTCCCAACCCCAGGTATTGGTCATCGCCGGGATTGGTATTTCGGCCATGGCTCTTATTCCCGGCGCGCCAGCATTACAGATCTTAACCCTGGCGATCATGCTCAGCGGATTTGGTTTATTGATCATTCGCCGGTCCAATGTTAAGGTGGTAGTGGATGAAGTCGAGCAGATGACGCAGCTGATCCAGGAAGAAAGCAGTGAGGTTGATTTTTACCGGAACATTGATAATGTTTATAACATCATCGGGGTGGAACCCATCGAAATGGAATTTGGTTACTCCCTCTTACCGATGGTAGATGAAGGAAGCTCCGGTAATTTTATTGATCGCATCGTCATTTTCAGAAAACAATTTGCCATGGATATGGGAGTAGTGATCCCCACCGTTCGGTTAAGAGATAATGGGCTGATCAATCCCAACCAGTATATTATCAAAATTAAAGGCGAAGAAATTGCCAAAGGCGAAGTCCTGGTGGGCTATTATCTGGCCCTGGATCCATCCAACACCAGCGAACCCATCGACGGTATCGAAACCATTGAGCCGGCTTATGGGATCAAAGGGAAATGGATTACCGAAAATGAAAAGGAACTGGCTGAGGTTTACGGCTACACCGTTATTGATGCCCTTTCTGTCATTGTGACCCACATGTCCGAAGTCATTAAAAAGCATATGCACGAACTGTTAAGCCGGCAGGATATCAACACCTTGCTGGAAAACGTCTCAAAATCCAATCCGGCCATTGTTGATGATGTGATTCCCAATATTATCTCCATTGCTGATTTCCAGAAAATACTGATAAATCTTTTAAATGAGGGGATTCCCATCCGAGATTTGGAAAGTATCCTGGAAACCCTGGGCGATCATGGCACCAGCATTAAAGACACCGACATGCTCACCGAGTACGTCAGACAGAAACTCAAACGAACCATCACCAGAAAATACACCGATGGCAACAGCATCAAGGTCATTGCCCTGGATCAGGAAATTGAGAATATCATCCTCAATTCGGCTAAGAAAAATGAGCATGGCACCTATCTTGCTATTGATCCCCAGGTGGTTCAGACCATTGTTGAAAAGGTCACTGAGCAAATCGAAAAGCTGAAAGAAATCATCGATCATTCGATTATTCTCACCTCCCCAATTGTGCGTATATATTTTAAGCGATTAATTGAACAATTTATGGCAGATTTAACCGTCCTTTCCTTTAATGAAATAGATACAAATATTCAGATTCAAGTTATCGGAATGATAAAGTTGGAAAATTAATCAACGCAAATCCTTTAAAGAATAAGGAGTGTCAGAATGAATGTTGCAGAAATAAATAGCGAAGAAATCAAATTGAAAGAAAACCCAGAGGAACAAATCATAGTCGAACAGATTGTCGATGAGAAGGCCATGGAACTCTGGCAATTATATAAAGAACAGCGAACCACCGACAATCGAAACGAAATTGTCCTGTATTATACTGGTCTGGTTAAGAAAATTGTTTTAAGGTTCAAGGGCAGTTATAACAATTTTGGACAACTGGACGATATGGTCAACCAGGGGATGATTGTTTTGATTGATGCGGTGGAGAAATTTAACCCGGATATGGGTAATAAATTTGAAACCTTTGCCACCTTGAAAATCAGAGGGGCGGTCATCGATTTTATGCGCAAGCAGGATTGGGTTCCCCGGAGTCAGCGCAGCCTTTCAAAGGTTCTGGAAGAAACCTACGGCGAACTATACGCATCCTTAGAAAGAGAGCCCTCCGAAGCAGAAATCGCCGCAAAAATGGGAATATCTGAGGCAAATCTGCAGAAGATCCTGCAGCAGCGGCATAACTCCATTGTCTTATCCTATGAAGAAGCCATTAATGAAAAAATGATGGAAGTCTCACCGTTGATTACCGAAGAAAAATCTGACGATTCGCCGGAATCGCGAATGCTTTTTAACGAATTGAAAGAGAAACTGGGGGAAGCCATTGACCAGTTAAAAGAAAAAGAGCGGCTGGTGGTGTCTCTGTATTATTATGAAAACCTGAAACTAAAAGAAATTGCTGAGGTTCTGGGTGTGACGGAGTCAAGAGTATCCCAGATTCATTCTCAGGCGATGATAAAAATGAGAAATCGCCTAAAGAATTATTGATTAAAGAATTATAAAAAAGAGGAGGCACGACAATGGACAGAGGATCTTACGCAGCGGCAGCCGGAATGTTGTCAGGACAAAAAGCCATCAATGTATTGGCCCAAAATGTGGCCAATGTCACCACCGCAGGCTACAAGAGTCAGTCCACGGTGCAGTCAAGTTTCGCCGAATATATGGCATCAAGAATGAGTACCAACCCCAGAATCGCCGAGGCTGATATCGGTCCGGGAGCGTATATAACGGTTAATGATGAACAATTCACTGATTTTACCCAGGGGATTTTTGAAACGACCAACCGCAGCGTGGATATGGCCATTCAAGGACAGGGATTCTTTGTGATCCAGAATGCCAATTTTGGTCAGGTACTAACCCGCAACGGTCAATTTGAACTGGATCAGCAGGGCTTTTTAACCTTGCCGGGGGTTGGTCAGGTTTTAAGCAGTGCCGGACAACCGATTCAACTGGCCGGCAGTGACTTTATCGTCAATCCTAGCGGGGCCATCATCCAAAACGGCGCAGAGGTGGCCAGGCTAAATATTTCCACCGTGGCCAACGGAGCCGAACTGACCCAGGTCGGAGAAGGCTATTTTCAAGCCGCCAACGGTTTTCAGCCAGCCCAGGCCGGTGCTTTTAGTGTCTTACAGGAAACCATTGAGAAATCCAACGTCGATATGGGTGAAGAAATGAGCGACATGATCGCCCGGCAGAACAATTTTACCTCATGTACCCAGATGCTGAAAATCTTTGATAAGATCAGTGAAATTGCATCGAACACCATCGGACGAGTCGGTTAAAAAAATATAATTCAGGCAAGCCATCACCATTTTACGGCCTGAGAACGAGATAACAGGAGGAGCATTACTATGATAAGAGGATTTTACGCTTCAAAACTCGGCATGATCGCACAACAAAATAGCCTTAATACCATTGCCAACAATGTCGCCAATATTAACACCATTGGTTTCAAACCCCAGGTTACCGCCTTTTCATCGTTGCTATACGAAAATATTGACGGCGGTGGCGGAACTGCAATCAGCACCGGCCACGGTGCCAAGGTCCAAAAAATCGGCATCGATTTTACCCAGGGATTTCTCCAGCCAACCGGACGAGCCATGGATTGTGCCATTGAAGGAGCTGGCTTCTTTGCCATTCAAAATAAAGAAACCAATACCACCACCTATACCAGAGATGGGGTGTTTCATATCAGCGTCGAAGGGAATCAGAATTTCCTGGTTGATGCCAGAGGTAATTATGTGTTGGGCCAGGACAACAATCCGCTCAATATTACCGCTGGTTTTGATGCCGATAATCTGGGCGTTTTTTCTTTTGCTAATCCCTATGGGCTGACCTTACTGGGCAGCAACCAATTCGCCGTATCCGATTTATCGGGACAGCCAGTGGCTGACAATGTCAGCATTCTGAGAACCGGTTATCTGGAATCATCAGCCACCGATTCGGCCACTGAAATGGTAAAAATGCTGGAAGCCAACCGAGCCTTTTCATTTAACTCCAGAATTGTTCAATCGACGGATGAAATGGAAAAGACGGTCAACCAGCTGAGATAGATATCATTTAGAGTATTGTATTAAGCATATGTTTATGGAAAAGGGGATGGATTATGAGTGAGGAGAATGCCAAAACAGAAGCTCTAGCCTTGATTGAAGTCAGTATCAGCGATGATAAAAAGCAAGGCTTTATTAAACTGGGGAAACAGGAAGAAGGCAGCACTGTCTTTACAAAGGAAGAGCTGCTTGCCGCATTGAAGGCTGAACAAATCGAATCGGGTATCATCGATAGTGCCATTGAAAAACTGGCCCAGCGGCCCATTTTTAATATCCGGATAAAAGTAGCCGAAGTCATAGAACCCATCGACGGCCAGGATGGGGTGGTTAATCTGCTGGTTAAAAAAGATGCCGACTATAAACCCGAATACAGCGAAGATGAGACGGTAGACTATAAAAACCTTGATTATTTTCAGATGGTAAAAAAAGGTCAGGTTCTATGTGAAATCACCAAAGAGACAGTGGGAATCGACGGGAAAGACCTTTACGGACAAGTGATTCCCGCCCACAAAGGCCGGAAACCCCAGGTTCCAGCCGGGAAAAACACCAGTCTGACTGAGGATGAGTCAAAGCTGATTGCCGACTGCGACGGCATTATCAAATTTGTCAACACCATCAATATTGATGAAATGATGCATGTTCGCAAGAATATTGATTTTTCAACTGGCAATATTAATTTTCCCGGGGATGTCACCATTGACGGCGACGTCAGCAGCGGCTTTTCCGTTAAAGCCGGCGGAAACCTGATTATCAAAGGCGTTGTTGAAGATGCCAAAATCGAAGCAGTCGGAAATGTGGCCATTGCCAAAGGGATTTATGGTGGTAATACGGGAAATGTTATCGTCGGCAAAGATCTGCGCTGCAATTATATTGAAAATGCCATTTTACACGTGGACGGTGATATCACTGTAGACTATATCATCGATGGGAAAATTACCTGCAATGGCAATATTTACCTTTCCGGCAGCAAGGAACTGATTGTCGGTGGCGAAATTCAACTGTTAGGCGAGCTGGTGGCCAGAGATATCGGCAATGAACGGGAATATCCCACTATTATCCGCATTCTGGGGAAAAAAACGATAGATCAGGCCGAAATTGACAGACTCAGAATCAAAGAAGCTGAAACCCGGCAGCAACTGCAAGAGACCAATGAAAAAGAAGTCCAGATCAATGGACTGTTACTGGCTCAGGAAAAAAAAGATATGCTCAGTCGTAATCATAATAGCCCGGCCATGGAACAGATTGGCATGCTGAAAAAACAAATCGACCGGCAGGTTTTACTTTATAAAAAAGAAATCGAAGAAATTGAAAAAGCCATTGCCTATGTGGAAAAGAAGGCCAGTATCAGCTATTATGGATCAGTTTCAGTAAAACGAAAACTTTATCGGGGCACCCGGATCTATTTTGGCGAAATGCCCTTTTCATTCGAGTACGACTGCCTGGAGCATTGCAAAATATACTGGGATAATGATGATATCGTCAACGGTATGATGTAATAAATGTGGAAATAGATTAATTAGAAAGAGGTAAAAATTTGTTCGAGAATTACGATGAACTGAATGAAATGCAAATTGATATGCTCCGGGAAATCGGGAATATCGGAGCCGGTAATGCCGCTACAGCCTTAGCCACCATCCTGGATGAAAAAGTGGATATGAGTGTTCCCAGTGTGCGGATCACCGGTTTTGATGAGGCCGTCGAAAATCTGGGCGGGGCTGAAACCATGACGGTAGCGGTGCTGGTAAATTTCAGCGGTGATGCCCACGGGATGATTATGTTTTTACTTAATGTGGAAGATGCCAAAAGCATTATGGACATTTTGGTGGGCGAAGATGACGGCGGTGATGGACTGAGCGAAATGAAAATTTCGGGAATCAAAGAAATCGGTAATATCCTCGCATCGTCCTATGTCAATGCCATTTCGGCGCTAACCGGACTGACCATTGAAGTATCGGTGCCCTACGTGGCCATTGATATGGTTGGTGCCTTGATGAGTGTGCCAATTATCGAGTTTGGCGCAATTGGTGACAAATTGATGTTTATTGAAGAAAATTTCCTTGGCGAAACCAACGATTTAAAGAGCAACATGATCATGTTCGCCGAAATCAATACCTTAAAAATAATTATGCAAAAATTAGGACTGGAAATATGAGTCAATCAATTGTAATTGGGATATCAGATTATAAATTAGCCAAGGGCCCGGAGGTATTAGTCACCTATGCTTTGGGTTCCTGTGTGGGAGTATGCTTATACGACAAGGTTTCCAAGGTCGGGGGATTGTCGCATATTATGCTGCCGGACAGTACTAATTTTTCAAACAAAGATATTAATCGAAAAAAATTTGCCGATACCGCCATCGTTGATTTAGTCGATGAAATGAAACGAGCCGGGTGTGGCAATAACCGCATCGTCGCAAAAATTGCCGGCGGCGCCCAGATGTTTGAGGTTCAGCCCGGCAGTAAACTGGGAGCCATCGGTGAACGAAATATTATCTGTGTCAAACAGGTACTGAATCAGCTGCGCATTCCGATTCTGGCTGAAGATACCGGACTCAATTTTGGACGAACCCAATATTTTGATCTGGAAACAGGCATCATGAAGATTCAGTCCCTTAATCGCAGAATTGAGGAATTCTAGTTACCGGCTGGTATCGGGAATTGGACATTGACCAATAAAAAAATATGTCCGTCGCTGAGCATTTCATGCCCAGCTTTTTTCGTATAAAACGGCATGAAGGTTTAAATATTAATAATCAGGGTAAAAAAAGAACAAGAAATTTGTCAACGAGATGAATAAATTAGGGTATACCTTTTTAAACGTTTCAAGTATAATGGTTACAACGAAAACTTTAAAAAATTATTTAAAGAGGAGATTTATAATGGCAGAGAATGTTGTAGATAATTACAATCTGGAAGAAGATACCCAGCACGGTAGATTTCTAACCTTTTCATTAGAGGAGGAAGTATTTGGCATTGAAATAAAGTATGTTACTGAAATCATTGGAATGCAATCAATTACCAAAGTCCCGGAAGTACCAACCTACATCAAAGGGATCATTAATCTTCGCGGAAAAATTATTCCCGTTCTTGATGTCAGACTGCAGTTTGGCAAAGAACCTGTCGATTATAACGATCGCACCTGTATCGTGGTCATTGACATTGAAGCAGTTTCGGTTGGGTTGATTGTTGACAATGTGGAAGAAGTGCTGACCATCGACGATGATGAAATTGCGCCGCCACCATCAAACAAAACCGGCTTCGAAAATCGCTTTATGAAAGGGATCGGAAAAGCAGGCGGCAAGGTTCAATTATTATTGGACTGTGAACGGTTACTAAAAAATGAAGAAATTGAAGTGATCGAAGAATTGCTTGAAGAAAAATAGCAGGAGGGTCCATGATGAGGCTTAAGCAAAGAATTAAGGTGCTGATCGTAGACGATTCCCTAGTCTTTCGAGAGTCTTTATCGAGAGAAATATCGAAAGATCCCGATATCGAAGTCGTCGGGACAGCAACAGACCCTTATATGGCCAGAGATTTGATTATCAAATTGAAGCCGGACGTATTAACTCTGGATGTTGAAATGCCAAAAATGAATGGCATTGAATTTTTAAAAAAACTGATGCCCCAATATCCCTTGCCGGTTATTGTGGTCAGTTCAGTTTCTAAAAATGTCCTGGATGCCCTGGATGCCGGCGCCGTGGAATTTGTCACCAAACCGAATGTCACGCGACCCGGAGGGATGGCCTCTTTTGTCAATGAATTGATTATCAAAATCAAAATTTCATCCACCGCCAAGGTTGGCAACCGCAAAAGCGATTTTGTTCCCAGTCATCCGGTTACCAGTCAGGGTATTGATACAACCAGTAAGATCATTGCCATCGGCGCGTCAACCGGCGGAACCGATGCCATCCATACGGTGATCTCCGGCTTACCCCGGGATATGCCGCCGATCATCGTTGTCCAGCATATGCCGCCAGTGTTCACCAAGCTTTATGCCGAGCGTTTGAATAACACCTGCGAGCTGGAAGTCAAAGAAGCCGAGGACGGCGATGCGCTAAGACCGGGCCGGGTTTTAATCGCCCCCGGCAGTTTTCAGATGCGGCTGGCTAAAAGAGGCACCGGCTACATTGTCAAATGTACCGAGGAAGAAAAAGTAAGTGGTCATTGTCCCTCGGTTGATGTTCTTTTCGACTCCGTGGCCACTGTGGCCGGCAAACAGTCCATCGGTGTCATCCTCACCGGCATGGGCCGTGACGGCGCTAACGGCCTGCTCAAGATGAAAAAAACCGGTGCCTACACCATCGGTCAGGACGAAAAATCCTCCGTCGTCTACGGCATGCCCATGGTCGCCTTCAACATCGGCGCCGTCGACAAACAACTCCCATTAGACCGCATCGCCGACGAAATCATCCGCTTCTTATCAAAATAACATACTTTCTACTTTAAATAATCCAGACATCATCCGCCGCAAATGATGCCTGGATTGTTTGCTTATCTACTTACTTAATCGATATTATTTTCTTTCTTTTGCTAAAGTTTTCTTATATAATGACGATATGTATATCAAGAGATAAAACTATCTTAATCATTCTTAAAAAATTATCATAAACATAGAAATTACGTATTATAAAAAAGGAGGTTTAGTCATGAAAATTTCATTAGGCAATAATCCCGTAGTCCAATCCAAAATCGGGCAGGACACTGCAACAGAATCAAGCCGTCGTGTTGACGCCGAAAAAAAGGGCATCAGTAAAAACAAACAAGACAGCAGTACCATCTCAAACAGCCGCAGTGCAACCTTTGAAGACAGTCGCGTTGCTACCGCCAAATCAGCTATTCTTTACGACGTCACCGTTAAAGATTCAAGTCGTTTAAGTGAATTAAAAGAAGCCGTTAAAAACGGAACCTACCACGTGCCAACCGAGGCTCTGGTTGATGCGCTCTTAAAATAGGAATAAAAATAAAAATCGAAGAATCGAAGAATCTCGAGGAGGTTTAATATGCTTGAAACAAATGAATATAAAGAAACGTTAGATAGTTTTTACAACTATCTTTTCGGGGTTATTAAGCTTCATCGAGATACCATCCCTAAACTAAAAGATGAGCTGATGCTGATTCAGAGCAACAGCGTCGATGAACTAAATGATAACCTCAATCACCAGCAGATCTTTCTCTATCAGATCAAGAATTTTGATCAGGATGTTGCTGCCTATATGGAAAAACTGAATGTCAGCGGAGCAAATCTCTCCGAGATTGTCAAGCAGTTTCCCGAAAATGAGCAAGTCCGATTTGAAAAACTGTTGGCCGAATTCAAGGAAACTGCCAAAGAAATTAAATTCTATAAAGATAAATGTCAGACTCTTCTCCAAACTAAACTGCACATGGTCAATAAAAATATTGCTCAATTTAAAGCAAAACAGGATAAAATGACATATGGCGAAGACGGAAAAAATGACAGCACTGTCAAGATTCCCTCAGCCTTTGAAAAGAGCATTTAGTAGATTTAGTTTAATGTAGGGGCGTTTATTAATCGCCAGGGGGGAGACCCTTACCCACAAATAGTGACTAGAGTAAAAGGAGAAAACAATGACTGCAACATTTTTAGCATATGGCGTTGCCAGCCGGGCCATGGAAGCCAGCCAGGCAAGCATTAATATAGTCGGAAATAATATTTCCAACGTCAATACCGAAGGTTATACCCGGCAACGGGTGGATATTGTTTCAGTGACTACTAGCGGCAAGACTGAAAAATTTGCCACACCAGTGATCTCAACTGGCATCGGGGCCAAAGCCGTCAGAACAACGCAGCTCAGAGATCCCTTTATCGACGCCCGATACCGTACCCAGAATGCCGAAGCCAACCGCTACGAAACCATGGTAAAAGGGCTTTCAAATCTGGAAGACGTTTTTGATGAAGCTTCAACCGAAGCCTTACAAGGAGAACTGTCCAGCTTTATTAACGACCTCCAGAGTTTGTCCCAGACACCAACCAGTTCGGACATCGCCCAGGTGGCCCGCTCTGCAGCGGAAAAAGTAACCCAGACCATTAATATGTATGCCATTCAGCTTGAAGAAGTTAGAATTGAGCAAACAGAAAATATGGAAGTCGTTGTCAACAGCGAATTCAATACCTATGTCAAAAACATTGCCAGCCTAAACAAACAAATCCAGAATGAAGAAATATACGGCAATACCCCAAATGAGCTTTATGACCAGCGAAATCTGCTGATTGATAAATTATCCGGTGTCGCCAATATCGAAGTGAGTATGGCGCCAGCCGATGTCATCACCGAAAACCTGTCCATTCCTCACTACAGCATCAAAATTAAAAATCAATCCGGCGGTGAAGATATCATGCTGGTTGATAATGGCAGATATTCCGAAATGAGTTTGGATACGTCAGATCCCTTAAATGTTCAGCTTAAAATTGTGGACACCACCGGCGTCGAAAGAAGCGACGTTAACAGCAATGTGCTGGATGGCTCCCTGCGGGGTTATATTAATCTGATCAACGGCAAAGGCAGCTTTGCCGATACGACAGTGGGAGAAAGCGATTCCAAGGGAATTTACTACTACGCCCGGAAAATGGATATTTTTGCCAATCAATTTGCCACCGAATTAAATGCCATTAATAGTAATATTACCGGTGCGACAACCGAACTACCATTGTTCACGGATGCCTCAGGTGCATCGACGGCCAACATCACCGCGAAAAATTTGCAGGTTTCCACGGCCTGGTTGAAGAACCCAACCTATATTAATACAACTAAAAATCCGGTCATCGATCCACCGCCGACAGCAGATTATACGGCGACTCCAGCCAGTTCAGACAACATTCTGCGGATGATCGAGAAAATGAGTGATAAGATTGATTTTAAAGACAGCTTAGGCAACACCATTCTAACCGGAACGTTTAACGAGTATATGACCAGTGCTGTCAGCGAGGTCGCTACAGATGTCGAATTGCATTCGAATTTTTTCAAGACTGCCACTAATGTATTTCAGACCATCTCCGACGCAAGAGATTCAGTAGCCGGTGTCTCTCTAAATGAAGAAGGCGTTAACCTGTCGGCCTATCAAAAAGTATATAACGCCGCCATGCGATATTTTAACATATTAGACGAGAATTTAGATAATATCATCAATAGAATGGGTGTTTAGGTTTGTGTTCCAGTTTAGAACACAAGCAGGAAGGAACGTGTAAAAAATGAGAATTACATATCGAATGATGACATCAAAATATTCAACCAATTTGAATAATATTTCATCAGATCTGGATAAACTAAATACCCAGGTAGCAACCGGTCGAAAATATGCCCGGACATCCGAAGATGTATCATCTGCGGTTAAGGGATACCAGATTAGGCGGAATCTTTCTAAATTAGAAGGTTATCAGGATAATATCCGGCATGCGGATGATTTTTTGACGAATTCAGAGTCGACCTTGGATCAAATCGAATCATCCCTAGCTGAGGCATCGGATAAAATTTTACAGGGAATGAACGGTACCCAAAGTGAAGGTGAGCGAAAAATAATCGCTTCCGAACTCCGTACGATTCAAAACCAGTTATTGGAAACCCTCAATACTAACACCTCAGGTATGTATCTTTTTGGGGGCAGCAGCAATGAAAAACCATTTGCAGTGGTGGGTGATAAACTCCAGTATAATGGCAGAAATTTAGACGATTTGAATGAAGGTACAGCTGCTGAAAAAGAATTGGTAGCCTCATTAAAACAGGATTCGTTGTATGTGGATATTGGGTTAGGCGTATCTTTTGAGACCAATGGTGAAGTTGATCGTAATACAGTCTTCAACTACTCTAAAGCAGGCATTAACTTTGTTGGCAACGGAACAAATACAAGCAAAATTCCGGGTGAAACAGTTTCGAATAACCTTTATGATCTGTTAGGCAGAATCGCGACTGAATTTGAGAAGTCAGATGAAGATTATTCTTTTGATAAAGCAGATAGCTTATATGGATTTTTTAAGGAAAATAGCCTCAAGACCAATCAGGCCACCACCGAAATTGGTGCCAAAACTCAATATTTGGAATTTATGACCAGCCGTTACGAAACCCAGAATTTCAATTTACAGGAGCGGCAAACAACGGTAGAAGGGGTTGACGCCGCCTATACCTATATCACTTTCCAGAGCCAGAAGGTCGCCTATCAGGCAGCCCTGCAAATGGGCCAGAGTGTCGTCCAGCAATCCGTGTTTGATTATATGTCTTAAAATTTGAACGAATAAATGTTTGAAAGGAGGAGAAAAAGGAAATGGAACAACTCATTACGATTGAAACAGTCCCTATAAAAATTGAATATGTTAAGAAGGAACCCCTTGATTTGTCTTCGGTTCATAACCAGAACGTTAAGAAAGACATTGCTGAGGGCGCTAATCGTGAACAAAGCAAGCCGATTCGGATTGCTCTGAATGATACCTTTGAACCCAGTACCGATTATCAGTGGGATAATTCAACCTATACGGCCACCGCCAAAGTTGGCAACGACGGCAAGCTGGAGCTGGAAGTGATCATGGAAGATGGTCGGGCCCAGCCCATCCATTTCAAACATCTTTCCCGAGGGATCGACGAAATGGCCAGTTTGATGACATCACCGGCAAACCAGGCCAAGACAGTTTCCGCCAGTATGATGATTCCTGTCGATACTGGTAACCTTCGTGGCAGTTCCCAGACAGCAAATGATGCAAATTTCCAATTAATCATGCCGGATATCGAATTAAAAATTACCCAACGCCCCCAGGTTATCATCAAATACGTCGGCGGACCCATTTATGTTCCCCGAAGTGCTGATCCCAACTATGAACCGGTATTTGGTTTTGAACCGGAAGGCGGAAGTGGTGTAAAATTAGATCAAAAAGCATAAAACAAAAGAGGACGATTTTTCTTGTAGGTTATCTCTATTAATAAAGGTAGGGTACAAGAAAAAACGTCCTCTTTTTTATATGAATACTTCAACGAATTAAGAAAATTATTCGAATGTAAAATATTTTTCAAAAAATGCTAAAGCCAAATAAGAAACGGTCGATAATAGAATCAACAGAGAATAAAAAAGGTGTTAAGCAGTATTTGAACAGGTTATTAAAAAAGTTCATAACGACCGCAAAAGATAAAAAAATCTAAAAATCTGCTAAAGTAAATAGCAGTGCAGTCGATATTAATAACAAGAGCGAATCAAGCTTAACAATTTGGCTGACCTAGCGTACGTAGGAAAGCCTCAACAATTCCCGAAGCCAGGGTCAAAGGCTAATAAAAAAACGGAGGAATCTAAAATGAGAATCAATCATAACATCACAGCATTAAATACCTATAACAAGTTAACGGCAAATCAGGCAACGACAGCCAAGTCTTTGGAAAAACTGTCATCAGGTCTTAAAATTAACCGCGCTGGCGATAATGCCGCTGGGTTGGCAATTTCAGAAAAAATGCGTGGTCAGATCCGAGGTCTTGATACTGCAACCAGTAATGCAAATGATGGCATTTCTTTAATCAAAACTGCTGAAGGTGGTTTAAATGAAACCCATTCTATATTACAGAGAATGAGAGAACTTTCTGTACAATCAGCCAATGATACCAATACCGATGACGACCGTGCTGAAATTCAAAAGGAAGTCGAACAGCTAAAATCAGAAATTACCCGAATTTCTACGGATACTGAATTCAATACAAAAAAATTGCTAAATGGGGACATGGGCAAAACTTATTCGGTAACAGCTAATACGGGTTTTAATCCGACAGATTTACAGATTACTGGTTCAGATATTACGACAGGTTCTTATACGTTAACAAAAACTGATGCAGGTACTGATACGACAACAATTAATACTAATACTGCAGCAGCAGGATTAGCAGCAGCAGATGTTACCGTGGCATCAGGCAGTAACTATGGTTCTTATACATTAAACGTTACAAATCTTAATGCTGGTACAGCAGATTTGGAACTTATTGGACCTGATGGGACAAGTACCAGAGTAACAGGGGTAGCAGATGATGATGCAACGGCCACAATTGGGGATGTGGAATTCGATTTCAGCACCAATAATATTTCAGCTAACGGTACTGTTCAATTCAATGTAACAGCGGCTGCAGTTCAGATTGATCTATCAGGTGCAAAAGCAAGTACATTGAGTGTTGCTTCGTATGCAGGTGAAACATTGAATGTTGGTGGATTTGAGTTTTCGATGAAAACCGGATCGGGCGCAGATACAAATGCAATTGCAATGAATGTGACAGATAAAGCTGTAAAATTCCAAATTGGTGCGAACGAAGACCAGAATACCTCATTGGCAATTAATGATATGAGTACAGCTGCATTGGGGCTTTCAAGTGTTGATTTAAGTACACAAGCAAATGCTAATAGTGCTATTACTACCATAGATGATGCAATTGTTAGAGTATCATCAGAACGTGCAAAACTTGGTGCTGTTCAAAATCGACTGGAACATACCATCAATAACTTGGGTACATCTTCTGAAAATACTGCTTCCGCTGAATCTCGAATCCGTGACGTTGACATGGCCAAAGAAATGATGGAATTCACCAAGAACAACATTCTTTCTCAAGCTGCTCAATCAATGCTGGCACAGGCTAATCAACAACCACAAGGCGTGCTTCAGTTATTACAATAATCATAATCAGTTACTCCAAAACCACCTTCGGGTGGTTTTTTTTTCGGTTCGCCTGTTCCGCCTGTAAGCGATTCAGTGTGTCCTGAAGGATTACTGATGGATTAAAGGATGAGTGCCTGACAGTGCGCCAAGATAAGGGAGTATCATATAGTGGGTGGGATTCCCACTGAGCAAGGTCTAGCAAACCACTCATAGTGGTGCTAGAATAAAAATAGTACAAATCGAAATGAGAAAATCCAAAATTAATAAAAACATGGTACGATAAAATAATTGTACTGAAGGAGTATCTCATTATGGCAAAACAACATGATAAACAATTCAAACTGGATGCAGTCCGGTACTATGAAGAACACAAGGAACTCGGTATGCGTGGCTGCGCTGAAAATCTCGGCATTGGTTGCAGCACACTGGGAAAATGGAGCAGGGAACTTCAAAACACCGGAAATATTGAAAGTCGTGGCTCAGGTAATTATGCATCCGATGAAAGTAAAGAAATCGCGCGATTAAAACGAAGGTTGATCGTGCCTGACACCATCTTATAAACATAATGATTTACAGAAGATAAGCAGTAGTGTATACTGTCACCAAGACAACATTAGCGTTTATTATCCATACAAATCAAATTAACCGAGAAGATGAACCGAGAAGATGAAAGGCTAAAAAAATTAAGAATATTAAACAAACCAAATTCTGAGCATGGCGAACAAATCATCAAGTGATGGTCAAAAAAACGAAACACAGAAACACATAGGAAAAAAGACCGGGTATCGGTCAGGATCTGGCAGCCTTGTAAATATTAACTAAGGGAATCGCCTGTGCAACTGTGATATCAAGGCCTACTGGGGCTCAGACGGCCGCACCCGACCCAACTTTTAAACTTTTATACTGCTTTGCTGCCACCGCCGCAAAAATTGCTCAGTAGCACTAATCCGGCATCCAGCCCCTGAGGAACGCCTTTAAAAACGCCGCCTGGCTGTTTTTTTCCTGTAACAGTATCCCCAAAAATATGGGCGAACGCAGCGAGGCCTTTTACCGGCGGCTGGTGATCATTCCCTTTGCCCACCCTAAACCACGGGAGCAGCGGAATCTCCATTTAAAGGATAAGCTGATCAAGGAGGCGCCGGGGATGCGGTTTTTCAGCTGAAATGTTCATTATATTGATGTTTTTCCAGGCTGTCAACTGGAGTAACTATTCATGTTTTGACAAGGTAATTTGGTGCTTTCAATTCTGAGACAATTTACCAGCATGAGTGATTGATCTAAAGGTAGAATCATCATATAATAATGACAGAATAATTAATGAAAGACAAGGGCGGAAAGATGATTATAAAATCTTCTACAGCATTAAGAAACGATTATGGAAAAATATCTACGCTTGCTCATGAAACGGACGAACCAATTTATATTACCAAAAATGGCGAAGGTGATATTGTCGTAATGAGTATCGAAGCTTTTGAAAAAAGAGAGCAAATATTAAAATTGCGTTCAAAGATTATGACTGCAGAATTATCACGAATAGCAGGAGAACAAACAATTACCTTAAGCGAAATGCGAAAAGCAATAGATGAAAAATTTGATGCCGCATTATAAAGTGGTATTACTTGCTCCGGCAAAAAAAGAGCTTGAGGAAATTGCAGAATATCATTTATTAGTGGTCGGTGTAAACTCAGCACGCAGAATTGTTGAAAATATTCTTGCGGCACTGGAACGACTTGAGGAATTCCCGTTATCCTGTCCACTTGCACCTGATGAAGAACTAAAAAGTCAAAATTATCGAATTCTGGTTTGCGATCAATATATCTGTTTTTATCGGCTGCTGGGTGAAACGGTGTTTGTTTACCATATCGCATCTTGGGCAATAGAATATTCGAAGCTGTTTAGGTAAGTAAAAGCATCAGAATGCCTGCCCCAAGGAGATGGGGGCAGACTAAGGTCCATCAAAAAACCGATCCCCCAATCATTCCCCTCAGCCAAATTCAGTAATGATACAAAATTGACTACCTAAGAGATTTGCAATTAATGAGTACAGCATTATGTATTTATCACGTTTACAGATAAGCATTGTTTGAAAGTATGTTTAAACGATTCATCGGTTTTCATGAACTAGAAAGCAAGAATGGAGTTTGTCATGATTATAAAAGTAAAAGAGCAGTTTATTACATGTGATAATAATATCGAGAAAATCACTGATTCAATTGACGAAATCTTGAATCGTGAAAACGAAATTGGCATTGACTTTATAGTCGATGGAATCACTATTAAAGAAGATTTGGGTATTTATCTGACTGAGCGACTAGCGGTGACAAAGGAAATTGAAGTGATCACACTAACAGTCCAGCAACTGGTACAAGATACGATTAATTCAGCCTTCACATATCTCAAAAATGGAACACCTCATATTCGCAGAATGGCCAGTGAGTTTGAAATGAAACCGTCTGCCATCACTTGGCAGTCCTTAAATGAGCTGTTTGAAGGTCTCTATTGGCTAATTGATAGTATGGAAAAAATGAATACCTTAAAAAGCCTGGAGATAATCGTTAATAATTATCCTGCCTGGAATCAGTATGCCCAGGTCACCTATAACCTGATCCCAATCATAAAAGAACTTGACACAGCTTTGAGAAACAAAAATAATCGTAGAATCAGTCGGATCTTAGCTAAAGAAATAGTGCCTGCTTTTGAGATAATGGCAAATATTTTGTATGGTTTAATATCATTCTCGGTGAAAATGTGAATTGGCTAGATGTTACTGAGGAGTTTAGATGAAAAAAAGTTTATATAGTAGGTTAAAAGAGCGCTTAAATATTACGGAAAACGGAATTGTCGGTTTTTGGGATCTTGTCACGAAAGTTCTTTCTTATGTTTCACTATTGGTAATTGTATTAGCAATAAAGAAAAGATGGAATGTATATAAAGGAAAAGAAGATAGGATTGATTCAATATATAGCCTGGTTGAGATATGGGTAATTGCACATGTTTTTCTGGCAATTCTTATTTCCGCGATTACCTTTTATTGTTTTACACCGGATAATTTGATTTTACTATATGTATTGTCAACTTACGGGAGTATAAGAGTTTTTGAGATAATTATTAAACAAATTCGGGTAATCATGTTTGATACAATTGGTGAAAAAGCGGTTGAACTTAAAAGTGCCAGAAGAAGTATCATTTTATTGCTCCATAATGTTGTTGAAATGATCTTCTGGTTTTCGGTATCATTAATGCTCGTTTGTTTATTGGAAGTGAATATGCTAGATGAATCTTTTATTCATTTGTCAGAAGTGTTTTATTGGAGTGATTTTATTAAATGCAGTACTTTGCAGTTTACAACATTTGGTGATAATTATACGGCAATAAGCGGATTAATTGGAAATCAAAATTTATTATTAATAAACATCACCTTTTGGGAAATACTGGTAGGTTTTATTATCATTGTTATTTCGTTAGCACGGTTTTTTAGTCTATTACCACCTGTGAAAACTCTGAACAGCTAGTGCCTGAGACACCACTATTAGTCTTTAGCAAAAAGTGGCGAAAAAGTGGCGTAAAAGTGGCGTAAACTGAAAATCAGTAGCAAATTGAAAATAGCTTAGAAAGAGCGTGAGTAGATTGATTGAAAATAATCGATTGGAATTTAAGAGAGTATTGAATGATAGTTTAGAAAAGGAAGTGGTAGGCTTCTTAAATTATCATGAAGGCGGTGAAATTCACATTGGAATTGACGATAATGGTACGATCTTCGGAGTCGAAGATTCAGATGATATGCAAAAACGTATCGTAGATAGAATAAAAAATAACATCTATCCCTCAACGATGGGCTTGTTCGATGTAGTAACAGTTAATATGGATGAAAAAAATATTGTCAAAATCATAATATCGAGTGGATCTGAAAAACCCTATTACATCAGAAAATATGGAATGTCACCTGGTGGCTGCTTTCTTAGGGTCGGGACAACGGTTCAACAAATGAACAAAGAAATGATTGATTCATTGTATTCAAAACGAATTAGAAACTCGTTAGGTCAGCTTGTATCACCACGACAGGATTTATCATTCAAACAACTTAAAATATTCTATGAAGAGAATGGGTTTGATTTGAACAATAAATTTTTGAATAATTTAGAATTATTTACGGAAGATAATAAGTTTAATTACGCCGCTTATTTGCTGGCTGATGAAAACGGAATTTCTATGAAAGTTGCAAAATATTCGGGCACAGATAAAGTTGATTTAATTGAAAATGCTGAATTTGGATATTGTTCCTTAATAAAAGCTACGGAGAGCATTCTTAACAAGTTAGAAATTGAGAATATTACAAAGACAAAAATCACTTCAACTGTTCGTAAAGAAAACCGTCTTGTCGACCCAACGGCTCTTAGGGAAGCTGTTATTAACGCCATAATTCACAATGAATATACAAATGGAATACCACCGGTTTTCGAAATATTTGCTGATCGGTTTGTTATAACCTCATCAGGAGGACTGCCCCAAGAACTTAACCAAGCTGAATTCTTTGACGGCATTTCTGCCCCACGGAATAAGGAACTAATGCGAGTGTTTAAAGACGTCAAACTCGTTGAACAGCTCGGTTCTGGGGTTCAAAGAATATTAAAAATGTATGATAGAAGCATTTTTAAGTTTAGCCCAAATTTTTTAAAGGTAAGCTTTCCAATGGAAAATGTCGGGGAGAATGTCGGGGAGAATGTCGGGGAGAATCCTTTTAAGCCAAATAACACGCAAACGAAAATTATTAGTCTAGTTAAGCTGGATAGACATGTGACTCAGGAAGAACTTAGTAAAAAGTTGAATAAATCAGTTAGAACGATTGAAAGAAACATGAAAACACTACAAGAAGCAAAAATAATTGCCAGAATCGGTTCCAATACAACTGGATATTGGGAGGTTCTCAAATAGATGACTATGCCTTACATTACACCAACTTATAAACTTTATATCACCTTTTATTAGTGTGTCGGTGCCGATTGATACCAATTTTTCTGATGGAGGATAAGATGGGGAGAAAACCAAGGGTTGAATTCGAGGGAGCTGTCTACCATGTGATCAAGCGGGGAAACAACCGGGCCTTTATCTTTCAGAGCCGAGAGGACAAAGAAGACTTCTTAAAATGCCTGGAAGCTGCCAATGATGAGGCGGCGTTTAACTTGCTGGGCTATGTGATTATGGATAATCATTATCATTTAATCATCGAAATAAAAGAAAAGCCGCTGCAGAAGATTATGCAGAAAGTGAATAATGCTTACAGCAAAAGCTATAATAAAAGACATCAACGGATGGATCATGTTTTTGGTGGCCGGTATAAGGCACTGCTGGTAAACGATGATAGATACCTGTTAACCCTGCTCAGGTATATTCACACTAATCCGGGCAGAGCCGGAATCCAGAAAAGTATGGCCGCATATAGCTGGAGCAGCGACTGCTTTTATCGGCAGAACATAAAAAAGCTGGTTCATATCGATAAAATTTTGGATATGTTTTCAAAAAATCGGATGGTTGCAATTAACGAGTATCAGCGTTTCATGGAATGCGAAGATCCAACCCTAAACCATAAAGATTTTTTTGAAACGGGTTTGGTGATTGGCGAGGAAGATAAACAAAATGACTGCCATGAAGGAGGTTCTTCGAATAAGGAAATCCTCGATGAAATTCTAAAGCGTGTCGTCGCAAATGATGAAACCTTTCATTTGATTAAGGCCGGTTCACGACAGCGGTTTTTACGTGACGATAAAATTTCATATGTTAAAGCGGCGCTTGAACAGGGCTACACGTTTAATGAAATTGGCACAAACATTGCCATCTCGGCGACGGCAGCCAATCGAATGGTGATACACTCATCACAAAATTTTATGGAAGGATCTTTCTGATATGGGGGAAATCTCTTAACTTAAGGATCTTTCCTATGAAGAGATCAGAGAAAAGCGTCAGGATAGGTCACGTTCCATCCTCGATGCCTTTTGGTCGTGGGTTGACGAAACTGCGGCGATTCCAACGACAAATGAAAAATTGACTAAATCCTTAAATTATTCCAAACGTGATGAATTTTAATAATAGTGCAATTCTCAAAAAGTGACAGGTACTGACACCTTAAGATTGACAAATGGTTAATAAAAGTATAGACTAAGTATATACTATCATACTTATACGAGGAGTGGTGAAAATGCAAACATCAATAGTCAAGTGGGGTAACTCACAAGGTATTCGATTACCTAAACATTTATTAAGTAGGGCACATATTTCAGATAGGGATGTTGTTGATGTTACTGTTGAGGAGGATGCTATTATTATAAAAAAGTGTTGTAAACGTAAGAAGTATCGAACACTTGAAGAGCTTTTTGAAGGGTTTGATGGTGATTGTACAACAACTGAAATAGATTGGGGTAAGCCTGTTGGTAAGGAAGTATGGTAAAACAAGGGGCTATTATTAAGTTGAATTTTGACCCGCAATGTGGTCATGAACAAGCGGGGTTTAGACCAGCAGTAGTTGTGAGTAATAATTCTTTTAATAAGAGAGTAAATATGACAATTGTTTGTCCAATTACGAATACGTGTCGATCAAATCCTTTACATGTAGCACTTGATAATCGAACAGTTACGACGGGTTATGTTTTGTGTGAACAGATTAAGACAGTAGATTTGGGTGCAAGACCATATCAGTATATTGAAAGTATACCTGATGAGTTATTAGACGATATTGTAGAGGTTATTTTTGCCGAGATTGGTATTGTTGATTGAGAGTCGTGCCCGATACCAACTTATACGGGTCTCTGTGCCTATCTGCTCAAGTGGGGGTAATCCCCAGGCGTTGGAAAAAGGTCCGATGGCGGGAGCATTTTTTGAGAGTTATACATTCACGGAAATTTACAAGAGCTTCTTGAATGCAGCAAAAAAGCCCCCGCTTTATTACTATCGAGATAAAGACAAGAAAGAAATAGGATTACTGATCCTGGAAAATGGAAAACTCTATCCCATCGAAATAAAAAAATCGGTCTCTCCAGGTAAAACGACGATTAAACATTTTGATGTCTTAAAGCCAGTAACCGAGCCGGAAAAATTCGTCAGCCTGGCACAATTGAAAATTGAGGTGGGGACAGGCAGTGTGATCTGTATGGCAAATGATTTATTGCCAATACACGAGAAGAATTGGTATGTTCCTGTCTGGCTGATTTAAGTGGAATCAGTTCATGACACAAAATTTTATGGAAGGATCTTTCTGATATGGGGAAAATGACGGTTTACCACGGTGGCGATACGATCATCGAGAATCCAAAGATTATAAAAGGTAAAAACACAAAGGATTTTGGGTATGGATTTTACTGCACCATTATCCGGGAACAGGCGGAACGTTGGGCAAAGCGTTATGATAGACCAGTAGTCAGTGTTTATACCGTTCGAATGAATACCGGCCTGAATATTCTTGAATTTAGGGAAATGACGGATGCATGGCTTGATTTTATAATCGACTGCCGCAACGGAACAGCACATAACTATGACATCGTGATTGGCGCAATGGCAAACGACCAGATTTACAATTATATTGCTGACTATATCGATGGTATTATTACCCGTGATCAGTTCTGGTCATTGGCGAAGTTTAAATATCCGACACACCAAATCAATTTTTGCTCGACCGAAGCACTGAAGTGTCTTGAATTCGTATCAGCAGAGGAGGTTTCATGATGATTGGAAGGGAAAACCAACAAGCAAACAATTTGTTTTTTACATGTAGCCTGATTGAATATATTGCCAGAAAAACCAAAAACAAACGGACCGACACTGTTGATGGGCTCGGGCGAGTTGCAATTGAAAAGATTTATGATTTGGCAGATGTTTATCACAGTGACAATATTGAAACCGTCAGTGACGATTTCATTGAGAAATCAGGTCTTACAGTCGGCTCTTATGACAATGTTTCGGCCGCTAAATATGCAGTGCCAAGCTATTGGGATATTGGTAAGGTGTATAAGCGACTGATTCTTGGAATCGCAGCAAAAAAAAATCTACCCATCGTGGATGCTCTATTTGAAGCCTATCATTCCTTCGTGAGTGAAAAAATTGATGATTATAATAGCAGTTTCTACTATGAAGCTCCCCAAAACATTCTGAACGCTTTTCTGGATGGGGAAATTGAATAAACATGTTAAAAGCAGAGATTGGTGCCTGACACTAATATTTAAACTTGTTTGCATATTGCCTTTGATATGGTATAATACCTCTAGTGAATGAAGCCTATTAAATATGCTGATGGAGGAAGTGATGGGGAGAAAACCACGGGTTGAATTTCAGGGAGCCATCTACCATGTGATCAAACGGGGAAACAATCGGGACTATATCTTTCGAAGCAGAGAAGATAAAGAAGAATTCTTAAAATGCCTGGAAACGGCCAATGAGGAAGATGCCTTTAACCTGTTAGGATATGTGATCATGGATAATCACTATCATTTGATTATCGAGACAAAAGAAATGCCGCTGAATAAAATCATGCAGAAAGTAAATAATACCTACAGCAAAAACTACAACAAAAGACATAATCGTACGGATCACGTTTTTGGCGGCAGATATAAAAGTATTCTGGTAAACGATGACAAATACCTTTTTTCTTTGCTCAGATACATTCACACTAATCCGGTCAGGGCTAAGATAATTCACAATATGGCTGACTATGGCTGGAGCAGTGATCAATTTTATCGCAATAGCATAAAAAAGCAGGTGCATATTGATAAGATTTTAAAGATGTTTTCTGAAAACCGGACAGTGGCGTTGGTTGAATATAAAAATTTAATGGAACAGAAAGAAGAAATTATTAATCCGAAAGATTTTTATGAAGCAGGTGCGGTTATTGGCGAAGAGCAACAGAAAAGTGACGATCCTTTGGGAAGCTGCCAGCACAATGAAACCTTAGATGAAATTTTAAGACTTGTGGTTAGAAGCGAAGAAGCGTTTCAATTGATTAAGTCAGGATCAAGACAAAGATTTTTAAGTGATGATAAGATTTCTTATGTTAAAGCGGCGGTGGAACAGGGCTACACCTTTAAAGAAATTGGTAACAACATTGCGATCTCGGCTGTCGCTGCCAATAAAATGTTGCTAAGGAGCCTCAGTCATGAACCTGACACAAACTTATAAACTTGTTTGTTAAGCAAGAAGTGGCGTAAACTAGATAATCAGTAACAAATTGAAAAGAGCTAAGAAAGAGCGTGAGTAGATTGATTGAAAGTAATCGATTGGGAGGTTCTCAAATGATCGAACAGAAGGCGGGTACATTGAGCATCGGTTTAGGATCAGCTGAAAAGACCGCGAAAATGAAAATGGAAAAATTGTTTGAGCAGGTTAAAAAATGCGCCAGTAATTATCCGAATATCTATAAAATTGTCCTATTTGGATCACGGGCAAGAGGGGATTATCGATCAAATAGTGATATCGATTTAGCCATATTTAGTAAAAGCAGTTCCAACCTTGAGGTAGCGAATTTTACGAATGATATTGAGGATCTGGACACCTTGTTAAAATTTGATATAATTTTCATAACACCCGACACGGATCCTCGTTTGCTGGAAAATGTCAAGAAAGAAGGAGTTGTTATCATGGAATTATTATCAAATAAAGTCGAGAATTTCAAAAAAGCAGTTGATCGCCTGTATGAAGGAATTTTAGAACTTCAGGTTAACGAGAGCAGCGTTGTTCGTGATGGGGTTATCCAGCGATTTGAATTTACGACGGAACTTGCCTGGAAAGCTGCTAGGGAGTATCTGATGGATCAAGGGTTCGTCGATATTAATAGTCCCAAGTCTGTGATGAAAGAAGCCTTTAGCTTTGGTTTAATCTCTGACGATAAGATCTGGATTCAAATATTAAATGATCGAAATATGACTTCCCATATATATAAGGAAGAACTCGCTGATGAAATTTGCGAGCGAATAATAAAGACCCATTTTCAGGAGCTCAAAGCTCTTTCACAACGTTTGAAGGAGTAATGTTGGGGAGCCGCTGATTATTCATTTCTTGACAAAACGAAGCAATCCGACTAAAATAAAATTAGAAGTTATTTTAGTCGGGTTTTTTTATTTATAAGAACGAGGTGATACCCATGTATATTAAACGCGCAGCGGAAGACGCAGTCAAGCAGATTATTCAGACTTTTCCGGTTCTTTTGGTAACTGGGCCCAGACAGGTGGGCAAATCAACAATGCTCCAAAATCTGGCTGAAAGTAATCGAAAAATGGTTACTCTGGATGATCCGGATGTCCGTTATTTGGCCAAGAACGATCCGGCCCTGTTTATGCAGCGGTATACAGCACCGGTCCTGATTGATGAAATCCAATATGCGCCAGAGTTGTTGCCATATATTAAAATGGAAGTGGATCGAAACAAAAAAAACGGCGAATATTGGCTGACCGGTTCCCAGGCGTTTCATTTGATGAAAGATGTCAGCGAGTCTCTTGCTGGCCGGGTGGGTATTGTCAATCTTCTTGGTTTATCTAACAGCGAAGTGTCGGGCGTAGCGTCAGAAGTTTTTTCGACTGATCCCAAGCAACTGATGAGACGAATGGAGACCACCCAAAAGCAGGGGTTGAATGAAATATTTGAACGAATCTTCAAAGGATCGATGCCACGTTTGTATGCCGAAGATAATGTGGACTGGGAAACCTACTATCGCTCCTACGTCGATACCTATCTACAGCGGGATATCAGAGATCTGACCCAGGTGGCCAATGAAATGTCTTTTTATAACTTTATGACAGTTGTTGCAGCAAGAACGGGCAAACCGGTTGTTTATGAAGAAATTGCCAGCGAGTCGGGAATTTCCGCTCCGACGGCAAAGAAATGGCTTTCCATTTTGGTTTCCTCTCATATTATTGCGATGGTACAACCTTATCACAACAATGTTTTAAAGCGAGTCACAAAAATGCCGTTACTCCATTTTCTTGATACCGGTCTCTGTGCTTATTTGCTCAAGTGGGGCAATCCTCAGGCCTTGGAAAAAGGGCCGATGGCGGGGGCATTTTTTGAGAGCTATACATTCTCTGAAATTTACAAGAGCTTCTTGAATGCCGCAAAGGAGCCGCCGATCTATTATTATCGCGATAAAGATAAAAAAGAAATTGATTTGTTGATTCTGGAAAATGGAAAACTCTATCCCATCGAAATTAAAAAAGCTGCTTCGCCAGGCAAAACGGCGATCAAGCATTTCGATGTATTGAAGCCAGTAACAGAGCCCGAAAAGTTCGGCAGTCTGGCACAACTGAAAATTGAAGTGGGAACAGGCAGTGTCATTTGCATGGCAAATGATTTATTACCAATCAACGAAAAGAATTGGTATGTCCCAGTTTGGCTGATTTAGAGATTGTGGGGACCCCGCTGGGGCAATAGAATATTCGAAGCTGTTTTGGCAGTGATTGTGTGCTCGACAACAACTCACAACTCATAGACATAATTATTCACAAAAAATAGCGCCTGATAGCTATTTATAAATTTTATCGTTTTGGATAACAAAAAAGTACAGATATATTTATTTTTTTATAATATAAGATGAAAACTTGTTTACATAATTGTTTTATCATGCTATGGTATCATTAACATTAATTGGAGGTGTTCGTCATGGTACCAAGAAAACAATACATGGAAAAACTAAAAAAAATGAAAGACAAAAACATTATCAAGGTGATTACAGGTATCCGTCGCTGTGGAAAGTCCACCCTGCTTTTGATGTTTAGAGCGTATCTGAAAGAATGTGGCATCTCAGACAATCAAATTATCTCGGTCAACTTTGAGGACGTTACCAACGAGCACTTACTTGATTATCGGAAGCTCCATGAGTATGTCACTGCACAGCTGGTTCCCGGCAAAATGACCTATGTGTTTTTGGATGAAGTGCAGAATGTACCACAGTTTCAGAAAGCGGTCGATAGCTTGTTTATCAAGGACGATGTGGATGTTTATATCACCGGTTCAAATGCTCAGATGCTTTCCGGTGAATTGGCCACGTTGCTTTCTGGCCGGTATATCGAGATCAGTATGTTGCCCCTGTCCTTTGCGGAATATTTTGAACTGGTCGGCGGAGAAAAGCGGGATGCCTGGAACAACTATTTCAAAAACGGCGGTTTCCCCTATACTGCCTTTATTGAGGACGAGGACATTCGCAGGGACTATCTGATGGGAATCTATAATACCGTTTTGCTCAAGGATGTCGTAGCACGAAAACGAATCAGCGATATTCCGCTGCTTGAAAGTGTAATTAAGTTTGTTTTTGACAATATTGGCAATATCGTGTCTTCAAAGAAAATCGCTGACAGTCTGACTTCTTACGGGCGAAAAACGACTTCGGTTACTGTTGAAAATTATATTGAAGCCTTAACTGGTGCCTTTATTCTATATAAAGTTAATCGGTATGATGTCAAAGGTAAACAACATCTTAAATCACTTGAAAAGTATTATCTGGTGGACATTAGCCTACGCCGCATGTTGCTCGGAGATAAAAATGCTGATATTGGCCATATTCTTGAAAATATCGTCTATCTGGAACTTCTGAGGCGTGGATATACAGTCGACATCGGCAAGGTTGATGATAAAGAAATTGATTTTATTGCGACGATTGGTGGTGACAAAGTGTATTTTCAGGTGTCAGCAACTATTCTTGACCCTGCCACTTTTGAGCGTGAAATAGCTCCGCTAAAAAAAGTTGCCGACCACTATCCCAAATTTATAATTTCGATGGATGAGTTGCCGATGGATGAAGATGGCATCAAACAGGTCAATATCATCGATTTTTTACTGAGCGCCTAACACCAATTTACAGGTAACGCCCCTCGGATACTATTGATCCTCAAAACAACCGATCCCCGACATCATTCCCCTCGGCCAGATTAAGCAGCGACACATAAATATTAACCACAATCTGAAACAGTTCCGGTGGGATTTCCTGGCCCATCTGGAGTTTAGAGAGTAGGGTCGCGGCAGAGTCATCGTGATAGATGGGGATGCCGTTTTCTTCGGCGACATTTAAGATTTTTTGGGCAACAAAACCAGTGCCGGCGGCGACAATAACCGGCGAATTGTTTTTATCCGGATCATACCGAAGGGCGGTTACTTTTAAGGGCTTATCGACTTCGGATTCTTCTTCAACTGATTTTTTATTTGGCTGGCCGTCCTGGATGTGGACGGTCTTTTTGTTTGTTTTTTTATTTTTAGATGGTGACATCGAGACCTACCTTTCTGAAAGCCAATTTGGGAAAACGCTGCAGGATGGTCTGGCTGTGCAAGTATTCACCGACTCCATAACCAGCCAGGGAATAGCCTTGTTCCTCAACGATGGTTTTTAATTGTTCTCTGGTCGATTTCAATGTTTCAACCAGAGGCGCCGGGGACTTGATATTCAGGGTAATATTTTTATCCCGGGCCAGCAGCTCCACCTCAAAATTTCCGTAGCGGTCCGATTGGATGGTAAAGAAGATATCAGTGGCATTTTCAGCACTTCCTTTTTCTCCTTTTTTTGCAGTGGGGTCTTTATCCACAAAAAACTCGCCATATGAATTTTCGTCCAGAAAACGTAACGGAATTAAAAAATGCATAAGGGTAAAGATAGGGCTTTCGTTTCGGACCATGGTTTCCAGCAGGTTTTGGGCAGAGTTGATAATTTTGTTTGAATTCTTTTCATCCAGAGCCTGTTCCAGCAATTGAGCCAGCGCAACCTTTTCACCTTCACCGAGATTTCGGGAAGAGGATTCTAAACGATCGGCGAGAATTTCCGCTTCCTTGGCATGGAGGAAAAGCTGGTTTTTCATATCCACAATTTCACTGTCGGTTAAGCTGGAAAGGGATTTTAAAGCCTGAGAAAAGCGCAGCACGGCTGCTTCCAGTTGTTCGGGGTTGCCTTTGTCATAACGGACAATATGATCGATAATGGTTGCCACCGATTGATAAGTTTTATCGCTGTATGCCTGAGATTGCAAAATCTGCCGAAGGGCCGGGATGGTATCGTTTTTCAGCAGCTGTTGAATTTCCTGGTAGTTGAGATTTTTGGAACTGAGCAGAGTTTCGATCCGCAATAAACGCTGTTCTAATTGAGCACCCAGTTTACCATTTTGGGCGGCTTTCAAATTGATCAGGTTTTGGAGTTCCTGGTTGGGTTGTTCTTTTCCATTTGATTGGTTTAAAACGGCTTCCAGTTTTATTAGCTGTTGTTCAAGCAAGGCCTGCTCCTTAGATGGAAGCGTCATCAGTAACCGGCTGGTTTCTAAAAAGATACCATTAAGGGTCTGGTTACGGTTCACATAGGCATCATAGTGTCTGAGAATCGATGTAATGGCGTCTTTTAACTGGGGGTACCCTTCTAGTTTAGCCAGTGATCGCAGGCTGTCAAAAAAAGACCCCTTAAAGATGGAATCAGTTTTATCCCGGAGCAGCAGCTCGCTTAACAGATCCTGGGAATTGATAAAAATGCCATCTAATAGTTCCTTGGGAAGGGCACCGGCAGAAGATTCAAAAAGCTGAGAGATCAGCACCAGTTTGCGCAACGCATCGGCCTCGGCGGTGGTACTGTTCATCAGCGGTTTTAGAATTTCTTTTTGTAAATTCTGAAACAGGGTTTCCCGGAAACTCTCCTTTTGGTAGTTTTCTGAAACAGGTTCTATTTTAACGGCGTTATCAAGGTTTTTGATGTCAAAAATCGAATCGCTGGGGGTATGTTTACTTGGTATATCGGTAACTTTGGGGGTGGAAACGGTTGAGGTGATTTTGATACTATCCAACAGAGAGCTCCTTCCTATTCGTAATAACACAAATCTGCGACGATGCGACTTGTGAGGGTGCGTAGTTAATTTAGATTATACTGTATTAGTAAAAGATAATCAATCATTTCAGAATTGAATTCAAAAGTAGATCAGAAATGATAAAGCTTTGCGAATTTTTTATATAGTTCTAAGGATTCAATTATTTTTGTCGATATATAAATAGATGAATAATCTAATACTGTGATTTTGTAGAAAAACAAATCGCTCAGGCTGATAAAGTCCACTAAATAGGGGTATATCATAAGAGATTAAAAAATAAAGTGCATTTATTACAAAAAGCCGATATAATAAATTAAGATAAAAATTTCGTGTATATAAAGGATGGACAAAATGAGTAATTATGATTCTGGAAATGATTCCATTTTAGAGATGTATATTTTTGAATCGGAAACACTGCTTGATCAATTAGAGGAAATTTTACTTCAATCTGAGGACAATGCGGAACTGACACCGGATGACATTAATGAAATCTTCCGGATTATGCATACCATAAAAGGGTCTTCAGCAATGATGGAATTTGACATGCTGGCCCATTCCTCTCATAAGTTGGAGGATCTGTTTTTCGTAATTCGGGAAAACGGAATCAAGCCGGAAGACTTCGGGGATTTAATGGATCTGGTTCTTAATTTCTCCACCTTCTTAAAAGGGGAAGTAGAGAAGATCAAGAACAACGAAACCCTGTTGGATGAAAACGAAGAACTAATTGTCGAAACTGATGCGTTTTTAAATCGGATCAAAGGATTATCCCAGGAAACAAACCTAAAAGCACAAGGAGAAATCATCAACGACGGATCAGATGATGACGCATTAGAAACACTTGATGCGGCGGTTGAAGATGATTTGTTTGGTGATATGAGTTTTGAAGAGCTGTTAAATGATGATTCAGCCGACGTTGAGGATCAGGATGACGATTTTTTGACCAGCGAAAAGATCAATGTTTACTGCATTCATACGCGGTTTAATGAAGATTCGCAAATGGAAAATATCCGGGCGTTTATGCTGGTTAACAAACTGGAATCGATTGGGAAGGTGACAAAGACCATTCCGGAGCAATTAAATAATAATCCGGAGGCCGCCGGGATTATTTTGAAAAACGGATTCTTATGTCATCTTGAAACAAAGGCCGACAAGGAAACCATCGAGAACGTCGCACTTGGTATTCTTTCTGTGAAATCCATTGAATTTCTTGATTGTGCCCAGGAAGAAGTTACCACAACAGAAATTGATATGAAACCTGAAATGGCTGCGACTGGAAAAAAAGCACCGGAAAAAGTTGTTGATGCCAATAAACAAAAAAATAACGTCCAAAATCTGATCAGCGTCGATCTGAATAAGCTGGATACCCTGATGAATCTGATCGGGGAGATTGTTATTACTGAATCGATGGTGTTTGGCAGCGTCGGTATGGAAGGAAAACGGGACGAGAGCTTTGAAAAAGCCTCAACCCAATTGCAAAAACTGACGGATGAACTCCAGGATATTGTCATGTCAATCCGGATGATTCCCATCGCGGGCACCTTCAAAAAAATGCAGCGGATAGTTAGAGACGTTGGCAAGAAGCTTAAAAAAGAAGTGGAATTTATCACCATGGGGGAAAGCACCGAGGTTGATAAAACCATCATCGATGGGATTGCCGATCCACTGATGCATCTGGTTCGAAATGCCATGGATCATGGCCTTGAAAGTGCTGCAGAACGAATTGCTGTCGGGAAAAACCCGGTCGGTAAGGTAATTCTGTCAGCCCAGAATGTTGGCGGTGATATTATTATTTCGGTCAGTGATGATGGCAAGGGTTTGGATCCCGTTGGGATTCTGGAAAAAGCCAAAGAGAAAAAACTGCTGGTAAAACCGGAGGAAGAGTATTCTGAGAAAGAAATTCTTAATTTGATCATGGCCCCAGGTTTTTCGACCAAAGAAACTGTTACTGAGTTTTCTGGTCGTGGAGTTGGTATGGATGTGGTTAAGAAAAACATTGAAAAGGTTGGCGGATCCATTTCCATCGAAAGCGAAAAAGGATCAGGCACCAATATTTTCTTAAAAATACCGCTGACACTTTCGATTATTTCGGGGATGGAAGTTCTGGTCGGGGAAGACATTTATGAAATTCCCATCAGTAATATTCGGGAAACATTTAAAATTACGTCCAATCAGCTGATCAAGGATCCGGACAACAACGAAATGGTGATGATCCGTGGGGTATGCTATCCCTTAATTCGTCTTCATGATATTTTTGAAGATAAAAAGTGCGAAACTCATATTGAAGATGGTATTTTAATGCTGGTGGATTCAGGGGATACATTTGCCTGTCTGTTTATGGATGATCTAATTAAGAAACACCAGATTGTTGTTAAACCGATTCCCAAATACTTAAACCATTATTCCATTAAAAACTCCGGGATTGCCGGCTGTACGATTCTCGGAAACGGCAGTATCAGTCTGATTGTCGATATCCCGGCAATTTTAGACCATTACTAGGATAGATTCACGATTAATTTAAAAACAAACAATGAGGTAAGAAAATGATAAAACTTAAGGAAGACGAATTTCAGGCGATCACAGCTTATGTGCATTCCAATTATGGCGTCGATTTACGAAAAAAGCGACACCTGATTGAAGGCCGCTTGAGTCATTATGTTTCCCAACTGGGTTATGACAACTATATGGATTATTTTGAGTATGTGAAGAACGATAAGAAGAATGATGAAATCAGTGTGCTCATTAATAAACTGACCACTAATCATACCTATTTTTTACGGGAAAGCGAACATTTTGATTTTTACAAACAACAGGTTCTTCCTTGGGTGGATGAAACTGCCAAAACCAAAGATTTGCGGGTATGGAGTGCCGGGTGTTCGTCGGGACAGGAACCCTACACCCTGGCTATGATTACCCACGACTATTTGGGCAACAAAGTCAGTAACTGGGAGAGTACCATCCTGGCATCCGATATTTCGGATAAGGTTTTAATGACCGCTAAATCCGGGGTTTATTCTAAGGAAGAACTTTCCAAGATTCCGATAGAATGGAAACGCAAGTATTTTAAAGATTATGACGAAGAATATCTCTCGGTCACGGAGCCGATCCGTAAAGGTGTGGCTTATCGGAACTTTAATTTACTGGCCCGGTTTCAATTTAAAAAACCCTTCCATGCCATATTTTGCCGAAATGTCATGATTTATTTTGACAAACCGACAAAAAACGAGGTGGTTCAGAAGTTTTATGATGCATTACAGCCGGGCGGCTATTTTTTCATTGGGCAAAGTGAGTCGCTGGCGTCGGTAGATCATAACTTTAAATATGTAAAACCATCCATTTATCAAAAAGAAGGCTAAAGTTATTTAAAAAGAAGACGATATATTAATTAAGTGAGAGACATAATCATTGAGCAAGAATTGAGCTAAAATATAAAAAAATTAAGTTTGGAGGGATAGAAAATGGCAACTTCAGTAAATTCATCTACAAGTTCATTATCAGCGTTGTCAGCCAAAACCGGGATGGCTGGTCTGGTTTCTGGCCTGGATACGGATTCTTTGGTCGAAAGCCTGACAAGTGCCAGTCGTGCAAGAATTACGAAGAGTCAACAGAAAATTCAGACAATGGAGTGGAAACAGGCAGCTTATCGCAACGTTTCCAAGACGCTTAAAGAATTCCAGAGCAAATATCTGGATGTATTATCGACAACGAATTTCAGAAGTACATCATTATATAATACAATAAATGCATCATCTGCCTCGACGAAGATTTCTGTGTCAAGCACCAGTGCTGCAATGGCAGGCAATATCACAATAGATAAAATTACCCAGTTAGCAACCAACCAGACCGTGACAGGTTTAAACAGTGCTTCTAAGCCTTTAAATGGATCGGCTATTGCAGATACAGCGGGCCTCTTAACTGGTATTTCAGAAGGTGTTAGTAAGTCTTTTCTTTTAAAAATGGATGGACAGGTTCGTACTATCACTTTGGACGATGCGTTTAAGACCTTGGCAGGGGGAACACCTGAGGGTTTTGAAGCAGCGCTGCAAACAAAAATTGATGATGCTTTTGGTAAAAAAAGTACGGGAGAATCATTAATTAATGTTTCAATGGCCGGTGGAAAGTTAGGCTTATCTGCTTCTGGCTCACAATTAACAGTCAATGCCTTAAATGGTGATAATGCGACGTTGGATTATTTAAAATTAACTAACGGACAAACGGATCGGTTAACCACAACCGCAGCCTTGGAAACCCTGCCATTAGCAGCTGCATTGGATGGAAGTGACGTGTATAATGTAAAGATTAACTCCGTCGATTTTTCATTCAGTAAAAGCGATTCGCTGGTTAGTATTATGAATCGAATTAACTCCAGTGCGGCTGGGGTAACCATGAATTATTCATCAATTACCGATAAATTTACTTTAACATCCAAAACCAGCGGAATGGGCGATAATATTGTTGTCGATGATACATCCGGTAATTTAATGGAATCATTGGGATTATTTGGTGCAGGGTCAGTAACTGCAGACGGATTAAATGCAGAATTAACCGTCAATAATCAAGCAATCGTGCGGACGTCCAACTCAATCGAAGTGGACGGCGTTAAAATTGAATTATTGGAGACGAGTGACGAGGCAATAACGATTTCATCAAAGACAGATTCAACCAGTTTAAAAGACACAATTAAGAGTTTTGTAACAGATTATAATAACATGATCGAAATGATGAATAAACTGGCTAAAGAAAATGCCGATTCAGATTATCCACCGCTTACTGATGATCAAAAAGCGGATATGAGTGAAAAGGAAATTGAAAACTGGGAGTTGAAAGCAAAGGTCGGCCTTCTTCAAAATGATAGTATTTTGAAAGGGATTGCATCAAAAATGCAGTCCATGATTTATGGCTCTGCTGTCAGTGGGGGGATCAGCCTTTATGATATGGGTATTACCTCAGCAGGATATTCAGAAAATGGTAAACTAAAAATTGATGAGGCGAAACTGACAACTGCGCTTGAAACAAAAGGATCAGCCATTCAGGAACTGTTTACCACAGAAAAAACAGGAATTGCGCAGCAATTAAATGAAATCATCAACGCCGCCGTCAAGACTACAGGAGCAAAAGGGTCAAGAGGATCCTTAATCGAAATGGCTGGTTATGAATCAACCCTTTCTGATACCGAAAACAGTATTACCGATAGTGTTACTAAAACAAATAAAAGCATTACCGCGTTAAAAACAAAGCTAAAGACGGAAGAAACATATTATTGGGGTAAGTTCTCAGCCCTGGAAACAGCGCTACAGCAATTAAACAGTCAAAGTTCAATACTAGCGCAGTTTTCATCAGGCGCATAGTTCATAGAAAGGAGGAGTTGTCATGCAAAATGCTAACGCTTATCAGGAATCCAAACGATACGCCATCGAAAGTCTCTCTAAGGGAGAAGTGGTTGTTAAGCTCTTTGAGGAAGCATCCAAACAGTTGAAAATGGCCATCTTGTTGACAGAACGACAAGAATTTGTAAAATCTTTTAATTGTATTGCAAAAGGACAAAAAATAATTTCATCATTGATTCTTTCGTTAGATATGCAATATCCTATTTCGATTGAACTAAATGAAATGTACAATTTTATTTATACAAAGTTGGGAGAAGCCAATGTCAGCAGAGATATTCAATTAATGAAGGATCTCTGGTCGCTGATTAATGATCTGAAAGACTCGTTCAAGGAAGCCGAAAAACTCAGCAACCCTTTAAAATCCCGAGGACTGTAAAATGAATGACAATGCTCATGAATTATGCCAGGAAAAAATTCTTGTTTTAAAAGAATATGTAACCAAGGGCGAAGAAATTCTCAGCAGTATCGAGGACTGGGAGTCGCTGGCGGAAATACTGGAAGAACGGGATCAGCTGATTTTGCGGTTAAAGGGTATGGAAGAGCATTTCGCTGAACTGAAAGGAAACCAAGTCTGTACAATTGAAGAAAAGGGACAAATTGACAGCTTGATCAAGCTGATACTGGATATGGATCAAAACTGCATTCATCTGATTAAAGCCGAACAGCAGAAGACGTTGGAGGATTTAAAGAAAAACCAGCAAAATCAGAAAGTCGCAGATTATGAAATCAGTTTAACGCCGAGCTATGGGACATTTTTAGATGCGAAAAAATAAGTTGATATAAATCTTAAGAAAAGCAACCTGGGTTGCTTTTTTTTATGTGACGCCATATAATAAAGACCAGCAGAGAAAATAACAATATTATGATATTTGTTTTTAGTGTTGAATATTTATTTTGCAATCAACAATATATCAGAATCAACGGACATATTTTAACGATTGCTAACTTAATTCCAGCTAAGACAGAATATAATCTGTTTGTTGTTTTTAAAAATTTATGGTATTATGGTAGTATGTAATAGTATTGTAAATTGCGATAAATAGGGGATTTACAAGAAGTATTAATTTTAACAAAAGTATGTAATATGGGATTTACCAGGCGTATTGATTTTAACAAAAGTATGTAATAATAAAAACTAAGTGAAGGCTGGCGATTAAACTAGCGCAAAGAAAGAAGGAGGACACGATGATTGGCGATTCTATCACATCAGCCTTATATCAAAAAGCTTTGGACGGCACCTGGCAAAGACAAAAGGCCACCAGCAATAACATTGCGAACTCTGAAACACCGGGATATAAAGCGATTAAAGTCAATTTTGAAGATTCATTAAAAGCTGAAATGAATAAGCTTCAAACGACTACCAATTCGAGTTCCACAGGATTTCTTGATAAAATGGAAAGCATTCAGTCCATTAATGATTCCAACATCAATGTTTATGAAGGTGCCACATCCAGCCGTCTGGATGAAAACAACGTCGATCTGGAATCTGAAAACATTGATATGTCTAAGTCGGTGCTGCAGTATTATTATCTGGTTCGTGGCGTTTCTGATTCCTATTCCAGATTAAAATATGCGATTAATGGAGGGAAATAAATAATGAGTTTCTTAAGTTCTTTTAATATTTCAGGCTCTGGCATGACAGCGCAAAAGTATCGACTGGATATTATTGCCCAGAACATTGCCAATGCCCAGGTCACCCGAACCCCAGAGGGGGAACCCTATCGTCGTAAAATGACGGTACTAAGCAGTGTTAACACCGGAACTTTTCAGGATGCGTTAAAAACAGCTACTGGAGTGGTTCAAAAAGCCGGTGTCCAGGTTGAGGCTGTGATTGACGACCCTTCGGCGTTAGTGCCGGTTTATGATCCCACCCATCCAGATGCCAATGCTGAAGGTTATGTGTTGTATCCCAATGTTAACACTGCTCAGGAAATGACCGACGCCATGGGTGCCAGTCGAGCCTATGAAGCCAACGTGACGGCGTTTAATGCGACCAAATCAATTGTTCTAAAGGCCCTGGAAATTGGCCGATAAAAGGAGAGAATTATGTTTATAGTCCCCATGACTTCGATAATTGGTGGTGCTGGTATTGGTACTGTCGCCGGCAATGCGGCAAGTGCGGCAGCAGCAGCTGAAACCGGCGTTGCCGGAGATTTTCAAAATGTCTTGCAGGATGTTATTAATAATGTTGAAGAAACAGAAGCGGCTACCAAGGTTGACGCCTACAATCTGTCAATTGGCAATATGGATGATATGCATACCATGATGATCAACACGGCTAAAGCAGATGTTGCCCTTCAAACCATGGTGCAACTACGTAATAAGGTGTTAGAGTCATACCAGACGGTTATGAACACAGGCCTGTAAATTTGAATGTTTCGAAACAGTATTTAAAGCTGGCAGAGGGTACCGATCAGAAAATTTCTTTGATTGATAAGTATCCTTTGTTTGGGTGTACAGATTTATTATTAACACTGACATCAAATATTTTGGATGGATGAGAAAAGACGATGAATGAGAAAATAAAGGGCATTTTAGAAAAAATTAAGAACTTCTGGACCGGAACATCCAAAAAAGCCAAGATATTGATGATTGGTGGGGTGGCACTGGTCTTGTTGGCGTCCATCGGCTTGACCGCTTTTTTAAATTATAAGGATTATGTTCCGCTTTTTGACGATCTGACCCAGGCTGAAACCACCGAAATTATGGCCGCCCTGACAGAGATGGAGGCGGATGTCAAGCTTGATGCCGGTGGCAATATCATGGTGCCAAAAGAAGATGAAGCACAGATTAGAATGGAACTGGCGACAGCGGGTTATCCTAAAAATGGCTTGAGTTATTACGTGATCCAGGACAATAGTGGCATGCTATCCACGGACTACGAGCGAAAACAATACGAAAACATGCAATTACAGGAACGGGTCGGGGCTAGTATCAAGACCCTGGTTGGCGTTAAGGATGCCATTGTAACCATTTCAGTGCCAACAGAAAATGTTTTTTATTTGCAGGAAACAGAAGCGACTACGGCATCCGTTATTATCCATTTAGAGCCCGGGGCGACCTTAACAAGAGAACAGACTTTGGGAATTCAGAATCTCGTGGCCAAATCAGTTGCCGGTCTTTCGGCCGATAATATTGCCTTAACCGATGGAAATGGAAGTGATCTGATTAACAATATGGCGGCCGCCAATGGCGGAGAATCCAAGATGAAACTGACCAAAGCCATTGAAACTGATCTCACTCAAAAAGTGAACAATGTTTTAGATGGACCCTATGATCCCGATCAATACAAGGTATCGGTAACAGCGACACTGAATACCGATGCGGTTAAGCAGGAATCAACAGTCTATACCCCATCCCCGGATGGGGATAACTCGGGGGTTATTAATCAGGAGTCTTCCAGCTTGGCGATTTCGAATGAGGACGGAACGGTCGGAGGCGTTGCCGGAACGACTGGCAATACCGATGTCACCACCTATGCAGAAAATGCCTTAACCAATGGCGGGGTGGTCACCGGGATTAATGAAAACACAACTTATTCGGTAAGTCAGGAAATCACGCAAACGGAAAAACTGGATCCGGCCATCGATACCGTATCCATTGGGATCGCCATCAATGATCCGGCGATGACCCCGGTGGCCCGGGAAAACCTGGTCCAATTAGTGGCCTTTGCAGCCGGTGTCCCTCCCCAAAGCGTCACCGTGCGTAACTTTGAATTTGCTCAGGCGGAAGAAGAACCTTTAGCAGAACCAATTTTTACTACCGAACAGCTGCTGGTATTTGGTGGAATCGGTGCCGGCGTGCTGCTGCTGCTCCTGGTATTACTGTTTGTGCTGACCCGCGGCAAAAAGAAAAAGGCCGATGGCAAAGCGAAGAAGGGTAAACGTGGAAAAAAAGGTATTGAAGAAGCATTTGCGACCGATGAAGATGCTGAAACCGATGCACTGTTTGGCGCACTGGCAGCCGATCGTTCGGAATCCATTGAACCAATTCATCCGGTCAAAGATGATAAAAAGGAAAAAGTCAAAGAGTTTGCAGCCACCAATCCTGAAATTGCGGCTCAGCTATTTAAATCATGGCTTAAGAATGAAAGCGAATAGATCAGAATCAATAAAGGAAGTTGACAAATATGGATGTAACGCTAACACCAAGACAAAAAGCAGCTCAGGTGGTTATTTCTCTGGGTGCAGATATTGCTTCCAGCATTTATAAACACTTACAGGAAGATGAAATAGAAATCTTAACCTATGAGATAACCCGCCAGGAAAGTGTTCCGCCGGAGGTTGCCGATCAGGTTATAGACGAATTTTATGGTCTTTGTGTTGCCCAAAAGGTATACATCGAAGGCGGGGTTAATTATGCCCGGAATGTCCTGGAGAAAGCTTTTGGGGTTCAGCAGGGTAGTGCGCTGTTAGAGCGGGTCACCAAAACCTTGCGGACAAAGGCCTTTGAATTTATTCGTAAGGCCGATTACAAAAATCTAATGAATATGATTATGAATGAACATCCCCAGACCATCGCCCTGGTTTTATCCTATGCCAGGGCCGATCAGGCCTCGGCGATTATTTCGGAACTGCCCAAAAGTATCCGGGTGGACGTTGTTGAACGGATTGCCAGGATGGATCGTACCTCACCGGAGATTATCAGGCAGGTGGAAACCATTCTGGAACGTAAATTTGAGTCGGTGGTATCCTTCGATTTACTGGAAGTTGGCGGGATCAACTATATTGCTGAAATCATGAACAATATCGATCGCGGTACTGAAAAATATATCTTTGACGAACTCAGCAAAAATGATGCCAAACTGTCCGAAGAAATCAGAAAACGGATGTTTGTATTTGAAGATATTGTTATTCTCGACCCCATGTCCATACAGCGCTTTTTACAGGAAATCGACACCAAAGAAATGTCGATTGCCCTCAAGGGAGCAAACAAGGGTGTTACCGATGTTATTTTCGCCAATATGTCCCAACGGATGGGTGACACCGTCAAGAGTGAGATGGAGTTCCTCCATAATGTCAGGGTTCGGGATGTCGAAGAAGCCCAGCAGAAGATCGTTTCGGTAATCAGAAGACTGGAAGAAGAAGGCGAAATTGTAACGTCTAAGGGTGGAAAGGACGAGATCATTGTCTAGTATTGTAAAAGCTAAATGGGTTTCTCAAACGCTTGCACCAGTCGGCATGCCGGTTATGAATCGGCCTGAAGCGGAAGTTGACAGCGATGGCCAGTCCATTCAAAATGAAGAAATTGCTAAAAATAGCATCGACCATGGTGCAAGTGTCGAAGCTATGCATGCGGCCAATGAGCTGATGAAAGAAGCGATCCGGGTCAGCCAGGAGATTAAAGAAAAATCTCAGGAAACCGGTTATCAGGAAGGCTTTGCTCAGGGCTATGCAACCGGCCATGAAGAAGGCTTGCGGGATGGAACCCGGGAAGGTTTTCAGGTCGGCCTTAAAGAGGGCCTCAATGAAGGTGCAGCTCAGGCAGCATCCGAGATTGAAAACAAATTGCAGGAAATAAATGAGCTGCTTGAAGTGATCAGGATCGAACGACAGCGGGCTCTTGACAATCAGACCCAGGAATTGCTGGATATCGCCTTTGAAATTGCCAAAAAAATAATGAAACATCAGGTTCAGGATGATCGGGATCTGTTTTTGAAGTTCTTTGATGAGGTAATTCACGGCGATGAAGAAGATCTAAAAATCTATTTATCCGAAAACCAGAAAACCCTGGATCTCCATATTAACAAGGAAATGACAGAAAAGCTAAAAAAACTGGCAAAAAAATCCAAGGTGATCATCCTGAAGGACGAGGATAAGATCATGGTGGAAACTAATGACTCGGTTATTGATATGAGTTTGCCAGTACAATTGGATCAATTGGAGAAAGCCATCGAACAGAGTTCGTAGTGGAGGCGAAAATGAATACATCTGAGATTTGCAAAGCCATTCAACGGGCGGAAACCTATCACTATTTTGGAAAGATTGAAAAAGTTGTGGGCATGATGATTGAATCAGTGGGCCCGGAATGCAGCATTGGCGATTTGTGTAAGATCTTTGATCAGAATGCGGACCGTTATATTTTGGCTGAGGTGGTCGGGTTCCGCGGCAATAAGGTGTTGTTGATGCCCTATGAAGAACCGGAAGGCATCAGCTTTGGTAATATTGTCGAACCCACCGGCTCGTCCCTGAAAATTGGAGTATCAGATGATATGATCGGTCGGGTTGTCAATGCCATGGGCGAACCGATCGACGGTGGCGGGCCGATTGAAAACACCCTGCCCTATGATATTCAAAGTACCGGGGCCAACCCCTTTTCACGGCCATGTATTGACGATATCCTGGAATTTGGGGTAAAGGCGATCGATGGTTTATTGACGATTGGCAAGGGCCAGAGAATGGGCATCTTTGCCGGTAGCGGCGTTGGTAAAAGCACCCTGATGGGGATGATCGCCAGGAATGTCAAAGCCCAGGTCAATGTCATCGCCCTGGTTGGCGAGCGAGGCCGGGAAGTGCGCCAGTTTCTGGAAAACGATTTGGGCCAGGAAGGCCTGGAACGGTCAGTGATTGTCGTGGCTACCTCGGATCAGCCGCCGATGCAGCGGATGAAATGTGCTTTAACAGCTACTACCATTGCCGAATATTTTAAGGATCAGGGCAATGATGTCTTGTTGATGATGGATTCCCTGACCCGTTTTGCCATGGCTCAGCGGGAAATCGGTCTGGCCACCGGAGAACCGCCGGTTGCCCGGGGCTACACCCCCTCCATCTACGCGATGATGCCAAAACTGCTGGAACGCAGCGGAAATTTTGAAACCGGCTCGATTACCGGTATTTATACGGTTCTGGTTGAAGGGGACGATATGAACGAACCAGTCGCCGACACGGTCCGGGGGATCATTGACGGGCATATCGTGCTATCCCGTAAGATCGCCGCCAGAAACCATTATCCGGCCATTGATGTGCTTAACAGTGTCAGCCGGCTGATGTCCAATATTGTCAGTCCGGACCAGATGGAAGCGGCCTCTTCGATGCGTAATATGATGTCAGTGTATGATACTAACTATGACCTGGTCAGCATCGGTGCCTACAAAAGCGGAACCAATCCCTCACTGGATATTGCCATCAAGAAAATTGGCGGCATCAATAAATTTTTACAGCAAAAGGTAGACGAAAAGTGTTTTTATGATAACAGCGTCGATGCGATGAAGAAGGCCGTCTTATGAAAAAATTCCAATTCCATTTAGGAAAGTTACTTTCCTATAAAGATCAAAATCTGGAAAATGAAATGATGATACTGGGTGGGCTGACCCGCCAATTGAGCGATGAAATGGATAAACAGCTGGATCTGGAAGACCAGCAGGAAAAATGCCAGAAAAACTATGAACGGGATATGGCCAACTCCATCACCCCCACGGCCTGTCAGGTTTATATTCACTATATGTCCTTTTTAAAAGAACAGATCCAGATTATCGAAAAAAGAATTGATGAAATTACTGAGAAAATCGATATCCAGATTGAAGTGGTGAAGAATTTAAAACTGGAAACAAGGTCTCTGGAAATTGTCAAAGAAAACCGCTATGATGAGTATAAAAAAGAAATGGTCAAGGAAAACGAAAAAGAGATGGAAGAATTTATTACCACCAGTAAAATTATGAATGATGGATCCTGATCATCAGGAAAAGTCAAATATGAGAAAGAGGTGTTGAGATGAGATATGATACAATTATAGTGGGGGCCGGGCCAGCCGGTTTGGCCGCCGGGATCTACGCAGCCCGGGGAGCACTGAAGGTTTTGATTATTGAAAAAGGCGGCATCGGCGGACAGATTGCCACCAGCTGGGAGATTGAAAATTACCCCGGTTCTCCGCCAGACAGCACAGGCCCCGGTTTAACCGAGCGGATGCGCCAGCAATGTGAAGAGTTTGGTGTTGAGTTTGCGACTCGAACCTATCGCAGTGCCCAAAAAACGGAAACTGGATTTATCATCGAAACCGATTCCGGCAAGCTGGAAACGCAGACCATTATCATGGCTACCGGTGCCGAACCCAAGCTGATTGGCTGTAAAGGTGAAATGGAACTCCGCGGTATGGGTGTTTCCTATTGTGCCACCTGTGATGCCAATTTTTTCAAAGGCTTAAAGGTTGCCGTCATCGGCGGCGGGGATACAGCTTTGGAAGAAGCCTTATACCTGACCAAATTCGCCAGTGAAGTGATCATTATTCATCGCCGGGATGAACTCCGGGGGGCTAAAATTCTCCAGCAGCGGATTAAGGAAAGTGACAAAATATCAATGATGCTCAGTGCCGTGGTTGAAGAAATCAAGGGCAATGGTCAGGTAGAAGCGATCATGGTCAAACATGTGGGTTCCGGTGCGGTTACCGAAGTCCCGATTGATGGTGTTTTCGTTTTCGTCGGTCAGAAACCCAATTCCGAAGCGTTTGTGGGCCTGCTGGAACGGGATGCCCGAGATTATCTGATCACAGACGATGAAATGCGCACCAACATCCCGGGGATCTTTGCCGCCGGCGATATCCGCCGCAAATCCCTGCGACAAGTGGTCACCGCCACTGCCGATGGTGCCATTGCTGCAGTAAATGTGATCAAATACATTGAAGAACTCAAGTAGATTGTGATATGATTAGGACTAACGAAAGTTAGTCTTTTTTTGATGCAGAAATAAAAAACAATCAGGTGAAGAAATGAATATCAAATTTGATTTAAATATGACCCAAACCCAAAAATTGATTATGACCCAGGAGATGCGTCAATCCATTGAAATTCTTCAGCTGACGGCCATGGAACTGAATGGCCTGATCGAAACTGAAATTATGGAGAATCCGGTGCTGGAATTTAATGAGGTGTCCATCAAAGAGGTGGTGCCGGTTAATGAGGATGGCGGACCGCTGAAGGGGGAGCTGATTAAAGAAGAACCGGTTGTGGAGCAGCCGCCCAAGGATGAAATCCAATGGGATGAGTATTTTCACAGCATGGAAAATTCGGATTACCGGGGCCAGACGCAGTCAAGTGGTGACACCGATGATGAGTATGGTTTCGAGAAATTCACATCCGAGGAGAAAACCCTGTACGAATATCTGCATTTTCAATTTAATATGCTCGATAAAAATCTCAGTGCTCAGGAAAAACTGATCGGCGAATATTTGATCGATTGCGTTGATGATAACGGTTACCTGATCATCGACATGGACTATATTAAAAGTGTTTTGGAAGTCGCGGAAGACAGTATCCTGAAAATGATCAAGATCATCCAGGGTTTTGATCCCTGCGGGGTGGGCTGCCGAAGCATCGAAGAGTGTTTACTGATTCAACTCCGTCAGATAGGGTATGATGACGAAGAAGTGTTTATGGACATTGTTAAAAATCATCTGATCGATCTGGCCGATAATCAGTTTAAGCGGATCGCCCAGGATACCGGCTTGACGATTGAGGATGTTTATGAATTCAAAGAGGTGATCAAAACCCTGGAACCCAAGCCCGGCCGGGAATTTTCCTGTTCCGAACGGGTTTCCTACGTTATTCCAGACGGGAGTATCGAAATTGTCAATGACGAACTGGTGGTCAAGGTCAATGATGTATCAGCCCCCCGGCTGCGCATCAATAATTATTATAAGGGGTTGCTGAAAAACCCCGACAAAAATGATGAAACCAAGCTATACCTGGAAAAAAAGCTGGATAGTGCCGCTTTTTTGATCAAAAGCATTGAACAGCGGCGGGATACCATCAAAAAAGTCATTATCGCGATTGCTGAGTCCCAGCGCAGTTTTTTCTTTGAAGGCGTGGGTGATCTGCGGCCCTTAACCCTCAAAACTATTGCTGATACCATCGACGTCCATGAGTCCACGGTAAGTCGGGCCATTCGCGGCAAGTATATTCAAACCCCCAAGGGTACCTTTGCCCTGAAGTTTTTCTTTAAGCGGGGTTTTGCTCAGGGCGAAGAAGACCGCTCTTCCGATGCGATCAAAGGTTATATCAAAGAATTGATCGAGAAGGAAGATAAGAAAAAGCCGCTCAGCGATCAAAAAATTTCTGAATTATTGCAGCAGGAAAATCTGGATGTGGCCAGACGAACGGTGGCCAAATATCGGGAAGCGCTTTTGATCCAGCCTTCGTCCAAACGAAAAGAATACCGGTAGAGCATCAAAAACAGACTAATCACAGTAGATGCCTGCAAATCCGGGAGAATCGGATTTGGGATTTTCTTTTTAGTTTTTGGTTTATTTTAACTTGTTTTTAAATTTAATATGGGGTATAATGATTTTGTCCCAGTGGGACAAAAGCGAGCATGTATCCGAAAGAAGGGTGATTCTGTGTCAAATCAATTAAAAATCAGTAAGGAAGTCATTGAACTTCAACAGCTTGTCGCTCCGGAAGTGAATCGTCTCATTGAAATGCGTTACAATATTTTGTCAACCATCAGCAGTGAGCAGCCCATCGGACGGAGAAACCTTGCCTTTGTTCTGGATATGAGTGAGCGTCAGGTACGTAATGAGATCGATTTTTTTCAAACCCAAAAGCTGGTTTCAGTAGAACGGCAGGGGGTCGTCATCACCGATGCTGGTAAGGAAGCGCTGATTCAGTTAAAAAGCCTGCTCTACACCTACAACGGTCTGGAACAATTAGAAAAAGAACTGATGGATCGTCTCCATCTCAAACGGGTGATCATTTGTCCCGGCGATATGGATATGAATTATGAAGTGCTGCGATTTATGGGACGTTCCGGGGCAAAATATGTTTTGTCGGTGATGAAATATAAGGATACCCTGGCACTAACTGGGGGCAGTTGTACCGCCGCCGTAGCCGATGAAATGCGGGAAGCCTTTTATCCCGATGTCTATGTCATCCCAGCCCGGGGCGGAATCGGAAAAAGCCATTCTACCCAGGCCAATAACGTGGTCGCCGAAATGGGTCTTAAGCTCCATTCAAATTACGAGCTCCTCCATTTGCCGGATAACATCGATCAGCGATTATTGGAAGCATTAAAAGATTATCCGGAAATAAAAAGGGTATTCAATAAAATGGACAACATCGATATCTTTATCTTCGGACTGGGTCGGGCCGATGTGCTGGCCGACTGGCGCAATTTAGCCACTGCCGATAAGCGCAAGATATTGCAGCAGGGTGCCGTGGCCGAAGCCTTCGGACACTACTTTGATATTGTTGGTCAGGTAATTTCACCATCGAGTACCATTGGTATCGGGATTGATAATTTCAAAAAAATACCCCATGTCATTGCCGTGGCCGGCGGAGTCACCAAAGCGGAGTCGATTATTGCGGTCAGTCGGATTCGCGAAAACATTGTCCTGATCACCGACGAAAGCGCCGCCAGAGAGATCTTAAGAAAATTGCAAACCATGTCAGACGCAAAATAGCACGTGTCTGACTGAGTATAAATTTAGTAAACATTATTTTAAGGAGGCAGATAATATGTCTGTAAAAGTAGCAATTAATGGTTTTGGAAGAATTGGTCGTTTAGCATTCAGATTAATGGCAGATAACCCGGCATTTGATGTCGTGGCTATCAATGATTTAACAGATGCAAAAACCTTAGCGTACCTATTAAAATATGATAGCGCCCAGGGGAAATTTAAGCAAGATGCCATTGAAGTTAAAGATGATACCATGGTAGTTGATGGAAAAGCCATCAAAATTTTTGCTGAAAGAGATCCTGAAAACCTGCCCTGGGGAAGTATCGGCGTCGATGTAGTGATCGAGTCTACCGGTTTCTTTACCGATAAAGACGGCGCAGGCAAACACATCAAAGCCGGCGCAAAAAAAGTTATTGTTTCTGCTCCAGCCAAAGGTGATGTTAAAACCATCGTATTTAATGTAAACGAAAATATTCTGGATGGTACTGAAACAGTGATCAGTGGTGCTTCCTGCACAACTAACTGTTTAGCACCGGTTGCCAAAGTATTAAACGACAGCTTTGGTTTAGTCAGTGGTTTAATGACCACCGTTCATGCCTACACCAATGACCAGGCAACTCTGGATGCGCCCCATAAAGATTTACGACGAGGCCGTACCGCCGCTCAAAATATCGTTCCCACTTCCACTGGTGCCGCCGCTGCTGTTGGCAAGGTATTGCCAGCCCTGAATGGCAAACTGGACGGCTTTGCATTGCGCGTGCCTGTTATCACTGGTTCACTGGTTGACTTAACCTGTGTACTGGAAAAAGACGTGACGGCCGATGAAATCAATGCCGCGGTTAAAGCAGCTGCCAACGAATCACTGGGATACAATGAAGAACAGATTGTTTCTACTGACATCATTGGCATGTCCTTCGGATCATTATTTGACGCAACCTTAACCCGGGTTATGAATGTTGAAGGCGGAAAACAACAGGTTAAAGTCATTGCCTGGTACGATAATGAAATGTCCTACACTGCTCAATTAGTCCGTTTAGCAGAGTATGTTGCCACTAAATTTTAATTACCCTGAATAACTTGAAAAAATAATTCAATAATCACACAAAACTTTTCAGAAGCTTATGCAAAAACATTGCAAAAGCTTCTGAAATTGTTTATAAAGAGAAAATTTGAATGTCAGCAGATTAACAATTGGTCGGTACGGAAACTTGCCGATAACGGAAATATAAAAAAATTGAGAACCGAGAGGATAAAAAAGATGAGCAAAAAAACAGTATCTGATATCGATTTAAAAGGAAAAAAAGTTTTAATGCGGGCCGACTTTAATGTGCCATTGGATGAAAACGGCGTCATCACCGATGAAACCCGGATCACTGCAGCCCTGCCAACGATTAATTATATTCTGGAGCAGGGCGCTTCATTGATTTTAATGTCACATATGGGCCGACCCAAAAATCAGCCCAATCCTAAATATTCGCTGGAACCAGTTGCCAAAAAACTGTCCGAATTATTGAAAAAAGCAGTGATCTTCAATGATGACGGAGCAGTTACCGGATCAGTCACCGTTGCCGCCGCAGCAGGACTAAAACCAGGTGATGTGCTCTTGCTGCAAAATACACGCTTCCGGGGTGAAGAAGAAAAAAATGACCATGGTTTTGCCAAAGAGCTGGCGGATCTGGGCGAGGTTTTTGTCAATGACGCCTTCGGAACCGCTCATCGGGCCCACGCTTCAACCGTGGGGATTGCCGAATATTTACCCGGCGTTTCCGGCTTCCTGATTCAGAAAGAACTGGATTTTATGGGCAAAGCCCTGGACAAACCGGAACGACCCTTTGTGGCCATCCTGGGCGGATCGAAGGTTTCTGACAAGATTGGTGTAATCAACAACCTGCTGGAAAAGGTCGATACCCTGATCATTGGCGGCGGCATGGCCTTTACCTTCTTAAAAGCCCAGGGCTATGAAATTGGAAAATCGCTGCTGGAAGAAGATAAAATGGAACTAGCCAACGAACTAGTTGCCAAAGCCAAGTCTAAAGGGGTTAACCTGTTATTACCAGTGGATGTGGTGGCTGCCGAAACCTTTGCTGCTGACGCCCCATTTGTGGTTGTCGATATCAATGCCATTCCGTCCAATTCATTGGGACTGGATATTGGTCCGGTAACCGCGGCTACCTTTAGCAAAGCAATTCTGGGCGCCAAAACAGTGATCTGGAACGGCCCCATGGGTGTATTTGAAATGGCTGCCTTTGCCAAAGGAACAGAAGCTGTGGCAAAAGCGATGTCGGATTCCGCTGCCATTACCATTATCGGCGGTGGGGACTCGGCCGCAGCGGTTAAGATCCTCGGTTACGAAGAAGGCATGAGCCATATTTCTACTGGCGGCGGCGCCTCACTGGAATTCCTTGAAGGAAAAAAACTGCCCGGTATTGAAATTTTACAGGATAAATAAGGAGAGTATGATGCGAAAACCAATAATTGCTGGAAACTGGAAAATGAATAATGATATTTTTGAAACTGAAAAATTGATGAATACACTATTACCTTTGGTGGCTGGCGCAGAAGCCGAAGTGGTTTTTTGTCCAACTTATCTGGGTCTGCAAAAAGCGGTGGAAATGGCCAAAGATTCCAATGTTGGCATTGGCGCTCAGAATATGCATTTTGAAAAAAGCGGCGCCTTTACCGGCGAAATTTCCGGGGAAATGCTGCAGGCCATTGGCGTCAAATATGTTTTGATTGGACACTCGGAACGACGGGAATATTTTAATGAAACCGATGAATCCGTCAATAAAAAAGCTGTTAAAGCCCTGGCGCTGGGAATTACCCCGATCGTTTGCTGTGGTGAAACTTTGGCAGAACGGGAAGGCGGAAAAGCCGAAGCTAAGGTGGTTGGTCAGATGGAAGCCGGTCTCAATGGTATTGCCGACATCACCAAGGTGGTCGTGGCCTACGAACCGATCTGGGCGATCGGCACTGGCAAAACAGCCAGCAAAGAAGAAGCCAACGAAGCCTGCGGTTGGGTCCGCCAAACCATCGCCAAAATGTTCGGCGAAGACGCCGCCCAAAAAGTCCGCATTCAATACGGTGGTTCCGTTAATCCCGAAAACGTCAAAGACCTGATGGCCATGGACAACATCGACGGCGCCCTGGTCGGGGGTGCCGCTCTAAAACCGACTTTCTCGGAGATTGTGAAATTTTAATTATCAATTTTTACCGAAAGGTGTGATCATATGAATAAAAATTTAACTGCTCTGATTATTCTGGATGGCTACGGCTTTACCAGATGTACCGAGGGCAACGCCGTTGAACAGGCCCAAACCCCATTTCTTGATGCCATCTCCCAGGACAACCCTCATACCCTCATCACCGCCAGTGGCCTTGGCGTTGGTCTGCCCGAAGGTCAGATGGGCAATTCTGAGGTTGGCCATTTAAACCTGGGGGCTGGCCGAATCGTCTATCAGGAATTGACCCGGATTACCAAATCAATCGAAGATGGCGACTTTTTTACCAACCTGGCCTTTCTTTCAGGTATTCGTTCAGCCAAAGAAAACGGCGGCGCTCTGCACCTGATGGGCTTATTGTCCGATGGCGGGGTACACAGCCATGAATGCCATCTTTACGCATTACTGAACCTGGCCAAAAAACAAGGCTTAAAACGGGTCTATGTCCACTGCCTGATGGATGGCCGGGATACTGCGCCCAATAGCGGACTTGGCCATATCAAATCCCTGGAAGCTAAAATGGCTCAATTGGGAGTGGGGAAAATCGCTACCATCATCGGTCGTTATTACGCCATGGATCGGGATAATCGCTGGGATCGGGTCGAAAAAGCCTATAACGCTATGACCGTCGGAGCAGGCAATCATGCTGCATCAGCCGTTCATGTCATGGAAGCGACCTATGCCGCTAAAATCACCGACGAATTTGTCCTGCCAACCATCATTGATACGGGCGAAGACAAAACCATCAAGTCCAACGATACGATTATCTTCTTTAATTTCCGACCCGACCGGGCCAGAGAAATAACCCGGGCCTTTATCGATCCGGAGTTTAAAGAATTCGAACGCAAAAGCGGATTTTTGGGGCTGAAATATGTCACCATGACCCAATATGATAAATCCTTTGAAAATGTCTCGATCGCTTATAAACCGGTGACCATCGATAATACTCTAGGTGAATATTTAAGCAATCTGGGCATCCCCCAGCTGCGTATCGCTGAAACCGAAAAGTATGCCCATGTGACCTATTTCTTTAATGGCGGACTGGAAAAGCAATATCCGATGGAAGACCGGATCCTGGTACCCTCGCCCCACGTGGCAACCTATGATCTGCAGCCGGAGATGAGTGCCTATGAGGTGGCTGATAAAGCCGTGGAAGCCATTGAAAGCGACAAGTATCAGCTGATGATTCTCAACTTTGCCAATGCCGATATGGTTGGTCACACCGGTATTTTCGCAGCCGCTGAAAAAGCCGTCCAGGTGGTCGATGCATGCGCCCAAAAAGTGATCACCACGATTCTGGCAAAAGGCGGCAAGGTGATTGTCACTGCCGATCATGGCAATGCCGAAAAAATGATCGATTACCAAACGCACATGCCGTTTACCGCCCATACAACCAATCAGGTTAAGTGCATTCTTCTTGGTGATGGCAATGTGACCTTGCGTGATAATGGTCGTCTGGCCGATGTGGCGCCCACCTTGCTGGATCTGATGGGACTGCCAAAACCGCTCGAAATGACAGGGGAAACCCTGATTAAATCAGAATAAAGTAAAAATGCAAAAGCTGTGACCGTTTACATAAGAAAAGTCTCGATTGAGACTTTTTTTATGATTGAAAATGTTTTTTGGGTATGATATTATAACGTGCACGATTATTTACGGAGGTGATACTAATGAAAGAAGCTTTACTGGTCGTTTTACTGATTTCCAGCCTGGTTCTGATCGCCGCGATACTCTTATCGCCGGGAAAAACAGCAGGGATGTCAGGAGCCATCGCAGGTGGTGCTGAGACCTTATTTGGAAAGAAAAAAGCTAAGGGATTTGAAGGAGTTTTGGAAAAAGCAACCAAAATCTCAGGCGTTTTATTCATGTTGTCGGCATTCGTTTATTCAATCGTATAAAAACAGGCATCTGATTTAGAGAGATGCAAAAACTTACAGGGGGAAATTGAGAATGGAATTATTGTTTCTGGCTCCAGCCATTGGAGTCGTGGCGTTGCTTGTTGCGCTTATTTTTGCAAAACGCGTAACTGCAGTTGACGCCGGTACAGACAGAATGAAAGAGATCGCGGGATATATCCACGAAGGTGCCATGGCATTCTTAAAACGTGAATATCGAATGATCGCAATCTTTGTGGCTGTCTTATTTGTTATTTTAACCGTTACACCTGGTTTAGGCTTAACCACTGCGATATGCTTTCTGGTTGGGGCTATTTTTTCAATCCTGGCCGGATTCTTCGGGATGCAGGTGGCTACCAAAGCCAACGTCAGAACAGCCAATGCGGCACAAACCAGCGGGATCAACAAAGCGCTTTCAGTGGCTTTTTCCGGCGGTGCGGTTATGGGTATGTGTGTTGTTGGTCTGGGCTTATTCGGCGTAAGTGTGCTGTACTTATTATTTGGTGATGTTACCATTGTCACCGGTTTTGGTCTGGGTGCATCTTCAATTGCGTTGTTCGGACGAGTTGGCGGTGGTATCTATACCAAAGCTGCCGATGTCGGCGCTGACCTGGTTGGTAAGGTTGAAGCCGGTATTCCCGAAGATGATCCTCGTAATCCGGCGGTTATCGCTGATAACGTTGGTGATAATGTTGGTGATGTAGCCGGGATGGGATCGGATTTATTCGAGTCTTATGTTGGTTCAATTATCTCGGCAATTACCTTGGGTGCTCTGGCACTTGAAGGTTATAATGGCATCTTATTTCCGATGCTTTTAGCAGCAGTTGGTATTTTTGCTTCAATTATCGGATCTTTCTTTGTTCGCGGTAAAGAAGGCGGAAACCCGCAACGGGCCCTGGACATGGGGACCTATGTCAGTGGGATCCTGGTAGTCATCGCTTCTTACTTCCTGTCGAACTATTTTACTGGCGGATATTCAGCATTTGTTGCGATTGTCGCTGGTTTGGCCGTGGGGATTGTAATTGGTAAGTTAACAGAATATTATACCTCAGAACATTACAAACCGGTTCAACACATTGCTCAGCAATCAGAAACCGGTGCTGCGACTACGATTATCAGTGGTCTGGCGGTTGGGATGAAATCGACTATGTTCCCAATTTTAGCCATGTCAGTGGCAATTTTTGTTGCCTATACAGCTTTTGGACTATTTGGTATTGCTTTGGCCGCAGTGGGGATGCTTTCTACCTGTGGGATGACCATTGCTGTCGATGCTTATGGCCCCATTGCCGATAATGCTGGCGGGATTGCTGAAATGGCGGAAATGCCTAAAGAAGTTCGTGAAATCACCGACAAGCTGGATGCCGTTGGTAACACCACTGCGGCTATCGGTAAAGGCTTTGCCATCGGTTCAGCAGCTTTAACTGCTTTAGCCCTGTTTGCTTCTTATGCCCAAACAGTTGGCTTAGCTAGCATTGATATTTTAAATCCAAATGTAATCATCGGTTTGTTTATCGGTGGAATGCTGCCATTCCTGTTCTCCGCCTTAACCATGGAGGCAGTAGGTTCTGCTGCTAATGAAATGATCGAAGAAGTGCGTCGTCAGTTCCGGGAGTTTCCAGGCATTATGGAAGGCACGCAAAAACCGGATTATGCTAAATGCGTCGATATTTCTACCGCTGCAGCTCTTCGTCAAATGATCGTACCGGGTTTAATGGCAGTGGCGGCTCCTTTAGCTATGGGTCTGATCCTTGGTGCCGATGCTTTGGGCGGACTTTTAGCCGGCGCGCTGGTGACCGGGGTATTAATGGCTATCTTTATGGCCAATGCCGGTGGAGCCTGGGATAATGCCAAGAAATTTATTGAAGGCGGAGCTCATGGCGGAAAAGGTAGTGATGCCCATAAAGCTGCTGTTGTTGGCGATACTGTCGGAGATCCATTCAAGGATACTTCCGGACCTTCCATCAATATCTTAATCAAACTGATGACCATCGTATCATTGGTATTTGCACCATTATTCTTAATTTAATCAAAGCTTCTATTATTTGAATTTAATAACATAACAACCTGGACCTGAATGCAATCACTGCATTCAGGTCTTTTTGTCGTTATAGCTGAGGTTACGCGAACAAAATTTGGGTAAGCAATATAGCACAGGAAAGTAAGCACAAAGGTACAGTTTTAGTAAACACAAGGGGACAGTTTTTTTTTGCGGTAATGACGCGATGGGATTTCTTAACCTAAACCTTGAAACTCACTTAAAAATGCAAAGCAATATACATAAAACGATTGACTAAATAATATTATGGAATTATAATTTATATAAAAGGAGTGATGATATGATAAAAAGTGTATACAGTTTAATGCTATTTGATGAAATAGTTGAAAAGATAGACCAAATCGCCTATGAGAACAATACCAACCGCTCCCAACTGATTAATGATATCCTGGCCGAAAAAATCGGGCTGGTGACGCCGGAACAGAAAATCCAGAAAATTCTGGAACAGCTGGACGAAAATTTCAGCGACACCCTGTCGGTGAGTCAGATCAATAAAAACTCCAGCATTCAGTTCGGCAAAAGCCTGAAATATAAGTACCGGCCTAAGGTCCGCTACAGTTATGAGTTTATCAGCAGCAAGCGAGGTAAATATGCGGTGCTGAAAATCAGTTCACGGACTAAATCTGAAAATCTGAATGATCATTTTGATGAATTTTTCAAGCTGATTGCCGGTATTGAAAAAGCTCAGCGAGCGGATCATGGAGATTTGGCAGAAAATCTAACCAATCATAAATTCGTCCGGGCCTTTGAAGACGAGGGGGAGCTGACCCAGGACATTGAAACCGTCACCGACAACCTGACCCGCTATTTAAAAATGATCGACCGGGCCATGAATGTTTATTTTTCAAAAATCGATGAAACCGAAGCCAAAGATCTCCTCAGCATCATGGAAACCATTTATCGTGAAGATTACAACAAAAATAATCAATTATAAAAACGAGGTACAATTATGGATATGAATTTATTTACCCAAAAATCATTAGAAGCAATCAAAACGGCGGAACTCATCGCCGGAGAGTATAACCACATGGAAATCGAGCCGGAACATCTGTTGATGGGGCTGATTACTCAGGAAAATGGCGTTGTCGGGCGGATCTTTGACCGGCTGGGCAAGAACTCCCACACCATTGCCGAAGAATTGCGCCGGGAAATCGGTAAGAAACCCAGTGTTTCGGGGCCGGGCCGGGAGCAGGGCAAGGTCTATGTCAACGCAGACACTGACAAGGTCTTAAATGAATCCTATAAAGAAGCAAAAAAACTGGATGACCAGTATATTTCAGTGGAGTGTATTTTGCTGGCACTTTACAGCTTGGGCAAGAAATCCAAATCAGTGGAGATTCTGGAACGCTATGGCATTGCCAAAAAAGAGATCGAAAACGTCTTAAAAGAAGTCCGCGGCGGACAGCGGGTGGTTAACGACCATCCCGAGGTCACCTATGAGGCCCTCAGCCAATATGGTCATGATCTGGTACAGGATGCCATCGACAATAAACTGGATCCGGTCATCGGCCGGGATGCCGAAATTCGCCATGCGATCCGGATTTTAAGCCGCAAAACCAAGAACAATCCAGTATTGATCGGTGAACCCGGGGTTGGTAAGACCGCTATTGTCGAAGGGCTTGCGATGCGGATTGTGGCAGGCGATGTGCCAGAGGGGCTTAAAGATAAGCGGATCATCGCTTTGGATCTGGGCGCACTGGTCGCCGGAGCCAAATACCGGGGTGAGTTTGAAGAACGCCTCAAAGCGGTCTTGAAAGAAGTGGTGGACAGCAATGGTGAAATCGTCCTGTTTATTGATGAGCTCCACAACATTGTCGGTGCCGGCAAAACCGAAGGCGCCATGGATGCCGGGAATATGTTAAAACCGATGCTGGCCCGGGGCGAGCTCCATTGTATCGGTGCCACTACCCTCGATGAATACCGCCAGTATATCGAAAAAGACCCGGCTCTGGAACGCCGTTTCCAACCAGTACTGGTCGATGAACCGACAGTGGAAGATACCATCTCGATTCTCCGGGGTTTAAAAGACACCTATGAACGTTACCACGGCGTCCAGATTCTGGATACCGCACTGGTAGCAGCTGCGACCCTGTCCAACCGCTATATTTCTGACCGCTTCCTGCCGGATAAAGCCATCGACCTGATCGATGAAGCCTGTGCCAAGATCCGCACCGAAATGGACTCGATGCCTGAGGAAATGGACGAAGTTCGCCGTAAGATGATGCAGTTGGAAATTGAAGAAGTGGCGCTCAAAAAAGAAAAGGATACTCTCAGCAAAGAACGGCTGGAGCGGCTCCAGAAAGAACTGGCTGAATATAAAGAACGTTTCAACACCATGAGCATGCAATGGGAGAATGAAAAGCAGTCCGCCGATACCCTGAAATCGCTGCAGGAAGAATTGAACCAACTCACCTACGAACGGGAAAAAGCCATTCGCGAAGGCGACTATCGCAAGGCCTCCGAATTGGAATACGGATTAATTCCCGAAAAAACCGCCAAAATCGAAGCAATCAAACGAAAAGCCGATGAAAAAGGCGATGAAGATAGCCTCAAGCGTGAACGAGTCACTGAGGAAGAAATTGCCGAGATTATTTCTGACTGGACGAATATTCCCTTAAGCAAGCTGGTCTCTGGCGAGCGGGAAAAACTGCTGGCCCTGGAAGATACCTTAAAACAACGGGTCATCGGTCAGGAAGAACCGATTCTTAAAGTGGTTGACGCCATCATTCGGTCCCGAGCCGGGATCAAAAATCCCAACAGTCCGATTGGTAGCTTCCTATTTTTGGGCCCCACCGGGGTTGGTAAAACCGAGCTGGCCAAGGCCGTGGCCGCCACCCTTTTTGACAGCGAAGAAAACATGATTCGTATTGATATGAGTGAATACATGGAAAAATTCTCGGTCTCCCGCTTAATTGGAGCACCCCCGGGATATGTGGGCTACGAAGAAGGAGGACAGTTGACTGAAGCCGTCCGTCGTAAACCTTATGCTGTCATCTTACTGGACGAAATCGAAAAAGCTCATAAGGATGTTTTTAATATCCTGCTGCAAATTCTTGATGATGGCCGGATTACTGATTCTCAGGGACGCACCGTCGATTTCAAGAATACCATCATCATCATGACCTCCAACATCGGTTCCGAATATCTACTGGAAGGAATCAATGCCGATGGCGAAGTTACCGCAACAACCGAAGCCGCCGTGATGGATTTGTTAAAGAGTTATTTCCGGCCCGAGTTTTTAAACCGGATTGATGAAGTGGTACTTTACAAACCACTCAATAAAGCCGCCATTGGCCAGATCGTCACCCTGCTGTTAAAAGATTTACAGAAACGGCTGGAAGAACGTCGCATCACTGTCACCCTGACTAAGCAAGCCATCGATGCCGTCATCGAAATGGGCTTTGACCCGGCCTATGGCGCCCGGCCGCTGAAACGCTATCTGCAGAAACACATCGAAACGATGGTCGGCAGAGAAATCATCAAAGGCAATGTCCACGAAGGCCAGGACATTACCATTGATGTTGATCCTAATGGAGACTTCTACATGGCCTAAGATTAATACTAAAAAAAGATCAGCCTTCCCTATTCGGGTGGTTGGTCTTTTTTTTCGATCCTGTTGCAAACGATGACACTTTCTGATAAAATATAATCAATGTGTGGTTGCTTTTGAGAAAGTCACAAGAACAAATGTGTGATGATGTGGAGATGAAGGATGAATAAATATTTTAGATCGTTAGTGGTATTAATAGCGGTGCTGATAATAGCGGGCCTGATCGGCGGATGTACTGATACGGCGGGAGCAGGCAAGGGCGAAGTAGTGGTTTACACTTCGGTGGATCAAGTCTACTCGGAAAAAATTTTTGCCGATTTTGAACAAACAACTGGTATCCGGGTTAACGCTGTTTATGATATTGAGTCTAATAAAACGGTGGGCCTGGCCAATCGCCTCATTGCCGAAATGCCAGCGCCCCAGTCAGATGTTTTCTGGAGTGGCGAAATTTTGCAGACCATCGCGTTAAAACAACAAGGCGTTTTTGAACCAGTGGATTTAACCGCGGCGGCCAATCTGCCAGCTAATTATGTCGATCCGGATAAGTGCTGGTTTGGCTTTGGTGGCCGGGCCCGGGTTTATCTTTACAATAAAACCCTGGTGGCAGCTGATAATTGCCCGCACACGATGCTGGCCATCCCGGCTTCTGAAATCGTCGCCAAAACCGGAATGGCTTATCCCATCTTTGGCACCACCAACACCGAGGCGGCGGTTCTGTATGCTTCCTGGGGCGAAGCAGCAGCCAGAAATTATTATCAGAGCTTAAAAGATGTCGGGATTCAGGTGATTGATGGCAATAGCGTCGTCAAAGATTTTGTCAGCCAGAAAAAACTGACTGCTGGACTCACAGATACCGATGATGCCTTGTCGGAAATGAAAAAAAACGCTGATCTGGGGATTATCTTTCTGGATCAGGGTGCTGCTGAAATGGGGGCGATGGTCATCCCCAATACAGTGGCCCGGGTCAAGAATGGACCAAATCCGGATAATGCGACGCGGTTGATGAATTATTTATTATCGGCATCAACGGAACAAGCCCTGGTTGACGATGGCTGGATTCATATCCCGGTTCATCAGGATGTTAAGCCAGCGGCAGATATTGACGCCGCCCAGATAAAAATTATGACTGTCGATTTTAATCAGGCCTATGAAATGTTAAATATCGCCACCAACGATATGACTGAAATATTTGCCCGGTGAAGGTGGCATTGGTGAGTCTTTCAACAGGGAAGAAATTATTGGCTCTGGTTACCGCAGTTATTTTGTTGCTGGTAACGGTGGCTCCGGTGGTGGCGTTAAGCTGGGGATTTATCGAGGCGGTGCTGTTTCACAGTGAGCCGCTGCGTTTTGCTGTTAACGTGAAGCTCTTGTGTCAAAGCGTTGGTATGACCCTGATGACAGCCCTAATTTGCACCGCCAGTGGTTTTCTGGTGGCGCTGGCGGTGTGGATGACCCGGCCTGCTGATGCCGGGAAAATCGGTTTGGTGAGCTTTGCGCTGATGTTGCTGCCGGCTTTTATTCATGTCCAGGCCTGGATTTTTTTTATGGATCGCCTCGCCAACAGCATCAATGGGCTGCTGGGGACATCACTCAATTTCAGCAGTTATTTTGCGGTTGTTTTAACCCAGACCTTTGCTGGTCTGCCGCTGCCAGCCGGATTGATACTACTGGCGCTTGCGGGGATTCCAATAGAAATTCAAAATATGGTAAAATTGGATCGGCCGGATACGACCGCTTTTTTTAAAATATATTTTCCTTATCTAATACCGGCCATCGGCTTAAGTATAATTTTGATTTTTCTGCTTAACATCAATGACTATGGGATTGCCTCGGTTTTTGGCGTCAACAGTTACGCCCTGGATCTGTTTGCCCAGTTCTCTTCGGGCATGAGTGTTTTTGGGGTCTTCTTCAATGGCTTGCCATTAATGCTTTTAAGCATCGGCGCCCTGGCTCTCCTGGGCAGAACGGTACTTAACATGGACTTTTCACTGGGCGGTACCACACCGGAAAATCCCTTTGTGCAATCACTGATGCTGTGGGCGCTGGCTGTGCCTGGGCTGATTATTGCAGGGCTTTTTATCGTAATTCCAGGAATCAATCTGATCCTTGAAACAATTGGCAGCCGTGATATCAGCGGTGTCTTAGGGGCTGCCATGCCGGAGATTCTCTATGGGATGGCGGTGAGTGGGTTGGCAGCGGTGATCAGTCTGATTCCCGCCATTTTGTTTGCCGCTTTGTTTTACAAATCGTTCCAGGATAAATTGGTCCGGGGACCGCTGATTTTAGCGCTGGCGGCGATTCCTTTTTTGATTCCCGGTCCGGTGCTGGGATTAGCGCTGATTCGGGTCTGGAATACCGGGCTGCTGGGGGGCATTTATCGCAGCCCGCTGATGCCGGTGATTGGGCTTGTGGCTAAATACGCCTTTATTGAAGCGCTGCTTCTGGCCATTGCTTTGGCGGCCCTGGATCCCAACTTTCTAGACAACATCCAGGTTCATTGGCCGGGGCTCAAATCGGCGGTGGGCTGTTTGCTGCACTTGATCGGCCGCCAATGTGCCGCGGCGATGCTGATTGTCTTTGTCTTATCGATGGGAGAGTTTGGGGTCAGCTTGCTGATTATGCCCCCGGGTTATCAAACCCTGACGATCAAAATTTACAATTATCTCCATTATGGAGCCTCCGATGTGGTGGCAGTTCTCTGTCTGTTTATGGTATTGCTGATGGGACTGGTAACAATGGCACTATTTTGGCTTTTAAGCGGTGGGAAAAATGAAAAGAACGATAATTAAGGGGCTGGTGCTGGTGATTGCGATGCTGATCATCGGGGGCACCCTAGCCATTACGGCGTTGGCTCTGATCCGCAATGCCGAGGCTCAGCGTCCCAAAGCGGGGTTTACCAGTATTCTGGCCAACGAGGATATTTGTGCGATGGGCTATGATGGTACCACGCTTTTTGCCGCTGGCGCCAACGGCATTTTTCAGATCAATCCTGAGACCATGGCCAGTGAAGAGCTGGGTGATTTTACGTATGTCCGCTGCTTATATGCCGATGAATCGGGTCTCTGGGCGGGAACCGATACCGGTCTCTATCACCTGGGCGGGAACCAGATTACCAGATATACTACCAAAGACGGGCTTCCGGACGATCGGGTTTTAGCAATTGTTGCTTTGGAAAATAACCAGCTCTGTTTGGGTACCTGGGGGGGCGCGGTGGAAATGGCAGTTACTGAGACCGGGGCACTGAGCTTTATCACCGCTTACACCAGTCAAAATGGCTTGCTGACCGATAATGTCAATGTGATCAGTCAGGATCGCCTGGGGGGACTTTGGTTTGGTTCCTATGTGGCGCCCCGGGGCGGGGTCAGTGTACGGTTGCTAAATGGCGAGTGGCAGCATTTTACCACCGAAAATGGGTTGCTGCATGGCAATATCACCGGAATGCTCGCGCGCCGGGATGGTACGCTTGTGGTTGGTGCCGGCTTATATCAATACGGCGGGGCCACTGTTTTTGCTCAGGCTGCCGGAAAATGGCAGCCCGTGAAGACCCTGACTCAATCCGACGGTCTGGCCGGGGAAAAGGTGCGCTCACTTTATGAAGACCAACGAGGTCGGCTGTGGATTGGTTCAGAATACGATGGCCTGGTAATCATTGAGGAGGATCGCATTACAAAGCTGACCAGTGAAACCGGTCTGGCCCACAATGAGGTCAAGGTCATCACCGAAGATCGGGCCGGGAATTATTGGATTGGAACTCTGAATGGACTGACACGAATCGACGGGGGGGTGGTATAAGATGAATCAAATCGAGCTGAAAAATATTACCAAACACTATCAAAAAAATGAGCCACCGGCGGTTGCGGCGATCAATCTCAGCGTTAACTATGGCGAATCGGTGGTGCTGGTGGGCCCTTCCGGATCGGGGAAAACGACGATCCTGAAACTAATTGCCGGGTTAAGTGAGGCCAGCTCCGGCTCGCTATTGCTTGATGGGAAGGATGCCTGTTCGCGGCCGCCCTGGGATCGTGGCATTGGCATGGTCTTTCAGAATGGCGGGCTGTATCCCCATATGACAGTATATCAGAACATCAGCTTTGGGTTGGAGCGGGCCCTGAGTGATAAAGCAAGGATTGCTGAGGAGGTTCAGCGTACCGCGGCGTTACTTGGGATTTCGGGATTACTGGCGCGCAAACCTGGCGAACTATCCGGTGGCCAGCGTCAACGAGTGGCCATTGGCCGGGCCATTATCCGGAAGCCTCAGATTCTGCTGATGGATGAGCCGCTTTCCAATCTGGAGCCGGGCTCAAGACGACAGCTCCGGGATGAGCTGATTGCGTTACGAAGCAGACTAGGCATCACCTGTATCTATGTCACCCACGACCAGACCGAGGCGATGACCATCGGTGAGCGGGTGGTGGTGCTAAATGAAGGAAAGATTGAGCAAATCGGGACACCGCAAAATCTTTATCACAAGCCGGATAATGTCTTTGTTGCCAGCTTTTTTGGCGATCCACCGATGAACTATATAAACTCCGCCAGGCTTGAAAACAAGAATCACCGGTGGCGGTTATCCTTGTTAAACAAAGAGATTAATCTGCCTGACAATCCATTTGGAAAGCAGCCATGTGATGAGCCAGCGGCTCTGGAAGTGATTGTGGGAATCAGACCTGCAGACATCTGTTTATGTGATCCCGATTTGGCCACGGCGTTTTTGGGCGAACTGGAAGAAGCCCAGTGGCTGGGGGCCGATAGCATTCTCCAGCTGAAATGTGGTATCGACAAACTGCTGCTGAGAGTGGACGGAGAACAAAATTTGGCCAAAGGAAGCCTGGTTGCCTTTACTGTAAAACCAGCGGAACTCTATTTATTTCACAAAAAAACGCGCAGGAGGTTGTGTAATGGCTGATCGCTATATTGAGAAAGTGGCTGCTCCCCAGACGGCATGGGAACTGATTCTGCTTATTATTAAAAAAATGCCTGGACAATTGCTAAGAACCCTGCCGATGACCTTGCTGATGGGCATCCTGGGGTGGATCTTTAATTTCTGGCTGATGGCCTACGTTAATGATGGCTTCAATCCGGGTACCTGGCTTAGCAAAAATTTAATTCCAGTAACCGGACAAATGATCAGTGCCACGGTCTTATGGGGGATTATCGGGGCCATGATTCCGATGGTGATTCATTTTATCAAAAGCGGAGGCAAGGTCGGGGAGGCTATCGGCGGCTTTTTTACCCAGCCCAAAAGCATCATTGCTGGGATTAAAACAGGCAGCACCCGGTTTAATGCCATCCTCTGCTTTGCTCTGGCCGGGACACTGCTCGTTGAGAATCTTTTGTCCGGGGTGGCCACTCTGATCGCCGGGACGCTGCTGATGAATTCAGTGGTGGCATTGCTTAGCGGGCGGGGCAGCGTGATGGTTCAGCTGCTGCGCATGATCGCCACTGATGTCAATGTTTTTATTCTAAAAAAACCGGGACTGCGGATGGCCGCACCGGAGGTGGGCGTGATTGTGGGAGCCTGCGGGATTTCACTGGTGATCATCGGGCTGACCCGCTCGGTTATCAGCCTGGACTCGGTACAGATTGTTTTAAATGCAGTGTGGCTGGTCTTTTTTATTCTCGGATTGGTCCTGTTTTTTTCAGGCAAACCGGTGTCCCGGCAGATGGTCTTCATTATTCTGTTTTCCGGTAGCTGGTTGGTTTTAGAGCAATTGGGGCTGGGTGCGGTGTTGGCTGATGATGGCGGCCGCAAAGAAATCGGCGGCACCTTTATCGATTATATCAGCGGCCAGGGCGCCCTGGAAGTCATGTTAAGATGTTTGCCACCGGCCATTGCGATTATGATTGGGGCGATCATTGGTGGGATTATCTCATCCTTATCAGGAGTATTGGGAAATCTGATTCCTGATTCTGACGGGACCGTGGTTCCTGGTGGAGTGGCTGAAGATGGTTGGGACACAGCCACCGAAAGCGATGATTACGAAACCCGTTTGCGCAAGTATATTAACAGTCTGGATCCCAGTGATGCCAAAAAAATGGTTGATCCCTTAACCGGAACGGAGTATCTGGTGAAGTATGATCCGGTTACCGGGGAGTCCTTTGAGCTGATTTCCAAACAGCCCTTCAGTATGGATAAATTCAGAGAAGCCCAAAAATCGGCTGAGGGTCGGGATGACTATCGAGAACGTAATGACCAGCTGGAAAAAGAGTACCAGCAGCAGCAGCGGCAGGAAGAAGCAACCCGGCGGGATCAGGAGGACAAATTAGATAAGCTGAATCGGCTGAAAGAGAAGATGCTAAAAGCAGCTGAAAAAATGGATGACTACGAGGAAAGAACAGAAATGTACAAACGACTCGACTCGATTCGCAAGATGCAGAATAAATTTCTTAAAGGCGAAGGGGATTTGAAATTAAGCAACGTGGCTAAAATGTATGCCAATGCTATTAATGGAAGAACCATTGGGGCGGGTCAAATGCCGGAAGACTATACCTTGGGTCAGCAACTGATCGATACGATAAAAATGGAGGCCGAGGATTATGCCCGCGGTGATGGGATTGTGGTTGGGATTGTTCAGACAGCGGTGGTCGTTGGGGTAGCAACCGTTTGTTTACCGGCAGCAGTGGCAATCGAGGTTGGTTTTATCCTGACAAAGGCCGGCTATGGTATGAGTGACTATGTCGATGACGGCGGCGATTCTGCAGGAGAAGCATTTTTAATCGCGGCTACCACAGCGGTTAAGGATGAGGTGTGGGGCTGGGGTTTTGGTGCCGCACTTAAAGGCGGTAAGGCTGCCAGAGAAGGATTAAAAGCTGGTAAAGGATTAAAGGGCAGTGCCAAGGAATTTGCCAAAGCCGGCGGAGATGACTTGCTAAATACAATGGTTAAAACACCGGGCGGTCGAGTATTAACCAATCCCAATCCTTTGAAAGCGGAGGCGTTAAAAAAAGAATTAGCCGATGCCCGAACCAATTTTAAAAAGAGTGTTAACAAACAAAAGTCGCTTGAATCGGACTTGACAAAAGCTAAAAAAAATCTTGAACAATATCAAAAACAGGTTAACCGCAACGATCGGATTACTAAAGAATCGAATGTGGAAGTGAATCAGCGGGAAGCGGCCAGAAACCAGTACGAAAAACGAATTAAAGAAACCGAAAAGGCGGCTGAAGTGGCTCAGGAAAAAGCTGAAGCGCTTAAGGGTAGTGATCCTGAAAAAGCGGCTGAATATCAGGCAAAGGCCGAACAGCATAGTAAAAATGCAAAAAGCTTGAAAAATCAGCAACAAATCAATGAGGACTTAAAAAGAACCGCAAAAGATCGTGTTGCAGCAACAAAAAAAGCCCAGGAACAAGCTAAGGATAATCTTAACCGGGAAACGAATGTGGCAAAAGAAGCGGAAAGCAATTTATCAAATGCAAAAAATGAGGTTCAAGATGCCAGAACAAAGATGAATGATGCGCTCAAAGAAGATCTCATTGAAAAAGCAACCGAAAGTGAATTTTTAGAAGGTGCCGGCAAAGAAGTGGCAAAAAATACCTTTGAGGAAACTGAAACCTCGAAAAATATTGATCGATGGCGAAGAGCGCAAATCAAAAAGTTAATTCAATAATAAGAATGGGGAGATCATCATTTATGGAAGACAAACTGATCGAAAATAACAACAAACATGAGTTTAAACTGCCCAAAGAATCAATCCGTCCCCTGGGACAGCAATGCCAGCTAAGCAGCAATCGATTGTCCAGCTATCTGGGTCTTCCCACGGGCGGTGCGGCGGATGCGGTGACGGTGGATGAGGCGCTCAAAGCGGTTCTGGATACCGTGCTCTATCCTGGTAATATTACTATTGTTACGGTGATGCAACGTCAACAAGGGGTTAAAAATTTAACCCTGTGCATCGGAGAATCAGGTGGCGTCACGGTGGGCATGGATGACACCAAGCTTCGCCTTAAGCCGGTTGAAATCGAGGAATTTGCGGGCTTTCTAACCGGCTTTTTCGATAATGGAACGCTGCTGGAGTCACTGGGCACGGGCCTGAGTTTGAGCCGTAATGGTTTGTATACCCTGCTGGCGGCGGCCGATCTTTATGAAGTGAATCGGTTAATGGCCTTGATTGAGAAGAAGACGGAAGTCGACCCGCTGACCGTTAAAGGGATTAAAGGTTTGGCGGCGGAAGCAATCTCAGAACCGGATCCCCGTCAGCTAACGACCAGTGTTCTGGCAACGGATAATTTAACGGAATTGTTTGATATCGATATGGGGATCAGCGAATTGTCCGAAACCGGCATTTTTGAACAATCATCCGAAGGAGTTCTCAAGCTGACAAAACCGGGACAGCAATTGATCCCCGGGTTATCCGAACCGGAGATTCTAGCCGGCATCCGCAGCTATTATTATGATGACGGGATGCTGACAGAAATGGGATTGGTGATCTGGCGCACCCGGAACTATTTATGGGGAATTGAATTAACTGATCAACCGACTCTGTTTAGTATGAATTTTGAAAAGGTTTTTTCATATCTGCAAAGTCTCTTGAGCCGCGGCGATTACTCAGATGGGATCTTTGATGAGAGCAGCCTGATGTCGGAAGCAGCAGCACCTGGTGAAGATGAAATGATTAAAGCACCCGTCTCGATCTGCAGCAATTGCGGTAAAGTTCTGGCAGTTAAAGAAAAATTCTGCACCAACTGTGGTACCCCTGTGCCTCAGCAAACTCCAGCTACACAAGTCCCTGGGGTAGATCAGATGGTAACAGAAAGCCCGATGATTCATTGCCTCAAGTGCGGAGCAACGCTGGAACCTGGTGTTAAATTTTGTACAAAATGTGGAAACTCAATCCAGAATAACCAGTCGCCAAATACCTGTCCATCCTGCCAGGCAAACGTCGAGCAGAATGCCAAATTCTGCAAGAAATGCGGCCAACCACTATAGACACAGGAGGATGATGACCTCATCGTCTTTTTGAACATCACAGATTTCCAGTGCGAGATAAAGAAAATAACGGCAAGACAATGGGTTTGATATTTTTTCAATCTAAGTGTTAATTAAAAAAATTACAGATTAAAACAAAAAATTACTGATATCACCAAGATCGGGTTAAAAAAAAGAAATATACCCAATAATAGTATCAGCGCTGGACTGTATTTTTTAGATGATAACGAATTCAGCGCCGCAATTATTTGATATAATAATAACGAAATAAAAATATTTTCGGAGGTAGAAAATGCAAAAAATAATTATGTCTCCCAGCCGTTATGTTCAAGGTGCTGGAGAAGTTGGAAAATTGCCGGAACATGTGGGTAAATTTGGAAAATCAGCGCTTGTCTTAATGAGCGGAACCATGATGCGAACCAAAGCGGATGAATTGAAAGTCAGTTTTGAAGCTGCCGGAATTAAATTTACTCCCGAAAAATTTAATGGCGAGTGTTCAAAGGTAGAAATCGCCCGTCTTCAGGAAATTGTCAAAGCTGAAGGCTGTGATGTGGTTGTTGGGATCGGCGGGGGAAAAACCCTGGATACGGCCAAAGCGACTGCCCATTATGAAAAACTGCCAGTTGTTATTGCGCCTTCCATTGCATCTACCGATGCACCTTGTTCGGCTTTATCTGTTATTTACACCGAAGACGGTGTTTTTGATGAGTATTTAGTACTTCCCAAAAATCCTGAAATTGTTGTCATGGATACCGATATTATTAAAGCAGCTCCAGCCCGACTCTTTGTTTCTGGTATGGGCGATGCATTGGCTACTTATTTTGAAGCCCAGGCGACTGTTGATTCCAATGGAACGACCATGTCAGGCGCTCATCCAACCCGATCAGCGCTTGCTTTAGCAAGATTATGCTATGATATTTTAATAGAAGACGGTTTAAAAGCCAAGCTGGCGGTTGAAGCTGCAACCTGTACTCCAGCGGTTGAAAATGTTATTGAAGCCAATACCTATCTCAGCGGCGTCGGTTTTGAAAGCGGCGGCCTGGCTGCCTGTCATGCCATCCATAATGGTTTAACGGTATTACCTGAATGCCACCATATGTATCACGGCGAAAAAGTAGCCTTTGGAACCCTAGTTCAGTTGGTGATGGAAAACCGATCGATGGAAGATATCGAAGAAGTCATTGATTTCTGTCTGTCCGTAGGTCTGCCGATAACCCTGGGCGAACTGGGCTGTATTGAACCAACCCCAGAAAAAATCATGGCTGTGGCGGTAGCAGCTGCCGATCCTGCCGAAACCATTCATAATATGCCGTTTGATGTCGATGCCGACACCGTTTATGCCGCCATTATGGCAGCTGATGCGCTGGGCCGTTTGTATCTGTGTGACTAACAAAAAATGTTAAAATAAAAGTTAAAGGCCAGCATCCCAATCGCAAGAAAAGGATACTGGCCTTTTTTTATGGTTTTATACCAGCGGGTCAAACAACTCCCGGGTCTTCTTTAACATATCCCGGATTGGCAGATTGTAGGGGCAGCGGGGTTCGCATTCGCCGCATTGGATGCAATCCGAGGCATTGGCGGCAAAACTGCGGTAGCGATCCAGGGCCCATTCTTCGAGATCGTAACGGCGGTAGTAACCCTCCACAATAAATTGCATTGGGATATCAATGCCCTGAGGACAGGGGGCACAATAGCCGCAGCGGCGGCAGAAGGTTTTACCTAAAGCCTTGGCATCCGCTTCCAGCGTCTGGCGTTCTTCAGCAGACAAAGGGACAAAATTATTACCAACCTTGGTATTTTTCAACACTTGTTTAACTGAATCCATACCGGGAATCAATACCGAAATATTGGGATTTTCAGCGACCCATCGGAGGGCGTAGTTGGCGTGGAGAAAAGCTCCGCCGGCCAGTGGTTTCATAATAATGACCCCGACATTTTTCAGCTTGGCTTTTTCAAAGAGGGGTGCTCCGCGGTTTTCGATTATATTATAAGGAAATTGAATAGTTTCAAATTTATCTTCTTCAAGAGCCCGGTCCAGCACCTCGTAACTGTGAGAGGTGATGCCGATATGTTTAATCAATCCCTGTTTTTTACATTCAACCAGGGCTTCATACCCGCCTTGGGGGCTCATAATGGTTTCATAAGCCGCCATCGTTTTGGCATTATGGAACTGATATAAATCAATGGTATCTGTCTGTAGTTCAGCCAGACTGGCTTTAACATCAGCGAGGACGTCGGTATAGGTGAGCTTGGGGGTTTTAGTGGCCAGATAAAAATGTTCCCGGCCCCACTGTTTCAGGGCTTCCCCAATCATTTCTTCACTATTGGTGTAAGCTCTGGCAGTGTCAATGAAATTAACTCCTTCTTCAATAAGATTTTCAACAATTTCGTCGACTTCC
>NZ_JBGSHG010000003.1:0-46690 GCF_041752335.1 Acetobacterium sp. | reverse complement strand
CGGCCAGTAACGTGGTAAACTTCTGCCAATGGATTTTGGGGGAGTTCATGAAGCGATAGATCGTATCTTTTCCAAACTCCGGACAATGGTGACTGGTCACATAATTCATGTACATCGATCGGTTGGTAAAAATGACACTTAGCAGATACTCAAAAACCGAAATCACTGAAAAGCCTTTGGTTTTATAGGCGTTGCATCGCTTCAAAAGAAGGCCAATCTGATATTTTCTCAAAAAACGGGTGACGAGTTTTAAATTGGAATTCAATTCTGCACAGGTTTGTGTTATAATTTTCATAGCATGATCCTCCAGCTTGTTTGTTTGTTTTTAGCAATTCAATTATAACAAATCTGGTGTTTTCATGCTATTTTTATGTTTGCAACATCGAATTTACGATGATTTTGCTCGATTATTATGTGCGAAGTTTGAGTTAATCAGATAAAAAATAACCGATATCGGTTCATGATTATTGATAATAGAATTGTCTGGTATGGCGGTATCGATATTCTGGGAAGAAGCCTCAATGAGCAATCTTTAATTCGGATCGATAACGAGGCATTGGCAAATGAATTGACTGGTATTATTTATGAGCACATCAGTCAATAGATTAAAATACTTACTCCCGGGTGGCATTGCATGATAATCGGTTGGAGATCACCTTGCCAGGGATGCTGTTGGATGAGGTTTCCATATTAAAATTAGGTTTAGATGAAGAAAGCATAAGAAGACAAAAAATGCTGATTTGAATTTGTCTTTATCGTTTGTATAATATATAATATAAACGAACGATAAAGACAAAGAGGTGCTCAAATGACCTATAAAGAAATGATTCTGGATGCTCTAAAAAAGAATAACGGTGTGATCGAGACGAAACAATTTGCTGAGCAGGGGATTGATAATAAGGTCTTCCGCCGATTAGAGCAAGAAGGAAAAATCGAGCGAATCAGCAAAGGCATTTATATTGATGTAGAACAAATGGTGGACGATTATTTAATCATGCAGTATCGCTGTAAAAAAGGGATCTTTTCTCATGAAACGGCTTTATTTCTTCATGATTTATGCGATCGATCGCCGTTGAAACTGATGATGACCATTCCCACCGGTTATAATACCCGGTTGTTGAAAATGGACGATCACTATCAATTTTTTTATATGAAAAAAGAATTTCATGAAATTGGTAAAATGAATGTGCAGTCGCCATATGGTCATACGATTGCAGTTTATGATAAAGAGCGAACCATCTGCGATTGCCTGAAAAAAAAGGATAAGCTGGATACCGATCTTGTTTTAACGGCAGTCCGACAGTACATGCGTGATCCGGAGAGAGATTTTATTAAACTTCAGTCGTATGCAGGTGTTTTTAAGATTTCATCCCTGGTACATCAATACATGGAGGTGTTAGCATGACCATCAATAGCCCCAGACAACTGAAAGATTGGATTAACAATCGTGCCAAAAGAGATGGTGTAATTGCGAACACCTTGCTTCAGAGTCTCATGATGGAGCGCCTACTGGAAAGAATTGCGATATCGGACTATCGGGATAACTTTATTTTAAAAGGCGGCTTTTTAATTGCCGCAATGATTGGGATTGACATGAGAAGTACGATGGACATGGATACCGTGCGACAAGAAGTCGCATATTTAATTGCTTAACAGCTACCCTTACCATTTGGGGTATCCCTACCGCAACATGCGCAACTGGTAACGGTGGGTATGAAGCTTGCGGAACAATGTTGGAATGACGAGAAGCCTTAATCTGGTCTACTGCTAGGGAAAGAGAGTCATGGAGAACAAATGTGAACCATCGCAGGTATCGTAAGGTCCAACAAGTGAAATAAAGGCTGATACACTTGAACCAAAAGGTATGGGAACAGTCAATATCTGCACAGTGTCAGGATGTTGAAAATGGTCGTAGTTTCCCCGGTATTTAGATGGCTCCTAAAACTCTCATAATTATTAGATATGCGGAACTTGGTAAACCCAATGGTTTCCTCTAGCAGGTATCTACTCTGTAAAGAGTGGAAATGAACTAGTGGGCAGAGGAACGGAGTAAAAAGCGAATACTGTAACTGTAATGGTATGCAGATAAAGGTTCAAAATTTGCCTTGCCTTGAAAGAGGGCTGACTTACTCTATGGTATTACATGGTATGAAGGATGAGGTATATCTATGAATGGTACTACTACAATTACAGAAGATATTTCTGAGAGAGTATCAAACGGGAGAATGCTAGAACAACAATGGGATTTGATAAATTGGGAACTAGCGCAGAATTATGTTAATAGACTACAATCCAGGATTGCCAAGGCAACTCAAGTAGGTAAAAAGAGCACTGTAAAGCGCTTGCAATACTTGCTGACACATTCTTTTTATGCTAAAGCTATGGCGGTAAAGAAAGTAACAACGAACAAAGGGAAAAAAACAGCTGGTATAGATGGGGAAATTTGGTCAACAAAAGCAGCAAAGATGAATGCCATCAAGAGCCTGAACTGCCGTAATTATCGAGCAAAAGCCGTTAAGCGAGTTTTCATCGAAAAGAAAGGGACGAACAAGAGACGACCATTAGGCATACCATGCATGTACGACAGAGCAATGCAAGCATTGTACACGCTATCACTAGAGCCAATATCTGAAATAACCGCTGATAGAAATTCTTTTGGGTTTCGTCAAGGAAGGTGCGCACAAGACGCCTGTTCTGAAATATTTGGGGTAATGTCTCAAAAGCGTGCAGCAAAATACGCTCTTGAAGGAGACATTAAAGGTTGTTTTGACAACATAAGCCATAAATGGCTACTAGATAACATTCCGATGGACAAAGATATATTGGGTCAATTTTTGAAAGCTGGGTACGTCTATAAAGGTCAAATGTTTCCCGCGAATGAAGGTGCAGCACAAGGCTCAATAATTGGGCCTGTACTTGCTAATATGACGCTCGACGGACTGCAAGAATTACTCTATTCAAAGTTCAGAATAACGCATAGAGAAGCTAACAAAAACAAGGTTAATTTCATAAGATACGCAGACGACTTTATCGTGACTGCTGCAACGGAATTGGTGGCACAAGAAGCAAGAGCACTTATTGCGGAATTTCTAAAACAACGTGGCCTTGAGCTATCCGAAGAAAAGACGGTCATAACCCATATTGATAAGGGGTTTGACTTCCTTGGTTGGAATTTTCGTAAATACAGAGAAAAAATGATTATTATGCCCTCCCAAAAATCTGTTAAATCAATCTTGACGAAGATATCCGCCACTATAAAAGATGGCGTTGCCATGGAACAGGATACTTTGATAGCAAGGCTAAATCCAATTGTTCGTGGATGGGCAAATTATCATCAATCGGTTTGTTCAAAGTCAACATTCCAGCGGATTGGTCATGAAACTTTCGAATGTCTCTGGAAATGGGCAAAGCGACGACATCCGAACAAAGGTCGTGGCTGGAAACGTCATAGGTACTGGCAATGTCGTGGAACTAGGTCTTGGGTCTTTGCTACAGATATAAATACACTATGCAACCCTGCATATATTCCAATCGTAAGACATCCTAGACTTAAAACTGAACTTAACCCCCATCTTAGCAAACAGTATTTTATCAAACGTCAGAAATCTCTCAAATTAGCAAAAGAAAATGCGAAAAGAGTTTCCGCCCTAAACAGGGTTTGTAATGCTTGAGCGCAATGAGGTGAAAGTCTCACGTTGCGTTCTTAGAGGAGGGAGCTGAAGTAATTTAGCTTCCTTACTCGACACAATCAAAGGAATTTCCATCGATCAACCGGAAATTCAAAAGATACTATCAGAAATCATATCGATCGATATTGAGGATCATGTTAATTTTAACATTAAAGGAATTAAAAGTATTCATGATACTTCGGAGTATGATGATTTTCGAGTCAGTCTTGAGGCAAATTTCTTTACAATTAAAGTCAATTTAAAAATTGATATTACAACAGGAGATGTGATCATTCCTGGTGAAGTGGATTATGGCTACAAATTAATGTTTGAAGAACGTGAAATCAGCATTAAAGCCTATAATTTAAACACCATACTGGCGGAAGAGTGAATCAATATTGGTAAGAAATATTTCCAATACCAGAGCTAGAGACTATTATGACCTCTATATTCTTATTAAGCTCAATCACTCAATGCTGAATCGCGATGAACTGAAAGTTGCAATCAGGAAAAAAGCTGAAGAACGAGACAGCACTAAGTATGTAGATGATTACGTTGTTTATCTGGATAGTATTTCTGAAAGTCAGGAACTCCGAAAAATCTGGAATGACTACAGCAAGAAATATTCATATGCAGAAAATATTGAATTCGATCAGATCATTGAAATAATTTGGGATTTATTGGCATCGTTCACTAACTGAAAGAAATTGGCGGATGTTTCAGTTGAATCTGTTTCGATCTGGAAAAATGACTGCTCAATATACCTACGACCCGCGAGGTCGGGAGCTAGAATCTTTTAGGAAAGGCATTTTTATAAATTTATTGCCACCTATTGTATTACAGATGGATAACCGTGACCTTGTTTACTATTGACTTTTTTCGAAAACATACCTACAATTAGTAAAAAGACCGCTTTTAATATAAAATAGTCATGTTTAGTAGAGGTGGAAAATGCTATCGATAGAAGAAATTAGAAAAATTTTTTGTGAACATGGTAATGTGATGCGGACAGCTGATCTCGTTGCTTCCAAGATCTACTATGCCGATATTCAAAAATTGTTAAACGATGATCATATTGAAAAAATCAAGCGCGGTTATTATCACCTGGTAGATTTAGAAAACTTGAGCGAAGCAAATATTATTAATCACTTGTTTCCGGAAGCGGTTTTATGTCTGGATACAGCATTGTTTTATTATGGTTATAGCGATCGTACGCCTTCAAAATGGCATTTGGCGGTTGATAAGGATATCAAAAAATCACGTTTGGAAATTGATTATCCATTTATCAAGCCTTATTTTTTAGAACCTCATATCCTGAAAATTGGCATAACGGAAGGTGAAATCGATCATAATAAAGTCCGGATATATGACAAAGACCGTACCAGCTGCGATTGTCTCAAATACATGGGGAAGATGGACAAAGAGGTCTTTAACAAGGCCATTCAAAGTTACATTAGAGATGAGAAGAAAAATATTTCAAACCTTCTGAATTATGCTAAACAATTACGTGTATTAAAAAAAGTTAAAGATCTGATCGGAGTTTGGTTATAATGGCAGATATGGGTGCATCGATTCTGGCGAAACTAAAAAATAAGGCGAAAGCCTCTGACGTTCCTTATCAACAATGTTTGCAACTATTTTTACAGGAAGAATTTTTAAGAAAACTTTCTAAATCTGAATATGTGGATAATTTAGTTTTAAAAGGTGGTTTGTTCATCTACACCCTGACAAATTTCGAAAGCCGTGCCACTGTGGATGTGGATTTTCTGCTCAGAGAACAGTCCAATTCCATTGAGGATGTGAAGATAATAATCCAGGAGATTCTTGCGATACCGACAGGGAATGATTATATTAAGATGGAAGCTAAGGGATTTGAACAGATTTCACTACAAAGAAAATACGATGGTGTCAGCACCCAGATTATTGGTAGCATAAAAAATGTCCGCGTACCATTTAATGTTGATATTGGCGTCGGAGATGTGATTATACCAAATTCGGAGCAACGAAAAGTCATAACCCAGCTCCCTGATTTTGAGAGTCCGGAGATCATGACGTACTCATTAGAAAGTACCGTTGCTGAAAAGTTCGATGCTATTTTACAACGTTTCGAATTAACCGGGCGGATGAAAGACTTTTTTGATATTTATTATTTGGCTAGGATATTTGATTTTGATGGTCTAAAACTTCAGAAAGCAATTTTTGAAACCTTGAAAAATCGTGGTACACCTTTTGATGATAATAGTTTTGTGCGTGTTGTGGCACTCGAAGAGGATGCCGATATGCAAATTAAATGGCGATATTTTTTAAAAAACATCAAGACAGATACCTTAGAGTTTAAAATGGTAATGTCAGGAATAAAAATATTTTTAGAACCAGTGATTGATGCAATACTTGTAGAAGAGCCATTTAGAAAACATTGGAGTAGCAAAATGGAAGTGTGGGAAACGGTTTTATAACTGTTTCTAATGATGCTTTAACTAAATGAATTACAGGCGTTTTTTGGCGTCCATTTGGCGTCCATTTGGCGTCCGTTTCTATGAAAAAACATATTAAGTTATGAACTCTATTGAAAAGCACGAAAAGAACGAAAAGAACAATCACATAAATGGCATGATAAAGACATTTATCCTGGATTCCCGAGTATACATAACTAGGAATTACTAAAAACCCGGAAAATTCAATGCATTCAGCGATTTTTCAAGCGCAAGTAAACTAGTTATGTATATTTCACCTAACTAGGCAACTTTCTAGCATTCAATCGCTTTTGAGACTACATAGTTATGTTTTTCCGGGAATCCAGGATTCAGCACATATCAACCTATAGTAGAAGTAAATTCATCATAAACGATCAGGAAGAAGCATTCTGGACAAAACACGAAATCGGAAACGTCAAATAAACCATGAGGTGATGCAAATGAAAACAGGACGGTTCATTTATAATTTGAATTATCCTACTTATGAAAAAGAAAGTTGCGAAATTGAGGTGCGCTCTCTTTTTAAGTTCGATTTGAAAGGAAAAGTCTTTTTTGAAAGTAGAAAAGTTCATCCTTCCATAAGTCCATTTTTAAAATGCAGGTTGGAAATTATATACAAGGCTTCCACGTTTTTAGAACTTATAGAATTGACAACGAAAGATAAGATAGCAGCATCAGATTTCATGGTTAAATATATGGAATTGGGAATAGATGACCCGCACTTCACGAAAAGACGAGAGTATTGCAAAGCAATAGGTCTTGTTATTGAGGGGCTTGCTTGTTATACTTCACCTAAAATTATATTTGGAATTACTTTTTATGAGGGGAACTGGTATTTTGGAAAATTAACAGAGAGAAGTCCTTATTGGAAAAAGCACAGTAAGAAACCGAATTCGTATTCTAGTTCTATCGGTCTAAGCACTGCAAAAGTACTTATAAATATTGCGGGGAATGGAGATACATCCAAACGATTAATAGATCCATGTTGTGGTGTCGGGACTGTATTATTAGAAGGTATTTGGGCAGGATATGATATTATAGGGTGTGAAATAAATAGTAAGACTGCTGAAAATGCACGAAAAAACTTGAGACATTTTAATTATGAAGCAAAGGTTATTACTGGAGATATTCAGGATATAGATGACAGTTTTGATGCTTCCATTGTGGATCTTCCATATGGTAATTTCAGCCTTAAAAATGATGAAAATCAATTAAAAATCATTAGGAATGCGATAAGAATTTCAAAAAAAATCGTATTGGCTTCATCAGAAGATATGAGAGATGAACTCACACAGGAAAATCTCAAAATCATAGATCATTGTAAAATTGGGAAAAATAAAAATGGCGATTTTTTCCGTTATATCTGGGTTTGCGAAGTAAGATAGATGAATTTAGATGAAAACAAGGACTTGGATTAAGATGACAATACGCAATATGGTTATAAATAGAGTATTCGAATATAAGATAATTCAATTAGCACAACAAGTGACACATCTATCGAGTTTGAATAAGGAAGAAAATATAGCAATAACGTTTATCGATAATAAAGGGAGATGGATTAAAATGTTTAATACAATATCTGGAGGTGCTATTATGATTAAGACATCAAAACAATTGAAGGATTTGATCCGTAATCTATCAAAAAAGAAAGCAGCGGATGCCCAGATGATGATGCGACATTATATGATGGAACGATTTCTGGAGCGAATTTCTCTTTCTGAATAAAAAGATCAATTCATTTTGAAGGGGGGAATTCTAGTAACGGCGATGATCGGGTTGAACGCACTAATGGGTGCACAACTTTTTGGGGACCCTTTGCTTAACTAATATTTTACCAAACACATTAAACCCTGATAAACTCTTCACAGCTTAACAATAATTTTGTTTTTGGCATTTCCGACTCATATCTTTTCAAATCACTTTGGGCAATTTTGATATAATTGTAGCTATCTTCATTCTCAAAAGGCAGATGATAAATCAGCAATTGTTGGGGATTGACTTTATTGATGAATGCTCTTCCTATACGGTTGTTTAAGAACAGCCAGTTGACAATCAGGATATCAATGCTTTGGCTGGCAAGCAGCGGTTCTAATTCAAGGCGACGAAAATCGGTATCCCCCATCACTAAAATGTGACGCTCCAAAAGATTGATCTGATAGACGTAATGGTCAACATCGCGATATTCTTTGCCATCATGGATGGTTTTATAGGCAATCAGCTTTAAGTCATGTTCTTCGTGGATTACTTTTTCTGCCCATAATTCCATGTCTAAAAAAGTTATATTCCCGGTTATATTTTCCAAACTACTACCATCTTTAGGTAGGACAAGCATTTGGGGCGTATTCAATAAACAATAATCAGTTAATTTATGCATGTTTAAATGATCTTTGTGACAATGGGTAAAAAGAAGATAATCAATATCTTCATAAATACCTTGCCCCGCGATGATATGATTCAGCACCGTTGCAGGAACCGGACTGAAACCAAACGGTTCAAAAGAGTGGATTCCATCAATCAGAATTTTTTTTCCGGCTCCAGTAATCAGTATACCGGCATTGGCAATATATGTAATTTTTATTTCATTCACGGATATTCTCCTTTTAAAATTCACAAATTTTAATTATTTACGTCACTTACCCGGGTACCACTTTCAAATAATTTTCTTTGTGTAATGCATTGTATTGTGATTTCGTGCATTTGTCAATGCTGAAGATAGTGGGAAAAGCTTTCAGATATCACCATCTAATACCAATATAGTCATGGGTATTTTGTTATAATGCGCTAAGAAAATCTATTGGGAGGTTTTGCATGGAAAAGACAAAAATGAAACTTTTACGTGTGCTGGATATTCTGAAAGAAACGGATGAGAATCATCCGCTTACTGCCAACGAAATTTGCGAAAAGCTTCAGTTCTATGGGATCGAAGCAGAACGAAAGTCAGTTTGCCGGGATATCAATACATTAAGAGAATATTACAATAATGAAAACGATTATGGATATGAAATCGAATTATCGGACGATAACCGCAAAGGCTATTACATGTGTAGCCGCAGTTTTGAGGACTGGGAACTGAAAATCCTCATTGACGCCGTCTGGCAGGCCCGGTTTCTAACTGAGAAGAAATCGGAATCCCTGGCCAAGCGGTTGAGACTGTTGGCCAGTTCGGAGAGCAGAAAAGTTCTGCAAAATGTAACACCGGTAAAATCCTATGTAAAAACCAATAAACTAAAGGTGGCAGAACACATTGATATGCTGTTAATCGCTATTCGAAAAGGACATAAGGTAAGGTTTCAGTATGAATATACGGATACAAATCTAGACCGACAGGTCAGGTTTGATGGAAAAGAATATCTGGTCAACCCCTATTCCTTGAAATGGCGTGGGGATCGCTATTATCTGATCGGGAATTATAATAAATATGACAATTTATCCTTCTATCGGCTCGATCGGATTGCTAATCTGGTCATTACCGACATTTTGGTTAAACCAGCCAAAGACGTGGTCGGTGATAACCCATCCAACAAAATCGAAGAATATGTTGCCAAAAGTCTTTATAATTTTGGTGGAGAGAAGATACACGTCGTTTTAAGCGTGAAACCAAACATGGTCGATGAACTGATTGACTATTTTGGCGAACACATTGAGTTCAAACAAAATGGCTCGGATGAGTATGATGTCAGAGTTGCTGTCAATGATGGTGATGGACTATATTTCTGGCTTTTGCAATATGGCGAGAATGTTAAGGTTGTTTCGCCGGTTCAGGTTCGTGAGGAACTGTTGAAACGGATACACAAGATCAAAGAGCTTTATGAAAACGATTAAGCTTAAATTGCGCAGATTTAGATCGTCAAGCAGGTAATTGTTCATTGATACCAGGGGAGCGATGGAAGATCTGGCCACATTCAAACAAAATTTAGTGGCTATCTGCAAACCCCAGCTTGATTTGTATACGCTGGCACTAAAGGAAATGGTGGGGGAGGCAGTGGTAGAAGCAGAGATTTATAGTTTGTCTAATTAGTATAATAGTAGTGTCGACTTTCCGTTTTGCGATCTCGGATGAGCAGGTCGTGGCAGGATTTCTGTTGCATTTTTCTTAAAAAACTTGATATTTATTCATTTGTTTGATATAATTAAAAGCACATAGTTGAAAAGCATTAAAAAGATTATTCACTTGGTTTAATTGAAATTTATCAAATAAAACAACACGAATAATATTATGTGAGAAGTTTATCAAGAAAGGAGAAAATAATATGAACGAAAAAGTAACAATTGCGGTTGAAAAAAGAGAAACAATGAGTGGTAATGCAGGTAAAAAACTAAGAAAAATAGGTTATATCCCTGGTGCGATCAATCGAAAAGGTCTGGATTCAGTTTCAGTAAAAATAAAAAAAGATGAATTAATAAAAAACATTTCTAAATATGGGAAGAACTATTTATTTACTCTCAATCTTGGGGGGCAAGAAGCACATGCGGTAATGATAAATGAAATTCAACATTCGCCAATAAAAGGCGAAATTCTAAATGTCGTTTTTCAAGAGGTTTCAGTGACTGAACAAATCAAGTTTAACCTGAATATTAAAATAATCGGCAAGGAAGAACTAGAATTAAAAAAACTTCATTTTGTACAGCAAATGGACAAAATTCTGGTGACCGGTTTACCACAGGATATACCTGATTTTCTTGAAATCGATGTAACGGATCTTAATTTGAATGACAAAATATGTGTCGGTGATATTAAATATCCCAAAGGCATTGAATCAGACATTGAAGCTGATAAAATAGTATTAGTGATAAATGAAACGAGACTAGATGATACAATCATTGATGATGTGTTAGATGATACAAGCCTAGAAACAGTACAGGAAGACAACCAATAAAGTGTATTGACTGGGTGGGCAGACGACAATGTCAAGGAGCATGCTTTAGTCCTGATGGCAAAAATAGCAGTTGTAAAATTTCATGTTTATTGTAAGATGAACATGAACAATATTTTTCAAAAAAAGATCAGTCGGCACATAATCGGGCCAACTGATCTTTTCAAATCCCGTAAAAATTATGATCAGCTCATGGTTTCTTTGGTTTGGGTGAGGCCAGGGAGGCGAAAAAGCAGATAGCCACTTATACTGCACCCATTCAAAGGCCATTCTAAAAAAGTTGAATAAATTATTTGAGATCGCAAATTCATTCAACCTTCCCAAAATCGCCATTTATTAAGCCTAAGATAACATTTCCAAGTTTTTTCGGAGCATTTGGATCTGAAGGATAAATCCAATTGTCATAAAATTCTTCAACTTCGCCATTATTTAAAATATCTTTAATAGCTTCTCTTTTTGCCACCATCAAACCATCCTCGAGGATTTCAAGATGATCTCCGTTTTTTATAATCTTTACATTTAATTCAGTTAGCATCGTCTGCTCCTTTCGATTTAAGAATAAACAATTTTGAATGATTGGATTGCCATTAAAATATGTCCTCAAAATAGGTGGATAGCAAGTTGGCCGCAAAGGAATTATATCAATGCAATAGGGGATGTTTTAATCAGTCTGGTTTATCCTTGGTTTCTCTAGCCAATGGCGTTGCCGATTAATTTGATAATGAGGCTTAAATCAAACTTGCCGGGAAACTCGAAGGCGATTTTATCAACATAGTAATTGTATAATTCCAATTCGTTTTCCATACTATCGTCATTTGAATTTTTCACAGAAAAAGCAACAAACTTAGAGTAGGGTAAAAACGTAAAAATGGGAAAATCCTGTTCTTCATAAGTACAAATAATAATCCGTTTAGAAGTAAATAATACCTCGGAAGGGACAGGAAATCGATCAGCTACGTAAAATTCAACCACCCGTTCGTTATCATTCAGCATTCCTTGAATATTATTATGGACCATGGAAGTGCTTTTTTTATCAGTGATAATGAATCGGGAATCTTTAAAGTCGATCATTTTCAGCTCCTTGATTATAAAAGAAAGCTACCCAATTATTTAGTCTTAATTGAGTAACTTTCTTAATTTTGAATTTTAGAAAACCATTTTTTTAACCACGATTGTATTGAGGGCGGCTAATTCTTTTTCCATAACGGTGATTTCGTCTTCTTTGTCGGGTAAGAATTCCAAAATAATCAGTCCGGTTACGCTGCACATTTCTTCGGAAGACTCGTGCAAACCGAGACGTGTTTTAATAATGCAACCATTTTTGGTTAACAATTCCTGTACCTTCAACGCTTCACTTTCGCGATTACCAACCTGGATTCCCATAATTTGTCTCATAAAAAAAACCCTCCTATTAGTATTTGTATCTAAATAAAATACCCAATAAAAAGAGAGTTAAACCATTTTGTTTAAAATAATTTTAGCGGCTAGTCAGGCCGCTGATTGTCTAAAATTCGTCTTTTAAGCACCAACTTACGTTTTTCCCCAGCTCATTGTTTTCCCCGGGAATCCAGATATCAATTTTCAGATTTTCAAGTTTTGCTATGGATTCAGTGTCATTCAATTCTTTAGCTTTTTCATAAGCTTTAATAATCCAGTTTTTTGTCAGCTTCTGGAAATCACCGCCCTCGGTTTGGATATAATCATTTCTAATATTTAGTTTACCGTCTATTACTTTGCTTGAGTATCTTAAGCCCATTTTCGTATCCTCCTAAGATTTGTTGAAATTTTTCTATAATACATTATATCTCGTTCTGCTAAAACTTGACATACTATTTTGAAATATTTATTTAAATTTGTATTAAAGTGTTTATATGAGCTTTGATTTGGCTGTTCATCTTTAGTTTCTTATGGTAAAATTCAGATAAATAATGGAAAATCAAAAAAAGATAAGCGCAGGTGAAATGAGTGAATAAAATTACCCGAATCTCCCATCGCATTGATCGGGAAGAATTATTTGAACGGATGCATATTTCGAAGGAGCGGCCAAACTATCAGAAATTTGAAGAATGCTATCAGAATTTGCTAGAGTCGTTGCCAGACTTATTGAACATTCAGGCTACTCATGTCCTAAAAGCAAATAATGAGGCGAAAAAAATTCATAAGGGTCTTTGCGAGGTTAGCCACATTGTTTACTGTCTGGTGACTTTGGGACCAAAAATCAGTGAACAATCGACAGCGTATTTTGTCGACAAAGACTTTTTAAATGGTCTGATGATTGATGCAATGGCGGATATCCTGCTATTTAATGCTTCAAATGACTATTACGACACGGTAAAAAGGGATGTGTATGAAGAACAGGGCTATGCGCTGACCCTACGTTACTCACCGGACGACAACATTATTCCCATGCAGGTGCAGAAAAAAATATTGGAATATGCCAAAGGTGAAGAACTTTTATCGGTGGGCATCTCAGAAGGATTTATGTATAATCCGGTCAAAACATTGGGCTATGTATACGGTGCGGATCAAAGCATTGAACTGGCGAAAAAAGATCATGACTGTGTGATGTGTTCAAATCTTACCTGTAAATATCGAAATATAGATCAATAAAAAAGGTTTCCGCAGGATTTTGCGGAAACCTTTTTTATTTTGATAACCGGAGGGTTGCTTTCTCGAATCAGTATCCTGGTCGCTTTCCTTTAATGGCTCACGGTCTTAAAGGGAAGAATATTTTTTTCGTATAATTCCGCACTAAATAAGCAACTTCAAGTTGAGACATAATTAAAGTGTTAGATTAGAATTTTCCATCAGTGGTTCGTAAAATGCTAAATAATAATTGAAAAATAAATGCTAAATAATAATTGAAAAATAAATTGACAATATATTAAACCATGATATACTACATATAAGGACTGGTCATGACCACTACTGACGTGACAATAGTATTGTTGACTAAGCCATAGAAAAATTTCGTTCTAAAGAAAAGTTATCTCGATTATTACAGGTATTAGTTATTAGGTAATTGCGAATAGTAACATAAATATTTAAGGAGAGTGCAATGCAAATAGAAACCATCGAAAGAAAAGCATTTGATATTCGGAAACACATTGTTCATACGGTAATTAATAATGGTGACGGTCATGCCGGGCCATCATTGTCTTGCACGGATATTCTGGCGACCTTGTATTTTGATATTATGGATGTCAAAGTTGATGAGCCCAAATGGTCCGGTCGCGATCGCTTTGTTCTCAGCGCGGGTCACAAATGTCTGGCACTTTATGGAACACTGATTGAAAAGGGATTTGAAAAAGCTGAGGTATTGGAAACATACAATAAGCTAGGATCAAAAGTACCAGGTCATCCAGATATGAAGAAATTCAATGGCGTTGATTTCAGTTCAGGTGCATTGGGACACGGTTTGCCAATTGGCGCGGGGATGGCTCTAAATGCAAAACTTAAAGGCGAAAAAAACCGTGTTTTTGTCTTGATGGGGGATGGCGAACAAGGAGAAGGATCCAATTGGGAAGCGGCAATGTTTGCAAGTCATCACGGTCTAGACAACCTAATTGGTATCATTGATCGAAACGGTCTTCAAATTAATGGGACAACCCGTGATGTCTTAGACACCCGTGATTTGAGAGAAAAATATTCTGCCTTTGGATGGTCAGTCAAAGTGGTAGATGGACATAATATTGAGGAACTTTTAGAGACGTTTCAATCGATACCTTTTCAAAAGGGGAAACCAAGTATGGTGATTGCAAATACAATCAAAAGCAAAGGGATGCCTTTTGCCGAGGGAAATGTAAAGTATCATCACTGGAATCCCGGAAAAGATTCAAGGGAATCAAAAGATGCACTGGAAGCATTGGAAGGATATGCGAAAGAAAAAGGATGGATAAAATGACAGCTAAAAAGCGAAATCCACGAGATGTTTTTGGAGAAGTATTATTGGAACTTGGTAAAGAGAATGTCAATATTATGGCGGTGTCATGTGATTCCGGAGCAGGATCGGGTATGAATTCTTTTAAAAAGGAATTACCACATCAGTATCTGGAGGTTGGTATCAACGAACAAAATGCGATTGGAGTTTGTGCCGGATTGGCCGAAGGAAGTAGTATTCCAGTTGTATCAGCCATTGCACCCTTTATTTCAATGCGAGCCTTTGAACAGGTTCGGAATGATCTTGGTTATGCAAATATGAATGTAAAAGTAATTGGTTCAAGCAGTGGTTTATCTCATTCGGCGCTGGGTTCCACGCATCAGGCCATAGAGGATTTGACACTGATGAGAACGGTTCCCAATATGGTTGTATTGAATCCGGGTGACGTATATGAAGTTGAGATGTCACTGCGAGCGGCAATTAAGCATGAAGGTCCGGTTTATATCAGGATGCCACGCCATGAAATGGCTGAACCGATTGAGGCATCCAAGCGGAGATTTGAAATAGGCAAGGGCGAATTTTTAATGAATACCGGTGATCAGATTGTTATTGCAGTTACCGGAACCTTAACATTAGATGCGCTCATGGCGGCAAAAATTTTGGATGAAATGGGCTATGGATTAAAAGTTGTTAATTTTACAACCGTAAAGCCTTTGGATACTGTGATTCTCAAGGAAGCTTATCAAAATGCCAAATATCTTTTCACGTTTGAAGAGCATTCGGTGATTGGTGGTTTTGGGAGTGCCGTCGTTGAAGCTTTGGCTTCAATTAAGAATGAAGCTCCGATTCATATAGTGGGTATAGCCGATGGCTCCATTAATACCGGCCCCTATCGGGAATTATTGGAAGCCTATGGCCTTACCTGGGAAAAGATTGTCGATCGCATCTTAGATGTGGTGAAAAACTAAAAAAGAAAGTTGGAGGAAAAGAAATGAAAACTGTCACCTGTTCATTGAACACCTTATTAAATGATGACGTTTCTGTGATTGAGGATCAAAAAAAGAACGTGGCCCGAGTTCTGGATCTTGATTTACCCTTGTCAGAATACGATTTTTTGAAAAAACATGTAAAAAAAGTTGGCGTGACCAAAGAATTTGAAAATGTCATTTCGACATTCAGGACCCCAGATAATGAGACTCCAGAGGGTTTTAGGATCGAGTATCGACTGGAAGCCAACGGCGTACTTAGAGCAGATTTGATTCGGGATATTTCTTATGATAAAAATGGTAAAAGACGACCAACTAATGTTCTCTTTTCAGCTGATTCCGCCAATCCATATGAGGTAAAACCAATCAGTAAAATGATTGCAAATCTTACCTGTAATCCTGGAATTATCTATGATTTGTTTATTAATAATCCCAAAGCAAATATCGGCAATAAATTCAAAACCCGAGACGAGGTTATGGGGGAAATTGGCCGAATTTTGGGCCCGGGAGCTGATATCAGTGTAGAGCTAAATGATCCGTTTGGTAAGTCTGATACAGAACTTATTGAAGAAGCAGAAAAATTTAGAGAAATGCTTTCTGAATACCGTGTGGTTATCAAAGTTCCGCATATGGGGCCAGTCACTAATGAAAACGTTTCAGAGCTGCTCTCTGGAAATAAAAAACTAAGTAAATCATTTGCGGATGTCACCACAGAAAGTGCTTTTCGCGGACATAATCTGGCATTGATGTTGAAGGAACGTGGCTTCAGGGTAAATTTCACTTTGATGTTTGAACCATATCAGACAGCATTGGCATTACAGGCGAAACCATATTTCGTCAATTGTTTTATTCGTCATCGTTTAATACAATCAGAATTCATGGATCAGAATTTAAAAGAATACAAAGCTACTGGAGATATTAAATTTCTGGAAAAAATTCGGCATATGTTTATCGATAAAGATTATATCAACTTGGATCAGGCGCAAATGGATTTACTGCTGGTTCAGAAAATGGCTGAAGATATGATTCGATACCGTCATTTCAATGACCCGGACGGGTCGGATGGATTAGATAGCGTACGACACAGTTTAAGACTCTTTAAAAACACTAATCTGGATGATTCAAGACTGATTATCTGTAGTATGGAGGGGGAATTCAATTATCCGGATATTGATAAATTGTTAGTGGAAAAAGAGTTTGAAGACCTTGTTCATCGGGTCGTTGTGACGGCTGAACCAAATTATCTGGCACGGTTTACTTCCTGTAATCAGGTCGTGTCATATCAACGTCGCTTTATGAATGCGGCTAATGGACAAAAATAAGAAAAGATTTAAGAGATCATTTATTTTTTTATCGAATTGTGATATACTCGTCCTAGGTGGTCATAACCTATCATATTTATGTATGATGTCGTGAAATTTTAGTAGAAAAGAGATGATGATCATGAGTTATGTTAATATGAAAACAATACTTGAAGATGCTAGAAAGAATCGTTATGCGGTTGGGGCATTCAATATTGTTAACTATCTGACAGCAAAAGCCGCCGTTGAAGCGGCAGAAGAGCTGGGACAACCAATTATTTTGCAGACATCTGTAAAAACGGTAAAAGCTTTTGGCGTTAATGAGATGATGGCGTATTTAAAACCCATTGCTGAAAATGCCAGGGTCGATGTGGCTATCCATCTTGATCACTCTACCGATGTTGACTTTACTAAAGCTTGTATTGATGGCGGTTGGTCTTCTGTCATGTATGATGGGTCACAATTATCCCTTGCTGACAATATCCGAAATACCAGTGCCATTGTGGCCTATGCAAAAACCAGAAACGTGACCGTTGAGGGCGAATTGGGAGCTATTGTCGGTGTTGAAGATGATATTGTGGTGCTTGAGGGAAATCATGCCCATGCTAATCCGGACGACTGTCGGATCTATCTTAAAGAAAGCGGAATTGATGCTTTTGCACCGGCAATTGGCACGGCTCACGGGGTTTATAAAGGGGAAATCAATATCGACTACAATCTTTTTGAAACAATTAATCAATTTTCCCCATGTCCGCTGGTCCTGCATGGCGGCACCGGATTAACTGATCAGATGTTTCACAGATTGATCGCTTTGGGTGCCTCAAAGGTAAACATTTCAACGGCCATAAAAATTGCTTATTGTCAGGGAATGGTAGTTTATACAAATAATAATCCAGACCAGAATGACCCGCTGAAACTGGATGCGTTTACTAAAGAACAGGTAAAAAAAGTGGTTGCTGAACATATCCGATTTTTCGGTTTGCTGGACTAAAGTGAATATCATCTAAATACCAATTTCAGAACAATTCAGCTACGGTTCCTCAAGAAAGCGAAAAAGGTAAACTGATTAAATAATGAATCAGCAGCATTAATTTAGGGTGTTGACATGACCCTGAACTTGTGAGGTTACATGTCTTTAATCCTTTCAGACAAGCTTCTATAATAAAAATGTCATGGATACACCAGGTTAATGATGATTAAAATACAAGGAGAACAATCATGAAGAATACCAAATGCATTGAAGATCTCAAAAAAGAATTTGATGCTTATGCAGAGATGTATGTTCCAGAAGGACTGGATCAGGAAGAACAACTTAGAATGTATCACATCATGTGGGTGATGCGTAAGTTTGAAGAAGCAGTGAAACCTCTATGGATGGCGAATAAAGTACATGGTTACTATCATCCCTATATTACTGAAGAAGCGATTGCAACTGGTATTATTACACAGTTGAAAAAGAGCGATTATGTTGGTTCAACACATCGTGGTCATGGGCATCTGATTGCCAAGGGTGGTGATATCAATAAAATGATGGCTGAACTCTTTGGAAAAGAAGAAGGCTATAACAAGGGTCGCGGCGGTTCAATGCATATCAGTGATATGAGTATCGGAATGCTTGGGGCCAGTGGTATTGTTGGTGCGGCAGTTGCACCGGCAGTTGGGAGTGCTTTAAAAAGCTGGATAAAAGGAACGGATGATGTCACGGTTGTGTTTTTCGGAGATGGTGGTGCTAATGCCGGTTCCGTTTCTGAATCGATGAATATGGCGGCTGCCTGGAAACTTCCGGTTATTTTTGTCTGTGAAAACAACCAGTGGGCCATTGCTACAGATTATGCCAGAATAACTGGTGAAACCGACTTATACAAGCGTGGCATAGGCTTTGGGATTCCCAGTTGCCGATGTGATGGATACAATATTTACCAGATATGGGAAACCGCTAAAGCTGCGATTGAACGTGCCCGGGCTGGAGAAGGACCGACCTTTATTGAATGCAAAACCATGCGAATGCTGGGACATCATGCAACCGATGACAGCTGGTACCGTGATATGTCAGTATGCGATAAGTACTGGGAAATTGAACCAATCAAGCGAATGGGCGAGTTTTTGGTTGAAAATAAAATGGCCACGATTGACGAGTTGAAAGCGATTGAAGCTGAAGCAATGAAAGAGGTTGAGGCGTCCATCGAATATGCAGATACTCAATGCCATGAACCCTCTCCGGATACTTTCTATGATTACATTTACACAGATGGCGAAGTTATAAAGTAGACATGGTATCATTTAGTGAGATTATAAAAACAATGGTTAGGAGATAAGATTATGTCAATCATTACACTTAGAGAATCCATTACCCAGGCATTAAGGGAAGAAATGGGATTGGATGAAAATGTATTTATCATGGGTTGCGATGTAGGGCTACGTGGGAATCCGTTTGGGATAACAAAAGGTCTGATGAAGGAATTTGGTGAAAGACGGGTCATTGATACACCGATTTCTGAAGCTGCATTTACTGGTCTTGGCGTGGGCGCAGCCATTGCCGGGATGCGTCCGTTGGTGGAAATTCTGTATGCTGATTGGATTACGCTTCCAATGGACAATATTGTCAATACCGCTGCAAAAACATGTTATATGTTCGGTGGTCAGGCCAATGTCCCGATTGTTGTACGAGCACCTTTTGGCGTTGGCGGGGGTGTTGCGGCACAGCATTCGCAAAATAACGAAAACTGGTTTGTCCATGTTCCGGGCTTAAAGGTTATTACCCCCTCAACCCCGTATGATATGAAAGGTTTGTTAAAATCGGCCATTCGAGATAACGGTCCAGTCATTTGTTTTGAACACAAACGAAATTATTCGGTAAAGGGTGAGGTTCCGGATGGTGAATATCTTGTTCCCATCGGAAAGGCTGCGATTCGAAAGAGTGGCACTGACTGCACAATTGTGGCGTATTCCTATATGACCTATGTGGCAGAAGCCGCTGCAGCCGAACTTGAAAAAGAAGGTATCAGCTGTGAAGTCATCGATTTACGTTCACTGTTACCGCTGGATTATGAAACCGTAATGGATTCAGTGAAGAAAACTAGTCGTGTCGTTGTTGTGACGGAAGCCCCATTGCGTGGATCAATTGCCGGCGAAATCGTTGGTGAAATTATCGATCGTGGTTTTGATCTGCTGGATGCACCACCGCAACGTGTGGGCAGCAAGAACTCTCCAGTTGCATATAATGAAGGGCTGGAAGCAATGTGCACACCTAAAAAAGAGGACATTATTGCAGCAGTACGCAAAACATTTGAATAAATTGTGAAGGAGTGTTTACAATGGCGAAACTAATGAATATGCCAAAGATCGGCGTTAATATGACGGACGGTACGGTTACGGAGTGGTACGTAAACGAGGGTGATGAAGTCATATTCGGCGAAATGGCACTGGCTGCTGAGACCGATAAAGATGTTCAGGATATTCCGGCAGATCAGACCGGCACAGTTTTAAAAATTATTGCCCAGGTGGGAGATAATGTCGAATGCCATAAACCGCTGGCAATTGTCGGTACTCCTGGAGAAAACATTGACAGCCTGTTGGCTGAAATTAGCGGCGGTGGCGTTGTACCGGTTCCTGTTGCAGCCGGAGTAGCATCGGAAACGACAGTGGTTCAGACCGCTGAGACAGTAGAAAAATCGCCAACTGGACGGGTTCCAGTTTCACCACTGGCTAAAAAAATGGCCAAAGATATGGGCATTGATCTTAATCATGTAAAATACAGAGGTGTTCGGGTCACTAAGGCAGATGTTCTTGCCTACGAAGAAGCGTCACCAGTAGCTCCGGTTGTTGAGGCGGTTCCGGTTACAGCAACTGCGGTAACGGCCTCTGGAATCAGGAACACAATTCCCTACAATGGAATGCGTAAGAAAATTGGCAGTCGTATGACTGAAAGTGTGGTAACAAAACCATGGGCGGCACTGACAGTAGCGGTGGATATGACAAAAGCCATCGACTGGCGAAAGCGCGTCAATGAATTGGCTGATATCAAGGTTGGCTTTAACGAGATGGTGGCTAAGGCCTGTTCACGGGCTTTACATGAATTCCCGATGATGAATACGCAATTGACAGCAGATGGCACAGAAATTTATGAGATGGAAGATATCAATATTGGTATCGCTGTGAATACAGAGCGAGGGTTGATGGTGCCAGTGCTGAAAAATGTGGCAGCCAAAGGCGTTGTTGAATTGGCTCGGGATTTTTCGGATCTAGTTAGCCGAACCAAAGAACAGGAAAATATTCAGGGAGATCTGTCTGGTGCTACTTTCACCATCAGTAATTTGGGTTCCCGGGGAATTTCAAGTTTCCGCGCTGTGATCAATCCGCCTGAATGTGGCATTCTGGCATTGGCAGCAACCGTCAAGACTCCAGTTGTCGTCGATGACGAAATCGTCATCCGTCCGATGATGAACATCACCCTGAGCTTTGATCACCGGATTGTTGACGGCGATTACGCAGCTCAGTTTGTGGCTTACATCGGGAAACTGCTGGAAGATCCGATGAAAATTCTGATGTAATAATACTGAGAACTCCAAAAGGTGGACGAATGACCCCGTGATTCAGTACAGGAGATAAAGAATGAATAAGTTTGATCTAGTTGTTATCGGAGGAGGCCCGGGGGGATATGTGGCAGCGATTTACGCTGCCCAGAAGGGCCTGAAGACCGCTTTGGTCGAGAAGGCTGATCTTGGCGGTGTTTGCCTCAACTGGGGTTGTATTCCCACGAAAGCGTTGGCAAAAAATGCTGAAATCCTGCGGATGGTTAAGGAAGCAGATAAATATGGCATTGCATTGAATAGCAGCGGTGTTAAAGCTGATTATGCCGTGGCGCAGAAGCGTAGTCGGGAAGTCAGTGGAAAATTGACCATGGGCATCAAGAGCTTAATGAAGAAAAATAAGGTAACTGTTTTTCAGGGTGAAGCCAATCTGATTAACGGAACCAGTCTGAAAATAGTGCCATCCGGAGAAATACTGGAAGCTAAAAACATTATTTTGGCAACTGGTGCTCATGCTTTTCGCATTCCCGGAATTGATTACAGCAATCCTCAGATCATGACATCCAAGGAAGCCCTGGAACTGACCCAGGTGAATCCGGGAGACAAAATTGTCGTCATTGGTGCGGGTGCCATTGGAATGGAGTTTTCCAGCATCTGGGACAGTTACGGTGCCGCGGTAACGGTGATTGAAATGTTACCACACCTGTTGCCTAACGAAGATGCAGATGTTTCGAAAGAGATGGAAGAAGCCTTTAAAAAACGGGGCATCAAATTTAAGGTCGAAACAAAGGTGAATACAGTGGTCGTGGATGGAAGCAAGATTAACCTGGTGATTGATGAAAAAGGAAAATCCGAAACCATTATCTGTGACCGTCTGCTTGTGTCGGCTGGTATTCGACCAAATGTTGAAGGCATCGGGCTGGAAAAAGCCGGCGTGAAGCTAACCGAACGTGGCTACGTGCAGGTGGATAATCAACTGCAAACAACCTGCCCATCGATTTATGCCATCGGTGATGTAACGGGGAAACTGGCTCTGGCCCATGTGGCTTCAGCCCAGGCCCTGGCAGCGGTTCATGCGATTCTTGGTGAACCAGTGAAACAGTTCAATTATGCCAATATGCCACGCTGTACCTATACCTACCCGGAAGCAGCGAGCGTAGGCTTGACCGAAGCCCAGGCCCGGAAATCCGGCTATGCTATTAAAGTGGGAACCTTTCCATTGGCTGCAAATGGAAAGTCCGTGGCAATGAATGAGACCGGCGGTTTTGTCAAAATTGTCGCCGATGCTAAATATAATGAAATACTGGGTGTTCATTTGATCGGAGCCCATGTCACCGAGCTGATCACTGCGGCCACTTCTTACATCGATCTGGAGTTTACTGCTGATGAGATCGCCCAGGTTGTGCATCCACATCCATCGGTATCGGAAGCGATTATGGAAGCTGCCCACGCCGTGGTTGGACAGGCCATTCATATTTAATAAAAAGCCAACTAAAAAAATGACTGGAATTTGCCGGGATATCGCAACGGCGTAAAGAGAGTTCTCTTGAAGTCGTCAAATATCCCCGGCAAATCCGTTTAAATAATCAATACAGGTATTAATTAAAATGACCATCAATGCAGAACCGCAGCTATCGGGTTGCAACAGATTCAGCAAGGAGCTCAGATTGAGCCCTGACAAAATGATTTAACCATGAGGTGGGTTGATGATGTTTTTTTACTACAGTGAATCCACTGATCCCTATTATAATCTGGCATTGGAAGAGTATATTTTTTCGAATGTTAAAGTGGATAAGGGGTTGTTTATGCTCTGGCAAAACGACAACACGGTTGTGATAGGCCGGAATCAGAATGCGATGAAAGAGGTCAACCTCCAGTATGCAAAAAAAATGAATACCCGAATTACCCGAAGAAATACCGGGGGCGGAACGGTTTATCATGATCTCGGAAACCTCAACTATTCATTTATTCAAAATTGTGAAAGTGGACAGGCCATTGATTTCAAGCAATTTGCCGGACCAATTCTTAATGCTTTCAATCAGCTTGGTGTTCAGGCAGAATGTAATGATCGTAACGATCTGGTCATTGATGGTCGGAAATTTTCTGGAACAGCCCAGACCGTCAAAAATGGGCGGATGTTGCATCATGGGACACTACTATTTAATTCTGACCTTGATTTTGTGCAGAAAGTATTGGTAACAAAAGATGAGGTTGTTCAGGGCGGCGGGGTAAAATCAGTCAGAAGCCAGGTCACCAATATCAGTGAACACTTAGCGGAACCAATGAGTATCAATCAATTTTGTAATCATTTGATGGCAAGCGTCCGTGAAAAAGAACAGGCAGTAAGTTTAAAACTCATTGAAAAGGATTACAAAAGTATTGCGACATTGAGAGAATCCAAATACCTGACCTGGGACTGGACATATGGTCGGGCCCCACGTTATGAAGTCCAGAAGATTCGCAGCTATGCTGGCGGTAAGATAGACATCACCATGAGTATTGTAAAAAATGGAGCGATCAAATCGATTGTAATTGGTGGCGATGTTCAGATTCGTCGAGATATCAGCGAGCTGGAGCAACTTTTAACTGGCAAAACGTTAAAAGAAGACGTCTTGCAAGAGGTTCTCAGCTATTGTGACATCAATGATTATTTCACTAACCTAACCCCACATGAATTGATTGAAATCCTTTTGTATTAGTGTTAAAGCTTCCTGATGATAGCCGATAAATGAGGCTGTCATCACGAATATTTATATTATTTTCAATTTCAAAACCATTGAAAATCTGCCAAGGAATATGATTCCAAACAAAGAATATAGGCTTAAGTATCGATCCCAGGTGAACAAATCAAATTAGCATTTTGTTCAGGAAGGGAAAAACTAATCTCGCAAAAAATGCGTAATCTTGCATTTTTAATAAAATGAAAAGGTGGTAAACGGATGAAGGAGTATATTTTAAGTATTGATCAGGGAACTACAAGTATTCGTGCAATTTTTTTTAATCATGACGGTGACATTGTCAGCGTGTATGCAAAGGAATTTGCACAGTTTTATCCAGACTCAGGCTGGGTAGAACAGGATCCAATGGAAATGTGGGCTGTCACTGGTGAAGTCATTGAAAAAGCCATGGCAAAATCCAACATAAAAGAAGAAGAGATCATTGCTATCGGAATTACCAATCAACGGGAAACTTCCATCGTCTGGGATAAAAACACTGGCGAACCGGTTTATAATGCCATCGTCTGGCAGGATCGCAGAACAGCTGAATACTGTGATCAATTAAAAGCAGATGATCCTGAAATTGAGGGTGCTGTTAGAAATAAAACCGGCTTGATGATCGATTCGTATTTTTCAGGCACAAAGGTAAAATGGATTCTTGACAACGTTGAAGGCGCCAGAGAAAGAGCTGAAAAAGGTGATCTCCTTTTTGGAAACGTTGACACTTGGATTATGTGGAAGCTTACCGATGGAAAAACCCATGCCACCGATTACAGTAATGCTTCGAGAACATTAATGTATAACATTAATGATCTGAAATGGGATGAAGAGTTATTGAAGGTATTTGATGTACCAGCAAATATGCTTCCAAAAGTTCAGGAAAGCAGCAGCCATTTTGGTGTAACAGCAAAAATTTTCAAACGCGCTATTCCAATTACTGGTGATGCCGGAGACCAACAGGCCGCAACATTTGGACAATGCTGTTTCAAAAAAGGGATGGCAAAGTTCACCTACGGTACAGCTGGGGTTATGACAGTAAATATTGGCGACAAACCGTTCCTCTCAAACAACGGGTTGACCACCACCATCGGTTGGGGATTAAATGGAAAAGTAGAATACCTTCTGGAAGCAGTTGCTTTCTCAGCTGGCTCAGCCATTCAGTGGCTTCGGGATGAAATGGACATGCTCGATGAATCCCCTGATTCTGAATATTTTGCTTTGAAAACAAAAAAAGTCAGCAATTGCGGCGTTTATTTCGTACCGGCGTTCACCGGTTTATGCGCGCCTTACTGGAACTCTTATGCACGTGCCGCCATTGTTGGGATTGAACGGGGTACTACCAAAAATAATATTATCAGAGCTGTACTTGAATCATTAGGCTATCAAACCCGTGATATGTTTGATGCTTTCTCAGAAGATTTAGGCGAAAGATTATCAATCCTGAAAGTTGATGGCGGGGCTTGTAATAATAATTTGCTGATGCAATTTACTGCCGATATCGTCAATGTGGACATTGAAAGACCAGACAATACCGAAACCACGGCGGCTGGGGTCGCTTACCTGGCGGGATTGGCAGTTGGCTTCTGGAAAGATCAGGATGAAATCGTCGCAAAACGAACGGTTGAGCATGTTTTCCATCCACAAATGGATGAAGGCTTACGTTCAGACCTCTACAAAGGCTGGAAACGGGCAATCAATTCCAATCTCTGCTGGGCAAATGATCGTTAAGATTTAAACGTAATAAAATTGACTTTTGGCAACGTTTGCATGATTCTCATGTAAACGTTGCCGATATAAAAAGAATATGGAGGTGACACCATGAAAACAGAGGTTTTAATCATTGGTGGTGGTGTAATTGGTGCTTCCATTGCACATCAGCTGGCAAAATATAATCTGGATATTATATTGGTAGAAAAGGCAAGCGATGTGTGTATGGGGACGAGTAAAGCAAACTCGGCAATGATTCATAGCGGTTTTAATATTGATGGTGGCACATTAAAAGGTAAATTAGTATTAGCAGCAAATAAAATTGTCAAGCAATTGTGTGAAGATCTGGACGTTGATTTACTGAAACCACTGGGGTCAATTACGGTAGGATTCGAAGCGTCAGATTTGGAAAAAATGAAGCAAACCATGGAGAATGGAATCAAAAATGGCATCCAGGGGATGAAACTGATAGATCAGAAAGAATTACATGAGATGGAACCCCATTTGAATCCAGACGCAAAATACGGCCTATTCGAACCAGAAACGGGAATCATCAATCCTTTTGAATATACCGTTGCACTGGTAGAAAACGCTGTGATCAATGGAGCGAAAGTGATGCTGGATACAGAAGTTCTGGATATTATGATTGAAAATAAAACTGTAAAAGGTGTTAAAACAAATAAAGGCGACATCGAAGCCAAAGTGATTATCAATGCAGCTGGATTATATGCTGATAGCATAGCAGCAATGGTTGAAGACATTGATTTTGAAATAAAACCCCGAAAAGGACAATATTTTCTCTATGATAAAAAATGGAGAGATATTCTGACCTACACCATCTATTCAGCACCGACGAAGGTATCAAAGGGAATGATCGTTGTACCGACGATAGATGGCAATATTCTGGCTGGTTCCAATGCCGAAGCCCTCGAGGATAAAACAGATTTGCGAACAACAACGGAGGCCCTTGATCAGATCTATACCAGCACAATTTCACACCTATTTCCCGAGCTACCCAGAATGGGGGAGGTGATTACCACCTTCACCGGGCTGAGAGCAGCCAGCAGCAATGAAGATTTCATCATTGAACCGGCAAAAACGGTGACGGGAATGATCAATGTCGCGGGTATTCAATCACCAGGGTTAACCTCGGCCCCGGCAATTGCAGCCATGGTCGAGGAGCTGGTTCGAGAGCAGAATCTGGAACTGGACTTTTCGCCAAAAGCTAACTATGAAAAAGGTCGTAAAACACCGGTCATGCTGGCTGAATTATCCTATGAAGAAAGAAATGCGTTTATTGAAAAAAATCCGGACTATGGTGAAATCATCTGTCGCTGCGAATCAATCAGCAAGGGGGAGATCAAAGATGCCATTCACCGGCCGGTACCGGCAACTAACATGGATGCCATTAAGCGCCGGGTTCGTGCCGGGATGGGACGCTGCCAGGGTGGTTTCTGTGGCCCCAAAGTTCTGGGTATTCTCAGCCAGGAGCTGAACATATCTCCCCTTGAGGTGACGCAAAAAGGCAATAAATCCTTCGTGCTGGCTGCCAGAAACAAGGAGTTACCTTTATCAGAAGGAGATCAAAATAATGAAAAAATTCGAGTATGATCTGGTTGTCATCGGCGGTGGTCCGGCTGGTCTGGCAGCCGCATTGGAAGCTAGAAAGAATGATGTCAAAAATATTCTAATTTGTGAAAGAGCACCCTACCTGGGTGGGATTTTGCAACAATGTATTCATAATGGTTTTGGTTTGCAATATTTCAAGGAAGAGCTAACCGGCCCGGAATATGCTAGTCGGTTTATCGAAGCAGTTGAAAAATCGGACATCGACGTGAAACTTGGCACAATGGTGATGGAAATTCTTGATGATAAAAAAGTCATTGCTGTCAACCGGGATGATGGCATGTTTGAAATCAATACCAAAGCTCTGATTTTGGCGATGGGCTGTCGGGAACGAACCCGCGGGGCGATTACCATTCCGGGTAGCCGTCCGGCCGGGATTATGACCGCCGGTACTGCTCAAAGCTACGTCAATCTTGAAGGTCTTATTCCTGGCAAGGAAGTGGTTATTCTGGGATCCGGGGATATCGGTCTGATCATGGCAAGACGTTTGACGTTAGAAGGTGTTAATGTTAAAGGGGTTATTGAGTTGATGCCTTATTCAACGGGACTGATCCGTAACAAGGTACAGTGTCTCGATGATTTCAGTATTCCTTTGCTGTTGAGCCATTCCATTGTGGAGGTTCATGGCAAAGAAAGATTAGAAGGGGTAACGATTGCCGAGGTGGACCAACGGCTTAAGCCAATCAAAGGAACTGAACAGTATGTCAGTTGCGATACCCTGCTGTTGTCAGTGGGATTGATACCGGAGAATGAATTGTCCAGTAAACTGGGCTGTGAAATCGATAAGGTCACTAGAGGACCGGTGGTAAATGAAAAACGGATTACCAACATTCCCTGGGTGTTTGCCTGTGGTAATGTACTGCATGTTCACGATCTGGTTGATAATGTAACCCAGGAAGCGGAGATTGCGGGAAAAGCCGCCGCTGCTCTGATCAATCAGAATGTCATTGAAGCTGAGAAGAATGTGATCATTAGCTACGATCAGAATATTGGCTATGTCGTTCCACAACATATTGATGCCCTCAACAACAAGGAAAAAACTGTCAAATTCTTCCTGCGAGTCAAAAATCCCGATGAGGATGTTCGCCTGGTCGTTAAAGATAACTTTGATAGAACCCTGATGAACATTAAAAAATCAATTGTTGAACCAGGTACGATGGTGACATTTAATTTACCACGTGAATTTCTGACGAAGGATACTTCATCAATTAATATTACGATTGCCCGGGAACTGGCAGAATAAAGATGGAGGTTAAAAGCATGGAAGTAACAAAATTAATATGCATCGGTTGTCCCAAGGGGTGTAATATGACCGTTGAACACAGCGGAAAAGTCATTGACAAAATATTGGATTACGGCTGCAAAATTGGCCTTGAATATGCCAAAAATGAGTTTGCCGAACCGAAACGAATTATCACAACGACCGTCAAAATAAAAGCCGGCGAGTTACCCTTTGTACCGGTCAAGACCAAAGACCCGGTCAACAAAGAGAAAATATTTGCAGTCATGAAGGAAATCAGCAAACTGGAGATCGATTCACCAGTTAAGGTCGGAGATGTGGTTATCTCCGATATTGCGGGAACCGGCGTTGATATTGTCTGTACCCGGAATATTAAAAAAGTTTCTTGAGCGAAAATGCAGTCTCGGAGTAAAACGCCAAATTTGGATAATGGATGTTGATAAAGCGGAATTATCAAACTATTCCTATTAATATCCTTTCGATAAAAAACAGTAGTCACTCAGGTGTAAGAAATACTATCAAAGAGATAAAGAGTCACAATTGGTTACGGTGGTTTGATTTCATATAGCGATCTGATAAGCCTCTCTGAGTTATTTCCTGTGTTTCAAAAAATTGTTTTTGAAATAGAGCGTTTACACACAATGTTATAGCTGTCATATCGTTTAAGAAAGGATCTGAAGCAATGGTTAACGTTAGTATGGAAAACAAAGTCGTCATAGTGACAGGTGCAGCAAAAGGGATTGGCCGGGCAATTGCACTTAAAATGGCAGAAGCGGGTTGCCTGGGTTTGGTGATTAATGACTTGCGAATTGACGAGTATGCTGAATCGTTGGCAAAAGAGGCACAAGCATACGGTGTCAATGTCTTGTTAATGGCAGGTGACATGAGTAAGGAAGAGGATGTTAAGAAGTTGATCGACATAACAACTGAAAAATGGAACCGTCTTGATGTGATGATCAACAACGCTGGAATTGCAAAAGCAAATAATTTATTTGATACATCGACAGAAGATTGGGATCAGGTCATCTCTGTTAATATGCGGTCAGCTTTTCTAGGGATGAAATATGCGGCAGCATATATGAAGGATCACGGTGGCGGTAGCATCATTAACATGGGTTCAATAGCTGGGATTACCGGTGGAAGTACCAGCCCTGATTATGGCGCATCAAAAGCAGGAATCCTGGCCCTAACAAAGTATGGAGCAAAATTTTTGGCAAAATATAAAATACGTGTCAATGCGCTTGCACCTGGAACGATTAATACAGAAATGATCAAACGAAATTTTGAAAACTTGGAGCCTGAAGAGCTCCAAGAGCGTTTATCGGCAATACCAATGGGAAGAATGGGAGAACCAGAAGAAGTTGCAAAGGTAGCCTTGTTCTTTGCTTCCGACTTGTCTAGTTTTATCACGGGAGATTCATTAATGATTACTGGAGGAAGAAATACCTGAGTTGATGGATCGGTCATTTTAACGTGTTTAAGAATTTAAACGAGCTGGATTATGGGAATCCTGCTGGTATTAAATAGAGCTTCACAAATTCTTTTACTGTAGGAGGTAAATGATGAACACGAAACCTTGTTTTATCGGATTCGATTGTGGGACAATGGGTACAAAGGTGGCATTGTACGACATTGACGGAACATGTCTGGCTGAGGCTTTTTCCGAAAATGCTTTTTCTTACCCACATCCAGGCTGGGTAGAGATGAGCGCGTCGGCATACTTTGAAAACATTGCCAACGGGATCACGGAATGTCTGCAGAAATCAGGGGTGCCGGGTTCTGCCGTCAAAGGGATATCTTCCAGTGGTATTGTTGATGGAACGGTTCCTATCGATGAAGATTTCAATCCAGTAGGTCCTTTCATTCCTTATCTTGACATGCGTGCCCAGGAGGAAGCAACTCAGATTCGTGAAAACTGCGAGCCAATTTGGGTGGAAGAAAGTGGTAAATCTGGAATTGGTCCGGACTGTGTTCCGATGGTTTTAAGATGGTTGTACAAAAATCGTATTCCGTATGTCGAAAAGGCAAAAAAATTCGTTAACATCGCGCCTTTTGTTACAGGTAAACTGGGTGGACTGAAAGCTAAAGATGCTTATGTTGACTGGTCCCATGCATCTGGATGGTTGGTTGGTTTCGATCTCAAAAATAACTGCTGGTCTGAACGTCAATTTAAAATGTTTGAAGTACCAATGCACGTTCTGCCGAAAATTGTAGCCCCCTGGGAAGTAGTTGGCTATGTATGCAAAGAAGTTGCAGATCGTACCGGTTTACAGGTAGGTACACCGCTGGTAGCAGGAGCTGGCGATTTAATGGTATCTACGCTTGGAGCGGGCGTTGTTGGCGCCGGACAAGCTTTTGATGTGGCGGGAACAGCGTCAATTATGACGTTTATAACAAAAGATATTAATGCCGCCATTAAAAATGAAGTTTTAGTAACAAGTAAGCATATTTTTGCAGATGAACTCTGTTTATGGGGCTGTCTGTCGTCCGGTGGATTTTCGCGAGGCTGGTATCGCGATGGAATTCTCAATCTGAAAGGAATTTCGCCGGCCTATCCCATGATGGATAGTTTAGCTGATACGGTTCCGGCAGGAGCTCTCAATCTCCTTTTTGCGCCCTATCTGACGGGGACAATGACTCCCTCATGGCCTGATGCAAAAGGAACCTTCATGGGATTGACTCCGAATCATAATCAAGCTCATCTGTGGCGAGCAATGATGGAATCGGTAGCCTATGAATATCTGATGTTCTTGCGATCATTGGAAGAACAGGGCGTGTATTATGACCGCGTCATTGGTGTTGGTGGTGGCGCAAAATCAGCGATCTGGGATCAGATCAAAGCTGATATGCTCAATGTCCCCTACACACTTATTTCTACACAGGATACAGGGGCATTGGGGAACTGTGTAATTGCGGCTCATGGAACAGGCTATGTTTCGGATATGATAAAAACCGTGAAAGAATGGTCAAAAGAAACCCGGACTTTTACACCGAGAACTGAATATAATGAATTTTATAAAAAAGTATTTGAAGTTCGTCAGGAAATTTTCAATGGACCTCTTGATGAGATTTTTAAAATGTGGTCAAGAATTGAATCAATCCAACCGCCAAAATAAGTGGCTAATCCAGAAATCAACAATATAATAGGTTTTCAGTAGATAGACGAGAACTTCGATAAAACTTGGAAGAAATTTATGTGTCATGTTATAGATACTGATGTATGAATTAAGCCCAGCTTTGGAAGTTGGGCTTTTTATCTGTTTACGAATAAAATTAAATCGGCTGTTGCTTGATTTTAGTCATCATTTTTATAGAAATATGCTATAATAAAAAAAAATAGGCATGACCCATCATAAGTATGATGAGTTAAAAAGGATAAAAGTGGAGGGTTAACCTTAGTATCCGATTTTTTAGTCAGATGTATTAGAGAGGTAATATGATGAACAAAAAACCAAATTATATTGTAGATTTACATAGTCATACCACGCGGTCTGATGGGGGCGATACGCCTCAAGAATTTATCACCAATGCAGCAGCCTTGGGTATGAAGGTAATCGTTATCACCGATCACGATATTCTTCCCCCAGATCGAATCGAAGTCAATGGTGTAATGGTTGATCCGGTTCTTTATGCAAAGAAAAAAGGAATCAAACTTTTGCCGGGAATTGAATTTTCCTGCGAAACCTTGGTCGAGGATGTACACATCGTAGTATTAGGGTGCGACTATACAAATCCTAAAATATTAGAAATGAATGAGAAGATTGTCAAAAGTAAAATCTACTCATATCAAAAGCTTTTGGATGTTCTGGCTGATAATGGTATCGATATTACTTGGGATGAGGTGTTGAATTATGATGATATTCCCCGGGATCCCGAGGATGTTCAGAAGAAGGTAATCTTTAATCTGATGGCTGAAAAGGGCTATACCAAAACCTGGAGTGAGGCAAAATTATTAATCAGAAACAATCCTGAATTCAGTGTAAAACGAGAAAAGCCAGATCCCGTTGACATCATCAGTATCGCCCATGAAAGCGGTGGGATTGCCATTTTAGCGCATCCCTATCTGATTGATGAGACGGTCATGACCAAAGATGGGATGATGACTCGAGAAGCCTATATTGATAAATTGATCAACGCTGGGTTAGATGGTATCGAAGCCAGCTATACCTATGATAAGACGACCTATAATGGACCAAATACAAAGGATGAGATTATCGCTAAGGTTAAAGCAGATTATGAAGACCGTGTAAAAATTATTTCAGGTGGTTCGGATTATCATGCTGACTATAAAAAGACCGATAAAAATGTCAGAAACATCGGCGAGTGCGGTGTTACCCTGGAATATTTTAACAGCAATGAGCTTTTGAGGAATCTGTGATCGGTTTCTAAAAGTTTAAAATTTTAAGGGAGGCTGGTTATGATTATAAAAAACAAGGAACCGAGGGCATACCAGTATATTATTTTTGATTTGGATGGAACCTTGGTAGATACTTGTCCAGATATTATCGAAACGATAAAGTATATCATCGATCGCTATAGTTTTGAACAGAAAGAGGATTCGTTTATTCGGAGCTGTATTGGCGGGGGTGCCCGGAATGTGCTCATCCAATCGCTGGGTAAGGATAAGGAAACCCTGATCGATCAAGAAATATTGCCACTATTTGTTGATTATTACACTGAAAACTGTGATAAAAAAACCTTTGCTTATGACGGTGTGGAAGATGTACTGGAATATTATAAACACAAGGGGAAATCATTGTCGGTGGCTACTTTCAAAATCAGAAGTGCAACCGAAAGAATTTTAAGAACACTAAAATTATATGATTATTTTGACATCCTGGTGACAGCGGATGACGTTAAAAACCCCAAACCTCATCCTGATTGTATTAATGCGATTCTCGAGTATTATAATTGCAGGAAGACTCAAGCGATTCTCGTCGGGGATACCAAAACCGATTATCTCACTGGTACAAATGCAGGCATTGATGTTTGCGGTGTCACTTTTGGATATGGCGCTCCGGAGGTCGTAAGATCATTAAATCCAACCTATGTTATTGATCGTATGGAAGAGCTTAAAAAAGTTGTTTTATAAAATAAAAATAGGAGGCATGAAGTTATGGTTGATTTATCAAAAATGGATAAAAATGCCCTCGGAAAGTGTTTCGATCACTCGGTGTTGCCTAAAAACACCACTGAAGCTGATATCCGGTCCGGTTGTCGTGAGGCAGTAGCCTATAATTGTGCCGCATTTTATTCTGCGACACCCTATTGGACCCCCGTGGTGGTGGATGAACTGAAAGGAACAGATATTCATATTGGAACCGGTCTGGATTTTCCCTTTGGCGCATCAGCGTCGATTGTTAAAGCCTTTGAAACAGAACAGGCGGTTAAAGCGGGTTGTACCGTGTTAGACCTTGTGATGAACGTTGGGGCTTTGAAAGACAAAAGATATGATGTGATCAAAGGGGAATTGATGGATTTTAAAACCGCAGCTCAGGGTCATATCACCAAATGTATTATGGAAGTTTGCTATTTAACTGATGAAGAAATTGCGACGGCTTGCAAGTTGATTGCAGAAGTGGGCATTGATTATGCCAAAACCTCAACCGGGCAATTCGAAGGACCCAGTATGGATCAGTTTTTAGTCATGAAAAAAACCTTGACCGGAACCGATGTAAAGCTGAAAGTTGCCGGCGTGAAATTTCCACGGCCGCAAAATGCCTATGCTTTTATCTTAGCTGGTGCTGATCTGATTGGCACTCGTGCGGCGGTCGCGATCATTGAGGCACTGGATCAAATGCGGGAAATCGGTATCGTACCGCAATTAAAACTTTAAGATCTTGACGCAAAAAATCCTTCTGAGTTGGCATACGTGCCAAATACGTTCATAAAATAGTAAAATTTTATAATGATAAAGGAGATTTTTAAGATGGGTAAGTATTTAATCGGGATTGATGTGGGAACAACTGGCACAAAGGCGATGATTCTTGATAAAGAAGGCAAAATCTATGGCAAAGGATACGGAGAGTACCCCTGTAACTATCCCAATCCCAATTGGGTTGAGCAGGATGTGGATTTGTTGGTCGAGGAAACCTATAAAGCATGCAAACAAGCGGTCACATCATCAGGACTTGATCCAAAGGAAATTGAGGCAGTGGGATTTTCTTGCCAACGGGCAACTTTTGCGCTGGTAGATAAAAATAATCAGGCCATCGATAATATTTTTTATGGCTGGCAGGACAATCGTGGTGCGGAGATCTTAGAAGAAGCGATGGCTCTGGTGGATCCGGATACTTTCTTTAAAAGCACCGGCATGCCAATGGCACCAACCTTCACTTTTATCAAATTGTTGTGGTTAATGAAAAAAAGACCAGAACTGTATGAAAAAACGAAGTACGTGGCGATGATGCCGGAATACATCCAATATTGCTTTGGCGCGGATGATTTTTATTGTGAGGTGACCAATGCCTGCACATCTGGGTATCTTAATCCCAATACAATGGATTGGGCGGATAATATTATCAATGCTTTTGGCATAGATAAAACAAAATTACCAAAATTAGTGAAGCCAGGTGATATTGTCGGAAAAGTGACACCAGAAACCGCAGAGAAAACGGGCCTGGCTGTCGGCACGCTGTTAGTTGCCGGAAGTGGCGACCAGCAATGTGCAGCGATCGGTGCCGGCGTTATTGAAGACGGTTATGCTTCTTTAACACTTGGGACTGCCGGTCTTCTGGTCGTTGGCACAAAAAATCTGGTGCTTGAAGATGTTCCTGGGGTTATGGCAACTTCATCTGCATCATTGGGATTATACAATCTTGAGGGAATCCAACTGGGTGCTGCTAGCAGTTATCGATGGGCAAGGGATGAGTTGGCTGAAATTGAAGTTGCGTTCGGGAAAAAGACCGGAATGGATCCCTATGAAGTGATGGATTATCATATTCAGAAAAGTCCGATAGGATCGAAGGGGATTGTCTTCATGCCGTTTCTGACGGGGTCAGGTTATCCTTATTGGAACCCCGAAGCAAAGGGGATCTTTGCCGGGATTACTTTCGCCCATTCTAAGAGTGATATGATTCGTTCGGTCATGGAAGGTATCACGCTGGAAAGTAAGGATATGTATGAAACCATGAAAAAATCCGGCGTGATTTTGAAACAATTAGCCATCACCGGCGGAGCTACAAAATCCGGAGCATGGCGTCAGATCATTGCCGATATGTTTGGGGTTCCCATTCGCAAACTGGAAATACCCGATGCCACCATTGTGGGAGCGGCTGTTATCGCAGGTGTTGGCGCCGGGTGGTTTAAGGATGTCACCGAAGGCGTCAATTCAATGGTTCGTTATCTGGAAACCATTGAACCCATACCTGAAAATGTCAAGAAGTATAATGAAATTTATGACATTTACAAAAATTTGTATACAGCATTAAATGATAATAGCATATATTCACAATTTGCTAAATTAAAATAAACAGATATGGATCAATTTTGGCGGATGCTCTTTTAATTCTATTGCGTCTATGATAAAATGAAAGATATTTTTGCTGAATAAACTGCACAAAGGAGTTATATGGAAGGAAGTATTGATATGTACAAAATTAAGCGAGAAAACCCCAAACCATTGTACATACAATTGGAAGAGTTAATCCGCAATAACATCGAAGAAGGTATTTGGAAGCCGAATACAGCGATACCATCTGAGAGTGAAATGAATCGGTTGTACGGGGTTAGCCGCATGACAATACGTTCAGCGTGTTCTCAATTGGTACAGGATGGTGTTCTCTATCGCGTTCCTGGTAAGGGCACCTTTGTCGCAGAACCCAAGATAATGACGGAATCTCTGGCATATATGGGCTTTAGAGAGCAATTGGAGAGAATGGGATATCAAATTACCACAGAGCTTTTAAATGTTACCGAAAAAGATGCCTCGTTGAGTGTTGCAAAGCGTCTGCAATGTCCACAGGGGTCTCCAATACTGGAAATTGAGCGGTTGCGTTTTTTGAAAGGTGAGCCCATTAGCCTTCATTATTCTCGGATTCCTTATGATTTGTGTAAGAATCTAAGTGATCGTGCTCTCGAAGAAGAACAACTTTGTGTGCTTCTTGAAAAAGAGTATAATTTAAAACCCAGCCGGGTTATGGAAACTTTTGAGTCGGTTACGGCTTCGGAAAAAGAGAGCAAACTTTTAAAAGTTCCTCAAGGATTTCCTCTTCTTGTTTTAGAAGATATTCTTTACGATAAGGATGATAAGCCCTTTGAGTATTCTAAGGTAATCTTTCGTGGCGATAAAATTAAATTAAAGTATGAATACCGTAATTAAATTACGGTATTTTTTTTGTAGTGATCCAGATAATGATGAATAGATTTTTGAAAAACATATCTGTCAGTCATCATTTAAAACTGGTGCCAGTGTGGTATCCCTGAAAAAGGTGTTGGCATTAAAGAGGTACAATATGTCGGTGATTTGAGCATCGGTGATGAGGGCATCAATGCTGTCATAATAGTAACGGGGATCAATTACTGTGATCTCGCTGTAAAACGGTACTAAAAAGGGGATAAAGGCGTTGGCATAAGAATCCTTGATCACCAGCAGATTTTTTCCATTCGCCACCGGACTTTTAATTTTAATAATGGGATGGTTGCCTTCCAGAAAAACCGCATACTTGTCCTTTCCCTTTAATTGTTCGCTGTCATAAAGGGAAGGGGATTTTTTTTGTTCTTCCACATAATTTACCACCGAATAGGTATCTCCGCTTTTGGGAACATAAACATCAATGGTATCAGTGGCAAAGGTCAGATAGCCGCTTTTAGAAACCAGCGCACCAGAAAACGAATGAGTGACAGGATAGACAGTATAGGCATCGGGGTCTGGTTTGATCGCCATGGCATCGGCAACGCCCTGAAAAGAAAGCCAGGCACCCAGGGTAGTCCAGTGATGATCGGTTTTATAATAGAGCAGTTGGTCCTGATTCTGTTCCAGAACTGGTCTGGGATCAAGGATCGTTAATTTTTCGTTTAAGCCCGCAGTAAAACCATCGATATAGTCGTTTTGACTCAAAACCGGGGCATATGCCGGCAGTTTTTTATCGCTGACACTAATCGCATTGGGAACCAGCATAAAAAAGTGGTTGAGATCGGGATGTCTTTCAGCAAAGGTGTTTATTGCGGTTTTTGTTTGTTCGACAGCATCAGCAGGAAAGGGATCAAAGTTTTCGATTAGGGTGGAATTTTCACCCAAATAAACCCCATTAGAGCTATTTTTTCCCATCAGTCGATCGATACTGGTTTTGGTATAAATCCAGAAATTTCGACCGATTAACTGGTCGGCCGTGTATTTTTGCATTTTCTTCATATATCGGCCATCGATGATGCTATCCACCGAAAAACGGGGTAATTGGGTTAAAATCCGGTTTTCGTTTTCGGACATTTTAGTGTCCGGCAGGATTAGTGAAGCCAGTGGAAAAAAAATGATAATCCCAACAAAAAGAAGGCACAATAGATTAATATATTTTTTGTAAAACAGAGAATGGGAGTATTGATCATGTTCACGGTGGTTATCTTGTTTTCGCATAATGCTTCACCTAAAATCTAAAATATAAGAATGGATTATATGTTTCGGTTACTAAATAAGCGATGGATAAAAACATGATTACGCTGTTGAGTCCCAGTCCAAAGGGAACAACCCAGTTTTTTTCGCTGTGAATCAGTTTGTTATAGCGTTGATGGACAATCGGGGTGCAGCAGATCCCGCAAATCACCAATAGAATAAGACTGGTGTACAAGTAATAGAGTCCGGTTGAATCGACCAGTGATGCACCAGCGGTAAAAAACATCACCCGGAGGTAAGACAGTGCAAAACCGATATCCGGACTGGCAAAGAAAACCCAGCCGATCACCACCAGAATAAGGGTATAACTGTGCTGAATGAACTTTGGCAGTTTTTCCAGCAGGGCCTTTAAAAATACTTTTTCAGCAAAAAGGATCAGCCCATAATAGCCGCCCCAGATGACGAAATTCCAGCTGGCGCCATGCCAGAGTCCAGTTAAAAACCAGACAATACAGAGGTTTAGAAATAACCGGGAGATGGGGACACGGTTTCCGCCCAGTGGGATATAGAGGTATTCTCTGAACCAGGTGCCCAGAGAAATGTGCCAGCGTCGCCAGAATTCTGATACGCTTCGGGAAATATAGGGATAGTTGAAGTTTTCCAGAAATTCAAACCCGAACATTTTCCCCAGCCCAATGGCCATATCCGAATAGCCGCTGAAGTCGAAATAGATTTGGAAGGTAAAGGCAATAATCCCGATCCAGGCGGTGAGTACTGATAGTTCGCCCACGTTCATCGCAGAAATAAGGGTCCAGACATAGCCGATATTGTTGGCCAGAAGGACTTTTTTGCCGAGACCCTGGATAAAACGTTCGACCCCGAAGCCAAATATTTCCTGATTTAGTACCCGGTCCGAAAGTTGATCATCGATATCCTTATAGCGAACAATGGGTCCAGCGATCAGCTGGGGAAACATTGTCACATATAAACCAAAAGAGATAATATTTTTTTGAACCGGAACCTTCCCCAGATAGATATCGATGACATAAGATAGGATCTGGAAGGTATAAAAGGAAATTCCAATCGGTAAGGGCAGTGGGGTATAGGGGATAGCCAGACTAAAGATCTGGTTAACGGTGTCGAGCAGAAAGCCCCAGTATTTAAAAAAGAATAAAAATCCCAGATTCACAATGACGGTGAAAATAAAAATACGTTTTCGGACTAAATGGGGCTTTTTTTCCATCAGAATCCCCATGCCAAAGTCGAAGGCAATGGTGAAAAGCATTAAGAAAACATAAACGGGTTCGCCCCAGGCATAAAAAAACAAACTGACCAGAAGCAAAATCAGGTTTTTCCCCTGTTTTGGGATAATGGTATATAGAATCAAAGCAATGGGTAGAAAAGCAAAAATAAATAAGATACTGCTAAAAACCATGGCCACTCCTTACTGATTATTTTTGATGCTTTTGACAAAGGTATCTTTTAATGTGGACGCATCATGTGATACGCAATAAAAAAGAGTGTTTCCCACAATTTTAAACTCATAATTATCAAGCAGCGCGACCTGCTCAGGTCCGTACCCCCCAAAGCTTTCCTGCTGCATGGCGTTGCGGGTATCTACTGCGGCTTCAACCAGATCCAGTTGGGCGGGATCATTGACTTTAATCACCAGGAGCTCGGAAACATCCATATAATTTGCCGGGACGTAAATCAGCATTTCCTGATAGTCATTAATATTGAGTCCGTAATAACGTTTCAAGGCTTTGCCATCGCCTTTCTCCATCCCGCCGAGATTTTGAGAAGCAGCCAGCAGATCGGACTCCACCTGCGATAAGGGTGGCTGTTCCGCCGAGTGACAGCCAAAACATGGCAGCGCGAGTATTAAAATGAACAGTAGCACAGCAAATTTTTTCATGATGTTCCAATTCTATAATAAATTTTTCAGATCGCTGTTATTAACAAGGGTATCCATCCATAGGGGGTAAAATTCCCGGATCACATGGATGCCATCCTGCTCATGATACTGAGGATTATTTTTTAAAAAGGTATAGGTGTCGATATAATGCACATTTTTTCGTTTCGCCATTTCGGCAAGGGCGGCATTATAGGTCTCAATCTGACTGAACTCGGGATTTTCCTTGAGGGCTTCATTGGTAACCGGAAAAATACTGCAAATGTAGATTTGCGTATTGGGCAATTGCAGACGAACTGAGTCGATCATTTTTTCATAATGACTGAGATAGGACTCCAGTGTATTGTCGGGATGACTGATGTCATTGAGTCCCAACTCGAAAAAAACATTTCGGGGGGCCAGATTGACCAGGTCAGGCACATCTTCCAGACTGTTTTCGGTGGATTTTCCCATCACTGCTACCAGTGAGGTAGGGCTTAGAAAACCGTATAAACCAAGTCCTTCGGCGATGGAATCGCCAAAAACAACGGCATTTCCAAATAGCGCCGAATAATCACCGGAATCAACAGCTTTTCGTTTCATAAAATCAATTTTTTCTTCCATCGTATAAAGGTCACGGGTTTCCAATGCGGTGAGGACCTCGATACCTTCGTCCAGTTTTGCTTTTTCTCGGGAGACACTTTGATAGTGAATAATCAAGGTAATCATAATAATGGTACAGGGTACTAGAATAATAATGGCAAGATTTTTATTAAAAAGTTGTTTTATTTTTTCAAACATGGGGCAGCACCTTTAATTGTAAAATTTGTATAGTTAAACATATCACAAAAGATGGTTGTAATTCAATGTCTGTTTTGTAACAAATTAATATTTTGTCGTTACGAGTTCAATTCGCAGAAATGAAAAAAAGGAGTTGAAAATAATTGGTGAGATTATTTTCAGACTCCGTTTTAAATGATTCAGATCAAAGGTATTAACATTTATCCATGGTTCTGGTAGCGACCACATCAATCCCAAGACCTAAAAGATCTTTGATGACAACGTCACCGGTTTTGATGGGAGCTTCTACAACAACCTGGTTAATAACGGCCATAGCATCAAAAATCTGGCCTTTGGGGATGGGCTCTGCAGTCTTAACCGGCAGACGGGGAAGCATGGCGTTTTTAATCACCACAGTGGTGGGAATAACCCGGGTTGGGTTGGTCATTTCATTGACAGCGTATTTGGGACCACGTTTACAGGTGTTGCCAGTAACCTCGTAGGTACCATCGGCTTTTTCCTCAATGGTCATTTGGCACCCGATGGGGCAAACAATACAGGTCATATCTTTTTTCATTATTTTGCCTCCTCTACGACAAAGCGGATTTCTCCGGCGGGATATTGAGCTAAAACATCTTTTGCGATTTTGAAATTTACCATTTCAGCGGGCAGTAATTTCTTTTCTTTTTTGGTGGCGATTAACTGGTCGCCGATATAAGCATTAACAACCTTATCCTTAAAGACCTGACGCACCCGCATATAGAAGGTGACCTTTTCTTCGACATTCTTCATGGCAACCTGCTGGGGAACAACATAGCCAATGCCGTCGCCGTTGGTGGTGGTAAAGGTGATCTCAGTATCCAGATCGCCCTTGATGTATTTGGCCGCACCTTTACCGGCAAGAACCGCTTCTTCACTAACAAAATCCACTAGGTCATGAACGTGAACGACATTTCCACAGGCAAAAACACCAGGCATGGAGGTTTGACGCAGTTCGCCGACAATGGCACCATTGGTTCGGTTATCCATTACAACACCGGCGTTACGGGTAATTTCATTTTCGGGGATCAGTCCCACTGAAAGCAGCAGGGTATCACAGGGAATAAATTCTTCGGTGCCAGGAATCACTTTCAGTTTCTCGTCTACCTTAGCAACTGTGACTCCTTCTAAGCGATCTTTACCATGGATAAAGGTAATGGTATGGCTTAATTTTAGTGGAATATCATAATCATCCAGACACTGAACAATGTTACGGACCAAACCGTTAGAGTAGGGCATCAGTTCACAAACAGCTTGAACATGAGCACCTTCTAAGGTCATTCGTCGAGCCATGATCAGTCCGATATCACCAGAGCCGAGGATAACCACTTCCTTACCAGGCATGTAGCCTTCCATATTAATAAAACGTTGAGCTGTACCGGCGGTGAATACACCAGATGGGCGATAACCGGGGATCCCGATCGCTCCAGAGGTTCGTTCCCGACATCCCATGGTTAAAACAACAGCTTTGGTTTCAATAATCATGTACCCGTTTTCTTCATTGATAACGTGGATGGATTTGAGATCGCCGTTGTCATGCATATCCAGAACCATGGTGTCCAACATGTAAGGGATATTCAAATCGATTACCTTCTGAATATAGCGTTCGGCATATTCCGGCCCGGTCAATTCTTCGTTAAAAGTATGCAGACCAAAACCATTGTGAATACATTGGTTAAGAATACCACCTAATTCCCGGTCTCGTTCAAGAATCAGGACATTTTCCGCCCCATCATTTTTAGCTTCAACAGCAGCAGCCAACCCGGCTGGTCCGCCACCTAAAATAACAACATCATAAATCATGATTACGCCTCCTCCTTAACGGATTTCGTGTGACCTGAAAGGATATAGGTCGAATCCTGTTGATCATACATAATATCATCCAATGAACAATTCAGTTCCCGGGCTAGAATTTCGACAACACGGGGAGAACAGAAACCGCCCTGGCAGCGACCCATTCCGGCGCGACAGCGTTTTTTAACTGATTTAACGGTTCGGGCCCCCGCACTGCGGTGAATAACATCAATGATTTCACCCTCAGTGATGGTTTCACAGCGACAGATAACCTTGCCGTATTTGGGATCCTCTTTGATAATTTCAACTTTTTCTTCCTCGGTCATTTCATCAAAACGTAGATGCTTGCGAACCTTGGGATTATAGTCGTGATTTTCTTCGATATCTGGGATCATTGGTTTCACAATCTCTTCAACGACATAGTGGGCTACGGCAGGAATTGAGGTCAGTCCTGGTGATTCGTAACCAGCAACATTTATAAAGCCTTTTACCGGTGATTCTTCAATAATGAAATCACCATCGGTGGTGGTAAAGGTGTCTTTGATTGGGGTATTGCGAAGTCCGGCATAGGATCGAATGATTTTATTAAACGGTAGCTCAGGACAGTTCTTAAGGGCATTTTGTTTAATATAATCCAGTCGATCGGTGGTGGTGGAAATATCACCTTTATCAACAGGTTCGGCATCCGGGCCGATTAACAGGTTGCCATGGACAGTGGGAGCAACGAGAATTCCTTTGCCTTTTTTTGATGGACATGGAAAGATAACACTATTAACAAGGGATCCAGCTTCTTTATCGAAGATAAAGTAATTTCCTTTTCTGGCCAGCAGTTGGAAATAAGGTTCGCCAACCATCTCGTAAATATCATCGGCATAGACACCGGCAGCGTTGATAACATATTTGGCTTCGATTTCTCCGCAGTTGGTGGTAATTTTGAAATGTTCATCGACCTTGTCAATGGCAGTAACCATGTGATTCAGTTTCAGGGTGACACCATTGTCGACAGCGTTTTCAGCAGCGTGAATACACAGTTCAAAGGGAGATACAATTCCTGCAGTTGGGGCATAAAGAGCGCCACAAATATCTTCGCTAATATGGGGTTCCATGGCATGAACCTCGTCTTTAAATAAGATTTTCAAATCCGGTACTCCATTTTTCAAACCATTCTGATAAAGTTCATGGATGGTTGCCATCTCGTATTCGTTATGGGCAACAACCAGCGAGCCGCAGCGTTTAAAGGGAACATCCAGATCATCACAAACCTTATCGTACATCAGGTTTCCGGTTGTGTTAAATTTTCCTTTCAATTTAGAGGCTGGGGCATCAAAGCCAGCATGAACAATGGCAGAATTGGCCATTGTAATCTGATTTCCGACATCATTTTCTCCATCTAACAAAACAATGTCCAACTTGTATCGGGTCAATTCCCGAGCAATGTAGGAACCGGCAATACCAGCTCCAATAATGGCGATATCGTACATAATATATTCCTCCTAAGAACTATAAAAAATTAAAAGCCATACAATTTTCTTAAATGAGGATTCATTTAAGAAAACAGTATGGCTCTCCGTTGCCTTGTATTTTATTTTTGCTTATTCTTTCTGTAGCAATCGCTGCTCTTCCCGAATAAGTTCTATTTTATCCCACAACGGCTTGTGAGATGTGCTGGCTGATAAAGCTCCAGCAGCAAGACACGAACGAACTTCTTCCTCTGTCTCTATGAATCCCCCGGTAACAATTGGAATATCGAGTTCCTTTTTAATAGCTGTGATCAGCTTTGGAACCAGGCCAGGCAAAATTTCGATGGCATCGGGCTTGATTTTTTTTGCCGATGTAATTGAAATATCCATAGCAGAAGAATCCAATAGAAATAAACGCTGGACAGTCATTAGACCTTCCTGTTTTGCCCGAGTGATAATATTGTTTTTTGTGGTAATAATTCCCGTTGGCTTGATCTCATCTTTCAGATACTTAATAAAATAATTATCCTGAGAATAACCTTTAATGAGATCCAAATGGGTAAACACGTGTTTGCCAGCTTTGGTACAAAGTTCCACCATTTTTTTTAGATTATAGACGTTACCAGTCAGTAAAAAGATGATCTGCGATTTTGAATGAATAGCATCGTAAATATCTTTCGGATTACGAACAGCGACAATAATGGGGTTGTCTTGAAACATGAGAAGACATTTTCTCGTCGACATAAAACTCCTCCCGGTTGGATCGTATTTGCAAATTCATTATAACACAATCACAAAAATAGGAAAGAGTAAAATCTAAATTGCTGGGGTGTTTTAAACACCCCAACAATAGAATGATTAATGAATTTTGAGATTAAATCGGATTACTCGGCGTCTTCCCAGCCTTTAGAGCATTCAACAGCTTTTAACCAGCCAGTATATAATTTAGCACGAACATCCGCATCCATAGCAGGATTGAATGAACGGTCAAGTTTCCAAGCAGCAGTTACATCAGCTTTGCCATCCCAGAATTTAACAGCCATACCAGCAAGGTAAGCAGCACCCATAGCGGTTGTTTCAACGATCGAAGGACGATCAACAGGAACGCCTAAAATATCAGCCTGGAATTGCATTAAGAAGTCGTTAGCGCAAGCGCCGCCATCTACTTTTAATGCTGCCAATTTGATGTTAGAGTCTTTTTCCATCGCATCCAGAACATCTTTTGTCTGATAAGCTAATGATTCAACAGTTGCACGGATTAAATGAGCTTTGTTGGCACCACGGGTTAATCCCAGGATTGCGCCACGAGCATACATATCCCAATGTGGAGCGCCCAGTCCTACAAAAGCAGGAACCATATACACGCCATTGGTATCAGCAACTTTATTACAGTAGAATTCGCTGTCTGGTGAAGAATCAACTAATCTTACTTCGTCTCTTAACCATTGGATTGCAGCACCAGCTACGAAGATAGAACCTTCTAATGCGTAATCCACTTCGCCATCTAAGCCCCAGGCAATGGTAGTAACCAAACCGCTGTTTGATTTAACCGGTTTGTCGCCAGTGTTCATCAGCATAAAGCAACCGGTTCCATAAGTATTTTTAGCCATACCAGGTTCGAAGCAAGCTTGTCCAAAGAGGGCAGCTTGTTGGTCACCAGCAGCGCCGGCAATTGGAATTTCGGTTCCATAAAGGGTGGTAGTTCCATAAACAGCTGATGATGGTCTAACTTCTGGTAACATAGAAGCTGGGATATCCAGTTCTTTTAACATTTTTTCATCCCATTTAAGGGTTTTAATATTAAATGCCATAGTACGGGAAGCATTTGAATAATCAGTTACATGTACCTTACCATCGGTTAATTTCCAGATTAACCAGGTATCAACGGTTCCGAAAGCGAGTTCGCCTTTTTCTGCTCTTTCACGAGCACCAGGAACGTTATTTAAAATCCAGTTGATTTTTGTTCCAGAGAAGTAAGCATCGATTACAAGACCGGTGTTATCACGAACATAGTCTTCTAATCCACGGGCCTTAAGTTCATCACAGAAAGATGCGGTACGACGGCATTGCCAAACAATGGCATTATAAATAGGTTCGCCAGTTTTTCTGTCCCAAACGACAGTTGTTTCACGTTGGTTTGTGATACCGATAGCAGCAATATCTTCAGCGGTAGCGCC
>NZ_JBGSHG010000002.1:0-12068 GCF_041752335.1 Acetobacterium sp. | reverse complement strand
CAAGCGGGCAGGATATCCCAATTTTTATGATTATTATCTGCAAGTAACGGTGTGAACTCTGGAACCGCCGTATACCGAACGGTACGTACGGTGGTGTGGGAGGTCGGCTGATCAATTAATGGTCAGCCTCCTACCCGATTGGCAATAAATTTGCCGTAAAAATTGATAAAAATTACATTGAGGCGGCTAAGCCCATCAGCGCAATAAATGCGATGATTGCCAGAACGGTAAAGACGATGTTGATAATAATCAGTACCAGACCGATGGTTTTCCCGGTTTTTGCTTTTTTATTATCCGGATCAGCAGCGAATTCTTTTTTTCCATAAATAAAAGCGAGGATGGCGGTAACCAAACCGGCCAGACTGATAATTCCGGCGATGGTACTCAGGCCAACAAAACTTAAAATAATGTTGACGCCAATACAGATTAAAGAAATAATACCAAAGGTGAACCCCTTCATTCCATCTTCAAAACTCATAACAATACTCCTTCCCAATTTCAAAATGATTTGTAGGTTTATTATACCCGATAATTGGGATGATAAACAACTAGTCGCTCAGAAAAATGAAAATTTTACAAAATTGGTTTATTTTGTTAAAGTGACAGTGACATCTTTCGGCAGCGCCAAACCGGCAGCGACTTCCACCACTTTGATGATCCCCATGGGAACCGGACAGGCGCTATGTTTGCAATTGATGCGACAGGCCTCATAAATGGAACCTTCGCCAACCTTGTCCATGATGCAGGCCATGCCGTCCACTTCTTTCAGTGACGCATTTAAATTCTTGAAAGCCGGACAGTCGGAAACAGTATCAAGAAGAATCGTGAATCCATCCCCTTTTTCAGCCGTTACTTCGGTTTTAAAACCACAAACTCCACTCATAATAATTGCTTTTGCCATGACGCTCTCCTTTTTGCCGTCGTGACGACGGCCTGATTTTGTTTAGTATAGCACAGACTGGAAAAAAAAGATGATTTCGGCTATAATTAAGCCATGAAAAATTTTGAAATTTTTAAACAAAGCAATCAGATAAAACTCAATCCCCAGCAGGAACAGGCGGTCCTGCGGGACCGGGGCCAGACGCTGTTGCTGGCGGTGCCGGGAAGCGGTAAAACCACGGTGATCATCTGCCGGATTGCCTACATGCTCAGGGTGCTGCAGATCGATCCGGAGGCGATCCTGACCCTGACCCTCAGCCGCATGGGGGCCCGGGATCTGAAGGCCCGGTACACCAAGTTATTTGGTGAGTCCCAGGCGGAAACTCTTCAGTTTAGCACCATCCACAGTTTTGCCCTGGGGGTGATCCGCCACTATGAACGATGTTACCGCCGCCGGGCCCATACCGTCCTGGCCAACACCACCCCGGTGATCCGGGAATTATATCGGCAGCTGTTTCAGGAGCACCCCGGGGAAATTGAACTCAGTGAAATCTGCCAGCGAATCGGCTTCTGCAAAAATATGATGCTGACCACCGATGAAATCAAATCATTACCGCCGCTGGAAGTGGAATTTCTGGAAATCTATGAAGCTTACGAAAGTCATAAGCTTAAAGAACAGCTGATGGATTTTGATGATATCTTAAAATACGCCTGGGGACTGCTAAAAAAATATCCCCAAATGCTGGCTTTTTTTCAGGAAAAATATCCCTATATTCATTTGGATGAAGCCCAGGACACCTCCAAGATTCAGTTTAAGATCATTGAACTGTTAACCGGGAAAACAGGCAACCTGTTTATGGTCGGCGATGAGGATCAGAGCATCTACGGCTTTCGGGGCGCCTTTCCCGAATCGCTGCTGGCCTTTAAAGAGACCTGGCCCCAGGGTGAGGTACTGTTAATGGAAACCAATTACCGCAGCACCCGGCAGATTGTCGATAAAGCCAATGCCTTTATCAAACTGAACCATCAGCGCTATCAAAAAGAAATGATGGTTCCCGATGGCAATGCGTTTACCGGGGTGCCGATTGCCCGGGAATGGGTTGCATCCAGCGAAGCCCAGTACCAGCTGATTATCGCCGCGATCCGCCGGGAAGGCAAGGAAATGGCGGTGCTATACCGCAACAATGAGTCGGCCATTCCGCTGGTGGATCTGCTGGATGAGGCCGGGATTGCTTATCAGATCAAGGAACACAGTCCCCAATTTTTCAGCCATTTTTTGCTCAAAGATATCCGCCTTTTTTATGAATTGGCAGTGAATCCCGGTGATATGGATTTATTTACCCAGGTTTACTATAAGATGGATGCCGCCATCTCCCGGGAAACCATTAACCAGCTGGGCCAGCAGATCAAACCCGGGGAAAATGCCTTTGATGCCTTGATTCGGATCAGTGGCGAACGAGCCTGGCAGGTTAAACGGCTCAAAGATCTCAAAGCCGGGTTCAAAAAGCTGAAAACAGTTTCGCCCGAGAAGGGCATCGGGATGATTCTCGATAGTCTGGGCTATCAGTCCTATCTGAATTTCCGGATCAGTTCCGGTCAATCCGAAGAAAACATTGAGCAGAAGCTGGCGGTGCTGAAGATTCTCGGTGGCCGGGTGCCCAATTTTCCGGCCTTTTTTGATAAGCTGGAAAGCCTGGCCCAAAAACTTCAGGAACCCCAGACCCCAAAAGCCAGGACACCCCGGGTTACCCTGTCCACCCTCCATTCCAGCAAGGGTCTAGAATTTGAAAAGGTCTTTATCATTGATGCCACCGAAGGGCAGATCCCCAATGTTTCCAATGCTCCGGAAGATGCCAGGGCCTATGCTGAAGAAGTCCGGCTCTTTTATGTGGGCGTCACCCGGGCCAAAACGGAGCTGATTTTTATGTGTGTCAAACATCGGGACAAAGCGATCAAACCATCGCCGTTTATTTCTTATTTAATTGATGGCCTGCCCCGGAAAAAGGCGGCGCCGGCAAAAACAGCGCCCCGGGAAAGTTTTGGTGGTCAGCATCTGAAGTGGCAGGATTGCCGGGCCGGGGAAGTCCGGGGAGCCAATCTCGATCTCAGTGCCTATCAACAAGGGACAATTGTTGTCCATCAGCGCTTTGGGGCCGGCACGATCCTGACCCGCAACGGCGACATTGCCAGCATCCAGTTTGAAACCGCCGGGGAAAAGAAAATGAATCTGGCCGTCTGTCTGGAAAACAGTGTGATCAAATGAGGGTCTTGACAAAAATAAAAATAAAGGCTATACTCAAAAAAAAACAAACCGGTGATGGTGGAGTAAAGTCAGCAGCGCATTTAAAGCGAGTTGGGGGCGGTGAGAGCCTGACAGGAAGCGGACTGGCATAATGGGCACCTGAGGGTGTGAGGAAAGGGCAGCGCCTGAGTATTTCACAACGTTTCATCGACGTTAAGGGATGGCAGATGTGATGGCATTTGCAGATAAAGTGCACAGGTTAAAATTCGCCTGTGAATAAAGGTGGTACCGTGGGTTATTATGACTCATCCTTTTATTGTTATGGACAATAAGGGGATGGGTCTTTTTTATTTTAAAGAAAGAGGCCGAAGCCAATGGAAACATTACAAAATTTACAAAATCTGGTCAAGCGACTGGAAGAGAAGAGTCCTTTTTATCAGCAGCGTTTTAAGGAAGCGGGGATTGTAGCGGCCGATATTAACACCATGGCGGATTTTGAGCAGCTGCCGTTTACCGATAAGGGCGATCTGCGCAATGCCTATCCCCTGGGTTTGCAGGCGGTGCCGGATCGTGAGGTGGTGCGGATTCATTCCTCATCGGGAACGACCGGTCAGCCGGTGATCATCCCCTATACCGCCGGGGATGTGGCTGACTGGGCGGAAATGTTCGCCCGTTGTTATCGCTATGCCGGAATGACCGACGAGGATCGGATCCAGATTACCCCGGGCTATGGTCTCTGGACCGCCGGCATCGGATTCCAGGCCGGGGCCGAGAAAATGGGAGCCATGGCGATTCCCATGGGGCCGGGGAACACCCAGAAACAATTGCAGATGATGGTCGACTTAAAAGCAACGGTGCTGGCATCCACCTCCTCATACGCCCTGCTGCTGGCCGAAGAGGTGGCCAACCAGAACCTGGGCGAGCAGATCCATTTAAAACGGGGCATCATCGGTTCGGAACGCTGGGGGGACAAGATGCGCAGCCGCATCGCTGAAGAGCTGGGGATTGAGCTTTTTGATATTTACGGCCTGACTGAAATCTATGGTCCCGGCATTTCCATCGACTGCAGCGAACATGATGGACTCCACTACTGGTCGGATTACCTGTATTTTGAAATTCTTGATCAGGAAACGCTGAAGCCGGTGCCGGAAGGAGAATACGGGGAACTGGTGATCACCACCTTCCGGAAAGAGGCGGCGCCGCTGCTGCGTTATCGCACCCATGACATCACCCGCTTTATTCCGGGGCCCTGTGCCTGCGGATCCGTGCATCCCCGCCATGACCGGATCATCGGCCGCACCGACGATATGGTCAAGGTCAAGGGCGTCAATATTTATCCCGGCCAGATTGATGAGCTCTTAAAAACCGTGGATGGGGTCAGCAGCGAATATCTGGTCACCGTCGATCATCAGGAAGGCAAAGACTGTGTTTTTCTGGCCTTTGAAATTTTGAGTGGCATTGACAAGCAGGATATTGAGGCCGAAGTGAAACGGCAGTTTAAATCCCGGGTAGGTTTAAGCGTGATTCCCATGGCCGGCCCGATTGGATCGCTGCCCCGATCTGAGAAAAAAAGCGTCCGGATCATTGACCGTCGTTTCAGTTAAGTTTTATGGCCTTAGAAATATTTGACCATCAGGCTCTCAAAAACAGCATTTTAAAATTTTACACGGAAAAATTGATTTTTTATCCGGGATTGGTTATAATGAAATTGGCCACCTTGATTTAAGAGGAGAAAAGGATAAAAATGAAAACAAAAAAGCAAAAGAAAAACCGATTTAAAATTGTCCTCAACGAACCTACCGGAGAGACTTCCGGGTGTAAGATCATTGAAGATACGGAAACGGGAATCAATTACTTATACCATTTTGATGAATTTGGCGGCGGACTCACTGTACTGATTGATGAAGAAGGTGAACCTTTAATTGCCCCTGAAAAATAAAAAACACCAGGCCCTGGAAGAGGTTTTCTTTTTCAGGGCTTTTGTATGTATTTTATTTGTCGGGATTTTATTCCGGACAAAAGTTTATTTGCTTTAATAAGGTGTATAAACAAAGATAAGGGTGCCGTAAAACGACCGCGCGCAGTGCGCTTTGTTTCGCACGTGCCAGAGCATACAAAAAAATGGAGGAACAAATGAATACTTATATTGAAGATATTTTTGCCCGTGAAGTACTGGATTCCCGGGGGAACCCGACCATTGAGGTGGATGTTATTTTAGAAGACGGCACCATGGGCCGCAGCATTGTCCCTTCCGGGGCCTCCACCGGGGCTTTTGAGGCGGTGGAGCTGCGGGACAAGGATTGCAGCCGCTATCAGGGTAAAGGGGTGTTAAAGGCGGTGGACAGCGTCGCCTATGCCCAGGAGTTTCTGGTGGGCTTGGATGCTTCCGATCAGATTGCCATTGATGGGGTGCTGATTTCGCTGGATGGCACCGAAAACAAAAGCAAGCTGGGTGCCAATGCGATTTTGGGGATTTCGATGGCAGCGGCTCACGCGGCGGCAAAATCATTGGGGCTGCCCTTTTATAAATATTTGGGCGGCGTCAATGCCAAACTGCTGCCAACTCCGATGATGAATATTTTAAACGGCGGCGAACATGCGGATAACAATGTGGATATCCAGGAATTTTTAATCATGCCGGTAGGCGCCCGGGATTTCCGGGAAGCCGTGCGGATGGGTTCGGAAATCTTCCACCAGCTAAAAAAAGTGCTGAGCGAAAAAGGGATGGCCACCTCAGTGGGGGATGAAGGCGGTTTTGCCCCGAATCTGAAATCCAACGAGGAAGCCCTGCAACTGATTGTGACCGCTATCGAAGGGGCTGGCTATCTTCCCGGGGAAGATGTCCAGCTGGCCATGGACGTGGCGGCTTCGGAAATATATAATGAAGAAACTGGGAAATATTTTCTGGCCGGCGAAGGAGTGGAAAAAACGGCCGCCGAAATGATCGACTTTTATGAAATGCTGATTGATAAATACCCGATCATTTCGATCGAGGACGGGCTCGATGAAGAGGATTGGGAGGGCTGGAAGATCATGACCCAGCGGCTGGGGAAAAAAGTCCAGCTGATCGGGGACGATATCTTTGTCACCAATACCCAGCGGCTCAAACGGGGCATTGATTCCGGGGTAGCCAATTCGATTCTGGTCAAGGTCAATCAGATCGGTACCCTGACGGAAACCCTGGACACCATTGAAATGGCCAAACGGGCCGGCTATACGGTGGTGGTTTCTCATCGTTCCGGCGAAACCGAGGATGTCACGATTGCCGATCTGGTAGTGGCGGTCAATGCCGGCCAGATCAAAACCGGGGCGCCATCGCGAACCGACCGGGTGGCCAAATACAATCAGCTGATGCGCATTGAAGAGCAGTTAGGGCTGCTGGGCAGCTACGCCGGGAAAGATGCGTTTTATAATATCAAATAAGAAAAGAAATAAGGAAGTGAGACTATGTATTTAAAAGGATTGGGCATCGCCTGCCATCCACCGATTTTGATTCCGGAGATTGGGGATGGTCGCGAAAATGAAGCGGAAAAAACGATTCGGGGATTGCGGGATCTGGCCCTGAAGGTAGCCGAAATCAAACCGGAGGTGATTGTCTGCATTACCCCCCATGGGAACGTCTTCCGGGACGGGGTGGCGGTGATTTATGAAAACCAGATCAAGGGTGATCTGCGCAATTTCGGCCATCCCGAAATCGCCATGGAAAAAGACTGTGATATGGGGCTGTTGGATGAGCTTAATATGGGCTTTGGGAAAAACAACTGTCACACCATTTTCTTGAATCATAAAATTGCCAAAGAATATAAAATCAGCCTGGATCTTGATCATGGGGTCCTGGTACCGCTATATTTTATTGAAAAATATTATCGGACCTATAAGATTGTTCACATCACTATTGGTGAGCTGAGTCTGATCGAACTCTATAAAATGGGGACGGTAATCCGGGAAGCCATTGAAGCCCGGGGTAAAGAGGCGATGATTCTGGTATCGGCCGATCTTTCCCATTGTCTCAAGGATGAAGGGCCTTACGCCTTTAATCCGATGGGACCGCTGTTTGATGAAAATATTGTCAACGGCATTAAAGCGAAGAATTACTACTCCATCTTAACCGTTCCTCACCAGGTCTACGAACCGGCTGGACAATGTGGGTTAAGACCGATAATTATGGGATTGGGCGCCACCGACGGTCTCGATACCGAAGCTACGGTGTTTTCCTATGAAGGTCCTTTTGGGGTGGGTTACATGTCAGCCTTTATCGATTTGACGGATCAAAAGATTCCCAGCCTGCTGGACCGCTACGAAGCCGATAAAATGCTATCCTATAAAGAAAGGCGTTTAAATGAAAGTCCCTTTGTGGCCCTGGCCCGGGCTACTATCAATACCTGGGTGCAGCGGGGCCGGAAACTGAATTTTGATCATTACAAAAAGCAGGTTGAAATCGAAGCTGATGTGCTCGGTGAACTGGAAAACAATCAGGCCGGAGTTTTTGTCTCGTTGCATCAGCATGGCGAATTGCGGGGCTGCATCGGCACCACCGGCCCGGTAACTGAAAATATCGCCCAGGAAATCATCCGCAATGCCATTGAGGCGTCAACCTATGATCCCCGCTTTATGCCGGTGGAAGAACAGGAACTGATGGATCTGGAAATCAAGGTGGATGTGCTGGGCGTTCCGGAACCGGTTAGCAGTGTGGCCGAACTGGATGCCAAAAAGTACGGGGTCATTGTCGAGAAGGATCTCCACCGCGGCCTGCTGTTGCCCGATCTGGAAGGGGTTAATACCCCGGAAGAACAGATTGCCATCGCCAAAAGAAAAGCCGGCATTCTGGAAAGCGACAGCGATGTGATGTTGCAGCGCTTCCAGGTGATCCGGCATCAGTAAGCATTAAAGACTTTTTAAGAACATCAATAAGTTCGAATAGCCATGAGTTTTGTGATCAGTTACCCAATCAGCTAGTCGGCGAGCAGCGGTAAAAGTTTGGAAAAGGCGATCGGCAGGGCCAGGTCATCGATCTGGGCCAGGGCTTTGAAGATGGTTTGGGTAGTTGACAACGGATCCCCATCGGTTGAGGCACGATAGCGATGGGCTGGGGTTTCACAGACCATCTCGTCCAGATTAAAAGCATAGACTGACATCTCCCAGATAATATGGGAGAAAACATGGCGACTGGTTCCAATTAAAATGGGGTCATTAAGCTCGGGGAAGAATTCTCCGAGTTTTTTTTTGATATCCAGACCGTGGCCCACCGTCATTTCGGTAATCGGGAAGGACCACATTCCTGATAACAGGCCGGAATCAGGGCGCCGCACAAAAAACAGGCGGCCGTTTTGTCTGACGATACCGACCTCCATTTCTTTGGTCAGCTGCTGCTGCTTTTTCGTTTTCACCGGGAGCTGTCCGGTGGTGCCGGCAGCATGACTCTGACAGCCGCTGCAAATCGGGCAGTTCTGGCATTTGGGACTTTTGGGGGTGCAGATCATCGCCCCCAGTTCCATCAAGGCTTCATTAAAAGCGCCAGCGGCTTCAGGCAGAATGCTGTCAATCCAGGCGGTTATCCGGTTCTTCGTTTTGGTGTCGCTGATATCGTCAAAGCTGTTGGCGTAACGGCTGATCACCCGGAGGACATTGCCATCCACCGCGCTGACCTTCTGATTAAAGGCAATGCTGGCGATGGCGCCGCCGGTATAGGGGCCAATGCCCGGGAGCTTGATTAGTTCGGCAAGGGTATCGGGCATAAAACCGTCGTAGTCCGAGACAATGGTCCGGGCCGCCTGATGGAGGTTGCGGGCCCGGGAATAATAGCCCAAGCCCTCCCAGGCTTTAATGACCTCGTCTTCTGAGGCCAGGGCCAGACAAAAAATAGTGGGGAAATGATCAATAAAGCGATTATAAAAGGGTATTAATGTATCAATCTGGGTTTGTTGAGCCATAATTTCCGAGACCCAGATAAAATAGGGGTCTTTGGTCCGGCGAAAAGGCAGATCCCGCTTGGCAGTTTCAAACCAATTGGGCAGATTTATTTGTAATAGTTCAATGAGTGCCAGATTTTTTTTTGTATCGAGCATAAGGTCTCCGTTCGTTTAAATTTCATACAGATTAAAGCACAAGATGTAGTATAGAATAGTTTTCTAAAAACTAGCTTATGAGGGCAGAAATGACAAAAAAAGCAGGTGACAAAAATTTACTCCAACCCCCATTATGGCATTAGAATGGGCCAAAACACGGTTTGTAATTGGGATGGGGTCACCATTTGGACCCGCAAAAGCCACAAAAACCTTGACATAAATTGGGTAGGATGGTAAACTTACTGTAACAAACGTGTAACTTTTATTTATGCAATTTAGACAAAATGAAAGGTTTTATTTATGAATAGAGAGAGAGAAACCGGTGGTTTTCTTAAGAAATATCCTGGCGTCAAGATCGGAATCATTGCCTTGATTTTGCTTCTGGTCGTGGGTGTTTCCAGTGCTTTTACCGTCGAAAAAGAAGTTGAGGTCAACTTCGAAGGCAAGGTATGCACTGCCCATGGAAAGCTGCTCCAATCCCTGGAGGAAGTTCTGGTTGCCAATGATCTTCCGGTAAGCGACGAATATAAATTCAGTGACCCTTTAAATACCTTATTTAAAGATGTCATTGATGTAACAATTGAAAAAAAGATTTCGGGAAAGATTCAAGTTGATGGAAAAACCATTACCTATCTGTCCGGCGGGGCTACCGTTGGCGATGTCCTGGAAGAAAATGGGGTCAAACCGGATGAGGACGATAAGGTCGAGCCGGGTTTGAACAGCCCCTTAACCGCGAAAACCGGCGATATCAAAGTAACCCGGATTTCTTATGTGGAATCAACCGGGATTAAAGATGTGCCGATGAAGGCCACCATTGTGGAAAAAGCGGAACTGCCAGCCGGAACCCGGATTGTGGTTCAGGTGGGTCAGAACGGTAAAGCCAACATGAAAGAAAAGATCCGCTATGAAAATGGTGTCGAAGTCAGCCGCGAAGTCATCACCTGTGAAGTGATCATGCCGGCTGTGGAAGAAATCATTGAAGTCGGTCCGTCCACAACCATTGTGATGCCCGAAGCCGTGGAAGTATCATCAGTGACCGGGAATGTTAATGTCGAAAAAAGTGCCACCGGCGATGGCAGTGCGTCGATCAATCCTGACAGTGGTTTTAAAGGCAGCATGGTGGTCAGTGCCACGGCCTATACCGCCACTGGCAACAACACTGCATCGGGAACCGTGCCGCAATCCGGCCGGACTATTGCCACCTGGAGCGGCATTCCGTTTGGAACCAAGGTTTATATTCCCGCCCTTGGCGGTGTCTATACCGTTGAAGACCGGGGTGGAGCCGTCGGCTATGGCATTATCGATATTTATATGGATAGTGAAGCAGAATGCGAAATCTGGGGCCGACAAAACATTGAAATATACTTTGTAGACTAAATAAAACAGGACGATGGCGACACCATCGTCTTTTTATTTGCTGATTTTTAATCACCGGCCAGCAGCAAAAACCCCAAAAATGGTCGCTCCCCGACCGGAGAACAAAGATGACGTTTACAGAAAAAAAGTCTCGCCAGCGATGTATTTCGAAAAAACATTATTCCTAAAAAATACACTTGTACTTTGTATACAGACCTTGTTATACTACTTTCATATACGAAATAGCGCTTGTTTTGCTATGGAACTCGGAGGAAGACATGGAAATTAAAATTGTTAAAACAGTAAACCCTAAGGAAAAACCAGAAGAAGATTCGCTGATCTTTGGTGTGGAATTTACAGACTATATGTTTGAGATGGACTATACCGAAGGCGTTGGTTGGCATGATGCCGTTATTAAGCCCTATGGACCCATTGAGATCATGCCATCGGCAATGGTGCTTCACTATGCCCAGGAAGTTTTTGAAGGCTTAAAAGCCTATAAAACGCCAGCTGGTGAGGTTCAACTGTTCAGACCTGACGAAAATTTCAAACGGATGAACCGCTCCAACGCCCGGATGTGCATTCCCCAAATTGATGAAGACTTTTTGCTCGAAGCCCTGAAAGCATTGGTCAAGATGGATCAGTCCTGGATTCCCAAGTCGCCGGGGACATCGCTTTATATCCGGCCCTTTGTTTTTGCCACCGATCCCTTTATCGGGGTGCGGGTTTCTAAACGCTACAAATTTATGATTATCATGTCGCCAGTCGGTTCTTACTATCAAGGCGGGATGGTCCCCAGTCGGATTTACGTCGAATCAGAATATGCCCGGACGGTCCGGGGCGGTACCGGTGAAGCCAAGTGCGGCGGGAATTACGCCGGCGGTCTGGCGGCCCAGGAAAAGGTCCATGAAATGGGCTTTGAGCAGATCTTATGGCTGGACGGCGAAAAGCGAAAGTATATCGAAGAAGTCGGCACCAGCAATGTCTTCTTTTTAATTGACGGCGTTTTTGTGACCCCCTCTCTGGAAGGCACCATCTTAAACGGCATCACCCGCAAAAGCGTGATTGAATTATTGAAACACTGGGGAGAAACAGTGGAAGAGCGCCAAATCACCATCGACGAGCTGTATGACGCCTGGCAGCAGGGTAAAATTAGCGAAGCCTTTGCAACTGGCACAGCGGCGGTTATTTCGCCGATTGGCACCCTCGGGTGGAAAGATGCGGAAATGACATTTAACGACGGTAAAATCGGCGAATACTCCCAAAAAATATATGATACCCTCTACGATGTCCAGACCGGCAACCGCGAAGATCCGCTGAACTGGATTGTCAAATTATAAAAAATAAAAATTTAAAAAAGTTTAACAAATCACTTGACAATAGGCGTTTTCACTGGTAATATTAGTCTTGCATTTTGAATTACGAGAGGTACCGAAGTGGTCATAACGGGGCGGTCTTGAAAACCGTTAGGGTGCAAGCCCACGTGGGTTCGAATCCCACCCTCTCGGCCATCAAATGCCAGAGAA
>NZ_JBGSHG010000001.1:0-27147 GCF_041752335.1 Acetobacterium sp. | reverse complement strand
GGACCGCGGGGGATTTTCACCCCTCTTCCCTTTTCACCGGCTTATAATACATTGATTACAGCCGACACCTGTTATATTATTATTAAATTTAAGTTTCAATGTACTATATCAAATAAATTAAAATTTGTCACGGATTTTTTTGTCGGAATTTAAAACTCCGTTCTTAAACCCAGCTCGACCAATGACCTCCCGGTGATGGAAAATACATAGGCTTCACCGGGATCCACCAGCACAATAGCTTCTGAAGGCTAAGTAACAGAAAAAACGTTTCACAAATAACAGGCAAGTTACCAAAATCGTTTTCTTGTCCCTGATCACCATTTTAGCTACTTGCCATATTTAAAGAGCAAAATCCTAAAAATTTAACTTGCTATTATTCGTTTTAAATATGCCGCAATAATATCACCAAAATGGTTCATTTCTCTGGTAAAGATAAAATCTTTGCCATAAATAAGTTTCTCGGCTTTCAGATCTTTTTCATCACCCGTAAAAATACCCAGAACCATTATCCCTCTTAGCCGGGCAATTCTAACTTCTTTGGCAGTATCTTCAACACCTATCCCTCCTGAATACGAAACTGCGCCGCGAAATTCTTTCCCACTATTCCTGGTCGGCAAATGAATATCATTTGGTTTTCCATCACTTAAAACAATTAAAATTTTATTCTCTTCAGCACGTATATAAAGGGTATCACAAACACTCTTTATCGCAAGACCATCTCGATTGCATCCCTCACAGGTATATTCAAAAATATTTTCAGTCTGTTCTAAATTATCATCATAATCACGGTACCGATTAAGGATCGTATAATCAAAATAACTATAAAATCCATTGACACGACAAGGAATTCCAGCATCAACAATTGCCCGTACAATAATATACGCCTGAATTGCTACTGTTGATTGTTTAAAAAATTGAGAATGGCTACTATCAATCATTAAATCAACAACATACTTCCCTTTATCATTGCTTTCCATTTTTTTAAATAGTCTTGTTGACGGAACACGGCCCAATCGCCACAACTTTTGAACATTAATTGTCCCTGAGTCACTGGAGGTAACGTATTTTGATTGTTCTGCTCTTAACGTTTGTATTAATGATTTTTTTAATCGATTTATTGTTGCTTCATAAATCTGCTGTTTCTTTTCGTAAGCAGACCGGTTCTGTTCCAAACATTTTCGGGCCCGTTTTAACTGCATTTGGTTATTATTTTTACTCCGAATTAATCCCTCTGTGAAATGAAGCTGGCAATCTCGATGGTCCCCTTTACATAATCGAATTTCGATTCTTCTTACTACTACTCCTTTAAGATATGATTCGCCACAATTTAATTCGACTTGACGATTCAGAGCCTCAACAAATTCATTATCCTCGTTTCTGTGTTCTGTCTGTCGTTCTCCGCTCATTGTCTTTTCAAGTTCTGCTACTTTATTAGATTTTTTATTTAACAACTCTGAATTTAAAACACTTTCAGATAAATTTTTAGTTTTAACCAGCGGTCGGGGATGATTCTCTAAAATACGTTGCATATCAAATCGAGCATAATCATTTATCCTAAAAAATCTGATATATACTTCATCTATTTCTTCTATTAAATTTTGAATGTCGTTTTTTTTGGCTATAGTGATTAGTTCCAATGCTAATTCACGAATGACCGGTCTTACGGTTACACTGATGCCCGCAAGAACTGAAAATATTGAAAACTCAATTTCATCGGATAAGCAATCAGAAACCGGTAACTTTTGTCTATCAATAATCTCTAAACAGGCTTCTTTTTGCATATCGGGAATTCCTGGTCTCTCCACTGTTAACAAATTAATTGCCATCGCATCAATTGCTGGCAAAAGAATTGCCTGCAGATTTTCTCTGGAAAACCCTGAACAACTCCGCCACTCAATGTATTGGTTGATCAGATGCCAGTCTACATATTTACGACGGGCACCTGAGATGATTCCAAAATATAGCGCATTAAATTTCGAGCGATTTACCTTTTCATTTTTGGTCATTTCATCCCCATAATCGCCACTGATGGTCCACATCAAATTATTAACGCGATTGTCAAATTCAAAATCTTCGGATTCCCTGCAATTCTCTGCCATTTATCGTACCTCCTTGAAAATGTTGCAAATGAACTAAATTCAATCTCAAAAAATTTCTAAAGTATACCCAACTGGATCTAAATAATTCGCAGTGGTGAGATATTTAATTTTTAAAATCCGCGCAGAACTCTTTAATAATAAACTTCTAATATCATATGATATCTTGACGGGCTTCAGCATGATGCTTTTCATATAAGATCCCCTCTTCATTTCGATCGGATTTTATAAATATACAAATCATAACTGTGAGGATGGACATCATCAACATTAGTTGATAAGCTAATGAAAAACTTCCAGTCATTTTTTTTATGTACCCGCCTGCGTAATTACCGATCATCGAACCCACTCCTAGTGATAAGTTCAGTAAACCAAACAATTTTGCAGTTTTTTCTGGTGGTAAGACTCTAGTCACATATGTTGGATGCAGTCCAAAGATGCCATTGTAAGTTAATCCAAAAATAGCACAAGCAAATAGAGCCGCTGCTGCATTATGGACAAACACTACTGTTGCAATTGATAGAATCGAAATACTGTATGTGATAATCATTGCCCGTTTGGCCGTGTATTTGTCGGCTAAAACCCCTGCAATAAAACCACTAAAAATACCAATAAACCCAAAAATACTCCATGCAATTCCTGATATTTGTTCATTTAAGCCCAAGTCTTCTTGCATTAAAGGTACTATGTAACTTTGAAATGGAATCAAATAGAGCCCGGATAGGATCAATAATGCAACTAATAAGACATAGTGTTTGAGATAATTCCCCGACTTATCATTCCTTAACACCAGTTTTTCCGTCTTATATTCATTTTTTTGATTGGCTTTTTCTATCTGTAAATCAGGTGCGCTCTTTAATTTGCAGATCCAATAAACACCAATCGCCCCGAGAATCAAACTAATAATGCCAAATACAAACCAAACGGTTTGCCACGTATCATTAGTCAGTATATAAGGAATCAAGAAACCATTTAGAATTAATCCAAAAGATGTCCCACTTGAAATGATGCCAAGGCTTTTTCCACGATTATCTTCCTGGATGTTCTTAGCTACAAACTCTACCATTGGTATCCATGAAGTTGCCGCAAATATACCCTGAAGGGTTACAATAACTAGTAATATCCATGGATTATCAACAAATGCTAGCACAAAAACACTGAGCCCACATAAAATTACTGACGAAGATATCAATAATCTTACACTTAAATAACCACACAAAATGCCACCAAGTAAAGAAAAAAGAAGGTAAGCACCTTGGTGGCAGGCATTTATTAACCCAATAAATTCGTAGTCAATATTTAAGCTACTGACGATGTCCGGAGTAATCATCGAAAAAATATAACGCCCAAAAGCAAATGTAATTGTGATAAATCCCGTCAAACAAATAACATATATCAATTCTTTTCTTTCATTAGACATGACGTCCACCACCTTTTTCTTTCATACTATTCCTCCTTCTTCAAATGTACAATGTACCAATAATAGTGTGTTTGATAAACACACTATTGATATATCATGCATTTTTTCACTTTCTGAGCTTATATTAAGCATTTTTTGTGCCAATTTTATGTTTTAATTTAAATATTTTTCAATCAAATTCTCACCCTTCATCGCAATAAATAGTATTCAATAATTATTTTCATATTACGAAATTTATACTAACTCCTTTATTACAAGCTGCTGCCGCAAAATATTATTACCAGCAAAATTATATTCATAGCGAAATATCTATTGTTTTAGAAAGTTTTCAACACACCTGCAAATTTATTTGCACAGAAAAACAAATTACCAAATGAGACTCGAATCTTCTTTTCGTAAAAATTAGCGAATCATGATAATAGATGTATTTTTAGCATGACTTCATAAACAATCACAACAAAAAAAGATCCCTCAATTACAATCAAATTGAAGGATCCCTAAGGTTTCGTAAAATAATTCTTTATTCTTTAATAATCTTCTCTGATTCCAAATTCAGCATCTTCCACCCATTCATCTGGTCGCTCTACCAGTGCGATCAGGTTATCAAATATTTTAAAATGATTTTCTTCCTGCTTAACCAGGTATCCAAAGAGTTTTTTTGTATGTTCATCTGTTGCTTCTTTGAAAAATTTTTCATACAGTTCAATGCTATCTTTTTCCATTTGCAGTGCCATCCGATAAACATCCAGTTGATCGGGGATTTTTTCAAATTTGTTCTTAAAATCGCCCCGATCTTTAAATACGTTGTTGGCATCAGCTAATACTTCATTTTCGGCTAAGTCGTATGTTATTTTTTCCTGCTCGTTTTCTAACAGTTTGGCATGACCATTTTCGTCCTCTGCCAACAATAAAAATACGGCATTTAAACTATTGTTCTGATTGTTTTCCGCTTGTTCCCGGTAATACTTTTCGCCATCCCGTTCCATCTTAATTGCAAATTCGATACTATTCATTCACTTTCACCTCAATATTAATCAGGATTCTATTCCCGGCACTTCTTTTTCCCATTGGGCGATAAATTCCGCCATCTCGTCTTTCATCACCGGAATCCGGGTACTCGTTGCTCCGCAGTGCAGACACTTGCCGTTTTTGAATCCCTGTTCTGTACACTTATCCAGAATTTCCTGATCACAACCGTAATTCCCACATTCCAAACAGCGAAAAACCGGATTTTTACAGGGATGTTCATCCTTCTTTCCGGTGCAGGTGGCAATATTGGCCTTTTCTTCAGCAGTCATATCCATATGTCTTTTCTGGTTCATTCTGCCGCCTCTTGGCCATCGTTTGTTGTTTGGCAATACCTTTGGCACTGTAATCACTCCTCACAAAATAAAAATTGTTAGGTGCTTGCGCAATTGACTTGGGTTTCGCATGTACCTATCCGTCATACTATTGATATACCCGCAATTACGCCGTTCAATCAAGCAATTTCAAATAGGCACCGTAACCCTGGGCTTCCATTTCGTCGGCCGGGATAAAGCGGAGGGAAGCGCTGTTGATGCAGTATCGCAAGCCCCCGGTGGTAATCGGACCATCCTCAAAGACATGACCCAGGTGGGCATCTCCGGTAACGCTGCGCACCTCGGTTCGCTTCATCCGTAGACTGGTGTCACTGAGTTCTTTGACAACTTCGGGATCGATGGGTTTGGAGAAGCTAGGCCAGCCGCAGCCGGATTCAAATTTATCACTGGATGAAAAAAGCGGTTCGCCGGTGGTAATATCCACATAAATTCCCTTTCGGTATTCATTATAGTATTCATTCTTAAACGGCGGTTCGGTAGCATTTTTCTGGGTCACCGCATATTGATCCGGGGTCAAAATTTTTACTAAGGTATCCTGATCTTTTTTTTCAAATTTCATAATGGTTCCTGCCTTTCCTGTGGTTGTTCTGTTACTACCCCATCTTTCCGGGCGCTAATCAGTCTTCAATAATTTTAAGAAAAGCTTCAAGATCATTCACTGGCTGCTCACAACGGTAGTTTTTACAGATATAGGCCGTCGGTTCGCCGTGAATCATCTGCTGATTGACAGCAAACGCATTGATCTTTTTCAGATCTCTTTCACTTTTATTGAAAAGTACCACTGAAAAAGGCAGAAACTGCTGGTTCAATCGGCGATTCATCTCACGGATCGTCGTATCCTTCTCATATCCGGCAAAAACCACCTCGGTAGTTGGCTGTTCATGAAATAATTTTGCACAGAGCATCATCGTGCTGGCCATCGGTGCCTGATTTAAGTTTCCGGCAAAATAGGCAAACATGCCATTGACAATATCAATATATTTTTGTTCCCCGGTTATTTTTCCCAACTTAAGCAGACAATAGGCTGCCAGTGAGTTTCCGGATGGCTTGGCATTATCATAGACTTCCTTGGGCCGGGCAATCAGTTGTTCGGCGTCATTTCCGTATATAAAAAAGCCGGCTGTTCCAAATTCATCGCCGAAAAGGTTGATCATATCCACTGCCCTAAGAATGGCTTTTTCCAGATAGTCGGTTTTAAAGCTGGCCTGATAAAGCTCCAGATATCCCCAGATAACACTGGAATAATCATCCAGATACCCCAGAATTTTCGCCTCACCTTTGCGATATCGGGCATAGAGTCGGCCGTTCCGCCGGGCCATGTTGGTTTCAATAAATGCCATCGCCTCTTCGGCCTGTCTAATATAGACGGTCTTGTTAAATATTCGGCCGGCCATAGCCAGAGCAGCAATCATCAGACCATTCCATGAGGTCAGAATTTTATCATCCTGATGAGGATGAACCCGTTTTTCCCGCTGGGCAAATAAATCGGCCGTCATCTCATCCAGAGCTTTTTCCAGCTCCGGATTGGCTTCGATGAGGTCGAGGTCGGTAAGAATCATGTTGGGAATGTTCTTACCCTCAAAATTACCTTTCGGCGTCATCGGATAGAACTTAAAAAAGACCTCAGCCCGCTTTTGGCCCAATATTTTTTCTACCTTATCCATGGACCAGACATAAAACTTCCCTTCTTCCCCTTCTGAGTCAGCATCCTCGGCGCTGTAAAAAGCCCCTTCCGCCGAGCGCAGATCCCGGTTAACATAGGTGATCGTTTTTTCAGCTATTTTTTTATATAATGGATTACCGGTGGCCTGGTAGGTTTCTGCATAAACCATAATCAGCAGGGCATTGTCATAGAGCATTTTTTCAAAATGAGGTACCAGCCATTGTTCATCAGTTGAATAACGGGAAAAGCCAAACCCGATATGATCAAAGATCCCGCCCTTATACATCTGCTGCAGGGTTTTTTCCACCATCACCAGGGCATCCGGTTGTTTAAAAGCCTGATAGCATCGCAACAGGTAAAAGAGATGATGGGGGGTAGGAAATTTGGGGGCTTTGCCAAAACCACCGTAGCGATCATCAAAGCTTTCATCAAAAAAATCATAAGCATCAAAAAAGATGGTTCGCTTTAATTCCGTTTCCCCTTTTCTCTCCTCCAGATCATTTAGCAGTCCGGTTATCTTATTGGCGGAATGGATGATGTCTTCATTATTTTTTCGCCACTGGCTTTCAATTCCCAGCAGCACATCGATAATGCCAGGGTGACCGTAGCGGGAGTTTTTAGGCAGATAGGTTGTTCCATAAAAGGGTTTTCGATCAGCCGTTAAAAAAACATTGAGGGGCCAGCCTCCCTGACCGGTACTAACCTGGGAAAAGGTCATATAAATCTGATCAATATCCGGCCGTTCTTCCCGGTCCACCTTAATGCTGATAAAATATTTATTCAGGATTTCTGCCACTTCTTCATCCTCAAACGATTCCCTTTCCATCACATGACACCAGTGACAGGTACTGTAACCAATCGAAAGAAAAATCGGTTTATCCTGTCTTTTAGCGAGATTAAACGCCTCATCCGACCAAGGATACCAATTAACCGGATTATAGGCATGCTGTAATAAATAAGGACTCATTTCATGAACAAGTCGATTCGCTTTCTTTTGAACGTCGTCGAGAGCCATTTCTTCAACTCCTTTTTATTTTACTAACTGATTTTGCTAACTAATTTAAATCAATCTTATTAGCTATTATGATTCTCCACCATTAACTTAGGCTTTAATTTGCTATTCAAAATTCAGGAATTCCATCTCCAGTCGATTACTGATCACCTTGTAAAAAATAACACTGATACCAAAACTGATCAGCAAAAACAAACCATACCCCAGCAAAGGGTTGACAAAATATCCCAGTAAACCACTGATCCCGATCAGCATCCCGGTATAGGCCATCCCTACAAAAAGCGTGATGACTACATTCATATTGTTCTTGATGGCTTTTTGGGGGTTATCCCAATTGAGCAGCGGTCGGTTCATATCCATGAACAGCCCAAATAACAGAATCGGCAATGATCCCAGAATCCCCAGAATAACCGTTAACAACAGAGTGGACAGGGTTAAGGGGAAAATGTATTGAACCACGATGATGGTAAACAGGATCCCCAGGCTTTGAATCAACATCGCGACTCCGGTTCGTCCCACGATCTGATCCCTTGCTGTTACCGGGATCATCCGGGTCAACCAGGAGGCCTTTCCCTCTCGGGAAAAGGTGGTGGCTGTGGTAGCTGTGGTGCCTCCGAAAAAAATAAAAAAGGCAATCAGTAAAAAGTTGACCAGGGTCGGTATGCCTCTGAAAAAATCCTGCATCCCCAGTAAATCTTCCGGCGGGATTTCTATAACTGCAAAACTGATCCAGATACATAATGGCGCAATGATGACTACACTGACATTATTAAAAAAGTAAACCGGGGTCCGCATTAGCAGCCGTAAATCCATGGTAAATACCGCCATGGTCCCGTGGCTTTTTTTGCCAAGCGCTTTGCTTCGCTCAGCACCGCTTAACTGTTTACCTTTTTTTATGGTTTTTCCACTGACAATACTCTTAAGATAAACCCGCTCACCAATGGCTACCATCAAAACGCAGGATAACAAGGTAATTCCCAGCAGCACGGCCACCCAGGCAAAGGACATCAGCGTGATTTTATTTAGCGCCCAGGCCATAAGAAAGCTGGTCGGCATGGTATAGCCGATGATGTTTAAGAACCCCTCATTATTGGTCAGCATCGTATTCATCAGCAGCTGAAAATCCACCTCGTCGCCATTCCCCAGTTGACTGGTGAACCAAATCTGCACTGCGAAAATAACGGCAATACCAATAAAAACAAAAACAATCTGCAGCATGTCCTTTCGGCCTTTGAGTGAAGCCGATTGCATCATCAGCATGATCAGAGCGGTTAGCAATGAAAGCGGCAGCACCGGAATGGTCAGGAAGACCAAAAAGGACAATAGCGCATAAAGTAGTCCCATTCCCTGGCCAACTCCATAAATAATCAGAATCGGCAGAAAAACAAAGCCCGCAAAAATATACTCAAACACCAGAATACTAAGAAATTTTGCAATAATCAGTTTTCTTTGGCTGATCGGCAGTGGGATCAGTTCTTCGATATTATCTGAAAAATAAAATTCCGAAAGAATATACATGACCCCAAAAACGAGAATCAGCACCGTTGCCATAATATAACCGATACTTAAAAAAACAGAGGTCTGATTAATCATCGTCAGCCCAAAATAAGTGGCAGACATCAGCGAAACGTACATAAAAAATGCTGGGATCAGGGCCACTGGAACAATAATCAGAGTAAATAACTGTTTATAAAATTCTTTTTTATTAAACTTCTTATTATAGAAAAACAGCGAAAATCCCAATGATTCGTTGATAAACAATTTGGTTAAATTAATAATCTCTTTCATTATTCGGTCAACTCCAGGAAAATATTCTCCAATGACTCCTGACTCCCGGCTTTTTCGCGAATTTCGGCCATCGTTCCCACTTCAATGATCTTTCCCTTTTTAATAATGGCAATTCGATCACAGATTTTTTCGGCCACATCCAGAACATGGGTGGAAAAGAAAACCGACCGTCCCCGATCGCAATGTTCGCGCATGATCTTTTTAAGCTCAAAGGATGCCTTGGGATCGAGACCGACCATCGGTTCATCCAGGATAAAAACCTGGGGATCATGAATAAGCGCTCCCACCAGTGCCAGTTTCTGCTTCATCCCATGGGAAAAGGATCCGATTGGATCGTTGACAGCATCCTTGATCTCAAAAATATCCAGATATTTCTCAATCCGTTCCTGTCTTTCTACGGTCGGCACCTGATAAACATCGGCCATAAATTTCAGATATTCGATACCCTTAATTTTTTCAAACAGCTCCGGATTGTCCGGTACATAGCTAAGCTGTTTTTTTGCGCCCAGGATGTCGTTCTGATTATCGATGCCATTGATCGTTATTTTACCGCTATTGGGGGCCAGCAGGCTGACAATCATTTTAATAGTGGTGGTTTTTCCGGCGCCATTGGGGCCGACAAACCCAAAGATTTCACCGGGATATACTTCAAAACTGACGTCATCGACAGCCTTTTCATTTTTATTACCATAGGTTTTTGAGACCTGTTCAAGTTTTAGCATAGTCGCTCCTTTTTCCTTTATGATTATGTTTATTTTAACACAACTCTGGCATTTTGAGTCGGAAAAATTTAATATTGTTTTTAGAAACAAGGCATACAATAGAGGAAATAAAACATCGGCACTTAAAAAAAATAACTAGTCATCGATGATAAGGTGAAGATCACATCCGTGACCACTTATTTTTTTGGAATTGCCTCATACCTTTAAACGAAAGCAGGTAACCGCGTGATCACACAAAATGAAATTGCAGCATTGAAAGCCCAGGGGATCTTAGCCCAGCAACAGGAAGGTTATTTTTCCATTCGGGTTTTAAGCCGAGCCGGAAATTTCACCTCAGCAGAATTCCAGACCCTGGCGGAAATTTCCGAAAAGTACGGCCGGGGTTATCTGGGCGAAACCACTCGATTAGCCATTGAAATTCCCTGGATCGCCCTATCCGACATCGAATTGGTTAAATCCGCACTCACCGCCGGGGGACTGGTTTTCGGTGGCACCGGTAAAAAAGTTCGACCCCTGGTGTCTTGTAAAGGCACCGTTTGCCAACATGGTCTTTATGACACCCAAAAGCTGTGTGGCATCTGTCATGACCAATTTTTCGGCCGGGATCTTCATGCCAAAACAAAGATCACCTTTGTCGGCTGTCCCAACAATTGCGCTAAGGCCAATACCAATGATATCGGCCTGGTGGGACAGGCTTATATTCAATTTGACTGGGATGCCTGCGTAAACTGCGGCAAATGCACCAAGGTCTGTCGGACTCAGTCATTGACGATGCTCAATCACAAGCTCCTCTGGGACGAGCGGAAATGTGTCAATTGTGGCAAGTGTGCCCAGGTTTGCACCACCGGGGCGATCACTGAAGAGGTCCGGGGTATTGCCATCTATCTAGGCGGCCGGATGGGTCGGGGTTATCGTTTCGGTGATCAATTAACGGACTTGTATGCAGTCGAAGAAATTCCCAATCTGATTGAAAAAATTCTGGACACATACCTGGAGTTGGGTAAAGACGGCGAACGAATCTGTGCCGTACTCGACCGCATCGGAATCAGTGCCTTCGAAGATTCTTTACAGGAACGGCTGGAAGGCTAGTTACCAAATTTTTACAAAATGATACCAGGCGTACAATAAGGGGGCTGATTTCTCAGCCCCCTTATTGTATTAAAACCGTTTAGTGATGTTTTCCCGGATGACGCTTTCTAAAACTCTTTTTTGGTATAAATTTTAAGCGAGATCAGATAAGAGAGAACAACCCCGACAATAGAAAAAGCGATTAACAAGAACAAATAAATCCAGGGATTTCCGGTGGTTGGCAGGGGGACATTGAACTGTTCCACCAACAGAATCAGGGCCGTGGGCAGCAGCGCGCAAAGGAACAGCATCAGTCGGGCTTTTTCGGTGCCAAATTTATAAATCAGGGGAATAATCACGGAACCAAATATTAAAGCAACCAAATAGATTACCCCGATTATAGCCAGAATTTCCAGGTCAAAGCTTTGTCCCATAATTATACTGCCGACTATTCCGACAGTCAGCGACAAGACCGCCCCCAGCGTGTTCAGGATGGCCATCACCAGATATTTACTGAGCACCATTTCTTTACGGGTTACCGGCATGGTCAAAGCATAAGCGTCCCACTTGGCCAGATCATCATAGCTGATCGTCGTTACCACCATCATCGCAAACATCAGGATAATCATACCAAAGATAAAGCCATTTCCCTGGGGTAAGAAAACAACGGCGAAAAAAAGCATCATCACCCCCAGCATTTTAAATGTACTTTTCAGGTTAAGCAGATCTTTTAAGATCAGTCCTTTCATTATTTTTCCCCCCTTACATAAAACAACATCATTTCTTCAATCGTTACCCCATCCACAACAGCCTCCGGATATTTTTTTCGGATGGCCGTTTTATCTTTCACCAGCACGTCAAAACTGAACTGGTTCTTGCGATAACGGATGTATTCATCGCCCTCAAGCTTACGAAAATCTTCTTCACCACATTTTAAAACCCCAATTTTAGAAAGTAGCGTCTCTTTTTCCTGATCCAGCAGAATCTCGCCCTGGTGAATAAACACAATGTAGTCAGCTATTTTATCGAGATCGCTGGTAATATGCGAAGATATCAAAATGGAATGTTCCTCATCCTGGATAAACTCCATAAAGACATCGAGGATTTCCTCCCGGACAATCGGGTCCAGTCCGCTGGTGGCTTCATCTAAAATCAACAACTTTGGTTCATGGGATAGCGCCACCGCAATCTGCAGCTTCATTTTCATTCCCCGGGAAAATTCTTTGATGATCTTATTTTCCGGGAGCTTGAATTTTTTCAGATAGTTCTGAAATAATTGCGTATTCCAATTTTTGTAAATACTGGCCAGCATTTTTGAAATATCACCAGTTTTTAGATTATCATGAAAGTTGCAGCCGTCCATCACAACGCCGACTGATTCTTTGATTTTTTTCTCATCTATTAAGGTATCCATTCCCAGCATCTCAATGGTTCCCCCATCCCGGTTGACCAGATTCAGCATCGCTTTAATGGTTGTCGTTTTGCCGGCCCCATTCTCACCGATAAAACCGACGATACTGCCTTTAGGTACCTTAAAACTAACGTCTTTCAGTTGAAAATCTTGATACTTTTTGTTTAAATTTTTAATTTCGATAGCATTAATCATGTTATTCCCCCTTATACAATAGTTCCAACAGCTCACTGAGTTCTGCCCAGGAAATATCACTGCTTCTGGCAATATCTACCGCTTTCTGCAAAAGCTCCTCGGCCAGCCGCAATTGCTCTTCCCGGATAAACGATAAGTTCTGGTTGGCCACATAACTACCTTTACCGGTAACCGTTTCAATAAAGCCATCCCGTTCCAAATCAGAATAGGCCCGTTTGGTGGTAATCACACTGATTCGCAGCTCCTTGGCCAGAAAACGCATGCTTGGCAGGGCGTCCCCGGGACTCAGCTCGCCGCTGATAATCATCTTCTTGATCTGCTGGGCAATTTGCTCATAAATCGGTTTGTCACTTGAATTGCTGATGACGATATTCAACAAACCACCTCATTTCTTTCGTCTTAGTGTATATATACTATATATACACTATAAACTCTTTTTTTCCAGCTGTCAAGTTTTTAATCAAAAAAAATAAGCGAGATGGTCTCGCTTATTCCCAGCACTGGACGCTTAATTTTTTCTGGAGTTTTTTCAGCTTTTCCCGTTCTGCTTTGTAATTGGGCAAAACCTGTTCAACGATTCGCCAGAAGTTGGGTGAGTGGTTCATTTCAATGAGATGGGCCAGCTCGTGAACGACCACATAGCGAATGGTGGTTTCTTCGGCCATCACCAGATACCAGGAAAAATTGAGATTGCCGGCACTGGAGCAGGAACCCCACCGGGATCGGGCGCCGTTTATTTTGACAGCCTTCGGTTTCAAGCCCATATGTTTTGCCAGATCTTCCACCATGTTACTGAGTACCTTTTTTGCCAGCGTTCGGTAGATGCCCACCAGACTGGTTTTTAATTCCTCGGCAGACATCTGGGCATAAGCATAGAAACACTGACCATCATAGCCGAAGGTCGGTTTTTCTACCGGCAACAGGGGGAATTCACGACCCAGGAAAAGCAGCTTGGCCCCAAATCTCAGTTCGAAATTTTCCCGCTCCTCAACCTGTTGGACCACCACCCCATGGTGGGTGTTAATCCAGTGCTGGTGCTGGTTCACAAAATCCTCAACGATTTTTTGGGGAGTTCCGTTGGGAACCCGAGCCTCAATCTGCGCATTTTTGGTAATATAGAGACCCATCGTATTTCGTTTGGAATATTTTATGCTATAATTTGTCGTCATTTTTGGCCTTTCGTTTCTGCTATCGTTCAATTCGTACCTTGCTGCCGCCGACTCCGGATTCGCCGGGCGTAATCAGCAGTTTAACCGGCATCCGATTCTTGATCGACTCCACATGGCTGATGATCCCCACCTTCAGGCGGTCGTTATGCAGCATTTCGATGGAGTTCATCACTACCTCCAGGGCATCTTCATGGAGCGAACCAAAGCCCTCATCGAGAAAGAAAAATTCTAGGGGTGCCCGTCCTTTTAACTGTATTTCAGCGGACAGCGCCAGGGCCAGTGATAAGGAGGCCAGGAAGGTTTCCCCACCAGACAGAGTTGAAGCATCCCGGGCGGCACCGCCGTTTTTGTAATCCCGGATAATGAATTTCCCCTCATCATCAGCTTCTAGTCCATAATTACCATTGCTGATGTCGGTGAGCCGTTTGGATGCCTCAATGGAGATATACTTGAGCCGGGAAACGGCCACAAATTCGACAAAGCGCTTGCCGGAAAACAGTTTTTCCAGATCGGCGATCAGGGCCAGCCGGTGATCCACCTGTTCCTTTTGCTCCAGATAGTTGGCCAACTCAGCCAGACGCTTTTCCAGCTCATCGATGCTGGTTTTTAAAAGGATTTCCAGGGTCTTCTGCTGTTCAAGGCTTTCTTCCAGCAACTGATGAGATGTGCAAATCTCATTATAAACCGCTGCGGTCATTTCCCTGTTGTTTATTTTTTTGTTCAGGTCTTCCAGCTTGCCATTTAGTTTGGTGCGGTTCTGATAATAACTATTAATCTCCGTTTCCAGATTTTTGATGGTTTGGTCATCGATACAGGCGTTTATAGCGGTGGTCAGATCTTTAAAACCCAGAGCATCCAGCTGCTTTCTCTGAGCTATCTCGGTGGTTTCAAATTGGCGTTGCAGGGTTTGTAGATTCGCTTTTTTAATGGTCACTGTTTCCTGATTTTTTGCATACTCTTCTTGAGCGGTTTCCAGCTTTTTCCTGGCTGTGTTCCAGGCATTTTCGATCCATTTGATATTGCCGATGAATTTATCTTTTAATTCACCCAGCTCTTTCAACTCATAATCTTTGCCCAGCTTTTCCTCAATGGCGCTTCTTTTTTCTTTAAACTGTCTGGCTTTTTCGCCAATCAGCAATAAATATTCCTGAAGCTGCCGGTTAATGCCATGAATCGTTTCATCCAGTTTCTTCAGCTGCTGTTGATGGTCAGCAAACTCTTTTTCCAGTATTTCGAGACTGTCCATTAATTGGCCCCGACGCTGATCCATCTTTTTAATGGTTTCATTGGCGGCGTGAAAATCAAAGGCTTTTGGGACTTTGAGTTTAATTCTTAATTCAGCTCCTTCTGCGATCAGCTCACGGGATGCTGTTTCCTTATTCTTTTTAAGTTCTTCCAGCTCCCGGGTCTGTAACAGCAGTGCTTGCTTGCCAGCTGTTTTTTCTTTGAGATCCCCTTCCAACTTAAACAACTGGTTTTTTGCTTCATGATTCTGAGTTTCCAGTTTTTTCAGCCGCACTTCCCAGGCTTCCATAGCCTGACTCAGCCCGGTATTAGCGGCTTCCAGCAACTCCGACTGGCCCTCAGGAATGGGTTGGCCAAGGATGGCGATTTCGCTTTTCAGATTCTTCTGATTTTCAACCAGAATCGTAAAGCTCCCGGTTAGTTGGGCAATTTCTGCTGCAAGTTCGATCAATTCCTGGGATTGTTGCTGGTGGGCCTTTCTGATGACTTCCTCCCGAATGGCATCATCTGATTCATCCGAATAGTCAGTCAGAGGATGTTCCGTTGATCCGCAAACCGGACAGGGTTCTCCGGTTTTGAGCTGTTCTCTGAGTTTAAGCCCGATGTTTTTATTTTCCAGATGAATCAGTTCGATCTCTACTGCTACTTTTTTTTCTTTTAAAAGCTTTTCAGCCGCCTTTTTAGTCTCAATGGTCTGAATCAGGGTATCAAGCTGACTTTCCAGGGCTACGAGACTCGCTTTACTGGCCCTTTGTTTGAGAAAAAGATTTTTGATGTCCGTGATTTCCTCTTTTTCCTTCCCGATGCTGTCCCAGGTCGCCGGCCTGGCCTTTTCATGAGCGTTAAGCTCCTGCTCGACACTTGCTTGCTCATTTTCTTTTTCCTGCTGCTGCTCGGCCAACTTTTGCTCGCTTTCGCAGAACTTGTTTATTTCAGTCAGGTTTTTCGCCAGCCGCATCTCATCGCTTTCAATTTCATTATTCAGCCGGGTGAGTTCCTCGGTGATCGTCATCCCCCTGCTGATTTTTTCCCGATACTCTGGTTCGACCCGACACTGCTTTTCCTCCCGGCGCTGCTCATCAAGCAGCCTTTTTTCTTTTTCCAACGCCTGATTCAGCAGTGTTTTTTCATTTTCCAGACTAATTTTGTGATGGTTTTGTTCCTCCATTTTTTTATTCAGCTCTCGGATTTCCGTTTCCAAAGCTAACTGTGCTTCTTTCCAGAGGATGGCATCCGCCACCTTTTCCAGCTTGCTTTGAAATTTAAAAAGGTTTTCGTTTTTATAGTCATCGGTTTGCTTAAAGTTTTTCTCGCAAGTTTCTTTTTCGACCAGCAGTTGTGTCAACTTTTCTTCACTGCCAATCAGACTAATCTGACTTGCTTCGACCTGATTTTTCAGGGTTTCAAAGGCTTCCAGAAAGGGCCGCACTTCCAGTGCCTTTTTCCCCAGCACCACCTGCTGTTCTTTGGCGGTGATTTCGGTTTGCCTGGTTTCAAGGTTTTGAGCCTCTTTTTTGGCATTCTGCTGCTCCGTGAGCAAACCCATTAACACCTTGGCTTCTGACAGTTCGGTGTTTAACTTTTCAAATCGCTCCCGGTTTTCGTTAAGCTGCTGATGGTTCTGCGTATAGCTGTCCTGCTTTTCAGCCAGTGCTTCCGAGCTGACTCCTTCATAGGTGTTCATGCTGCCAACGATCTGGTTGAGTTTTTCAACCTCACTGATCCGCTCCGATTTTAGCCGATTGGAGAGATCATCCCCATATTTGGACAAATTGAAAAGCCGCTCCAGCATATCCCGGCGGGGCTTTCCTTCCAGCTTCAGGAAATCGCTGAATTTGCCCTGGGGCAACACTACCGTCCGGGTAAAATCGGTGAGACCCAGGCCAATGATTTCCTCACAGGCATTGGTCACCTCGGTGGTTTTATCCGCTAGCACCAGCGGCCCTTCCGGCCGTAATTCCAGCAGCTGACATTTGCCCTGATTGATACCCTCATTTTTATTGCGCTTGAACTCACGGCTGACCTGATAGGTTTTTTCCTCCACACCGGCGATGATAAATTCATATATGACACTGGCCTTCTCTTCGTTGACATTGATATAATTGGAACTGTTGCGGGACAGTTTGCCGTAAAGCGCCAGGGTAATGCCATCGAGAATGGTCGATTTACCACTGCCGGTGGGGCCAAAAATGCCAAAAATACCGGCCTGGGTCAGGGTCTCAAAATCAATGAGCTGTTCGTCCTGAAAACTGTTAATGCCTTTAATTTTTAATCGAATCGGTCTCATTATTTGTCCTCCTCAACAACCAGCGAAAGCAGCAGTTCCAGCACCTCATCATCGGCTTCGGTGCCCCGTTCCCGGCGGTAAAATTCTTTAAAGACATCACCAAAGGATTTCTCCGTTAAGGCTTCCAAGCTGGCCTCAGTTTCCAGAGTAGTCAGCCGGGGAATCACCTCCAGAATATCATCCTTATGGGCCTTCATTTTTTTAATCTCGTCTTCCCGGATATAATGATCGGTCTCAATTTCCAGATAAACCCAGCAGGATCGCTTCTCATTGGCTGCGCATCGGGCGATGGCGGCATCGACGTTCTCGCATTTCCAGACCTCGATCGGTTTGTATACTTTTAGATCGATTTCGCGGATCTCATTTTTAACGGCCACGCCATCGGCAACGATAATTTCCGCCATCATGCATTTTTTCCCGTAGGCGATTTCCTGGCGGTTAAAATGAATTGGCGAACCAGCATAGCGTCCCCGGCCATTGGTGCCGGGAATCACCTGCGGTTTATGAATATGTCCCAGCGCAATGTAATGGGCTTTTTCAGGAAAGCACTGGCCATCGACAATATAGGTGCCACCCAGCTGAATCGTTCGCTCTGAGCCGGCTTCCTCGCTGCCCATGGCAAAAATGTGGGTCGTAACCAGATTGATGGTATCGTCTCTGAAATGAGACTCCAGTTGCGAAAAATAGGTCCGGATCCGGTCACTGTACGACTTTTGATTTTCGTCTTCGGCCGTGGTGAGATCATATAAAACTTCATTGAGCCGTTTTTCACTGGGATAAGGTAGCAGCAGAACCACGGCTCGTTCTCCGTTAATTTCCAGCTCGACATAACCTTCTCCCGATGCCACCACCTGATGCTTACCATACGCCCCGGTTGGGATAATCGTTTTGGGCACCCCGGCCATCAGAATGCCATGATCCCGAGCCAGCGGTCCTGGTGCTTCAAGGCGCTGGGGATTGTCGTGATTGCCGGCGATCACCAGAATCAGCCGTTTCCCGCCATCGGATAATTGCTTTAGGGTCTCATAAAACAACTCTTCGGCCCGGGCCGGTGGATTATAGCTGTCATAAACATCGCCGGCAATGATCAGCAGATCTATTTTTTCGTCTTTGACTATTTTAACAAAGTCCGCCAGAAAGCAGGCCTGCTCATCCATCCGGCTATGACCTTCAATATTTTTGCCTAAATGCCAATCGGCGGTATGTAATATTCTCATTTGGGTGTCCTCACTCGTATCCGTTTTGTTTATTATCCCACAGCCGCTTTTTTTTGTATAGACCAAACAAAAAAAGCTCCGGCAAATACCGAAGCCGGAGTGCTTTTCTTTGATCAGGTTTTTACTAAAGCTTTATTTCTCTGTATTTGGAGCTGTCACCTCTGAAAAGAAAGCTTCAAACATAAAAAAGCCCGGGAAAATCGGAACGAAAGAATAAAGTTGAATCATTAAATATCCGTTACCATAGATCATCATTGGTACTGGAATAAGTGTTAAGCGAATCAGCAAACAGATCACCAGACTTGCAAGTGCAATCCCAAGGTAGACGATGTCAATGTTGAATTTCAATTTTTTAATATCACTCATAAAATGCAACAGAAATCCGAGAACAAACCACTTGGCAAATGGAATAATCGTCACCAGCCAATAGCGACTAAAATAAAAACCATCGCTCATCGGTTCCATCGTATTAAAGCTGTTCTGGATGGATATGACCCAAAAATCCATCAATACAAAAAAACACAGGTAGCCGATCATTAAAGCAACTTTTATCATCTTTTTCTTCAACTCTAAATCCTCCTTGCCTAAACAATGCCAGCTGCTACCGCCGCAACCGGGGCGGGGAAAACTTTTCTCCCATTTTATAAGCTCATCATGTGAAGTTCTTATAATTCAGTTAGCACTTGAAGTTTATGATAATTAGAATCATTAAGGCTCAGTTTAAGCACTTCTTCATTCTTCATATAAACCATTAAAACATGTGTATCCAACGTTTTTTTCTTCATCTCGTACCGATCAATATCCTGGATATCAATAGCCCTTGAAAAATTGTAGATTAAATAATGGTTATTGATATAAGCCGTATTGTGGAACATCGATAGATACCAGATGATGGGAATAAAACCGTAGATGATTAAATTATGTTGCTTATCTGAATTCGCAATTGTAAGATTTAATAAGCCAATGATGTACAACAACTTTCCCAACACAATTTCAAAACATCCGAAATAATTGCCAATACTTAGCTTACCTTCATAGGGATATTTAAAGATAATTCTAAATCTCAGATTGATATAGGAGAATATGACGGCAAAGCCAATCAAAATTATGGAGTAAACCGGATTATCAACTTGAAATAGTAAGTAAACGGATAATCCCAGTATTATGATTAATAGTCCTAAATCCAGATAATATTGTTTTTTCATTTTAAGCGCCTCCGTTATTAAAATCTCCAGTATGTACACGACTCTTTATTCCGAATTTTCGCATTTGCTGGAATTTTTCTTAAAATCCCATAAAATGATAGGACATCCAGACTCGATAGTACCATGTTCATCAGGGCAATTTTTGACAAAAGTGGATAATTTATATTTGAGATCATTAAAAATAGAACGGGTATAACCGTTAAAATAATGACCGGAAATATCAGCAGTAATAACAGCCTTTCCTTTTTTATATCTCCAAAAAATGATCGATAAATCGACCCTTGATAACCACCTATAAATTCTGTAAATAAAATCCGATCCGGATAAAGTATTACATGCAGCATTTCATGAATTGGGATCTAAACTACGAACAAAAAAACGTCTCGCCAACTGTTTGTCATACTCAAATGATAATCCGCTCCCAACCGGATCTTTAGATTCAGTCCAATGATAAACATCGCACATCAAAAAGATCCTTATAATAGCTTTCTTTCCCCGACACATAGATAATCTGCATGGTTTGATTATCCATCTCCTCACGAATTTTCCGACCCAGATCAAGACCATTTAACCCTTCCATCTCAATGTCCAGAAAGACCAGGTCAAAATCATGTTCATTTTTTATAAACTCTGCCAGTTTTTCGCCGGAGTAAAACACATCAATTTCGACTTGCTCGACAAAAGTATTTTGGTTTTCTAAAATAATCCCTTCTATTTGAGAACAGATGGCTCTTTGATCATCACATATCCCGATTCTAAACATTTAGACACCTCTCTTTCCGACGCTAAACTCATTTTACCTGAAAATAAAACAACTGTCCAGCCGCGAAAGTAAAATGAATTGAACTTTATAAGTAGTAAGCAATAAAAAAAAAGTACCAACGAACAACTTTTTGTTCATCGATACTGAAAAAGTCTTTCATTATTGAATTGTTTGTTTATTACTTCATCGCTTCCACGGCTACCATCAATTCCGAAATAGAACGATACCAGTTTTTAATCATGTGACGCATCAGCCCGACCTGTTCGGCCTTGGCCAGCAGTCCAAAAACTGGAATTTTGGAGCCGAAAGCCGCGCCGATTTCGGCCCAGGCGTCACAGCCCGATGGACCAACGTAGATAATCAGATCGGCACTGGTAACTGATGAGATACAAAAGTCAAAAACCCGTTCCCCTTCGGGAGACTCAATAAAATGCGTCAGCTCTTTTTGCGAAAGAAAGGCCTCTTCCGGCCGTCCCTCGCGGATCCAGGACAGGATGGTATGACCCCGGGTTTCCAATAAATCGGTCAGCATTTCAACGGCATGCTGATGTTTCCATGAAGCCGCAATATATATTCTCATGATTCCTCCAATTTGGGTGTTATTTTGTTTGTGGCTCGGTGTTTAGAATAACCCTCTTACAAAAGTTAATCCCGTTTTCTAATGATATCCATGGGTTTAACTGGGGCCTGCATTTGTAAATAATAAAGCATTTTAGGATGGGGTGCCGACTCGATTGCCTGTCCGGATAAGTCAGTCATAACCTTAATCACTTGCGTGACGAACCCTTTTCCCGGAATCATAATCTCGATTTCATCACCTAATACGACCTTGTTGCGCTGCTCAATTAATGCCATCCCGGTATTTTCGTCGTATTCCAGCACCAGACCGACAAAATCATAATACCGGGTATAACTGCCAGTGCCGTAATTTTGATCATTTGATGTTGTTTTGCCGCTATAAAACCCTTGGGTGTAATTACGGTGGCTGACCTTGGTCAGCTCATCATAATAGCCCTCGTCGAGCTGTGTCAGCCCGGGATGGTCATACGTGTAATCAATGGCACTGCGATAGGCGGATACCACGGTGGCCACATAATAAAGGCTTTTCATGCGACCTTCAATTTTAAAACTGTCCACTCCAGCCGCCATCAGCGCAGGAATCTCATCGATCAGACAAAGATCCTTGGAGTTAAAAATAAAGGAACCGGTGGCATCCTCTTCGATGGTGAAGGCTTCATCCGGCCGGGTTTCTTCAATCAGGTGATACTTCCACCGACAGGGATGGGCGCAATCCCCCTGATTTGAATTTCGGCCGGTCATGTAATGGCTTAACAAACAGCGTCCGGAGTAGGAAATACACATGGCGCCGTGAACAAAGATTTCGATTTCCATTTCGGGAACTACTTTTTCCCGGATCTCCTGAATTTCTGTAAGTCCCAGTTCTCGGGCCAATACAATCCGTTTGGCGCCCTGGGCGTGCCAGAATGCCACACTGCGCCAATTGGTATTATTGGCTTGGGTACTCACGGATATTTTTAAGTCAGGGGCCACTTCCTGAACTACAGAAAAAACCCCGGGATCGGCCACAATTACGCCGTCAATTCCCAGGTCTTTGAGTTCGTTGACATATTCAGGCAGACCTTCCAGGTCCGCATTGTGGGGAATCATGTTCAATGTGACATATATTTTTTTATCGCGTTCATGGACATACTTAACCGCCTCGGCTAAATCTGCCAGATCAAAATTGTCAGCTTTAGCTCTGAGTCCAAATTTCTTGCCGGCGCAATAGACTGCATCAGCGCCATAATGCAGCGCATATCGTAATTTTTCAAAATTTCCCGCCGGTGCCAAAAGTTCTGGTTTTTTCATATTTTTCTCCGTTCTTTAACGCTCGCTTTAATTCTTTTCCTACTATTAATACGCACTTGCCAGATTACTGATCCTTTTTCCAGCTGATCGCCAGCCCGTCGCCTAATGGCAAAATACTGGTAATCAATTGGGGATGGCTGGAGATCGTTTCCAGATACACCCGCATCCGTTTAACAATGGTTATTTTTCGTCGAATAACCAATTCATTGGAGGCAATCATGCCTTTAAACAGAACATTATCGGAAATTAATAATCCGCCCGGTTTTAAACACCGCAGGCAGTCATCAAGCAAATGAATATAGTGGCCTTTGGCACCATCTAAAAAAATCATATCATATTTTTTATCAAGTTCGGCCAGTTTTTCCTGGGCATCCCCGACGATCAGATTGATCTGATCGTTCAGACCCAGACTGGTAATATTTTCATCTGCCTGCACCACCATGCTTAAATTTCGTTCAATGGTATCCACCTGTCCCCGGGAGCCCATCGCTTCGGCAAAAATTGATGCCGAAAATCCCACTGCAGTGCCAACCTCCAGAATAGTCTGGATTTTATTGGCAGCAATCAATAATTCAATGTATTTTTGAACTTCTTTATGGATAATGGGAATTTCATCGTCAAGCGCTCTTTTTCTGAATTCTTCAATTTGAGGACGATCAGCCGGAATTAATCCTCTGATATAATCCTCAATGTAATCTTGTACAATTTCACTCACAGTCTGGCCTTCATTCTTTTTTTATTGGTGGCCCCTTTAACAGGGGCCTGACTAACATTTCAGTTGGTCTTAATCAGTTGCCCATATATTTTTCAACATCTTCCAGATGTTCTTCATAGGTTTCGTTGAAATAGATTTTTCCCGAGTTCATATCGGCAACAAAATATAAATAGTTGGTTGCAGCCGGATATAAGGCGGCTTCTAACGATGTTTCCCCGAAGGAGCAAATCGGTCCAAAAGGCAATCCAGTGTTAATATAGGTATTATAGGGCGATGGAAATTGGGTTTGTTCAGTGGTTAATACCGCCGTTTTCTCGCCCCGGGCATAATCCACGGTAATGTCTGATTGAAGGGGCATATTTTCCGCAATCCGGTTGTAAAAGACACTCGCCGCATTGGCCTTATCTTCAACCAGTTTGGTTTCTAATTCCACAATAGAAGCCATAATTACGATCTCATCGACTGTCTTGCCCATTTCTTTGGTTTGTTTTAAATAGTCCTGCTCATAGACTTCCACAAAACGGTCCAGCATCGCGGTTACCACTTCTGATGGCTCAACCTCAGGTGAAAAGCTATAGGTATCGGGAAAAAGGTAGCCCTCCAGGGTTCGGCTGATCCCGTCTTTTTCGGTCAGGGGGATCGTGCTTAGAATCGGATAGTTTTTCTGATACTCAGACACTTTTTTCGTTTCTTCGATAAATGCTTCGGCATCGCAGACATTTTTTTCTTCTAATATTTCGGCAAATTCTGAGATATTACGGCCTTCCGGAATGGTTACTGTGGCATCTACGACATCACCGGTTACCAGACGATCCAGAATCTGCTGGGCGGATTCGGCCGGGCTGAAAGTATAATAGCCTGATTGGATCTGGTGGGCTGTCTTTTCTTTTTTTGCCAACATCTCAAATGCAAAAGCATCTCTGATCAGGTTATTTTCTACCAATAGCGCTGCCACATCACTGATGACGGCACCTTCTTCTATTTGAACATAGACAAGGTCTCCGTCTCCCACTGGTTCTAGCATTTGACCGATAAAGTAATTATAGCTGAACACCCCAGTTGCTCCAAATACGACTAATAATAAAAGAATAATGGCAATCAATTTTCCTGGGTTTTTTCGGGTCGCCGATTTGGTTTGATTTCTCCTGTTACTCATTCTTTCACCTTCCTTTCATTTCTTAAATCATAAAAAGAATATAGGACCGCGATTGAGGTGGGCACCTATATTCTTTTTGTACTGTTTTTATTTAAATGATTGTTTACGCGCCACAGCCTTCTTCTTCTGAATCAAACAGACCCATATCCAAATCGACTGCTTTTGCCATAATGTCGGTGATATCCTGGAAAACGACCGAAAAATACATTTGCGCCTGAAAAAACTCAGCTATTTCAGGAATGCCCATAATGGTGTTCGCAATGGCATTATAAGCAGTAATCTGCTCTTCAGTCAACTCATTTCCGAGCATTTGAAACGATTGAATTTCCATCTGCTTACGCATGTAGTCCTTGGCCATTTCATACTTTTCCTGATCTTGTTCCAGTTTTTCTTTTGCTGCTAAAAAATTCTTGTATTCGGTTGATTCTTTGAGTGCTCGTGCCAGATTATTGGCTTCATCATATACGTTCATGCCTTACTCCTAATTTTAGAATTTGATCGGCAACTGTTAACGATATTTGTCTTAAACAATCGCCTGATTTAATTTATACTTCCATCAATATGGGCAGTATCATTGGTTTCCGCTGTGTTTTTGCATAGAGATACTTAAACAGGCTTTCACGGATTACATTTTTGATGGAATTCCAGTCTATAATACCCTTTTCTTCACAAGATATCAAGGCTTTCTTTACCTCTTCCCGAGCGTTGTTAATGAGTTCTTCTGATTCCCTCACATAAACAAATCCCCGGGAGATAATATCTGGTCCTGAAATCGCTTTACCCTTATGCATGGTACAAACTACAATGAAAAGACCGTCTTCTGACAATCGTTTCCGATCGTTCAGAACGATATTACCAATATCACCGACTCCCAGTCCATCAACCAGAACCGGTTCGGCCTGGATTTTCCCAACAATTTGGACACTGCGTTTATCGATTTCGAGGATATTTCCATTTTCGGCAATAAAGGTCTTTTCCTTTTTCATGCCAACGGTTTGCGCCAGTTCCACATGTTTCATCAACATCCGACTTTCCCCATGAACCGGAAGAAAATGTTTTGGTCTGACCAGGGTAATCATCAGTTTCAGTTCTTCTTGTCGGGCATGACCGGAAACATGAATTTCAGCGAATCCCCCATAAACAACATCAGATCCCAATTCCACTAATTTATTGATAACCTCTGAAACCATCTTTTCATTTCCCGGTACAGCGGATGCCGAAATGACAACGAGGTCTTCTTTTTTGATGGTCAGATGACGGTGCTCTCCTAATGCCATTCGTCCCAGGGCGGCCATCGGTTCTCCCTGGCTTCCGGTGGTAATAATCACTAATTCTTTGTCTTTATACTTATTAATGTCACGTAACTGAACCTGTACATTTGGGGGCATTTTCATATAACCCAAATCCATTGCCACTTCGCTGACATTTTCCATACTTCGTCCACAAATGATAACCTTTCGATTATATTCTACCGCTGCATCAATCACCTGCTGGAGTCGATGAACATTAGAGGCAAATGTTGTAACGATAATTCGTCCTTTGGCATTTCTGAACAAATTGAAAAGTGTTGGCCCAACCGTACTCTCAGATTGTGTGAATCCGGCCCCTTCAACATTGGTACTATCTGACATCAGCAGATCAACACCCTGTGATCCAATTTTGGCAAATCGTTGCAAGTCGATTACTTCGCCGCCGATTGGATGGTAGTCTATTTTAAAATCGCCGGTGTGGACAACGGTAGCTGCCGCACATTTGATACACAGTCCCACTGCATCAGCAATACTGTGATTGACGCGAATAAACTCAACGTTAAATTCGCCGATATCAATCCGATCTTTGGGCTTAACGATAATTCGAGTGGTTTTGGTTAACAAACCATGCTCTTTGAGCTTTTTATCAATCAGACCCATGGTGAATTTGGTGGCATAAATGGGGATGTTGATCTTTCTCAGCAGATAAACAAGCCCGCCAATATGATCTTCGTGCCCATGAGTAATGACAACCCCCTTAACCTTATCCTGATTCTCCAGAATATAATTATAATCCGGCAGTACGATATCGATCCCGAACATGTCATCATCGGGAAACTTCAGGCCACAATCCACCAGGATAATATCGTCCTTGTATTCGAAGACGTTCAGGTTTTTACCGATTTCACCTAAGCCTCCCAATGGAACCAATCTCAGTTTGTCTTTATTTTTCTGAGGTTGCGGTTTTCGTCGCGATCGTGAACGGACCTCCATTCGTTGGGTTTCCGTCGTTATTAAGTTATTGTTTTCAGTCAAATTATTCTCCTTTCGTTATTGCATAACAATCCGAACAGTATCCGTACACTTTAAGTTCGTGATTGATAATCATAAAATCCTTCTTTTCTTCTATTTCTTTTTCCAAAGCTTCCAGGAAATCGTCTTGCATTTCGATAACCTTTCCGCATTTTAAGCAGATCAAGTGATGATGCCAGTGTTTTTCATCCAACTCACAGAGTTCGTACCGAGCAAAGCCATCATCAAAATTACGTTTGGTAATGAGTCCCATTTCTTCTAATATTTGTACCGTTCGATAAATGGTCGACATTCCCACATCAGGATTGCGCTGTTTAACACCCTGGAATAATTCTTCAACACTAAAGTGCTGCTCCCTGAAGGTCATCAGAACCTCAATGGTAACCAGACGTTGAGGGGTTACTTTGTTCCCTCTTTTTCTGAGTGCATCCACAATTTGTTTTTCGTTATTCATGGTTGTCACACCTCTTTTACAGTCTCTTCTGATAAAACAGTTACAGGCA